>JAGRGQ010000053.1 GCA_020445405.1 Gammaproteobacteria bacterium | reverse complement strand
AAATGCAGCCAACGCAAAAAATCGCGCGGCTGATTTGGGCGCAGCCTGCTACCCTGGAGGAAGCCGCTCGCAAAGCCGCGGCTGAACAGGCAGCCGCTCAGAAAAATGACTTTTGATGCTTTATTTTTAAGCCAGTATACAAATTCAGATCGAGATCATTTATAAAGCATGATCGAAGTGCGCCCTGTCAGGCGATCGAGGCGTACGCTTCGTTCATTCACACGCGCCGGGGCGCCGCTGCTCCGCGCTGGTGATTACAACTTCAGCCAGAACAAGTGAAAAAACATGAATGATTCAGCTTACGAAAAGGGGATGAAAACAAGGCGTGAGGTCCTGGGTGATCCGCATGTGGACAATTCACTGAAAAATGCAACTGAGTTCACGCTGCCGCTGCAGCATATGGTAACGGAAAACTGCTGGGGATCGGTTTGGTCAAGGGACGGTCTGGATAAATGCACCAGAAGTCTGGTGACCATCTCAATGCTGGTGGCGCTTAGGGCATCGACTGAGCTGAAAACTCATGTGTTGGGTGCGCTTCGCAACGGTTGTTCCGTACAGCAGATCCAGGAGGTTTTGCTTCACTCTTCCGCTTACTGCGGTTTTCCGGCGGCAGTAGAGGCTTTCAGGGCTGCCAGAGATGTAGTTGAAGAGTGGCAAAAATCGAGTGACGGCTAAGCTGGTGCTCAACATCCTCCGCCATCGCTCAATAAGTTGCTCCCCAGCGTTGCTGCTCCGCGCCGGTTAGCGCAACGTCGTCTCAGTAACCCATGAGCATCAAAGAGACCTCAAACTACAAGGCTGTATCTGAAACCCTGGCATCTTCCGGGCAGCCGGACGAAATGCAGTTTAAGGCGATCGCGGAAGCCGGTTTTGAAGTGGTGATCAATTTGGCCATGCCAAACTCGGAGAACGCCATACCGGAGGAGGGATACATCGTTACTGCGCGAAAGATGGTTTACGTACATCTTCCGGTCCCTTTCGATGCGCCCACAGCCGGGCACCTGAGGTCATTCTTCGCTCTTATGAGAGCGTTTGAGGGAAAAAAATGCTGGGTACACTGCGTTGTCAATAAAAGGGTCTCGGCGTTTTTGTACCAGTATTTCAGACTGGTCCACGGGATGAGTTCCAACGAAGCGGGGAAAGTCATCATAGCCGGGTGGCAACCGGATCGGGTGTGGCGGGAGTTCATGGCGCTGGAGGCGAAGGATGTGGGGTTATAACCGGGCGGATGCACCCGAACGGCAAAAAGCGCCGCTTCCCGTTCCCCGTCGTTGTGGGTAATCAATTGAGGGTCCGTGATGAACCAATTTGAGTATCTCCGAATATTCACCGATGAAAACGACTGCTCACATTTCGAAGCCGTCGGGGTAAGCCTCAACTCAACCGATTATGCTCCTCCGGCATCGAATCTATATACCTCGAGCGTGGAAAACGCAAACAGGTATCTGTTTCTGGATCTGCCTGTTGGCTGGTATGGGAAGTGGCATCCGACTCCGGTGAGGCAATGGCTTGCATTGCTGTCCGGTGAATGTGAATTTGAAACCGGCGATGGAGAGAAAAGAATAATAAAGGCCGGCGATATTGTTCTGTTGGAGGATACATCGGGAAAAGGACATCAGACAAAAGTTCTTGGCAATACGTCAGTGCGGATACTTGCTGTGCATCTTTAGGATTGGGTTACAGAACACCAGACCAGGCATCGGCGATGACGGTATCCCGGATGTCAACTGTTCTGGGGTGCGATAGGATCAGCTGCGCCGGCGCGGCATTTGGGGCGCCGGGCATGACAACAACACGGGAGAATGCCGGATGAAGGCGGATGAACTACGCGCAGTGCAGGCTCCACTCAAGGAGCGCTACCAGGAGACGCCGGAGGCGGCGCTGATAACGCTTTGCGCACAGGGTCGCGCAGGCGACGGCGTCAGCTGCAAAATCGAATCGGGGAAAGGTCTCGTCATGGCGGGCCTGCACCCGGCCACCGGCGGAACGGGCCTGCAGGCCTGCTCCGGGGATATGCTGCTTGAGGCGTTGGTCGCATGTGCGGGCGTCACCCTCAATGCAGTGGCGACGTCCTTGGGCATTGCGCTGCGCGAGGCTGTACTGAAAGCTGAGGGAGACCTCGACTTTCGTGGAACCCTTGGAATTTCCAAAGAGGTGCCAGTTGGATTCCAGAACATACGCCTGCAAATCATGCTGGATACGGACGCATCGGAAGACCAATTAGCCACGCTGATGCGTCTGACGGAACGTTACTGCGTGGTGTACCAGACCTTGAAGAATCCCCCGCCCATAGCAGTCGGCAGGCGCGAGGAATCCCGACAGGGGTGATGCCGGACGGCATATGCGCCCCGCCTCAGGCATGCTGTCAGGGAGCCAGCAGCCAGGCACGCGCCCTGTCCAGCGCACCGGACTCGAAATATTCGATCGGAAATTTGCGCAGTCCCTTGCCCACGAAGATCAGCGCCAGATCCTCCCACCGGGCGGCGCCGACGATCGCCATTTTCACGATATGGGGATCGTATTAATGCTATCCGGCCGCAAGCCGGACGGCTGCGCGCATCGCAGCATCCGACACTGCTACTCCCGGCGCGCGCTCAGGGTTTTGCGCATGGCGTCCTGAAACGCCGTCATCAGCGCGGCCGAAGTCACGCCGATCATCAGTACGCCGTTGATGGATTCCAGCGGCCCCAGCAGCCGGTGCTGCTCCGACATCACGAAATCACCGTAGCCGAGCGTGGAAAAGTTGACGCCGGAGTGATAGAAGGCATCGCTGAAGTTCCCGAACTCGCCCAGCCACTGAAACAGCAGCGCCCAGAACGCCACCTGCGCCAGGTTGCCGAGCACCAGCAGGATCATCACACCGCCGACCACGCGCACGCTGGAGCGGAACGAGGGATCGTTGACCTGGTCCGCATGCCGGTTGTAGTAGTTGAACGCCGCGATGACCAGCATCGTCTGTAACAGAAGGCACAATACCATGGTGCCCAGCCCAAGCAGCAGATTCATCAACATGTGGACAACTCCCCCTGAGGCGTTGCTGCCTGCCGGCGTGCCAGGCGCCGCCGGCGCCACTGCTCCAGCAGGTGCATCGCGAACAGCGCGTACAATGTGATTGCGATAAACAGTGCCATGCGGATAGCAAAAGCCATGTAGACATCGTTGCCGTTGCTGCTGTCCTCCACCGCCGGACCAAGCAGGATCAGCAGCGTCACGCCGGTATTCTGCCAGAACGAGGCCGGATAACCTGTGGCGTGCACGGCGTACAGCCGGGCGGCAATGAACATACCGAAAGCCAGCATCAGCCAAAAGAACAGCCACAGGCTGGGCGCCAGCTTGAGCAGCAGCCAGAACAGCACGGCGAGACAGCCGGCCAGCAGTGTCGAGCCGAGCAGTTCGCGCGCCGCGTGACGCGTATCGGATAGCGATTCCAACTGCCCCAGCTGTACCGACTTCATCAGCAGCGGCATGTAGGCAAACGGATTGGTGAGTACGAAGAAATAGACCGGCCAGACGATCAGGGTGGCGCGCACGGCGATCCACAGCGATCGCTGCCCGGCGGGCGCTTTGGCAGCGGCCTTGGCGGCCGGCGCGGACTGCTCCGGAAACCAGGTGTATGCCACCCAGTGGCACAGCACCGCCACCACGATGGCAACTCCCAGCGCCTTGATGACGCTGCTGGCGAGCACGAAACTGACCGTACCGGCGGCGGAAATCATGGTCAGTCCGACCGCCAGAAACAGTCCGACCAGACCCTTGCCGCGATTCACCGTGAGGAAGAAACTGAAAAACAGACCCACCGCGACCACCAGCATTCCGGTTGCCGGGTACTTCAGCAGCAGCGGGATGAGCAACAGTCCGCTGCCCAGCGTCAGCGCAATCACCAGCAACAGACCGGTCAGTTGCTTCAGCCCGAGCGGCGGTCCCGGCGTCGCGCACAGCATCAGAGCGAACAGCGGCGCCAGGAACGGCAGCGGCATGGCCAGCGCATAGGCGCACAGCAGCGCCAGCGCCATGGTCAGGGCGAGGCGGAACACCCGCCGCGCCTGGACCGGCATGCCGCCATCTTCAGTAGGCATAGGAGAGCCAGCTCAGCAGGCGAAGATACACTCTGCCGATCTGACCGAGCACGGCGTGGCCGTCGCTGTAGGCCATGACCGCGGCCTGCCCGCCGACGCGCAGGTTGCGGCGCAGCTCGCCGCCGGCGACCGGATCGAAGCCGATGATCACCGGGAAGCGCTGCGACGGGCGCAGCCAGTCGCGGCTGTTCTGGATCGTCGGCAGACTGCCCGGTGGCGGCGCCTGGCCGGCGCTGACGCCCAGGCCGATACTGCGCACGGTCCCGTTGAACACCTCGCCCGGCAGTGCATCGAAGATGATTTCCACCGCCGTGCCGGGATGCAGGTGCCCGAGGTTATTCTCGGTGAATTCCGCGGAAATCCACACGTCTTCGATCGCGACAAGCGTCATCACCGGGCTGCCGGTGCCGGCGAACTGCCCGACCTCGGCGCGCAGGTCGGTGATGATCCCGCGCGTCCCGGCCCTGACCGTGGTATTGGCCAGATCGAGTTCGGCCTTCTCGACCGCACTCAGCGCGGTTTTCAGCAGCGTGTTGTCCTCGCCGCTGCCCCCCATCTGCTCGATGGCGCGGCGGATCTCGGCCCGTGCCGCATCCACGCTGGCCGTGGCCTGCGCCAGCGACGCCTGCGACAGCTCAAGCCGGCGGACCGAAATGGTGCCGGGATCTTCGCGATAGAGGCGCTCCGTGCGGGCGGCGTCCTGACGCGCCTTCAGTTCGTTGGCCTGCGCGGCGCGCAGATTGGCCTGCGCGGTCTGCACCGCGGCATTGCCCGCCTCCACCTGGCGACCGGCGTTCTCCAGGTCCGACTGTGCGCGTTTCAGCGCGATCTCGTACTGCGCGCGGTCGACCTGAAACAGCGGCTGGCCGGCATCCACCTCCTGGTTGTTGCTCACCCACACGTCGGTCACCACACCGGCGACCTTCGGGGCCACTCCCACCACGTAGCCCTGCACACGCGCCTGCGAGGTGTAGGGCGTGAAGCGATCGGCCAGCAGGTACCAGACCAGGCTCAGCACGATCACAGCGATGATGATGCGGGTGCCTTTTTTGACGCCTGCGGCGGCCTCTCCCGCACCTGCGTCAGAGCGTTGCCCATCGCCTGCCGTCTGTGTCGTTTCGTCCGTTGTCTGAATCGGTTCGTCCGTTGCCTGTGTCTCGCTCATCGCGTTGATCCCGTCTGTTTAGGCTCTCCGGCCGCCCCCTCTTCCGGCAACGGCGCGTCCAGCAGCCCGCCCCAGTCGGCGCGCTGCCGCATGCTGTCGCGCGTATCCTGCTGCACCACGTCATCGATGGTGGCGGGCAGCCAGCCGCCGCCCAGCGCCTTGTACAGCGCAATGACGGCGCTCACGTGATTGCCCTGGTTGACAAGCCGGCTCTCCGATTGCGCAAACAGGGCGCGCTGCGCGTCGAGCACGCGCTGGAAATCGGCATAGCCCTCCTGGTAGCGTTTGTTGGCGATTTCGAGCGCGCGCTCCGAGGCCTGCACCGATTCGTCGAGAATGCCGGCCTGTTCGGCGGTCTTGACGATGCTGACCGCGGCGTCGTCGATCTCGCGCGCGGCCTGCAGCGCCGTGTTGCGGTAGCTCTCGATCAGCTGCTGCAGGCGCGCATCCTGCACGCGCACGTTGCTGGCGATCAGACCGTGGTCGAAAATGTTCCAGCTCAGGTGCGGCCCGATCCCCAGCGTCGTGGTGTCGGGAGTGCCGGCGAGCGAGCTGGCCGACCAGCCCAGCGTGCCGAACAGCGCGATCGACGGGTAGAAATCGGCCTCGGCCACGCCGATCTGCGCGGACTGGGCCGCGACCTGCCGGGCCGCGGCACGCACGTCGGGCCGGCGCAGCAGCAGGCTGGCGGGTATCTCCCGGAGCAGCACACGCTCCACGCGCGGCAGTGCCCCGGGCGCCGGCCGGCCGGCGATCTCCGGCAACTCCCCGGGTGGCCGTCCGAGCAGCGCACACAGCGCATTGCGTAAACCGGTGCCGGTGATCTGCAGTGCCGGTATCTTGGCGAGCGTGGCCAGGTACTGGGTGCGCGCCTGCTGTTTGTCCAGTTCCGAGTCCTGGCCGCTTTCGTAGATACGCTGGGTGATTTCGTAGCTGCGCTGCTGGATCTCCGCATTGCTGCGTGCGATGGCGATGCGCAACTGCGTGGTCCGGTAGGCGTAATAAAGGTCCGCGACCTGCGCGGCGAGCAGCACCTGTCCGTTCCGCTGGTTCGCGATCGAGCCGAGAAACGCGGCGTCCGCCGATTCTATCGCGCGCCGGAAGCGCCCCCAGAAATCCAGCTCCCAGGCCAAATTGAAGCCGGCCTGGTAACTGACCAGCTCCTGATCGCCATCCGGCAGGCTGCCGCCGCTGGTGCCGGTGTTCACATAGTCGACGGCGCCGGTCGCCTGTTGCAGTTGCGGGTAACGGGCCGCATCGGCACCGCCCAGCACCGCGCGGCTCTCCAGGATGCGCAACCCGGCAATGCGCAGCGTCGGGTTCTCATGTCGAGCCGCCTCGATGAGGGCATCGAGCGCCGGGTCATCGAACACACGCCACCAGAAACGCAGGTCGGCGTGCGCCGGGTCGTCCGGCGCCGCCACCTGCCCGTAGAGATCGCTCTGCCACGCTGCCAGCCAGGGCAACTCGGGCTCACGGTAATCGGGACCCAGCACGGTGCACGCGCTCACCGCAAGCGCACCGGCCAGCGGGAGCAGACGACGCAATAGCCGTTGGCCGGGCTTCACTCTGGCTGCGCTTCCGTCGCTGCCGGGGAGGCGATCGCCTGCAGGTGCGCATCGAGCGCACTGTCGCCCTGGCTGACCCACTCCATGAACAGCTGGTAACCCACCGCCAGCAACACCGCGCCGATGAACAGGCCGATGAAACCGCCTGACACCATGCCGCCGAGTGCGCCCAGCAGGATCACCGGCATCGGCGCTTCGACGCCGCGCCCGAGCAGCATCGGCTTCAGGAAACCGTCGGCCGTCCCGGCCGCCAGCAGGTAGACGGTGAACAGCACGTTCGGCGTGGTGGCATCACTGGACCACCAGATGTAGCCAATTGCCGGCAGCGTAACCAACAGAGCGGGCAGCTGTGCGATGCCGAGCAGCAGTACGACGCCGGTGAGTATGCCGGCCGCCGGTATCCCGGCCCACACCAACCCGATGCCGATCAGGATGGCCTGGATGAACGCCACGCCGATCACGCCACTGGCCACCGAGCGGATTGTGGCCGTGGCCAGTGCGTGCACCCGCATGCCGCGCACCGGCCCGGTCAGGCGATTGATGATGCGCAGCATGGCGCGGCTGCCGGATTCGGCGTATGCGAGCATGATGCCCGCGATGATCAGCGACACGAGAAACACCAGTATGCCTGCCGCGGTGTTCGCTACGCTCGCTACCAGCGTCTTGGAAAACTGCGCCAGCTGCGGGCGGAACTTCTCCAGCATCGCCGGCAGGTCGCTGGCTGCGCTGCTCCACGCCGCATACACGCGTTCTCCGACCAGCGGCCACTCGGCCACGGCCGGGTCGGGCGGCGGCAGTTCGAAACCCTCCCCCTGCAGCCTGGCGTGGAGATCCTGCAGCTGGTCCACGAGCGTACCGCCCAGCATAACGGTCGGCGCACCAATCACCAGCAGCCCGGCCAGCACCATCACGGTCGCGGCCCGGCCCTGACGGCCGCCAAGATAGCCCACGATCTTCAGGTGCAGCGGATAGAGCGCCACGGCGAGGATCAGTGCCCACAGCATCAGCGTGGAGAACGGCGCAAACACCTGCACGCAGACCACCAGCAGCAGGATCAGCACCCCCAGCCGGATCAGTGTGTCCATCAGATTGTCCGGGCGCGCCGGCGCCGCAGTTTCATCGACTGGTTGCATATCTCCCCCTGGCGGTTCGGTTCGTGCGGGCGGATACCGTGGGCGGTAGTGCCGACCTGTTATTTTCCTGCAATTATACCCACCGGCCGGCCGGAACCAAGTGCAAGTCGCAATGCTGCAGAGCGCGTCAGTGCATGGCGGACCTTCGCCGCGGCCGTAGAGGCCCGGGCCGGGTGGTTGTTGCCGCTGCGCCCGTTGCGCCTTCCGCCGGTGATGCGGTGCAATAACGGCACCGGCCCGCATCTTTCACCGTTCCCGTGCAACGCATCGGCCCGTGACTGTGCCGGGCTGGAGCGGGTGAAATGTCAGAAAATTTTACAGTCCGACTGACGCACCGTCTCGATAGAATCGTCAGTGGGTTGTTTTCAATAGAGAACTTACTACGCGGCACACTATTTGCTATAAATAACTTAGATTGGTATATAAAAATAGACTCCCAGGTCGCATCCGGACGTACCCATCACATCGCGGGCGGGACGCCGGCGACACCAACCAGCTATCCGCTCGTATCAAGGAGCGCTCTACCTGACTGAAAACACATCTCTATTTATTTGGGGAAGCATATGGAAAGTGGAAAAAATCGTTTTCGCGGTATCCGGGTCGGTAAAGCAGTTAAGGCGCATTTACGAATCGCCGCGTTGGGCGGTCTGATGCTGGCGACGACTGCGGCCAACGCCGTAGTTATCAACGGCTCCGACCTGAGCGGCGGGAACCTCACGCCCGGGGATGGGGACGTGCTGAGCGGTGCGTTCATCAATGTCGGCACCTTCACCATAAACGCGGGCACAACAGTGTACGTGATGCCCGGCGTCGCGCTGTCGATATCGGCGAATACCATCGTCATCGACGGAATCCTGAACGCAGACGGCGCCGGGTTCGCCGGTGGGACAGGCGGGAATGTTGTGCCGAGCGCCGGCGGCGCCGGATCCGGCCCCGGAGGGGGAGGCGGCGGCGGACAAGGCCCCTGCGTCCACGGCGGCGGCGGCGCCGGCGGCGGCTATGGCGGCAACGGCGGCAACGGCGGTTACTGGTTTACTTCGCCGACCGCGGCGGGTGGAAGCAGCTACGGCAGTGCGCTGACAACGAATGTCCAGATGGGATCCGGCGGCGGCGGTGGCGGCGGCGCCTGCGGGTATACCGGCGGCGTGGGCGGCGCCGGCGGCGGTGCGGTGGTACTGTCGGCGCTCGCCGATCTCGTCCTCAACGGCAGCATCACTGCCGACGGCCTGAATGGCGCCAACGGCGACACCTACTCCGGCGGCGGCGGCGGCGGTTCCGGCGGCGGCATCCTGCTCAGCGGTATCCTGACCCTCGATGGAACCCTCAGCGCCACCGGTGCGAATGGCGGTGCCCAGACCGGCGGTCTGTCCGCTTCCGGCGGCGGCGGCGGCGGCGGTCGCATCAAGCTAGCCGGCACGCTCAACTCGGTCGGAGCCGGCTACAGCACCGACGTCTCGGGAGGCAGTTCCGGGGTGAACAGGGGCGGTTCGGCCCAGCCCCCGGGTTCGGGGCTGGCAGGGAGCGTTTCCCAGGTGCCTCAGGCTGTCCCGGAACCCAGCGTGTTCGTCCTGTTCAGCAGCCTCGGCCTCGCGGGTCTGGTTTTTGCCCGGCGTCACAAGCAAGCCACCTGACTGCGCCGTTGAACAGGTGAGTGATCTGTTCTCCGCATGCGCCTATCGGAGCAGGAAAACGGCAGCGTTGCCCGGACTGGCCTGCAGCGATCAGCAGGTGGCGTGGCGAGGAGTACAGGCCACTGTTGTCGCGCTGCACGAAGAGTGACGTCGAAGGTGTGATAGACCAGCCAAGCCGTCGGCATCCTTTCGAATAGCGTGCGCCGGAGAGCGCGCATGGCGCGCGCAATCAATGAGGCGCTGCGATACCGGCTGTCTAGTGGATGTCGGTATCCTCCAGCCGCTCACCCGGATCGTCCACCGGCTCCGCCGACAGTGCGCGCTCCACCAGATCCTGCTGCTGAAGTGCGTGCAGCCGGGCATTACCGGCGGCGGGCGAGGCTGAGGGTGCACGGCCCGAGTACCCCAGCGCCATGGTCCTGCGCTTGCTGAAGCGCAGATGGTGCTGAATCTGGTACCACGCACCCTGATTGCGGGGCTCTTCCTGACACCACACCAGTTCGCTGGCGTCGATATATTTCTGCAGCAGACTTTGCAGCGTCCTGCGTGGAAACGGGTAGAGCTGTTCGATGCGGAGGATGGCGATGTCAGCGATGCCGCGCGCGTCCCGGGCCTTGACCAGATCGAAATAGACCTTGCCGCTGCACAGCACCACTCTGCGCACACCGGCAACGGGATAACCCGCTCTCTCCTCGATGATCAACGCCAGTCCGCCGGCGACGAAATCCTCGATTTGCGAGTTTGAACCCGGATGGCGCAGCAGGCTCTTCGGCGTCATCACGATCAGGGGCCGGCGAAAATCGCGTTTGTACTGATCCCGCAACAGATGAAACAACTGCGCCGGCGTGCTCGGGTTCCATACCCGCATGTTGAGTTCCGCGCACAGCTGCAGGAACCTTTCGGGTCGTGCGGAGGAGTGCTCGGGCCCCTGACCTTCGAAGCCGTGCGGCAGAAACAGCGTCAGCTGGCAATATCTTCCCCATTTCAGGTAGCCGCTCGAGATGAACTGGTCGATGACGACCTGCGCGCAGTTGGCGAAATCGCCGAACTGGGCTTCCCAGATGACGAGTGTCTCCGGACTGGATGTGGCGTAGCCGTATTCGAACGCGAGCACCGCGAGTTCGGACAGCATCGAATTGATGATCCGGAACCTGGGGCCATCGCCGGTCACATGCTGCAACGGAATATGGCGCTCTTCGGTTTCCTGGTCATGCAGCACGGCGTGGCGATGGGAAAAGGTGCCCCGCCCGCTGTCCTGGCCGGAGAAGCGGATCGATGCACCCTCCCGCAGCAGCGAGGCAAAGGCCAGGTGTTCCGCCATGCCCCAGTCCAACGGCCGTTTGCCATCGATCATTTCACGCCGGTCGTGCAGGACCTTTTCGACCCGGGGGTGGAGCGTGAAACCGTTCGGCAGTTGCAGCAGTTTCCGGCCCAGGGAATGGAGTTCATCCACGCCGATCGCGGTAGCGACCGCTGTGGCCGGATGGGCGTCCATGAATCTGCGCCAGTCTCCGTGCAGGTATCCATTGACGGAACCCTGCAGAAACTCTCTGACCGTGACCTGACCGCCTTCCAGCGTGCTGCGATACGCGGCGACCATTTCATCCGCGTGCTCCGGCTTGACCACGCCTTCGTCGAGCAGGCGCCTTGCATAGATGGTGCGGGTGGTGTCGAGTTGCCTGATGCGTTTGTACATGCCGGGCTGGGTAATCATGGGCTCGTCGGCTTCATTGTGTCCCTGGCGCCGATAACAGACCAGATCGATCACGATGTCGTGGTGGAATGTGTTGCGGAATTCCAGGGCAAGACGGGTGACGAAAACCACCGCATCCGGATCATCCGCGTTGACATGGAAGATGGGCGCCTGGATCAGCTTGGCCACCTCGGTGCAGTACATCGTCGAGCGGGCTTCGAGTGGGAGGCTGGTGGTAAAGCCGATCTGGTTGTTCACCACGATATGGATCGAGCCGCCGGTGCTGTAGCCAGGCGTTTTGGACAGGTTCAGGGTCTCGGTGGTAACCCCCTGACCGATAAAGGCTGCATCGCCATGGATCAGGACGGGCATTACCATGCTCCGACCTGATGCTCCGATCCTGTCCTGCCGTGCCCGCACGCCGCCTTCGACCACCGGACATACGATTTCGAGATGCGAGGGATTGAAGGCCAGTGCGACATGAACGGGACCGCCCGGGGTCTGGATGTCGGAATAGAACCCCTGGTGGTACTTGACGTCACCGGAACCGGACGATCGCTCCTCCTCCACAACGCCTTCGAACTCGGAAAACAGCTCCTGCGGCGCCTTGCCCATCAGGTTGACCAGTACGTTCAAACGGCCGCGATGGGCCATGCCGATCACGATAGATTCTATCCCGAGTTTTCCCCCGCCCTGAACCACCTCGTCCAGCAGCGGGATCAGCGAATCGCCGCCCTCCAGCGAAAAACGTTTCTGACCGATATAGCGACGGTGGAGAAACTGTTCCAGTCCCTCAGCCGCGGTAAGATCGGCGAGTATGCCGATGCGGACCTCACCGCTGTGCTGGCCGGCCCAGTCTCCCCGCGTCGATTCCAGCCGTTGTTCGATCCAGCGGCGCTGTTCGATCGAACTGATGTGCATGTACTCGCTGGCCAGGCTGCCGCAATAAACCCGGTCGAGGATTTCCACGACCTCGCTCAACGGCAGCTTCCCGACCGGGTCGATCGCGACATGGGTTATGGATTTGCTCAGTGCCGTCTTATCGAGCCCGTAGTAACCCGGATCGAGTTCGATCGGTCGTTCCGCTCTCTGCATCCGCAGCGGATCGGTTTCGGCGCACAGATGGCCCATCATGCGATAGGCGGTGATCAATCGTTCCGCCGCACCCGAGAATCCGACCTCGGGTGTAGCGATGTGCTGCGTCGACGCGCTGAATGCCCCCGGGGAAGCGCCCTGCTCGTGCGCATGCTCGAAGCCGAAGAAGTAGTGCCTCCACTCCACCGACACGCTCTTCGGATCGTGTTTGAAGGCTTCGTAGAGCTGGTCGATGTATTCCGCGTTCTGTGGAATCAATCCGGTATCTCTGAAATTGATCATTGCATGCAATCGGTAGTTGGAGGAGTGGGAATGGTTTCGTCTTGTGCTTGGTCAGAATATCGGCATGGCGGGTGGGCGGGCGTTTTGCAGTTGCAGACCCCGGTGAATCAAACCAGCGGTTTCGCCGGTTCGCACCGAAGCAGACGCATGCCGCAAGCTGATCTCCGGGTATCCACGCCGGGAATCCAACAATGCCGGAAGGTTCCTGTCCGTTTGATTCGATTGTGCTTCTTTATGGTGCATCTTGTGGCAAAAACGCCAGATCATCCGCCGGTATGAAGTTCGACGGGTAGATGTGCATGGTGTCTCAGGAATCGAAACTTTCCGGGTATGTATTTTGAGCATTAGGATAACGCTGAATCGGCCCGTTTCCAATCCGCAGCGATGCGGCTGCCCACCCTTTGTTGCCGATGGCTGCGTCCCGGCGGATGGCAATGCGTACCGGCCGGAACCCAATGCCTGACCACGACTATCGTTTCGATAACGCAGTTCCACTGTTGACCGGGGTGTCAATGCAGACGGTGACCGTTGTTTGCAACCCGGGCAGGCAGTGATCGCCCGGTGGTCGCAGAGAACGCTCCGGCCACCGGCTTCCTTCATGCATATTGCGATGCACGGACGCCCGCATCAGCCGTTGAGGAGAGACTGCCGGCTGTCGAAAAAGTTGTTTATACTGCCGATACGGTGGCGTTCTATCTCCCCGGCTACCACCAGAACCCGGACCGCCATCTCGACCGCGGGCACCCGGGTCTTCACTTCGCTGTCCACCACAGCGAGAGCCCGCAGTTCGCCGTGGTGCCCAGGGACGGCCGCTGGAGGGAGCCGAACGCGCTCTACCGCGGAAAGGCGCGGTACGACTCGCTATCGTTGAAAGCGCTGCCGGACACGGCAAAAGAGGTGCCGGTTCCAGTCATGTTCCTGGACGGCGCGGTGGAGTCTGCCGGCACCAGGCTGATCCGGCCCTACGCCTGCAAGCGGGCATGACCGGCAGCAGGGCCGCTGCCTTCAGGGTACAACGGGCAATAACCGGCAAAACGCATATGCAGTTGCAATATCAGGTATTGGCAGCTTATTTACTCGGCAAGCGTTGGTTTGCGGCCAAAGGCCGTAAAATCGCAAAGATCGAAATCGTTGCGCGGGACATATGGAATGCTGCCGGCGGCAGTTGGCTTCTCACCGTGTTGCAGGTGCATTTTACCGCGACGGAACCTCAGCTCTATTTTCTGCCATTGGCACTTGCCCGGGAGCATGAGGTCGGAGACGAGAGATTACAGGCGCTGGGATGCTGGATCCTGGATAAGGTCAGGCAACGAACACATGCCGGCATTCTTTATGATGCCTTCGGTGACGAGCGTTTTTGCCGCGCCCTGGTGCAGGGGATTGCCGACAATTTAACCCTGCCTGCCGCGCATGGAGAAATCGCATTCCGTACCACGCATGCCGTGAAAAATTTTACCGCTGATATTGCCGCACCGGTACGCCATCCTGGCCTGGAACAGAGCAATACCGCTGTATATTTTGGAAACAGGCTTTTTCTAAAGGGATATCGGCGCCTGCAGATCGATCGTAATCCGGAAGTCGAGGTCGGACAATTTCTCACGGAACACTCCTCCTTTCCCAATATCGTGCCGGTTTACGGTTCGATCGAATACCGTGGCAGCGATGGCAGAACCATGACCCTGGCGCTGTTGCAGGCATATATCGACAACCAGGGTAGCGGATGGAATTATGTGCTTGACTGCGCTGCACGCTTTGTTCTCGAACATTTGGCTGATCCTGCTGCGGAAGCCCTGCCCGCTGGCGGCAGTCCGCATGACTTGTTCCTCGCGCGAATGGAAACCCTGGGCATTCGGACCGCCCAACTGCATCGGGTTTTATGCAGCACGACCGGCAACCCTGCCTTCGACCCCGAACCATTTCCGCCTGAAGAGGTGATGGCGTGGCTTGAGCGGCTTCGCCGGGAGGCGGCAGCTACGCTGGAGCAGTTGGCGCTGCTGCGGGAAACCTATACCGGAGAGCTCCACGGGGCCTGCAGCCGTTTGCTGAAATTGCGCGAAGAGCTGACCGATCGCATCGGGCATACCCTGCCGCTGCCGCTCGCGGTCATGAAAGCGCGCTATCACGGCGATTACCATCTCGGTCAGGTGTTATTGGTGCACAATGACTTTGTTATCACCGACTTCGAGGGAGAGCCTGGGCGTCCGCTGAAAGAGCGTCGTCTCAAACACTCGCCTTTGCGTGATGTGGCCGGCATGCTGCGCTCGTTCAGCTACGCCGCGGCCATAGCGGTCAACCGCTGCACAATGGATCTCTGCACCGATCGCAGAGTGCTCGCGTCAATGGCGCAAACCTGGGAAACGGAGACAGGAGCCGCTTTTCTCAAGGGCTATAGATCCACCATTGCCGGATGTCCCTGCTGGCCGGGAGATGCGGAAACCGCTGATCGGATGATCGATCTGTTCCTGATCGAAAAGGCGTTGTATGAGTTGCGCTACGAGATGGATAACCGCCCGGATTGGGTGGCCATCCCGCTGCATGCGCTGCTACGCGAACTTGGGCAGGAGTTTCCACGGACAACGTAAAATTTTTCTGCATGCCGGCGAACCCCGGCCAATGCGTACACCATGTGTTTGCCAGGAAAAAAGCCGTTATTGAAAGCGTTATCCGGGCTCAACGGCGATCGGCGACTGGTTGAACCGGCAGCGTGAAAGAAGCCGTGAGGCTGCGCGCCGAGGGGAGGCCGCTGAGCCAATGGAATCCCCGGGTGCAGAGAGGCCAAGCGGTGAACTGCATCGGATGGACCGGGGCAACCGTGCACAGGCCTTTCCGAAAAGCCCGCGATTGAGTATCGGCCTGAGTCCGCAGCAGCTGGATGTACTGATTTCTCTGGTCGAAGCCTACGAGGTCAGGCATCGTCCCTTTGTCACTGCCCGCCCCGTGGAGGCGATCCCGCTGCAGATGGAACAGGCTGGATTGCAGCCAGGAGATCCGCGCCATACAGCGGACATATCGTCCCCGCCTCCAGGTCCTTCAGCAACACTCTTCCTCAGGCACTGTTCGCACCTGACTGTATGCAGTGAACACGCCACCGGCTAGAGCCGGTGGTTTCGGGTTACGGCTGGAAGCCGGATCGATCTGCCGTCCTGCCGATAAACCCCCTCCCCCTCAGGGGGTGTCGCAAAAGCCCCCTCTCCCTCGAGAGGGAGAGGGTTGGGGTGAGGGTATATCAAGATAAGAGCTTGATTTTAATCACCCTCATCCTGACCTTCTCCCTCAAAGGGAGAAGGGATAACACCTTTTTACGACACCCTCCCTCAGGGGGAGGGGTGGGGAGAGGGGGTCAAATGAAAAGCTGATTTTCCTGATATACATCCCCTCATCCCGGCCTTCTCACCCGCAGGGGAGAGGGGCGAACAGGCGCCACCCGCCAACCCGGCTCCCGACAGTACGAGTTGGGCATTGCCACCTCAACGGGCCACAACAGAGCCGGGGGCCGGACTTGCCTGCCCCCGGGGGGTTGCGTCCGAAATGCGTCGTCGTTGTGCTGCACCGCTTGCCCGCACAGGTTGTACTGTGCTGCGCAGCGCGGTTCGCGGGGGCTTACCGGACAGGTTCCGGCTTTACAGCCGCTGCTGCTGGAGCATTCGTCTTATCTCGATGATTTCCCTGTGCAGTTCAGCCAGGTTTTCTGACCGCACAGCAACGTCGGTTTCGCCGGGTTCGGCTATATCCCTGTTCTCCCTCGCCATGGCCTGCATCGCGTCGACGATGATGGCGATGAACAGATTGAGAACGGTAAACGTCGCGATCAGGATAAACAGGACGAAGAAGAGCCAGGCATGCGGGTGCGTCTCCATCACAGGCCTGACGATACCCATGGACCAGCTCTCGAGCGTCATGATCTGGAACAGCGTATACAACGAGGCACCGATAGATCCAAACCACGCCGCGTGATGATCTCCGAACAGTTCGGTCGCCATCACCGCGAAGATGTAGAGAATGATAAACAGCAATCCCGCAATCGCACTGATGCCGGGTATGGCACTGAGCAGGGATTCCACCACCAGACGCAGCCTCGGCAGCATGGAGATCAGGCGAAACACGCGCAGGATGCGCAATGCCCTGAGTACCGCGAACGGCCCGCTGGCAGGGATCAATGCGATCGTGATGATCGCCATATCGAACAGGTTCCAGGGGTCACGGAAGAACCGCCATCTGTAAGCGAAAAGTTTAACAGCGATCTCCGCGACGAACACAACCAGCACGAAACTGTCGAATGCCAGCAGCCAGCCGCCGATGGCAGCCATCAGGCTGTCAGACGTCTCCATACCCAAACCGACCGCGTTGAGCGCGATCAGGAAGACGATGGCAGACTGAAACTGCCGTGACTCCACCATGTGCGTGATCCGCTGTCGCCGGGAAGCACTGTCCGGATCGATATATTCAGAGTGCATAACTCACCATCCAAAAGTGATGCGTAAAAATGGGGTGAGCCTTGCGGCCCACCCCATGGCTTCGGAGTCAGGGGGAAATCGATGCTATTCGTTATTGCCGGACGCGCCGAGCAAGTGCAGCAGGCTGGTGAACAGATTGTAAATCGAGACGTACAACGTGACAGTCGCCATGATGTAGTTGGTCTCACCGCCATGAATGATGTTGCTTGTCTCGTACAGGATCATCCCGGACATCAGCAGTACAAACATGGCGGAGACCGCGAGCGACAACACCGGCATCTCGATAAACAGGCTGGCGAGCCCACCCAGGAACGCGACCAGGATACCGATCATCAGGAACCCGCCCATGAAGCTGAAATCCTTGCGGCTGACCAGCACGTAACCGGACAACGCCAGGAAGATGATTCCGGTACCGCCCATCGCAGTCATCACCATCTGGCCGCCATTGGCCAGGCTGAGGTAACCGTTCAGGATCGGCCCCAGTGTATACCCCATGAACCCCGTCAGCGCGAACACGCAGAGCAGACCGATCGAACTGTTGCGGTAATGCATCGTCGCGAACAGCAGGCCGAAGTAACCGGCCAGTGTCAGGATCAGGCCCGGATGCGGCAGATTGAATGCCATGGAGACGCCCGCCATCACAGCGCTGAACAGCAGCGTCATCGCCAGCAGCGTGTACGTATTCCTCAATACCTTGTTCACCTCAAGACCGATAGAACGTGCACCGACCCGATGGCTTATTATCTCTGTGTTCATGTTTACCTCTTGTTGCATAGTGTTTATAAATCGAGATCGTTCGTGACGATCGCTTCATTTCATCTGCAGTGCGTCCACCCGTTTACATGGCGGATACCCCCGGCACGCTGACCGCCATCGCCAGCACAACCCGGAGCATCATGCTCGGTTTCTGCGCTGCCTGCCTGGTGACCGGGACAAGTTCCCGACAGGTTGAAATCTGGTCCTGAGCTTTAGTGGACATACGATTCTCCCGCGGAAAACAGGGTCAGCTGACAGCCTGTTCATCGGACAACATATCGACACCCCGGCTGACATGTCTGATGGGGCGTTCGCGCTGACGGGAGATCCTCCGCGATACAGTGCGATTGGCCCGGTCTGCCGCGCGGTAGATCGCCGTATACATATCCGCCTCGATGTCTTCGACGTACACCTCTTTCTGACCTGACAATTCGA
Source organism: Gammaproteobacteria bacterium (assembly GCA_020445405.1). Classification (GTDB taxonomy): domain Bacteria; phylum Pseudomonadota; class Gammaproteobacteria; order Chromatiales; family Chromatiaceae; genus HKST-UBA178. Next base: position 8,642 of record JAGRGQ010000053.1, on the reverse strand, counting down.
CTTTGATCCGGCAGTACTTGTCCTCACCACCGCGCGGTCCGTTCACATCACCCAGACGCACCGTGATGCGTTTGATATGATCATGCCGCGCAGATAACGGACCGGTCACCCGTCTTTCGACTTCACGCTTAAGCGGACCGGTCAACAGGAAATCACGTGCCTGTATGTCGATGTTCATCATCACCTCCTGAAGTTTGCGTATGTGGAGATAAGGATAAGGATGCGGGGAAAAAATTAAATTCGAATTATTATTGAATATATTTCGTTTTTTTCGAATAATTATCCGGATGATCAATTACAAGCATCTGCACTATTTCTGGGTGGTCGCCAAGCAGGGCGGCGTCAGCCGGGCGAGTGAACTGCTGCACATCACCCCCCAGACGATCAGCGGCCAGATCACACTGCTGGAGGATCAGCTGGGAAAGTCGCTGTTTAAAAAAGTGGGGCGAAAGCTCGAACTGACCGATACCGGCAGGCTGGTGTTGAGCTATGCCGACGAGATTTTCTCCCTCGGCAACGAGCTGGAGGAATCGCTGCATCAACAAAGCGCACACAGACCACTTGTTTTCAGGGTCGGGATCGCCGATGTCGTACCCAAGTCCATCGCTTACCGCCTGCTGTCGCCGGTCCTCGAACTGCCCGACAACATACGCCTGGTCTGCAGAGAGAACAGCACGGAGAACCTGCTGGCTGAGCTTGCCCTGCATCGCATCGACCTGGTCATCGCCGATATCCCCATTCCCGAAAACATCAACGTCAGTGGATACAACCACCCGCTCGGCGAATGCGGCATGACGTTTCTGGCCAGTCATCGCATCGCCAAAAATCTCAGACCCGGCTTTCCAGGCAGCCTCCACGATGCCCCCATGCTGGTTCCGAGCGAGATAAACATGCTGCGCGCCAGGCTGAACGCATGGCTGGACAGGCTCCGTCTGTATCCGAGAATCGTTGGCGAATTCGACGACAGTGCGTTGATGAAAACCTTCGGTCAGGCCGGCGTTGGTGTCTTCGCCGTACCCACCGCTATTGCGGACGAAGTGATGCACCAGTTCAATTTAAGGAAGGTGGGAGAGATCGATGAAGTAAAAGAGCAATTCTTCGCAATCACTGTTGAACGCCGAACTTCTCATCCTGCTGTGGCTGCAATCACAAGGAACGCAAGGAGCTGGCTGATTTGAACGGCGTCGGGGACGATCCATTCCATCGGCCCTGCGCGTGTCCGGAACCTCTGCTGCCATCCAGTCACAGGCAGAACATGGTACGGCCCGCTGAGAACGATCGATAACAACGGTGATTGAAGATTCTCACCCGTGGCTTGATCGGGTCCGGAGGATAAGCGCACAATGCATACATCGTTGCCTGCTTTCACACCACTTCGCCTCCAGGAGGACGCGCAGAGTGCCGGATGATGACGCCGACCTGAAACGCTATTATAAGGATCGGGCGCCGATATACGATCGCGTGTACGCCTATCCCGAGCGGCAGGATGATCTGCGATTCCTTGAAGGGTACATCCCGGCGCAGTTTGCCGGTCTGGATATCCTCGAAGTGGCCGCGGGTACGGGATACTGGACTGCGTTTCTGTCGCGTACATGCCGTTCCATCCTGGCTATAGATACCGAATCGGCGGTACTGCAGCAGCTCAAATCCCGGCCGCTGATCTGTCCCGTCGAAACCCGGGTGATCGATGCGTTCGAACCTGGCCGCCTCGGACAGGCATTCGATGGCGCATTTGCCGGGCTCTGGCTCTCCCATGTACCGAAGCAGCGCCTGCAAAGCTTTCTGGACCGCCTGCATGCGATATTGAAACCGGGCGCAACCGTGGTATTTCTCGACAACTCCCCGATCCAGTGCATCAGGCTTCCGATCACCTGCACCGACGCGGCCGGAAACAGCTATCAGGAGCGCATGCTCGACGACGGCACCGTGCATCGTGTGTTGAAGAACTTCCCGTCCGAGGCGGAGCTGCTCGCTGCGACGGGTGCGGCTGGCCGGGACCACAAGTATATCGGCCTGGACAATTTCTGGTTGTTTCAATATCAGACGATCTCGCGCTAGCACTGCTTCGATATGATGATGAAGGAGTCCCGGAGCGGCCCGGTGTTACGAGCTCAGCTGTTCCCGCAGACAGGCTCCGCATCATTCGGCGTGCCCCCCTTTACCCTCTCGTTTCCTTTTCCCGATCGTTGACCGTCACGCTCTGACAGGGGAGCGAAACTGTGCTATTTTCCCTGATGTCTGCGCAGATGCATCCGTGCTGTTGCGGATATCTCATACCGATCTGGAGGATAAACAGTGAAAATAAGCAAGAAGCTGGGCGTGCTTATGGCTTTGGCTGCGAGCCTGGTATCGGGCGCCGCCCTGGCCATCGATGGAACCCTGACCGTGGTCACCTCCTTTCCGAAGGACCTGACCTCGGTGTTCAAGGAGGCTTTCGAAGCGAAGCATCCCGGCGTCAAGGTGGAGGTGCTGAACAAGAAGACCTCGGCAGGCATCAAGTACCTGCAGGAGACTGCAGGCAACAACAGCTCCGATCTTTTCTGGGCCTCGGCGCCCGACGCCTTCGAGGTGCTGAAGGGGGACAGCCTGCTGGTCAAGTATTCCCCGAAGGCAGAGGGCATTCCCGACAAGGTCGGCGCCTTTCCCATCAACGACCCCGACGGCTACTACATGGGCTTTGCCGCGTCCGGTTACGGCATCATGTGGAACACCCGTTACGTCAAGGCGAAGAACCTTCCGCTGGCGAAGGAGTGGGCCGATCTGAAGCAGCCGGTCTTTCACGACCATGTCGGCATGAGCGCACCCTCGCGTTCCGGCACCACCCACCTGACCGTCGAGACGGTGCTCCAGGGCATGGGCTGGGAGGCCGGCTGGGCGGAGTGGAAGGAGATCGCGGGCAACTTCAAGACCGTCACCGAACGCAGCTTCGGCGTACCCGACGGGGTGAACAGCGGTCAGTTCGGGTTTGGCATCGTGATCGATTTCTTCGGTCTCTCCTCGATCGGCTCCGGTTTTCCGGTGGACTTCGTCTACCCCGAAGTGACCACTCTGGTGCCGGCCAACGTGGGCATCGTCAAGAACGCACCGAATCAGGCAGCCGCCGAGGCATTCATCGAGTTCCTGCTCTCGGTCGAGGGACAGAAACTGCTGCTCGATCCGAAGATACGGCGCCTGCCGGTCAACCCGAAAATCTATGCGGAAGCCCCGGAAGGATTCCCCAACCCGTTCAAGGACAAGTCCATCGGTGCGGCGGTGAAATTCGACCTGGACAAGTCGAAGGATCGCTACAACGTGGTCAATGCGCTGTTCGATGTGATGATCACCTACCGCATGGATGAGCTGCGCAGCGCCGTCAAGGCGATCCAGGACGCCGAAGCGGCCCTGGAAGGCAAGGAAAACCCGGCCGCCGCTGCATTGATCGCCGATGCTCGTGCCCTGGTGGCCAAAACGCCGGTGGACGAAGCGACGGCGGGAGACAAGGCGTTCAACGCGATCTTCAAGAAGAAACGCAAGAAGGCGACGGACAAAGCCTCCGGACGCCAGGCGGAGATCGAGCAGGAGTGGGACGATATGGTGAAGGCCAATTATGAAAAGGCCATGGAACTGGCGGAGAAGGCCCGGTCCATGCTTTGAGGTAATATGGAAAAGCCGCGTCTTCGGGCGCGGCTTTTTTACATCCGGCACCAGCCGGCTCCCACCCTATGACCGGAGTAGTTCAATGGCGTTGAGATTGGCCGGGGTTCAACGCGGCCCCGCGGTCGTCGGTCTGCTGATCGCGATTTTTCTGCTGCTGTTCCTGCTCATCCCCGTCGGCAAGGTCATCGTGGTCGCTTTCCAGCATCCGGCAACCGGCGAGGCGACGATCGTCAATTTCCTCGATTTCTTCAACAACTCCCTGTTTCGGGAATCTTTCGCCAACTCCTTCTACGTGGCGGCCATGTCCGTGCTGGTCGCATCGATCATCTCCATGCCGCTGGCCTACTTCACCACCCGGTTCAACTTCGGCGGCACAGCGCTTATCCAGACCCTCGGCATCATTCCTCTGATCATGCCGCCCTTCGTCGGTGCGGTGGCAATGCAGCTGCTGTTCGGGGAGAACGGGTCGGTGAACCTGCTGCTGGACGAATGGTTCGGCTTTACCCTGCCCTTCATGGAGGGGCTGAACGGGGTGATCTTCGTCGAGAGCATTCACTACTTTCCCTTCATCCTGATCAACCTCTCCGCCGCGCTGGGCAATATAGACCGCGCCATGGAGGAGTCGGCGCAGAACCTCGGCGCCAACGGTCTGCGCCTGTTTCGCCGCATCGTCTTTCCTCTCGCCATGCCCGGTTACGTGGCCGGCGCCGCCCTGGTATTTATCAAGGTGTTCGACGATCTCGGTACGCCGCTGTTGTTGAACGTCAACACGATGCTGGCCCCCCAGGCCTACCTGAGGGTCTCCTCCATCGGCATCTCCGATCCCATGGGCTACGTTATCTCGGTAATCCTGGTGGGCTTCTCCCTCCTCTCCCTGTGGATCTCGCTGATGGCGCTGAAGGGCAAAGACTACGCCACCGTGCAGAAGGGCGGCGGCGGACTGATGAAGCGGGACCTGCGAACCTGGGAGAAGGCCGGCAGCTATGCGGTGATCATCTTCATCCTGTTGCTGGTCCTCTCCCCCCATTTTGGTCTGCTGCTGCTCTCTTTCGGCACCATCTGGTCCTTCGCCGTGCTGCCGGACGCTTTCACCCTGGCGCACTACGCCACAGTCTTTTCCACCGCCACCCAGTACATCGTCAACACCCTCTGGTACGCAGGGCTGGCAGCCCTGCTCGACGTGATCCTGGGGACTGCCATCGCGTATGTGGTCTGGCGCACCGAGCTGGTTGGGCGCAGGTGGCTGGACTATGGCGCCACCGCTGCGCTGGCGGTGCCGGGCGTGGTGATTGGCATCGGTTACCTGCGCACGTTTCACGGCGTGAACGTGCCTCTCATCGATCAGCCCCTGGCCTCCTGGTGGGTGATCATCGTGGTCGCCATCACCATCCGGCGCCTGCCCTATGCCCTGCGCTCCTGCATTGCCGCCATCCAGCAGCTGAGCGTGAGCCTGGAGGAGGCGGCGGAGAACCTCGGCGCGACCAAGGCGCGGACGGTCTGGCGGGTGGTGATACCGCTCATGTCCGGCGGCATTCTCGCGGGTTTCGTCACCAGCTTCGCCACCGCCGCCGTCGAGCTCTCCGCAACCCTGATGCTGGTTGCCAGGGAGAGCGATGCGCCGTTGGCTTACGGCATTTACGAGTTCATGCAGAGCGCTGCCGGCCGTGGCCCGGGGGCGGCTCTGGGCGTTGTTGCCGTGCTTTTCGTCGGTATCGGCGCCTATGTCTCGCACCTGATCATCGAGCGGGGAAAATACGCCCGCAGCGCAAAATCCATCGTTGCCGAGGAGAGCTGAGCCGTGACAACACAGGTACAACAGAACGCGGAAGCGGGCGTCGTGATCGAAAACCTCAATCTCTCCTTCGGCAACACCCATGTGCTCAAGGGGGTGAATCTGAGCATTCACCAGGGGGAGTTCTTCGCTTTTCTCGGACCCTCCGGCTCGGGCAAGTCGACCCTGCTACGCGCCATCGCCGGTTTCGGACCCACCCCCAGCGGACGCATCCTGATCGAGGGGCGCGACATCGCCGACCTAACACCATGGCAGCGCGACGTGGGCATGGTGTTCCAGACCTATGCCCTGTGGCCGCACATGACGGTGCGCAGGAATGTCGCCTTCGGTCTGGAGGAGCGGAAAATTCCCCGCAAGGAGATCAACGAACGGGTGGACAGGGTGCTGGAGATGGTGGGGTTGCTGAAACTGGCCGACCGGCGGCCGTCACAGCTATCCGGCGGCCAGCAGCAGCGCATCGCACTGGCGCGCACCCTGGTGGTGGAGCCCAAGGTGCTGCTGCTCGACGAGCCCCTCTCCAATCTGGATGCCAACCTGCGCATCCAGATGCGCCGCGAGATCAGGGAACTGCAGCAGAAGCTCAAGCTCACCACCATCTTCGTCACCCACGACCAGGAGGAGGCCAATACCACCTCCGACCGCATGGCCGTGCTCGACCAGGGCGTGATCCAGCAGATCGGCTCGCCGATGGATCTCTACGACAAGCCGGACAATCTGTTCGTGGCGAAGTTTCTCGGTGCCACCAATATCATCCAGGGCACGGTAATGCGGGATTCAGCAGATCAGAGAATGTTCCGCACCGACTCAGGGACGGTCATTCCACTGGTCGACGACACGGCCGTTGGAGGCAAAATCGTGTTTCGCCCGCAGAACGTGGAAATCCGCTCTGCGGTGGCCGGTGCGGGGGTGGAGGGAACCGGTCTGAGCGGTGTCGTGCATCACACCGAATTTCTCGGTTCCATCATCCGTTACGGTGTGGATGTCAACGGAGACGACGTGCTGGTCGATCATACCCACCGGTATGGGGAGTCGGTTTTCAGGACCGGCGACCGGGTCGAACTCACCATCGCGCCCGAGGGCATCCTGCTGCTGGAAGGCTGAACCCTGTACACACCGGGAGAAAACACCGGTGGCGGCGTCACGCTGCCGCAGAAGCGCTGACAGCCGAAAGCGGCTACTTTGGGGGTGCTGACACCGTAACTGCCGAGTTGTCCGATATTGGATGCTTCGCGTTCCACCAAAGCGGGACCGAACAGTGAACCGCGGAATGCGCGGCGCCAGATCTTGTTGAAATCCCGGCTCCAGTAGCGTTTCAGATAGAAGGTGCGGATCTCTCCCTGCTGCGCCAGCTCGACGCGCAGGACATCGTCGTTTTCCAGCTTGTGAATTAAAGGGCTGGGTAACACACGAGAATTATTTACATTAGAATTTTAGCACCGACCCCTTTGATTCCTGAAGAGCCGCAGTTTCAGCGCATAACGCCGGGGCCATCCCCAGACATCAAGAATCTCCCTTCTCTTTGTAATCAAATCAGTAAGTTCGATCACCATATCGGCATTTACCTCCCTGGCCATGGGAAGGATAAACTGCTCGGTTTGTATAAGGTAATCGGTGATTTTATGGTTGGGATGCGTATCGCGATGCAGGTCGGTCAGGTTGCTGATGCGGTCGGCGCATTTCAGTGTCTTGGCACGCACAGAGCCCGTTTCCAGCACCCGCTGGAGGTATTGAGCCTTGGTTTCCTCTCTGCGTCTGGTCACTTCAAGCACAAGATCAACAACCTGGTTTCCCTCAAAGTCAGCCCGGCGGATCTCATCGATCTGCGTATCGGGAAGATCTTCCAGGAGGTCGTGGATCAGGGATGCTTTAAGCAGAACGCTGTCGTTGTAATATTTGTAATCCAGCAATATACCCAGAGTTGAAAAGCCGTGCCTGAACTGATTGCCGCCCACTCTTCTGCTAACGCTTGTTAATGCAGTGGCTTTCAGGACGTATGGGGCAAGAACGAGATGTTTCAGTCTATCAAGATCACTCATTGATTCTGTTCTCTTCGATGAAGCGAATCCGCACAAGCAAAAACAACCGCTGAGCGACGCACAATTCCCCCAGTAATCCTTGAACCGATCCGGTGCCGGTACCCTCAGGTTGTCAACGCCAAGGCCAATAAACCGGACGATAACGCTACCCTGCCTTTTACACCAGTTTCCCGGTACCCGTCAGCACTATCCGGATACCGGAAGCGTTATCACAAAACCAACGATAATGCGGAAACGAAGCGATGCGACAACTGTCGCGGCGCATCGGAGGGTTTAGCGGAAGAATAAACGCCCTTTTCATCCGGGTCCAGCAGCAGCTCCTGCTGCCAATGACTCGTCCGGCAACCGCGCCACGGCGGTGTCAGTGCAGCATTTTGATTTGAACCGTAGGTTTTCAGGACTCGTCAGTAAAAACAGTCCCGGGGCAGCCACGCCGGCGGTGCCTGGCTTTCGGCTAATGTCCCGGATCCGTTGGTTTCGTCTTTGTGCTTCTGGTGATCGAGGTTCTGCTAGAGAGCCTGTTCCGCGAGCATGGCAAGTGCCTTGGGCGTCACCCCCGGATCCTCGATGCAGGCCATGACTTTCATCGTGGCCGGCAGCCTGCCCGAAATATCGTAGGCTACCCTGGGGATTCCCTTCACTTCGTTGATGATGCGGCGCGATAGCACGAATTCGTACCGCCGGGCATCGGCCACGACACCGGCCGACCTAACCGGCAGAAAAACCGCGCACGGCTGGCTCGGCTGATCGTACAGACCGGGGTTGCGGAGCTCCTGAATGAAGATGTGGTGAGACTGGAGGACGCTGGCCTTGCCTGGACTGCCCTCTGCTGGTACCTCCCCTGCCGGTAGCACATCGTGCATTCCTGCAGCCGCTCCCTGTCCCGACACCTGTTATCCTCCGGGCCAGGCGAATGCAGCGATCTCGATGCACAGCCTCAACAGAGCGCACCGGCTGCGATCGTCGGTGCAGGTAACGGCGGACTATTGTGAGCAGACATTCATCCAAGGTTTACAGCGCAGGCGGCCGCATCGAACGCAGCATCGTCAAGCGGCTGCACAGGTTGCGCGAACGGCTTTTTCCCGGGGAGGCCGGCATCAGGGCATACAAGCTGCTGAATCCGTTCAAGCCGAAATTCCACTGCCCGATCTGCGGCTACAAAGGTCCCTTTTTCGATA
>JAGRGQ010000052.1 GCA_020445405.1 Gammaproteobacteria bacterium | reverse complement strand
GAATGAAATCAAGTGAACGGCAGGCGCAAGCCTGCGGGCAGCAAGCAGTGAAGTACGGAGAGGTGCCAGAGTGGCCGAATGGGCTTGACTCGAAATCAAGTGAACCCCTTGGGTTCCCAGGGTTCGAATCCCTGCCTCTCCGCCATTTTCTCTAGGATGCGTTAAAACAGCTTATCAAGCCTGTTTTATATTCCCCAGCGGCCGCGACCATGGCGATTTCGGTTCTGGGCCATTCCACACTATTTCCGGTATGTCGCTCTGTCTGGTCCGGGGGAACTATTCGCATCGGACTGAGCAGGATCCCCCCGGGTTCCAGTCAGGCCTGAAGCCGACCGCCAGGGCTTTTGCAATCCGCTGCAAACGTCAGTTGGAAATAGCGTACTGATTCGAACTGAGGAGTACGAGTGTGCAGGCATTCTGCACTCTGATCCCGGTTCGCTGCAGTTGGCTGGCGATATCCGGATCTTCGGTCCCCGGATTGAGAATTACCCTTCTTGGTTGGGCTGCAACGATATCTTTCACCAATCCTCTGAGAATGCTGGGTCTGACATAGACCGTGATGGTATCCAGCTCGCCGGCACAGGCTGCCAGGTCTTGATAACAACGAGTGCCGTCTATTTCGTCGTGAAATGGATTGATTGGCAAAACTTTGTGACCATGTTCCGTCAGAGCCAACATGGCCCTGTATGCAAATCGATTCGGATTATCAGTGGCACCAAGTACCGCAACTGTTTCTGTCATTGGCCTCTGTATCTCTCTTTCAACCAGTTAAATCAACACATCCACTGGCGCGGATACGCGCGAACGCTTTGCTCTTTAATTTAATATGGTGGTACCAACTTGTGCTGTTTTCAAGTCTCTTCCGATCGATGTCTGGCGGATTGGCCTGAGGTTGCGTCAAACCCGTTATTCGCTGTTGTAGGATTGACAGGCGGCATACAGGGCCTCGATATTCTGCCTATCCCTGGCAAAGGGACAGGCGATTGGGCGCCGATGTTCGAAGTAGCCGCCGGTGTGCCGGCCACCCGCTTCGCCAAGGGCGAGCCAGACCGGGGTATCCGCCCCCTCTTCCGGGGTCTGGTGGCCGCCGAAGCCCAGCTGGTTGCTCAGGGTGGAGTTCACATCCCCGGGATGACAGGCATTGACCCGGATGCCAAGCGATTCAAACCGATCCGCAAAAGCCACAGTCAACATGCGATCTGCCTGTTTCGACTGACGATAGGCGACACCGTTGTCGTAGCGTCGTTTACCGAACTCGAGATCCCCGAAGTCGAGCCCACCGGCCCAGTAGCTGGCCACGTTCACCACGCGCCCACCCGGATGCTGTCCGAGTCGCGGAATAAAGGCTTCAGTCATCCAGAAATAGCCGAGCACGTTGGTCGCGAACTGTAACTCGATACCTTCGGGTGTATGGGTGAGATGGCGCGGCGCGACCGCGGCATAATTGACCAACAGGTGGAGCGGTCCTTTCCAGCCTTCCTCCAGTGCGCGGATGGTGCGCTGACGCGACAGGTCGGCGGGTTCGCAGCGCACCCGCGGATTGCCGGTGTCTTTGGCGATTCGCTCGGCGCAGCGCTCGCCCCGCCCCCGGTCCCGGCACACCAGCACCACCTCCCACCCGGGTTCGGCGGCAATGCCACGCGCGATGGCCATGCCGATCGCCCCGCTGGCACCTGTCACCAGCGCAACCCGCCTGCTTTCCTTCGATATGGACATTGTATGATTGTAAAATACCCAGTGGAGGCGAACTACCGTGCCGGACTGCCTACCTGAGTATATAATATCGCTTCTTCCTTTGCTGCCATGCCCGCAGACGGCGGGTGGCTACACCAGTTTTTTCCAGCCGGGATGATTACCTCAGAAACTGAACGCGATGGTCCTGTTTTCATCCCGGAAGAGACGGCCAGAAGGCTGCGCTGGATGTTGCTCGGCGCGTCCGTCCTGTTGAGCGTCGGGCTGGCTGCTCCGATGATGACCATCTCCCAGTTCGTATTGGTAAAAAACTCCTTTTCCATACTTTCGGGTGTGTTGGAGCTGTTTTACAACGGACAATTTCTACTGTTTCTGGTGGTAGCCGGATTCAGCATTTTTCTGCCTATTCTGAAGATCGGCGTACTGTTCGCGCTGATGACCAGGAAGGCGCAACGGAGTGAAAATCTCAACCGTTACCTGCATCTGATGCACGAATATGGCCGCTGGGCAATGCTCGACGTGATGGTTGTGGCTGTCCTTATCGTCGCGGTGAAACTGGGCGCCATTGTCAGCGTCGAGATTCACTACGGTCTGTTCGTATTCGGCGCTGCGGTATTGTTGATCATGCTGGTCACCCGGCGCGTGGTGCATCTAACCGAAGGCAGCGGCCGCTGACTCTCCTTTCCGGGGCCGTTGCGGGCGGGAGGCCACTTGCGTGTCTCTTGACGGTTGCCAGGCGATTCGGCAGAATAAAAGAGCCGAGCATCGCGCAGTACAGAAATATTATAAGATACGGCACGGGCGATTACAGGATTCAACTCCGCAACCGGCGCATCACCCCTTTCAGACCCGCTGCGGAAGAATTCGCGTCCGATCTCAAACCGAACGAGGAGGATGCATCCGATGGGCCGGAGCCTGCGGAGATTGGCGCTTCTGCTGCTGACACTGCTGCTGGTGGGGTGTGGGGTGGATCACGGCCTGGATCTGTCGAGCATCAAGAGTCTGAAATATGTCCCCGAAGGCACGGCGGGTCCCCCGCAGCCGCTGCCTCTGGCAACCCGCAGCAAGGAGTTCGCGAGCCTGGTCGATTGGCTCAAGCAGAACCGGTCGGGCTGGAAGCCCTTGGAGGCGACGCTGCTGCCGGGCGGTCTCTCCATCTACGGTGATGACTTCGATCTCAGGGTGATTCATGAAACGGCTGTGCTGCGTTATCTCGACGAATCAGGCAAATACCGTTTGCTGCACAAGAAAATCCAGACCGAAAAGTTTGCGTTTCTGATGGATCGATAACCCGTTTTAAACTGGACCGCACCCGCGGCATTCAGCGCCACAATCCCACCCTGCCCACAGCAATCATCTACACCCAAAAGCTTCAGGGGAACCAACCAAGCAAATCGCGATCTCTTCAATAAGTTCCCGAATACCGGAGAGTTTCTATCGCCGGGTTTCCGATTCCGTCCATGAGTCGTTGGCAAAGGGCCATGTAATCGTGAGACCATAACCCAATAAGCAGTGCCTTGCGCATAAGCGTCTGCGTGCGGGCGCAGTCTGGAGTTGAATTGTCGGTTTGCCCGTGAAACGCATAGTTATCATTCTCCTGCCCATCCTGATCCTGATGTTCAGCGTGTCGGTGTTCATGAGTCTGCGCGCGAGCAGGCCGGAGCAACCCGCCGCCATGACGAAAGAGCGCGTATGGCGGGTCGAGGTGCTGGAGGTGGTGCCGGACACACTGGCACCTTCAGTGACGCTTTACGGTCGGGCTGAGACGCCGACGCTCTTCAAGGCAGCGGCTCCGGCCGCATCCCGGGTACAGCAGGTGCTGGTGCGTGAGGGGGATGCGGTTGAGAAGGGCCAGTTGCTGCTCGCTCTGGATCCACGCGATTTTCTGCCGCGGGTGGAGCAGGCCAGAGCGGACGTGGCTGAGCTGGAGGCACAGCTGCGCAGTGAGCGCATCAGGCAGCGTTCGGATCTCACCGCTTTGGAATATGAACGTAAACTGCTCGAACTGTCCAGTCAGGAGGTAGACCGGGCGCGACGTCTGCAGACAAAGAAACTGGGTTCCGAGGCCGAGCTGGACCAGGCACGGCAGGAGCTGGCGCGGCAATCGTTGTCGTTTACCAGCCGCGAACTCGCCATCGCAGATCACCCCGCTCGTATCCAGGCGTTGGAAGCACGTCTGCAGAAAGCGACCGCCGGCCTGGCCCAGGCAGAGCTCGATTTCGAGCGCAGCAGGATAACAGCGCCTTATGCCGGTCTGATTGCAACCGTCGAAGCGGCCGAAGGAAACCAGGTGTCGGCCAATCAGCAGCTGCTCAGCATGTACGATCCGGCGAGTCTGGAACTGCGCGCCCGGGTACCCACGCCATATCTGGACGAGCTTGAGCAGAGCAGGAGATCCGGGCATCCGATGATCGGTTTCGCCGGTCAGGGCGGCAGGCGGATGCAGTTTCGCCTGCTGCGGCTGGCGGGAGAGGCGGATCCCAGTGGTATCGACGCATTGTTCGCGATTGAACCGGGCAGCGGTTCGCTGCGCTCCGGCCAGATAGTCCAGTTTGCACTGCAGCGCCGGCCCAGGGAGGGCGCGCTGGCGGTGCCATACTCGGTGCTGTACGGGGAGGATCTGGCCTATAAACTGATCCAGGGCCGCATGCAGGCTTTGCGACTCGAGGTATTGGGTAGCTATGTAAGAGAGAACGGCGTTGAACAACTGCTGGTACGGTCCGATCAACTCAGTGCGGGCGACAAGCTGGTGATCACTCATCTTCCCAACGCCATGGATGGTCTGCGTGCGGAAGCCGTGGTCGACGAATGAAGCCGCACAGGGCGGATCTGCTGGGAATTTTTGCCCACCACAAGGTGGCGGCAAACCTGCTGATGGCCATCATGTTGCTGGCTGGAGCGCTGGCGCTGAACCGTATGAATGTCCAGTTTTTTCCCAACTTCGAGCTGGATTTCATAACGATCACGGTAGTCTGGACCGGCAGCAGCGCGGAGGATGTCGAGGAGGGCATAACCACGCCGCTCGAGCAGCGGCTGCGAACCGTAGACAGTCTGCATAAAATGACCTCCACCTCGACCCAGGGCACCTCCGCCATTACGCTGGAGTTCGAAGAGGGTACCGATCCGCTGCTGGCACTGGATCAGACTCGTCGTCTGGTCGACGAGTTTCGCAATTTGCCGGGGGATGCTGAGCCGCCAGTGATAATGAATGTCACCCGCTACGAACCGGTGGCCAGGCTGCTTGTCAGTGGACCCGAAAATCTGGATGAGTTGCGTCACCTGGTCCGGCGTTTCGAAACCGAGTTGCTGGACGCCGGCGTCGACAATGTCGATATCAAGGGCTTGCCGGAGGAGGAGATTGCGATCGAGGTCGATCCCGTGGCGCTGGAACATCTGGGTATCGACCTGGACCAGATCAGCGAACGCGTCGCCGCTTTCAGCCGGGATCAGCCTGCCGGTATGCTGGGCAGAGGGGAGGGATCCATGGAGCTGCGCAGTCTGGAACAGCGGCGCGACATGCTCGGTTTTTCCAGTCTGCCATTGGTGAGCGAAGGTACCTCGCGCATCGAGTTGGGCACGGTGGCCCAAATCGAACGCAGACCAAGAGACGGCAGTGTACTGCTCTCCGTGAATGGAAAACCGGCAGCTGATATCACGGTAAACCGTTCCTCCGGCGGGGATTCGCTGGCCGCCGCAAAGTTACTCGAACAGTGGCTGGAGAAAACCCGCTCCGAGCTGCCGTCAACCGTTTCGATAACAGTTTATGACGAGACCTGGCAGCTGATCAGCGAGCGCATCATGCTGCTGCTGAAAAATGGCGGCGGCGGTCTACTGCTCGTGATCCTGATTCTCTATCTTTTTCTTACCGGGCGGGTGGCCTTCTGGGTGGCGGTCGGAATCCCGGTTTCGTTTATGGCAACGCTGTTCGTACTCTGGCTGACCGGCGGCAGCATCAACATGATCAGTCTTTTTGCACTGATCATGGCGCTCGGCATCATCGTCGACGATGCCATCGTGGTGGGGGAGGATGCGCTGGCGCACTACCAGCAAGGTGAAGCGCCGCTGCTTGCAGCCGAAGGGGGTGCGCGCCGGATGTTGGCGCCCGTGATCGCGTCATCGCTTACCACCATTGCCGCCTTTCTGCCGTTGATGCTGATCGGCGGCATCATAGGGAACATATTGTTCGCGATACCGCTGGTGATCGTCAGCGTGATCATCGCTTCGCTGGTAGAGGGTTTTCTGGTGCTGCCGGGGCATCTGCGACACTCTTTCTCACATATGCACAAAATCGGTCCAGACTCTCTGAGAGCAAAACTGGACCGCGCTTTTAATCGCTTCAGGGACAATCTGTTTCGGCCGCTGGTGCGGCTTGCACTCCGGTTCAAATGGGTGACTATCTGCGCTGCTGCGGGGTTTCTGATCGTGATGGCGGGTTTGCTGGCTGGCGGGCGCCTGGCATTCAACTTCTTTCCGACACCGGAAGCGCAGATGATTCACGCCAACGCCACTTTCGTAGCAGGCACACCGCGTTACCGTGTCAACCGCTTTCTCGATCACCTGGAGCAGACCCTGTTCCAGACCCAGAGAGAGTTGGGACAGGGGAGACTGATCAATGTCGCCGTTGTGCATCAAGGCACGAAAGCGGGAGACGATGGCGGCGCCGGTTTCGCGCGCGCGGACCAGTTCGGTGCACTGAAGGTGGAGTTGGTTCCACCGGATCAACGTCTGCTGCGTAACGAAGCCATTATCAGCGCCTGGCGGGAGCGCATCAGAATGCCGGCGGGGATTGAGAATTTCACCATCACTTCGCGCCGGGCGGGCCCGCCCGGGCGCGACGTGACTGTGCGCCTTACCGGGCATGATGCGGAGGTGCTTAAAAATGCGGCGCTGGAGCTCTCGGAGACGCTCAGCTCGATATCCGGCGTGTCCGAGGTGGAGGATGATCTGGCTTACGGGCGCGAGCAGTTGATCTTTTCGCTCACCCCAGGAGGTGAAGTCGAGGGGCTCACGGTGGAGAGCCTGGGCAGGCAGCTGCGCACTGCCTTCGACGGCCGTCTGGTGCAGATATTTCAGGACGGATCGGAAGAGGTTGAGGTGCGGGTCAGACTGCCGCAGGCGGTACGGGAGAGTGTGGCTGTACTGCAGCAGTTCAATGTCCGTCTGCCTGGCGGCAGGCAGGTACCGCTATCAAGCGTGGCCCGGTGGGAGTCAAAGCGCGGATTTGAGATTCTGCGTCATGCCGAAGGAGAGCTGGCTGTACAGGTCACCGCCGATGTCGACGAGAATGTTGCCAATGCCAATCGGATCATTGCTTCGCTGGAACAGAACACCCTGCCGGAACTGGCTGCGCGCATGGGTATAGATTACTCGTTGGAGGGGCGCTCGGCCGATCAGCGTGAGACGCTTGCGGACATGAAAACGGGTGTGGCACTTGGGCTGGTGCTGATCTATCTGGTCCTGGCATGGGTGTTCGCCTCCTACGGCTGGCCGTTGGTGGTAATGACGGCCATTCCCTTTGGACTGGGAGGGGCGCTGTTCGGACACTGGGTTATGGGGCTGGAACTGACGATTCTCTCGCTATTCGGTTTTTTTGCGCTATCCGGCATCGTAGTCAACGATTCCATTATTCTGGTTACCTTTTACAAACGCCTGCGCGAAGAGGGCATGGCGTTGCTGGAGGCGGTGGAGGAGGCCGCCTGTCAGCGGCTGCGGGCGGTGCTGCTTACCTCGTTGACCACGATCGCAGGATTGACACCGCTGCTGTTCGAAACTTCGCTGCAGGCCCAGTTCCTGATTCCTATGGCTACTTCCATCGCCTTTGGTCTGGCTTTTGCCACGCTGTTGATTCTGGTGTTTGTGCCCTCTCTGCTGCTGGTCTACGAAGGGGCATGGGAGCGCTGGAAGGTGCGCCGTGCTTCACTCTCTGAACCATTGACCGGGGATCCATGAACAGCAGGCAGCGGCAGGCAGGGGGCGGCAATGGGGAGGCGGCTTCCGCACGTTCTTCCCTGCCACCACTGGGCAACCGGCTCACACTGCGCGAACAGATAATCGCGCTCCTGCTGCTTTCGATTCTGATACTGTATTACAGCGGGGATTACACTCAGATCTCCTTTCAGTACCTGGAGCAAACATCCCAGAGATCGCTGGCGATGTTTGCCATCGCGCGCGGACTGAATGCCGCTATCTCGGTTATCCAGAGCGTGGAGTTCGGCTTTACGCTGGGCGTGAGCGCAATGCTTTCGCCGGGTGAGGTGCTGGATCCGCTCAATGATCTGATAGAGCGCTTCTCGCTGGTGATGCTGGTCGCCTCCGTGGCGCTGTGGATTATCCGGCTGTGCGGCGGCATTCTGCTCAACAGCGGTCTTCTCTGGGGCGTGGTTTCATTGTTCGCCGCCAGCATTGTGCTGACCAGATCGCAGTACAGTTTGATCAACTCGCTGGGCAGGCTGTTTCAGTGGGCGAGCAGCGTGTTTCTCGGGTTGCTTGCTTTTGCGCTATTCACCCCGCTGCTGGTCGAACTGGTGCATGAGAACCGATATGTGGCAACCAACTATGAGGCTTCGAGCAGCGGTCTGCGGCAGGCGCAGGCGAAACTGGAAGTGATGAGCCGGGAGATCGACTCTTCCGGGGGCACAACACCCGGCGATGCTTTGGCTGAAGAAGAGTGCAGCGGTTGGGCAGCGTGTCTGGATGCATTCGGAGAGCGGTTGTCGGGGATGTCCGACAATGTGGCGGGAGTGGCGGCGCTGGGAAACCGGGTTCAGGCGTTGGTCGAGGAGGCGCGCCGGACAGCGACAGAGGCAAGCCGGCAAGTGGTGATACAGATAGCGATTTTCATCCTCGAGACACTGCTCATTCCAATTGCAGGTCTCTGGCTCTGCTGGCGTCTGCTCATGCGGAGGAAATGAGACAAACCTGTTACTCGGCGCTGCACTCCGGCTTGTTGCAATAACCGTAAATCACCAGCGCGTGGTCCTTGATGGAAAAACCGTGCTGCCTGGCGATCGCTTCCTGGCGCTTCTCGATAGTCGCGTCCAGAAACTCTTCAACCTTTCCGCACTTGAGGCATACCAGATGGTCGTGATGGGTGCCGTTGTCGATCTCGAAAACCGACTGTCCACTCTCGAAATTCTGCCGGACTACCAGTCCAGCCGACTCAAACTGGGTCAATACACGATAGACGGTGGCCAGGCCGATCTCCTCGCCCTCTTCGAGCAGAATTTTATAGACATCCTCGGCGCTCAGATGGCCACCATGCTTTTCCAGCAGGGTCAGGATCTTCACCCGGGGCAGGGTTATCTTAAGTCCGGCTTTCTTTATATCCTGGTTTTCCAATCTGTCTGCACTCCTGCCAAGCGCCGCGCAATGAACCAAAATCGCCACGGTAGCCGCTGCGGGGGATTATGAGATAGGTTTTAGTATACCCAACTCGACCCGGCAGGAGGAAACCATCCGCTATGCCTGGAGAGCGGGCAGGAAAAAGTTGCAATGGGTTAGATGATAATGAGAAGATTTATCATTATCATCCTATCAAAAAACGGACGAAGCGCATATGGCATTCAAATCGACTTTTTTCGCACCCTTGTCGGTGATCCTGACAGTGGCTGCGCTTTTTGCTGAAGGCGTTCAGGCAGCGGGCGAGGTCAATCTCTATTCGGCGCGCAAGGAGGCGCTCATCAAGCCGTTGCTGGACCGATTCACCGAGCAGACCGGCATCACCGTCAACCTGGTGACCGGGGGCGCGGACGCACTGCTCAAGAGGCTGCAGTCCGAAGGGCGCAACAGCCCGGCGGATTTACTCATTACAACCGATGCCGGACGGCTATACCGTGCCAGGGAAGCCGGCGTTACCCAGCCGGTGGTGACTGAAGCGCTTCGGCAGGCGGTGCCCGAAGCCTACCGTGAACCAGACGGCCACTGGTACGGACTATCCCTGCGCGCCCGACCGATATTCTACGCGAAAGCCAGGGTCTCCGCTGAGGAGCTCTCCAGCTACGAGGGGCTGGCCGATCCGAAATGGGCGGGAAGAATCTGTATCCGCTCATCCGGCAACATCTACAATCAGTCGCTGGTCGCGTCGATGATCGCCCACCAGGGCGAAGCGAAGAGCGAGCAGTGGGCGCTTGGACTGGTGAAAAATTTTGCGCGCTCCCCCAAGGGTGGTGATCGCGATCAGATCAAGGCGGCGGCAGCGGGAGAGTGTGACATTGCAGTGGCAAATACCTACTACTATGGTGGTATGATCAGCGGGAAAGATGAGGCCGAGCGCCAGGCCGCGGAAAAGGTGGCGGTGTTCTGGCCCAATCAGTCCGGACGCGGAACCCATGTCAATGTCAGCGGTGCGGCGCTGACCGCCCACGCGCGCAACCGTGATAATGCGGTAAAACTGATGGAATTTCTGGTTCAGCCCGAGTCCCAGTCCTGGTATGCCGAGGTCAATTACGAGTACCCGGTGCGGGAAGGGGTTGCGTGGAGCGCGCTGCTGCAGCAGTGGGGGCGTTTCAAATCCGATAACTTGAACCTCAGCGAGCTGGGTAAGTACAACAGCCAGGCAGTGATGATTATGGACAGGGCCGGGTGGAAGTAGCGGTTCCACCGGGTATAGAAACAGAACGCAAGCACCGGCCCGGCTTCTGGGAGACCGGTGTTCTGTTGTCTGCGCTGCTGTTGGCGCTTCCGGTTGTCGTGGTCTTCAGTTTCGTTTTCGTGCCTGCGGGCGATGTGTGGCGGCATCTGGTCGAGACGGTGCTTGCCGACTATTTGAGCAACTCGGTTCTGCTGGTCTCCGGCGTCGCTATCGGTGTCCTGTTGCTGGGGATTCCCACCGCCTGGGCGACTACGGTGTACGACTTCCCCGGACGTCGGCTGTTCGAGTGGGCGTTGCTGCTGCCGCTTGCCATCCCGGCCTATATCATAGCCTACACCTACACCGGGCTGCTCGATATCTCCGGACCGATACAGGGGCTGCTGCGATCCCTCTTCGGCTGGTCCGTCGGGGAGTACCGCTTTCCCGACGTGCGTTCACTGGGCGGTGCCGTGATGATGCTTTCGCTGGTGCTTTATCCTTATGTTTACATGATGTCGCGCGCCAGCTTTCTCGGTCAGTCGCTCTCCATGCTGGAGGCGGGAAGAGTGCTCGGTGCTGGCCCCTGGCGCCTGTTTTTCACGATCACCCTGCCTCTGGCGCGGCCGGCGGTGGTGACCGGTCTGTCACTTGCACTGATGGAGACGCTGGCCGACTACGGTACCGTCCAGTATTTCGGTATCGCCACCTTTACCACGGGTATTTTCCGTACCTGGTTCGGGTTGAACGACAGCGCAGCCGCTGCCCAGCTGGCGGCGCTGCTGATGAGTTTCGTTTTTGTTCTGATCCTGCTCGAGCAGCACTCGCGGCGGCGTCTGCGTTTTTTTCAGACCAGCGGCCGCTACCGCCATCTGCCGCGACATAAACTTTCCGGCTACCGCAAGTGGACCGTATTGCTGCTCTGCCTGCTTCCGCTCACGTTCGGATTTCTGATTCCCGCCGGTCAGCTCCTGGTATGGGCCTTCTCCATAGCCGAGGAGACGTTGGACCAGCGATTTTTCTTCCTCGTCGGCCACACACTGTTATTGGCCGTCAGTGCCGCGCTGATAACGCTGATGTTGGCCCTGTTTCTGGGTTATGGCCGCCGCCTTTTCCCGTTTCGCCGGGTAGGTTTTGCGATCCGGCTGTCGGCGATGGGCTACGCCATTCCGGGCACCGTCATCGCGGTGGGCGTGATGCTCCCTTTTGCCTGGCTGGACAACCGCATTGACGATTGGATGCGGCATCTGTTCGGCATATCGACCGGGCTGATGTTCAGCGGCACGCTGTTCATCCTGCTGTTTGCCTATGCGGTCAGGTTTTTGGCTGTATCGCTGCAATCGGTGGAGTCCGGACTCGCCCGGGTGACTCCCAACATGGATGACGCCGCCCGATCACTGGGGTACTCTCCAGCTAAGGTACTGATGAAAATTCACCTCCCGATTATGCGCAGTGCGCTGTTCAGCGCGCTGCTGCTGGTTTTCGTCGACGTTCTCAAAGAGCTGCCCGCCACACTGATACTGCGCCCATTCAATTTCAATACGCTGGCGGTACGCGCCTACGAACTGGCATCGGACGAAAGGCTGGCTGACTCATCGGTGGCCGCGCTGACTATCGTGGCGGTGGGGGTGATTCCGGTGGTGCTGCTCAGCCGTGCCGTCAGCCGCTCGGGGGAGAGGGATGCAGTGCCCACTTGAATTGCAGCAGGTCCATGTTGCCTACGGCGAAACCCGGGTTGTCCGGGGCGTATCTCTGCTCCTGGGAGCGGGTGAAATCGGCTGCCTTCTGGGGCCATCGGGTTGCGGCAAGACGACACTGCTGCGGGCGATAGCCGGATTTGAACCGGTGCGGCAGGGCCGTATCCTGATTCGCGGGGAAGAGGTCAGCGCGGCAGGCTACACCCGGGTGCCGGAGAAGCGCGGCATCGGCATGGTATTTCAGGATTTCGCGCTTTTCCCTCACCTCAGCGTCGCGCGCAATATTGAATTCGGCATAGCACATCTGCCGGCCCGCCGGCGTCGTATGCGGGTGGATGAGTTGCTGCGCCTGGTGGCACTGCCGAATATCGGCGGCTGCTACCCGCATGAGCTCTCAGGCGGGCAGCAGCAGCGCGTCGCGCTGATTCGGGCGCTGGCGCCAAAACCGGCGCTGTTGTTGCTGGACGAACCCTTCTCCAGCATGGACGTGGATCTGCGCGAGAGCCTCGCCAGGGAGGTGCGGCAGATATTGAGGCGTGAACGGACCAGTGCACTGCTGGTCACACACGATCAGAGCGAGGCTTTCGCCATGGCTGACCGGATCGCCGTGATGCAGAACGGCAGCATCAGGCAGTGGGACAGCGCATACAATCTCTACCATAAACCAGCCGATCGTTTTATCGCTGGTTTTATCGGGCAAGGTGTCTGGCTGCCGCTGTTACAGGATGCCGACGGGGTGCTGCACAGCGAGTTCGGACCCCTCTATCCGAGCCGTGCGGAGTTGCCGCGCAGCTCCGCTTCCTGCGCCGGCGGACGAAACGCCGCTGGAGATGCTGCTGCGACCGGACGACGTGGTGCACAGCGACGACGGCGTGCCCGCCGAGGTGATCGAAAAATCGTTTCGCGGCGCGGATATTCTTTATCGCCTGCGGTTGCCGAGCGGAACCGATATTCTGTATATCACCAAAGGTCACAATGATCTGCCGCCGGGTGCTTCCATCACGGTCTCCATCCAGATGAACGAACTGGTCCTGTTCGCGGTTGATACGGAATCCGGCTGATCCCGATTGCCCTCTGTCAGCGGCCGGTGTAATGTCCCTCCCGCTTTTCCAGAAACGCCTTTACCGCTTCGACATGATCCTCGGTGTTGTGGCACATGCCCTGGAAGCAGGCGCAGAGGTCCAGGAAATCGGGCAGCTCCTGGCGCTGAGCCAGCTTCATCAACCGCTTGGTCAGGCGCACCGTCTGGGGTGGCTTGGCGGCGATTTCGGCGGCGATTTCGGCGGCGCGTTTTAACAGCTGATCAGGCGCAGCCACTTCCAGCAGCAGGCCAAGTTCCAGTGCCTCGTCTGCCTTTACCAGACGCCCGGTCAGGGTGAGCTCGGCGGCCCGCTGGTATCCGATCAGGCGCTGCAGAAACCAGGCCCCGCCGTCGCCTGGGATAATGCCGAGATTGATGAAGGTCTCTCCAAACAGCGCGTTAGCGGCGGCGATGCGCAGATCGCACATGCACGCCAGGTCGAAGCCGGCGCCGATGGCGGCGCCGTTGACCGCTGCGATTACGGGCACCTCGGCACGATGCATGGCAAGGGGTATATTCTGAATTCCCTGACGATAGCGCCGCTGCACCTCGAGCACGTCGCCGGCGAAGGCGCCGCTGCGGTTGTGCATCTCCTTGATATTGCCGCCGGCGGAAAACGCGCTGCCCGCGCCGGTGAGGATGAGAACCGACATGGCCTCTTCCCGGTTGATCCATCGCACTGTGTCGACGATATCGTCCACCAGTGCGGTACCCGTCAGCGCATTGCGCACGTCGTCCCGGTTGAAGGTGAGCGTGGCTACGCGTCCGTCAATGCTGAGGGTGGCGTCTTTAAGTTGCGGTAATTCCATCATATCTTGTGTTCCAGGTTAGGGGTCAGACCGCGGTTCTTAGGTTCGCTGAATGGTAAAACCGCGGTCTGACCTATTTCGTCTTATCCCAGGATCATGCGTGCATCCACCAGCGCGTAGCCGTCTGCGTAGCCGAGTATCGGATTGAGGTCCAGTTCGACAATTTCCGGGTGCGCCAGACAGACCTGGGAGATCCGCAGCATCAGCTCGATGAGTGCTTCCCGATCCACCGGTGGTGCACCGCGCACTCCGCCAAGGATGGCTTTGGCCTTGATCTCGTCGAGCATCTCAGCGGCATCGATAGCGGTCAGTGGCAGCGACCGGAACACCACGTCTTTGAGCACCTCGACAAATATTCCGCCCAGGCCGAACATCATGATGGGTCCGAACTGGGGGTCGCGGGTGACGCCGATAATAATCTCCACGCCGCCTTTGCGGGCCATCGGCGAGACCAGCACCCCCTTGATCTCAGCGTTGGCCCGGTAGGCCAGCGAGTTTTCGACGATGGCTGAGTAGGCCTGACCCATCTCCGTTTCTCCGACCACATTCAACTTCACCGCACCGGCATCGGATTTGTGCAGAATATCCTTCGAGACCACCTTCATGGCCAGCGGAACGTCGCCAAGCTGCGCCCGAACCTGGGACAACCCGCCGGATGAGCATACCAACACGCTGGGTGGTACCGCCACACCGTAGGACTTCAACAGCGCCTGCGCCTCGTGTTCGAGCAGGCTGCTGCGTCCCTCACTGCGGGCATTGGCTACAATCCCCGCAGCGGCAGCATTGACCTCTGCGGCGCTTGCCGGTTCCAACGCCGCGATGCGCGCCCTGGCGGCGCCATACTCGCCCAGCGACACCAGACAGCGGACCGCCGTTTCAACCGATTCGTGCACCGGCACGCCTGCGGCACGCAGGGTCACCAGGGCTTCGGTGCGCATGGGTGCATAGAGGCTCTGCAGGATGATCGGCTTGCCGAACCGCTCGATCATGCCCCCGAGCCGGGAGGCGGTGTGGTTTTCGATCGGCCCCAGGGTCTCGGAGAAGCGGATAGCGTAGCCGCCGAACAGCCCGACAACCAGCAGCGCGTCCACGCTGGGATCATCGAGTATCGCTTCGGCGCAGTCGGCAAACACTTCCGGATTGGAATCGGTCCCACCGGCAACATCCACCGGATTGCCCAGCGCGGCGGCGGGCGGCAGGATCGCCGCCAGTCGCTCCCGGGTCTGCCGGCTCAGCCGCGGCAACTGCATGCCCTGCTCGGTCAGTGCGTCGGCGGCGATGGTGGCGTGTCCGCCGCCGTCGGCCAGAATGGCGATGCGCTTTGACGGGGGAGCCGGCAGCAATGCCAGTGCCTCGGCAACCGACAGGATCTGATCAGACCGGTTGACGACGGTGACGCCCGCCTGCTGCAACGCCCCCCTGGCCACGCCGTAGCTTCCGGCCAGCGCGCCGGTGTGGGACTTTGCCGTGTTCTGTCCAACCTCTGTCCTGCCCGATTTGTACAGTACCACCGGCTTTATCCGACACACCCGGCGCGCGGATTCCAGAAAGGCGTGCCCATTCTTCAAGCCTTCGACGTAGGCGATCACAACTTTGGTCTGTTCGTCGTCTCCGAAGTAATCCAGGTATTCATGGAACTGCAGATCCGCCTCATTGCCGACACCGATATAGGTACTGAAGCCCATATGCCCGTTGATCTGGCCCTCGGTTACCAGCGACAGCGCCATGTTTCCGGACTGGGAGAGAATGCCGATGCCACCCGGCTCCAGATCGGAAAACCCGACCAGGTTACAGGCTTTGTGGGTATTGAACATGCCAGAGGTATTCGGACCTACCAGGCGCACGCCAAACTGCCTTGCCGCGGTGATCATCTCCTGCTCCAGTCTGGCACCTTCCTCACCGGCTTCGCTGAATCCCCCTGCAAGCACGACGGCGCCCCTGACGCCTTTCTCTCCGCAGGCACGCACCATCGAAGGGAGGGTACGGGCCGGCGTGCAGATCAACGCCAGATCGATCTGCTGCGGGACAGAATCCAGGTCCGGATGGCAGGGCAGGCCCAGGATATCGGTCTCTTTGGGATTGATAGGGAAGATGGCGCCCGCGAACTTCTCCTGCAGCAGGGTCTGTATCGCGCGAAATCCGCGTTTGGTCGGATCCTTGGAAGCACCGATGATCGCGACTGAATTGGGATTCAGAAAACTGAGTGATTGGGACATATTGGCTCCTGATGAAAGATTCTGGGTACGGCGTTAACGGAACACGGCTGTTCTACTTCCCGGTAAATACCGGTTTGCGCTTCTCGGCGAAGGCGTCAACACCCTCCTGCCAGTCACGGGTCGTGGTGCAGAACGTCATGCCCTCGAGTTCGGCGACCAGCGCGGCGTCCATGCCGCGGACGGTGCCGTGATTCAACTGCTCCTTCGCCAGCGCCATTGAGAAGGGTGCCTTCTCCGCCAGACGGTCAGCAAAAGCGTATACCTGTTCCATAAAGGATTCGGTTGGGAACACCCGGGTGGCGAGTCCAATCGCGTGGGCCTCCGTACCGTCGATGCGGTCGCCCAGGAACACCAGTTCGCGCGCTTTCACCAGCCCGACCAGCTGCGGCAGCAGATGAGTGACACCACCACCCAGGAAGGTGCCGATGCTGATCTCGGGAAGTCCGATCTGGGCACTCTCGGCCATCAGAATGAAATCCGATGCGATCGCCAGCTCAGCGCCTGCACCCAGGGCGTAACCGTTGACCGCCGCGATCACCGGTTTGGGCAGGGTGAAGATGCGTCGACAGACCTCCTGCTCACCGCGCAGGTATTGCCGCCGCTGGAACGGTGTGCGACTGCCGCTGCCGTGCTCCTTCATGTCGGCGCCGACACAGAATGCACGGCCCTCACCGGTGAGAATGACGGTGCGTACGGATAAATCCTGCTCCGCATCGTTCAGGGCTGCCAGCAACTCGTCGTATAAAGCCTTTACCACGGCATTCATGCGGTGCGGACGGTTGAAACGGATCTCGGCCACGCCGCCTGATTTTTTGTAGATGATGGTTTCAAAGTTCATGGGTTTCTCCATAAGGGCAGATAGGACAAAAGAGATAGCGGATAAGCCGTTAAAACTGTATGTCGAGCGCCTCAATCAGCGCCTCGTGGTGATTGAGTGCCGCCACCGCCTGCCGCTCCAGCCGCCTGGCCACGGCGGACAGCAGGACCTCGACCAGCACCGCCGAGGAGGCCATGCAGTTGCTGAAGAACGATCCCGCCGTCGGGGTGATGAAGGTATAGTCGGCGGACACCGCCAGTGGGGAAGCGAGGGAATCGGTGAATGCGATCAATCGGATACCCTGCCCGGCCGCGACCCGGGCGGCAGCCGCGGTTGCCCGGGTATAGGGCGCGGAACCGATCAACACGAGCAGATCACCTTTGTCCAATTGGGCGAGACCATGGGCCACGCCCTGATGCTGGCTTTCAAGCAGCGCTGCGTCGTTGCGCAGCATGCCCAGCGCGTAGGCCATAAAGCCGGCGATGGACGCGGACTGTCGCGCGCCATAGACGCGTACCCGCGGTGAGCTGGCAATGATCTCGGCGGCAGCCTCAACGGCCATCGGGTTAAGCTCCTCGATCATGGATGCGATATTGCCTTGTTCCTCCGCACCGATGCGTCTGATCATTTCCACCGCCGGGTCCTGATGATCGGCCGTGGTTAACCGTCCGGCCCGTTCGCTGTAGAAGCCGTCTCTGTGCGAGACATGGCGGCGGAACACCTGTTGCAGGCCGGTAAACCCGTCGTAACCGAGGCGCTGCGAAAGCCGGGTCAGCGTGGATGCATTCACCTGGTGGCTTTCTGCCAGTGCTGCGATCGGGAAAACCGCCGTATGGTGCGGGTCGGCCACCATTGAAGCCAGAGTCCGCAGCGCGCGACCTCCCAGTCTGATCGGGGATTTCCCGCTGCTGATATCGGCAACCAGCAGTTTGAGCTCCGCCAGCGTAGCCGGTGGGTTTGACTTTGCAGCATGTCTGATCATGACGCTTCCTCCAGTTACCGAAAAGCTTAGCAGACAAATGGATAAATGCAAATAAAAAGTGCAAAAATAAATTAATGCATTAAATATTTGCATATTTTCCAGGCTACAAATCACAGCATTACCTGTCTCTACCGGCCGGTAATTATTCCCGCATTCGAAACCTTTCGGAGTCATCCTGGCGTTTCGCCGGCAGCGGGCATAACCTGGAGTGCAGTGGGGCAGCTGAGCGGACTACATTTTTTTAACGGCGCCGACTGCTGACGCAGTATCAGCGCGTTGCGCAGATGCCGGGATGACGCGTTTATGAAGGCCGGGTGTTTTTAACCGGATACTGGCCCGGTTCCGACAGAAGGTTTGGCGTGGATCCGGGAAGAGGCGATTGGGTTTGGTTGCCCTGATGAAATCCGCACGCTAATCCAGGAGTTTCAATACCTGGTTTATAACCGCATCGGTGCGACCTGGCGCCGGTCCTGTTCCGCCGAGAACGCGCACTCCCCAGATGCTGGACATCAGGAATGCAGCCAGCGCGGCGGGATCCTTGCCGGCCGGGAGTTCCCCCGTGCTCTGCGCGGTCTCCAGCGCGGTGCGGAAGCACGCTTCGATAGCCTCGAAATGGGCGTTGACCCGCAGCTGTACGTTTTTATTGTGACGCGCCAGTTCCAGAATCGTGTTGACCAGGAAGCAGCTCCGTTCGGCCTCGCTGTCCGAGGCCGTCCCGGCCAGACTTTTGAAATAGTCACGGATACCCGCGAGGGGTGAATCGGATTCACCGAGCGCTCGCCTGATCTTTTCGGTGCTCAGTTTTCCGTAATGGTCCAAAGCGGCAAGGAACAGTCCCTCCTTGGAGTTGAAGGCGGCATAAATACTGCCTGGGTTGAGTTTGGTTGCGCTAACCAACCGGGTCATGCTGGTGGCGCAGTAGCCCTGGTCCCAGAAAGCCTGCATAGCCCTCTCCAATACCCGATCGCGATCAAATTGTACCGGTCTTGCCATGTTTCGATTTTAACGTTTTTGAATGTGTATTCAAAATAGTAATTGAACGGACAATCAATTGAGGGCATTATTATTGAACTATCAATCAATAATTGAGGAGGTAATTTTCATGGGCGTCCTGACAGATGCAATAGAGAGCTACAACGCAGAGAAGAAACAGCGGGTGCCGGCGGAGATTCTGGCAACGATGGCCCAGGCCACGGAGGATCTGATTGAAAGCGGAATCGCAAACCGGGCTCTGAAAAGCGGCGATACCATACCCGATTTTGAACTCGCCGATCAGCATGGGCGGCTGCGCCGGATGTCCGACTATCTGTCTGCATCCCGCGTTGTGCTCAATATCTACCGCGGAGGCTGGTGTCCCTACTGCAACATGGAGATGAGGGCACTGCACGATGTATTGCCGGAGATCGAGGCCCATGGCGCACGTCTGATCGGTTTGGCACCAGAGACGCCGGACCGGGCGCTGGAAACCATGCAGCGCCACCAGATCGGAATAGACATTCTCAGCGATCGGGGCAATGGCGTCTCCGAAAAGCTGGGCCTGGTGTTTGAGCTGCCTGAGGCGTTGCGCGCGATCTACCGGAAAATCGGCATAGACCTGCCCGCGTACAATGGCGACGACAGCTTCAGACTGCCGCTGCCGGCAATTTATATTCTGGACCGTGACGGGACTGTTCTGTTCGATTTCGTCAATGCAGATTATACCAAGAGGCTGGAACCGGCGGAGATTCTGGCAAGGCTTGCCGCGCTTTAAACCTGTGCAGCCATCCTGTGGTATCCGAGTCCGCTGCTTTACCCGGCGGGAGACCGGGAGAGTTGCTCTGGCTTAGGCTCAAAGTTGACGGAAAAAGATAACAGGCAGGCTGTAATTTTTGCGGGGAGTGCGGCTGACACGCAACCTGCCGAAATTGCCTGTTAACTTCCGCGTCTCCCTCGTCTTGGCGTGAGAACGAATATCGGAGCCAAAAAATAGTTTGCAGCTGGATGTGACTCAGAATCGAATCGGGTTGCAGGTTGGACCGGGTAGACGAACTCCGACGCCGATTAACTGACGGATCGGAAAATTGCCGGCTTAGGGAACTCAGTCCAACCTGAGCGTATGCAGCAAGTTGAAATCAATTTTTCACTGCTTGTGGCCGCGCAGGTTGTGACCGAATTTTACCCGTCTGCTGAGCTCGAAGATATCCCTGTCGTCCTGACTAGTCATGCCATTGTCGAGCGCTTCGAACTCTTTTTCTGCCCATTCGCGGTCCTTGAAAAGACCCAGGATGCCTTCCGCCCAGGCCAGTTGTTGACGGGGGGTATTGAACTGGTCGCGAACGCTGGCATACAGCTCCCGAACGACATCGCGGTTCTTGCTGATGTTGAGCAGTCTGCCGGTTACCTGCTGTGCCTGCAGGGCGTTGGCGCAGCTGTTCAGCGCCTTGCGGAAAAAACTTTCGGCGTTCTCCGAATCGCCGAGCTGACCCGCAAGGTCGCCCATATGCGCCCAGAAGAAGCGGTCGCCTCCGGCCGTGGCTGCCGCCTCCAGCAGACGACTGGCCCCCTCGCGGTCCGCCATGTCCTGGAGTAGGGCGGCGGCCAGCTTGGTATAGTCGTAACCGCTGGTGTTCTCCGTTGCGTCCAGTCTGGCCTCCCAGTCCCGGTAGTATCCGGATGCCAGTTCAGGACCCTCGTCCGGCAGATACCGGATCGCGGTGCGGGCCACGCTGCGAACGGAACCGAAATCTTTGCACTGTGCCGCCATCGATGCCAGCAGCTTTTTACTCCACGCGTTGTCCTTCAGGTGGGTTGCAATGGCCTTAACTAGAGTGTTGGCCCGGTTCAGTTCCAGGCCCTGCTCCTCCATCATCTTTTCCGCGCTGTCGAGAAGCTTGCGGGCGTAGTGTACGTCCTTCAGTTCCGCCATCACATCGTCGGTAAGCTGCATCATTTTGATAAAGCTGTCGGCGCCGTGCTCACGTTTCTGGAATACCGCGTACTTGGCCTGATTGGCTTCACGCAACGCGAGTTTCTCCTGCACCAGAGAGATCCACGCCTCATCGTTGGCGAAATGCTTTTCGACCGATTGCAGGACATTTTTCATTTCGCCGACGCTGGTTACCTGAGCCTCCGCGGACTCGAGCAGCGGACGGCACATCGCACTGTCATCCAGCACTCCCATGATACGGTCGCATACCACCAGCAGGTCGGGCGTGCCGGACGCCTGCCCGGCTGCGCTGGCCAGAATTTCACGGCAGAAATCCTTGTCTGCCGTGTTGCTTTCCACCTGCTCCAGCAGCTTCATATACTGGCCGAAATCGCTCAGCTTGGAGAATGCCTTGCGGTAGACTTCGGTGGCTTTGCTTTTTTCTCCCAACTGTCTGGCAAGATCGCCGGCAAGCGAAATCAGATCGTTCGGCTGGTCCATGGACTGTGAAGCCCGCAGGTAGATATCCGCTGCATAGCCCCGGTCGTCCATCGCGTCGAGCACTGTCTGCGCCAGCTTGCGCAGTTCGGCGGTTCCGGAACTCTTCTGTTCCACTTTGGCGAAAATCTGCTTTGCCAGTGCGGCGTCGCCGATCTCTTTTCCGATTTTGGAACCCAGATTCAGCATGGCCGCTTTGTCGTTCAGATCGGGCAGCGCCTTCTGAAATGCCGCCAGCGCCGCATCCCTGTCCTGCAGCAGGTCCCAGTATCCATTGCCCAGGTCGAGCTGCTCCTCGCCGGTCATGGCGTAGTCTGCCGCCTGCTCCATCAGCCTTTTAACCTGATCCTGATCGCCCAGAATGTTCTTGAAGCCCGCTGCCAGCAGGGCGAAGTCTTTCGGAAACTGGCAGCTTGTCTCAGCCTCTTCAAGTATCGACCCGGCCCACTCCTGATCGTCAAAAAACTGCTTGATCTGTTCCGCGTAATCCAGTGTATCGCCGATGCCGCTGAGGTAGCGTTCCGCCTTTTTGAAAAAAATCCTGCCACTCTCGCTATCACCGGCATCGATCAGGCTTTTCACCAGCTTGCTGTAGTCCGCCAGGCTCTTGGCGCCGCCATCGATCTTGGAAAGCAGCGCTGACGCCATGGCCTCATCCTTCAGATCAGCTTTGGCATAACCTGAGATAACCAGAAATTCACTGGGCTTGGATGCATCATCAGCGGCACGCTGAAGCAGCGCTTTGGCTCTCTCCGTCTGTCCGGTATTGACCGCCAGGCTGTGCGCAACCGCCGCGAACTCCATCGCATCGAAACACATCTCTTCGGCCTGCGCATAGACTCCCATGGCAAATTCCTGCTCGTCCAACCCAAGCGCACACTCAGCGACTGCGAGATAGTCCGGAGGCATCTGCGCCGCCATTTCACCCTGCTCCAGCAGGTATCTGGCGTACGCTTTGTCTGCCGGCTCGGTCAACGCGTCGTGCGCGAGCGCCGCGAACTCCTGGGCTGAGCTGCAGTTTGCTTCTCGGGATTCTAGCGTCTCTTTCAGTGCCATGGTCGTTCCTCTGCCGGTTGTATCGAAAGCAATGGGGTGGGGCTGTGGCAGGTTCGCCCGCCACCCCGGGGGTACTGCCGTAAGTGTCTGCCGATTTTAAAAAAATTCCAGTGTACCGCACAAACAAAATCGACTGATAGCTACCATGCCTGTGGGTTATATCCCGCGACGTAGTGGTCGATCAGCAGGCAGGCGAAGAGCAGGCTCAGATAGAAGATCGAATACCCGAATGTCTTCATCGCATGGCTGGTCCCGTCGCTCAGCCAGAATCTGAAAGCGTGATAGACGAACCCTATGCCCAGCACTACCGCACCCACCAGATAGATAAGGCCGCTCATTCTGATCAGGAAAGGGGTCAGAGAGACCACGAACAGCATCAACGAATAGATCAGCAC
Source organism: Gammaproteobacteria bacterium (assembly GCA_020445405.1). GTDB lineage: Bacteria > Pseudomonadota > Gammaproteobacteria > Chromatiales > Chromatiaceae > HKST-UBA178. The sequence goes on along the minus strand of JAGRGQ010000052.1, from coordinate 4,521 downwards.
CTGCAGTTTGGTGAAGTCAATGCCATGGGTTACCGGCAGCATAGGTATACCTGCGCTGGCATACTCCTCCCTTCGATGAACCGCAAGAGGCCAGAAATGGGGCGGAGTCCAGACAAAAATGATCAGTAGCAGCAGAAAAGCTTCGGGGGATACCTCCCCGGTTACCGCACACCATCCAAGCAGCGGGGGTGCGGCGCCGGCAAGCCCGCCCCAGACGATGTTCTGAGGTGTCCAGCGCTTCAGGAACAGTGTGTAGATCACCGCGTAGCCGATTAATGCGAGGAAGGTCAGTATCGCGGTCAGGGGATTGACCAGCGTCCACAGCAACAGCATTGAGCAGGTAGTCAGCAGCAGTGCGAAAAACGCTGCATGCGGTGTATCTATTCTGCCGCTCGGGAGAGGACGACGCTGCGTCCGGCTCATGACGGCATCGATTCTCTGATCGACGATATGGTTGATCACCGCACCGGCTGCCGCCGCCAGCGAAATCCCCAGAAGTCCGAACAGCAGAATTTCCCAGGGTACTGCGGTGGGCACCGACAACAGCATGCCAACGAGTGCGGTAAAGGCGATCAGTAGTACGACCTTCGGCTTTGTCAGGTCATAGTATCTGTGCCATACAAAGCTGTCGACGCCGGAGGCTGAAAGTTCGCTGCTACTCATGCTTGTCTCCCTGAACCCAGTTTGCTGACGCTTTCAGCAGCAGTTCCAGATCTTTCAGTATCTCTTTCGCCTTCAGCGTCTTGAGGTTATGCCGCATCATCAGGTCCCCCCTGGGATCGACTATGAACAGGTGTTCCGAAGCTTCGATCTGTTCGAGCTCAAACAGTGAAACCAGATTATTTGTGACGTCGCTGTTCCCGGTCAGCACTATCCGAGTCCCCTCCAGACCCTCCATCGGTGGCGGTTTGGGTGCCCGTCCGGTGGCGTCAGGCAACATAATCAGCACGCGTTCGACCCTTTTTCGTTCGGCAGCAAGCGCCCGGCGCAGCTGGCGCAGGTTGATCAGCCGCGTGATGCATTGCTGGTCGCAATCCCCCCGGTTGACGGCGACGAATACCCATTTGTCAAGCAATTCATGCCAGTCCAGCGGTACTCCCGTTGCCGCATCGGACAACGCCAATCCGGATACCGCTCTTGGCGGATGTATCAATACACCCTTATTGACGGTCTCGCTGGGCAGCCACTGTGGATTCATGATGAAAAACCATCCGAGCAGCGGGGGCAGAGCGAATATAGCGATCAATGCCAGTAAGGTGAGGCGGTTTCTCCTTGTTTTGGATGCGTCAGCCGTCATCATCATTGCGGTTTCCAGTTTCCGTCCGGCGCACCAGGGCGAGCCGCAACCATATTGAAAATACGATCAATGCAAATGCAAACCACTGGATCGCATAGCCGGTGTGCATGCCCTCGTTTGGCGTTTCCAGCGGCCAGGAACGCACGAAACCCGTGCGGTCGGTTTCCGCCTGCAGCAGCACGAAAGGAAAAATATCGAGACCGGACCAGCGGGCGTAGTGTTCCAGTGTCAGGTAGGGCCAGCGCGGATTGGCATCAGCAGATGGGACTTCACCCAGATTGAGCGCAGGGGGGAGTGGAATGTTCGCCCTGCCGGTTACCTCGACCAGCGATTCAGGGGTCTCCACGGCCGGCGGCAAACGGTTGTTTTGCGCCTCTATCCAGCCGCGGTTAATCAACAGATAACGCTGGCTGCCGCTGACGCGCAGTGGGGTAATTACATGAAAGCCGTTCCTGCCCATATATTTTCTATTTTCGATAAACACCGTTTTTTCCGGAACGAATACGCCATCAGCCACCAGGTTTCGAAATTCAACCTGTGCTTCGTTAATGCCTTCTGTCAGCTGAAGTGGCGGAAGTGCGAGCCGGGTGTGTTGTATCGCCGCCAGATCGCGTTTCTGCTCAGCGCGGTCCAGTTGCCAGAATCCCAAACCGATAAACAGCGGTACCAGTATAACGACAGCAATTGTAGGTATTAGCCGTGGTTGAAATTGCGGGATACTTGGGCTCATACTGTTCAACGGTCATTAATAATCTTCTGGCCATGGTTTTCATCATCATTCGGATAGCGTCTGACGCCTCGAACCGGCTTATCGATAAAATGATAAAATTTCCAATCATTCTGGTGTTTCTGGTAATCGTCGGGTCACTGGTCCAGGGAATGTATTACCTGTCAAAGGATAACGGCAGCCAGAACAAAGTAAGACTGGTACGCGCATTGACGATACGCATCTCACTCTCCTTTGTGCTGTTTTTTCTGCTGCTGTTCAGTTACTTCGTAGGTTGGATCCAACCGCATGGCCTTTGAAGCCGTCCGATCATCTACAACCAGTAGACAAAAATAAACAATCCCAGCCAGACCACATCGACAAAGTGCCAGTACCAGGCAACCGCCTCGAATGCGAAGTGGTTATGGGGATTGAAATGCTGCTTCATACTGCGGCCCAGAATCGCGATCAACATGATCGCGCCCATGGTGACGTGGAAGCCGTGAAAACCGGTCAGCATGTAGAAGGTCGATCCGTATACCCCGGACTTAAGGGTCAGGTTCAATTCATGGTAAGCATGCCCGTACTCGTAGGCCTGCATGATGACGAACAGCAGACCCAGCGCGATGGTTGCGATCAGTCCGCGCACCAGCTGCTGATTGTTGTTTTCCTTCAGTCCCCAGTGAGCCCAGGTGATGGTGGCGCCGCTGCTGAGCAGCAGAAACGTGTTCAATGCAGGTACTCCCCAGGGACCCATGGGGGTAAACGCACCTCCCAGTTCTCCGGGGCCGTGACTCGGCCAGGCCATCTGGAACTGCTGGTAGAGAAAATCGTGCGTGACACCGAGGTAACCTTCACCTCCCAACCAGGGCAGCGCGATTGTGCGGATGTAGAAGAGCGATCCGAAAAAAGCGCCGAAGAAAAAGACTTCGGATGCGATGAACCACATCATGCCCATGCGGAACGACCTGCCCACCTGGGTGTTGTAGCGGTCACTCAGATTCTCCCCAATGACATCGCGAAACCAGCCGAACAGCAGGTAGGCGAACAGCAACAGTCCCGCAACCACCAGCGGTGTGCCGATGGAGATTCCGTTCAGTGCCAGCGCCAGACCAAACAGCGTGGTTAGCAGCGAAATCATGCCGATGACTGGCCATGGGCTTGGATCGGGTATGAAGTAGTTTGAACTATGTTCCTTTACTGACATGGAGTTTCCCCTTGGGACTATCGCTCTTGGCGGCGGTTGCTGAACTGAGTTGTATTGATCCGGTGTTTGCATCGGAGGCATCCAGTTTTAAAAAACTGTAAGCCAGGGTCAGGGAGTTGATGCCCTCCGGCAGATCTGGCGAGACAATAAAACGCAATGGCATGTCCGCGGACTCGCCGCCTTCCAGTATCTGCCGATTGAAACAGAAACACTCGAGCTTATTGAAATAGGGTGTTGCCTGCCAGGGAACGATACTGGGTATGGCCTGTCCCACCACCTCGCTGCTGCTGCGGTTTTTGGCTTTGAATACCACACTGTACATTTTCCCGGGAGTCACCATCAGACGGTGCTCCACCGCCTCAAACTCCCAGGGTAGATTCGGATGCACGGAAGTGTCGAATTTGACCACCACCTCGCGCCTGGACTCCACCCCGGTGGCTATCCGCCCGGCCGGACCTGCATCGCTGCGCAGCGAAATTGATTGTACACCAGTCGCCTGACAGAGCAGATTGTACAGCGGCACCATGGCAAAGCCGAAAGCAAACATACCCATCGCCAGTCCTGCCAGCAACAGCGTGGTCTTGCGTTTGCCCGCATCCGTCGATGCCGATGGTGCCGGTTTCATTGGTTCAGGCTACCCATTTTCGTGAACAGGTTCATCCAGAATGGAAATGATGTGAGCAGGAAGAACAAGGCCATTCCGCCCAGTATCCAGGCGAGCCGGATATTCTTGCGTCTGAGTTCGCGGTCTTGTGTTGGCATGCTCAACGTCCTTAGATCATTTGATTTGCGGCGCCGTCTCCCAGGTGTGGAAGGCAGGCGGTGACCCGACTTCCCACTCCAGTCCCTTCGCGCCCTCCCAGGACCTGTTCTCCGACTTCTTCAGGCTCTTTCCGCCCCGGATGGTCTTGATGATGATATAGAGGAACAGCAGGTGGCTGAAGCCGAATATCATGGCGCCGATGCTGGACATTACGTTGAACTCGGTGAACATGACGTTGTAGTCGATGATGCGGCGCGGCATACCGGCCAGACCGAGAAAATGCTGGGGGAAGAAAGTGATGTTGAACCCAATCACATTGATCCAGAAGAAGATCTTGCCCAGCCGCTCGTCATACATGTTGCCGGTCCATTTCGGCAGCCAGTAGAAAACCCCGGCAAACAGACCGAACACCGCACCCGGCATGAGTACATAGTGGAAATGGGCCACCACGAACATGCTGTCATGATACTGCATGTCCGCCGGCACAACCGCCAGCATCACGCCGCTCAACCCACCGAAGGTGAACATCAGTATGATGCCGATGGCAA
>JAGRGQ010000051.1 GCA_020445405.1 Gammaproteobacteria bacterium | reverse complement strand
CCCGCTGAACGCCGTGACCAGCAGCGGACGTTTGATCATTCGGTACTCTTCATCCAGTCTTGATCTACCTGACTGGGGCGAAAGACTACCCTCAAGATTCAACTCGGTGAATGAGATATCAACCTGACCTGGGTCCACCACGTCAATGTCCGGCATTTCCATACCGGATCCGGATGCATTGTCCGCAGAAAATCGAGCATGGGCAGCATCGAAGTCTGTCTCATTGGACCCGGACTCGGCAACAACACCGGCCGGTGCATCGGATAAATCCTTGGGGCTTGGCACAACTGCCGAATCTTCAGCTGTCAGTTTGTCTACGGCCTTCTCGATAATACTCATAGCGATTTTCGCTCTGTTTTATACACTAGCCATCTCTTGCAGTCGTTTTAGCATCCAGACCGGATCCACGTCGGAGATGTACAGAAACATCACAAAACCGTATGCAGACACCAGCGCCAGGAGGCCCAACAGAAAACCCAGATGCCTGCGCTGGCGTATTCTTATCTGCGCATTCGTCCACACCATACTGACACTGCCCAGCACCGGGAAACCCGTGTTGGAGTTCAATGTATCCCGGTCGTCGTAAGTGGGTCGTATCTGCGACATCAGGAAGGCGAGAACCACACCCAGCAGAAGGCCGCCCAAAACGACCAAACTGCTCAGCAGCGCACGTGGCGGTCCTGACGGCGTCAACGGTACGCTCGGTGGATCGACTATCCGAAAGCGAACCGTACCGGAACGCACATCCACATCATGGCTCAAGCGCGCAGACTCAAGTCTGGAGAGCAGTGCCTGATGCTGCTGCTGCAGGATACCGTAGTCGCGGTTCAACTGTGCTTCTTCGGTTTCCACCTGCAGCACCTTATCGACGGCGGCTGACAGATTCTCGATGCGCTTTTTATACTCTTCCACTATGGCAGTTTTGGCGGCGATATCCGCTTCCACTTCCGACATTACAATGCGCATCTCCTGATAGACGGGATTGGAACCGATCATGGAAGAGGATAACCCGGCAGCGGCCGCCTCCCGTTTTTTCTGGGCAAGTTCCGCTGCCCGCTTCTCCTTCAACGTTTTGAGGGTAAGTCTGGTCGCCACCACATCGGGATGCTGCTCGGTATAGCGTAGCAGCATATCGTCGAGATTCGATTCCAGCCTGGCAATTCTGGGATCCAGCTCAGAGGTGAACTCCAGTTGTTGATCGAAGGACTCCTCTCCAACGCCTTCCAGCGGATCGATCCCCTCTTCATCCTCGATCTGCTGCTGCAATACGGCCAGCCGGTCCTGCTGAATCTTCAGATCCAGCTCCGCCTGGGCGAGCTGCTCCTGGGTTGTCTGGAGGCGTGAATAGTAGTCCCCTCTCTCATTTGGTAAAAATGCCAGATTTTTTTGCTGAAACCGCGTTTTTCGCTCCTCGGCTTCAACCAGCCGCTGCTCGTATTCAGCAATCTGCTGTTCAAGAAACTGCCGCGCTGAATCCTGCTCCTTGCGGGTTTCTCCAATATTCGACTCGACGAAGATCGTCAACAGAGACTTGACCAGCAGCTTCGCCAGTTCGGGCCTGGCATCCTGATAGGCAATGGTGTAGAGGTTTACCCTACCGGCCGACTGCAAACTGAAATTTTCTTTGAGTTCGTTAATCAACTCCTCTGTATCCGCTTCTGTTTTTGCCTTTAAGTCCAGATCGGCCATACGCATGACCTTTTCAAGATTTGGCCGGCTCATCAGAGTATTGGTCATTAACAGCAGCTGGTGCTGGTCGTTACCTTCGACCGCCAGACCCCGCAACAGAGGTTGTAACAGCGTTGTAGTATCGACATAGACCCGGGCAGATGCCTTGAACTGATCCGGCAGGTTGGACACCTGAATCCATCCGATAATGGAAACTGTCCAGGCCACACCCAGTATCCACCAGCGGTAGCGCCAGATACCCCGGATATAGCCCAGTAATTGATTTACGAGTTCATACATTGATGTTTACGCGACTAGAACCAAGCCTCGGGAATTATCAGGATATCACCCGGCTTCATATCGACATTGGCGGTAATATCCCCATCCTTGATCAGATCCTCAATCCGTACATTGAACTGCTTTCGCTCGCCATCCTGGGTGCGTACGATCGTCGCTTTGTCGCCGTCGGCAAAATCGGTCAAACCTCCAACCACTATCATCACATCGAGCAGCGTCATGGAGTCCCGGTAAAGTATCGCCTGAGGATTCGCGGCCTCGCCGACGATCCGGATCTGATCCTCATAGGCCCCGACAAAGCCGTTGACAATGACAGTAACCAGTGGATCCCGTAAATAAGTGGAGAGCTCTTTCTCCAGATCCCGCGCCAACTCCGTCGGAGTCTTTTCTGCCGCCGGGATATCCTCCAACAGCGGCGCCGTCAGGAAGCCGTCGGGCCGCACGGTTACCGTGGTTGATACATCGGGATTTCTCCAGACAAAAATCTGAACCGAGTCACCCGCCGCAATCCGGTACTTGGTGGAATAGAGTGCTTTGCCCTGTGACGGGGGCAGCTGCGGATGTGGACTCTTGCTGGCGCAGCCGGCAAGTGCCAGGCAGGAAACCAGGAATCCCAGAAAAAAGTGGCGTAACTTCACGGTCGCTCCCTCCATTATTGTAAATTCCTGGCGTATATTGCGCCGGATTCACTAACCCCAAAGAACCTGTTGGCAGCCCCGCCATACAATCGGTGTATTACAGCGGATGCACCTTGCCAAGGCGCGTGCGAGAATAGCACGTAATTCCAGAATAGTCCCACGTCGCCCCCCTCCCAGGTGTTACCTGGATAATATCGGTCGCCATGAGTATAACTTTAAAATCCTGTCAACGAAATTCCCAAGGAAAAGTCGGTATTTATGAAAAATAGCTCCGGTACTCTCTCCGCATCCGGAAACCGCCCTCCGCGTTTGAAATTCGGGTTGCTGTCCGGTGCGGGATATTTGCTGCAGGGTCTGAAGCTGCTGCTGCGTCCGGGCCTGAGACGCTACCTGATCGTTCCCTTGTCCGTCAATATATCGATATTCACACTGCTCACATGGTTTGGCGTCGATCAGTTCGATCTCCTTTTCGATCGATTTCTTCCGGAATCCAGCTGGCTCCACTATATCCGCTGGATCGTCTGGCCGCTTCTAACCTTTGCGCTGCTATTGATTCTATTCTATTCGTTCACTGCAATCGCCAATTTACTGGCCACCCCCTTCAACGGAATACTTGCGGCGAAAACCGAACTGATGCTGACCGGCAGTTCGCCTCCCGACTCACCGGACAACTGGGTTGCGGGGGTGGTTCCGGGATTACTTTCCGAACTGGGTAAACTGAGTTACTTCCTGATTCGCGCCGTTCCGCTGCTGTTACTTTTTCTGATACCGGTCGTCCAGCTTGCGGCACCTTTTTTGTGGATTGCGTTCAATGCGTGGTTTTTCGCATTGGAATATCTGGACTATCCGATGTCGAACCATGGACTGCGCTTCAGCGAACAGAGACAGTGGATGAGAAAATCACGGATGGCGGCACTCGGGTTTGGTGGGGCTGTCGCCTTTTTGATGCTGATTCCGATATTGAACTTTGCCGTAATGCCCGCAGCCGTCGCCGGCGCCACCATTTTCTGGTGCAGCGCCTATAAAATCAGCGAAGCAGAACTGCAAGGACGCAGAAACAGCGCTCCCGGTCAATAATGCCCCGGACAGAGCCAGTCTCAAGATCCCTCGCGAACCGAACCCTGCTCTATCCGCAATGCGGGTCTGCAAGGCGCAATGCACAGCACAGTACCGGGGTGCGGGCTAGCGGCGCACCACAGCAGTGACTGACGCGTTTCGGAAGCATCCGCTTGGGGAGAGGGGTGATCGGTTCTGGTGTTCTGTTCAACGTTTTCTGAGAAAATCTGCAATTCGCACGACGCCCTCCTTCAGTTTGGGAATCTCTGTGGTGTAGGCGAAGCGGATATGGCGCTCCGGCTGATTGTTTCCGAAATCCTTCCCGGGGGTGGTTGCAACCCCTGCAATCTCCAACAGATCGCGCGAAAACCGAAAACTGTCGTTACACAGTTCCGAACAGTCGGTATACAAATAGAACGCTCCCTGAGGCACACAGGGAATATTGAACCCCAAGCCGGCCAGCGCTGGAAGCAGATAGTCTCTGCGCTCTTTGAATGCGGCTCTCCTGGTTTCCAATAAACTGCTGCACTCAACCGAAAATGCCTCGATTGCGGCGTACTGGGCCAGGCTCGAGGTGGAGATAAAAATATTCTGTGCAAGTCGGTCGATAGCTGGCACGTAAGCCTCCGGAGAGACCATCCAACCGACTCTCCAGCCGGTCATGCCAAAGTATTTGGAGAAACTGTTTATGACAAACAGATCGTCGCCCAAAGCCAGCGCAGTGCCTCCCTCTTTCCCATAAGTCAATCCCTGGTATATCTCATCAACGATCAAGACCCCTCCACGTTCTCTCACAACGGCGTGGATTGCCGCCAGCTCCGCAGCGTCCAGTACCGTGCCGGTTGGATTGGAAGGGGTCGCCACCATCACTGCGCTGGTATCCTGGGTCCACGCTTCTGCAACCAGTTCAGACGTCAACTGATACCCGGTATCCGGGCCGACCGGGATACTTTTCGGCACCCCTCCCACGAGCTCGACAAAGTTACGGTTGCAGGGATAGCCGGGATCGGATATCAATACCGAGTCGCCTGGATCAATCAGTACACTCATCACCAGCTGCAGAGCCCCCGAGGAACCCGGTGTGACGATGACTCTGGCCGGGTCCAGAGCCAGTCCGTAGCGCGAGCTGTAGTAAGCCGCTATGCGCATCTTCAGTTCCGGCAGTCCGGTAGCCGGTAAATATCGGGTCAAACCCTGGTCGAGGGCCGCTCTGCCTGCCAGCACAACCGGCTCGGGAGTGGGGAAATCCGGTTCACCTATCTCCATGTGCACAATAGAGCGTCCACCGGCTTCGAGCTGCCTGGCCCTGGCCAACAGTTCCATCACGTAAAAGGGCTGTATCTTGTTTACACGGTCTGATAATTTTATGTTTTCTAACATTATCTTATATAATATTCCTAATTCTTTTTATAGGTCTGTGCACTGGCTATGCAATGTCCGCAATACCGCCAGATCTACCCAGGTTGCCGGTGCCATTGAACCAGACAGAACCCGGCATGGATCGCCGTTCCCGCCGAGATGACTCACGACCAGGCCGGCACCACTGAAATCTTCATTTTCGGTATATCCGTTCACGCTAACCAGCACAGATCTGATGCCGGCGCCACGCGCCGAGCGAACACCGTTATGTGAATCTTCGATAGCCAGACAACTATCTGCCTCCAAATCCATTTTTGCCATTGCCCAGCGATAGATATCAGGGGCCGGCTTTTTCGCTGCTACCACATCGCCAGCGGCGATTACCTCGAACCAGGAGGCCGCCCCCACTCCCAGCGTGCTTTCAAGTAGTGCAAAAACGTTGTCTGGAGTCGTAGTCGTGGCTATTCCCAGCCGCAGCCCATGCACCACCGCTTCCTGCAACAGGCGCCTTACTCCGCTCCGCAGTGGGATGGCACCGGATGCGATGAGTGCCTTGTAGTGACTGGTTTTTGCGCGATGCAGACCTGCGATAAAGAGGTCCGGATCCAGCTGACACCGAAAACCCCGGTTAAACTCTTCAAGATAAAAGCGGATTCGCTCCTTCCCGCCAGTTACCGCCAGCAATTTTCCATAGAGTTCCTCGTTCCACTCCCAGTCCAGCCCGGCATCGGCGAACGCCGCATTAAAGGCAACCCTGTGCCCGTTGCGCTCGGTATCAGCCAACGTTCCATCGACATCGAATAGCAGGGCTTTCAGCTCCGACATGTTATCCCGAATACTGGTATTCCAATATTTTTATATTCAATATTACGGTCAAGCATAAACAAACCTTTCCAAGTAAGCACTCCCCGACGATCGTTACGGCAGCATTAATTTCCTGTTGTTGTCTGGCTATTGCCCGCAAAGCAATATTCTGGTTAATATACCGCTCTTAATCAGTGTGGTTCGCAGGAGCTACTGAATGGCTGCAAAAAGGAAACCCGAACAGGTATCAAACGGGCTGTTTCGCTTCACGCCTTACACTCAGGGTAAGGGTGAAGAATATATGAGTGAAGAGCAGGAAAACCACTTCCGCGCAATCCTGGGAGCTTGGAAAAAAAGCCTGATGGAGGAGGTGGACCGTACGGTACACCACATGCAGGACGAGGCTGCCAATTTTCCCGATCCAAACGACCGTGCCACCCAGGAATCGGAATTCAGTCTTGAACTGCGCACCCGGGACCGGGAACGCAAACTCATCAAGAAGATCGATGAAACGCTGGCACTTATCGACAGTCACGAATACGGCTTCTGTGAAGCCTGTGGTGTCGAAATCGGCATTCGCCGTCTCGAGGCCCGGCCTACCGCAACCCTCTGCATCGACTGTAAAACCCTGGACGAAATCAGGGAAAAACAGATGAGCTGATGCGCTATTCAACGCACCGAAAATCTTGAATCGAGCCGGTGTAAGCCGGCTCAATTCATTATGTCCCATGATTCCAGCAAATACCGCGGCCGCTTCGCCCCCTCACCGAGCGGTCCACTCCATTTTGGATCCCTGGTTACCGCAGTCGGCAGCTACCTGGACGCACGCCATAATCGGGGGGAGTGGCTGGTACGGATGGAGGACCTCGATCCCCCGCGGGAACAACCCGGTGCAGCGGATCGTATACTCAGAACCCTGGAAGCCTTCGGGTTCGAATGGGACCGGGATATCCTCTATCAGAATCGCCCCGCCCGCAATGACGCCTACCGGCAGGCGCTGGACCTGCTGTCGCAGCGAGGCGTGACCTACCCCTGTACCTGCACCCGGAAAGAGATCAACGAAAACGCAGTGCCGGGAGTGGAGGGTCCCGTTTATCCCGGTACCTGTCGTAAAAATCCGCCTTCCGGGCGCAAAGCCAGAACCACCAGGATACGAACAGACGATAGCGGTATCAGCTTCCGCGACCTGATCTGCGGTCACATAGGCCAGAATATCGCTGCCGAGACCGGTGACTTTATTATCCGCCGCGCTGACGGCCTGTTTGCCTACCAGTTGGCGGTTGTGGTGGACGATGCCTTCCAGAACATCAGTCGTGTGGTGCGCGGTTCCGACCTGCTGCTGTCGACTCCGCGACAGATCTACTTACAGCAACTCCTGAATATGCCGACTCCGGCATACGCCCATCTCCCACTGGTGCGGGATGCGCAAGGCGTAAAACTGAGCAAGCAGTCAATGGCCCAACCAGTCAACGACCGGAATCCTCTGGCTTCACTTCTCGCAGCCTGGCGCTTCCTTGGCCAGACAGCGCCGGAGAGACATCCGGAAAATCCGGCTGAATTTTGGAGTTGGGCGATCGCGAACTGGGATCTCGCACAGGTTCCCGTGGATTCGACCGCAGGAGAACGGGCATCTTCCCGGGAGACCTCTGGGTAAAAAGTGTAAATTGGATTGGTGCCCGGGATCGGAATCGAACCGATACGGTGTCTCCACCGAGGGATTTTAAGTCCCTTGCGTCTACCAATTTCGCCACCCGGGCAGGCGGTGTGATTTTACTGTGAGGCAAAAAAAATAGGAATATAAAAAGCAGATGGAATACCTGGGCACGCTTTGTTTCCGGCCTGGTTTCAGTTGTGAAATGCGGTTTCGAACGCTTTGATGAAGCGCTCTAACTGCTCCCCAGGAAGTTGATTGATGCCCGCCGCAGCCTTTCTTCCGCCACCGGTTTGAAAACGACGACAAAGGTCGTCGGCTCCCGCCGGTCGATCCAGCGGCGCGCGAACACTCACCAGATATCCGCCCTGATCCAGCCGGGTCAGAATCGCGTGAGCCCGGCCGGTAGCCCCTTGGGCAAGCTTGTTGGCAAATACACCACTCACCCGGCGTGACCATGCCCTGTCGGGAAGAAGATACAAGGCATGAGTTGCCGTCTGCAGCTCCGGCATCAGCTTCAACGCCTCATGCATGTCGGAATTATACCCGTTCCGCAGAACCGCCATGGTCTCATCCTCGGCTGCGAACACCAGCGGATCGTTGTAGGGATGAATCCGTCTGAACAGGTCGGCGGGCCGAATATGCAGGTCCTCAACCACGGTGCCATAACCGTTATAGTTCATCAAAATACCCAGCTCCCTGAGCTGCGAGAGCTGACTGGCGTGCAGATTCAGTGACTCAGCCATGTTTATCGCCATGGCATCAAAGTTGTCGCCAAAGGTACCCACCACGGCCCAGGCTCGACACCGCCCTTGCAATGCCTGGTCCACCAGAAAACAGGTACCCCTGTCGGGCGTGGGATCAATGTGGGTATCCAGCGCTGCATGGAGCGGTATCTCGCCCGCAAAATGGTGGTCGTAATAGCTCACGCTGGCACCTTGTTCCAACAGTCGCATCAGCGGCTCCCGGTTTCTGTCCAGAGATATGTCCAGCACCGTGAGGTTGTCACCGGCTTTCGCGACGACCCGTTTAAGCAGTTCGATCTCCCTTTTAACCCCGGTTACAAGCATGGATGGGACCGGCCGGGCCAGCCGCAGTTGCTGCAGCGCGCATATGCCATCGGCGTCACCGTTGAAAACGTCGATTTCAGCCATTGGAGACTTCCACCTGAACCATGCCCGACACTCCACAGCCGCTTTTGCGCTGCCAATATGCGGGTGATTCATCCACCGGCCTGTCGGATGTGATGGAAGCGTTCAACGCGATGACGCCGGACACAGCGAAAAGTTGAGCGACTGCACCACGCCGAAAATAGGCCGCCTGATCAACGGCGGGAAAACCGGGCCCGCAGCGTTTGACGAAACGCTCCCCACAGGCCTCTCCAAGCATACCGGATCCTGGTTTGAGTATATGTCTGAAGTTATCGTCGCCGGCACCGCGCTGTAAACATCGCTCTGAAAAAGCTTGGGATCGAGCACGCGCGTGCAACGAAGCTCTGACCGGAATCTGTGACGTGGACAACCAGTTCACACAGGCTCTGTAACCGTCGGGTGATTTTCTCCGATCACGGGAGAGCGGATGTTCAGGCCACTTGATGTTCATCTCATTGCGCATTGCTTTACCTGCCAAAAGATTGGAATAAGCATTCCAGTCAGAATGCGGAATTATCCCTGTACGGGATCTCCTTTACCACAATGGGCGCCCGTACTGGAGATCACTCTAAAACTGGTCTCTACTCCATGACCGGCGTCTCAGTCAATTTCACAACCGGGATCACGCTAGAGACTCTCATCCAAATACTACTTTATTTCCTTAATCATCTGGTCTAAACTGAATATACGGGTGAAGGGATTTCATCCAGGCTTGAATTTATATTGGGTCCGACAAGGAGCGTCGATATGTATCTTTCCGTTTCTCCTCTATATTTCATTCGTTACGTTTTTCTCAAAGCCTGCATGCTGTGTCTGCTGGGCGTTTCAATGTCAGCGATCGCGGCTGATACGGTATTCCTCAACGAAATCCACTACGACAATGTGGGAGGAGACGCAAACGAGGGTGTCGAGATTGGGGGCCCCAGCGGGCTGGATCTCTCCGGCTGGCAATTGCTGCTGTACAATGGTAACGGCGGCAACCTGTACGGCAGCTATACCCTTTCCGGCAGCTTTCCGGATCTGAGTAATGGTTTTGGACTGCTCGCCTTCGCGACACCGGGACTGCAAAACGGACCCGACGGATTTGCACTGGTTAACAATCTGGATGAAGTGATTCAGTTCCTCAGTTATGAAGGTGCCTTCACCGCCACGGAGGGTGCTGCAAATGGCCTGACGAGCGTGCAGATCGATGTAGCGGAGGATGCATCAACCGCGGCATCGGACTCATTGGCGCTGACCGGTAGTGGACGATTCTACCAGGATTTTCAATGGTACGGCCCCCAGGTTCAGTCATTTGGAGCCATCAATATCGGCCAGACGATCACGCCGTCTGTGGTGCCTCTTCCGGCGGCCCTGCCGCTGTTTCTATCCGGCATCGCGGGGTTTGGCTTGTTAGTGCGAAGAAGGATGATTTGAAAAACGGGAAAATTTGTAGCGAGAGGAGCCCGGCGAAATGCCAGGCTTCTCATCCGAGTGTGAACCTGTTGGTTGCTGCGGGACCGATTCAGGGACGGATTCAGAACTCGCGCCAGGTCAGCCGCAGTGCGGCTTAGACATCGCCACGGGATTATCGACTCACTGTGGCATGACGGATGCCAGGCATCCAGAGGCGTGTGCAACGCATCAGACTATTGACTGCACGACTGGCCTTCCAGCGCCTCTGCTCTGGTATAGCGCAGATAACCGCCCCGACCGGTGAGGTCGATGCCGTTGATAAAGTAGGTGTTCTCCACTTCGCTCGCACTACGTACCCGGTATCCCAGCAATTGAGCGATGAAACGTCCGGCATCATAATGGGTAACCGGGCAATTCAGTTCGCGCGCCATGGCATCCACTGCGTGCGGCGTATTCAAACCTATATATACGAACGGAACCCGGGCCGAACCGAATTCCAGTGTGTTATGCCCGTAGCCGGTGGATTCACCCAGTCGCTGGCCATGGTCAGATGTGATGATAACCACTGTTGGATTCGAGGTTCGCTGCTGAACAATAGCGAGGATCTCGCTGACGATCTGGTCAAAATAGCGCATGGCGTCGTCATAAGTACCCCGCATATAACGCTGGTATTCGCTCTTCGGAATGCCTTTGCCAAAATGCGCCAACTCCGGGGGAGTATATTTGGCGTAGGGGATATGACCTGTGCGCGGATTGAGACTGAGCATAAACGGCCGGTTCCAATCGAATGAAAGGGCATTGAGCTCGGCAATGAGCTTTCCGTCATACATCCCGGGCCGCTGTTCGATGTGCTTAAATTCTCTCCAGGTATCGACAGAACCTTTGGATACCTGAGACGCAATCGCATACATCTCCTGCGAGGAGAGAAAAGCAGTCTGATAACCCCTCGATTTTGCGAGACGGTACAGATTGGTCTTCCCCGACGCAATATGGGTTCGATTGTCGGGTTCGTACTGAATATTATAAAACATCGGAATCGAGACATGGGTTGAGACCGCGCTGGAGACTCCCGGACGGAATATCAGCCCGCCCCGCTTGCCCAGGGCGCTCAGAAACGGAGTGGTATCACGTTCGTACCCAAAAAGCCCCATGTGCGTATAGGTGATGCTTTCCCCCATGATTATCACCAGGTTGAGGGGTTGTTCGTTCGCCAGACCCACAACCTGATTCAAGATGTATTCCGGATACACTCTGCCCTCCCCGTGCGCCGGTCTGAACAGACGATCCCAGACCAGATGGTAAGAGAAAGCGTTAATTCCATTACGGAATGCAGTTTTCCCCGGATCCGGGTCGAAGCGCATGGAGTTGTCTTCCGTGTAGGCATGAACAAATGGAACCGCAAGCCAGAACGCCAGCAACGCGTAGCCGGTTCCCGCTCCCAGACGAAGACTCAAACCGGCGCTCCGTTTCAACACAAACAGCGTGGCACCGGCCGACATGATGATGATTATGCCCGGCACCATAAAAAGCGTGGTCACCTCACCTAGGGATTGCCAGAAATCAGCGTACTGTCTGGATAGCAGCGCCAGTTCTGCCGGGCCGTAGTAGGATCCCGAAAACAGAAAATAACCTATCTCGGATAACTGCAGCCCCTGCATTAGAAACAGCGCGGCGAGATAGACGCCAGCGGGTGCCGCTGCCAGCCGCATAAACAGGAAAAAGGCGAAGATGTACCCTATGTCGTCGTTTCTCCACAGGATGCCGTCGATTCTTCCGATCCAGTGAAGGTATAGCTCCACAACAAGAAACAGGCCGGTCAACACCATGACTATGGCCATGTTGCCGATAAATCTGGCAATGATCATGGCGAGTTGCCTGAATTTTCCCGTTGTACTCATGATCGATCAGGACAGACGTTAAAAGATAACCGAAATCGTCAATTGGCTGCGTCCCTGGCTCTGATCAATCTGTCAATTTCAATGGCGCGCCGATAGTGGACAGCATCGTCGATCTCCGACCATAGCAGATCCGAAACAGTGATGACCTGGACTGGAACGGTGCGACCCGCCGCAACCATCGCATCTGTTTCATAGTCCAGGTGCAGGCTGTTGTTCTCCCTGAAGTAATCGCCGGCGTAGGCGCACATTGCTTCGTATAGCGCCGGCGAGACCTTGCTGATGCCTACCAGTTCTCCGGCAATTCCTGTTTGCAGCCGTTCACGTCGTTTCGACATGGCAAGCAACCGCCGGTCCTTGTCAGCTTCGACATAGACCTCGTCTCCGGCACCGGTTTCCCCGGAAAGGAGGAGCAGGTTTTCTGCCGGATTTTCCAACATAATCGACAATGCCCGCTGCTCATAGATCAGGTCCGACTCCAACAGCAGGAAGGCACCGTGGATGCTCTCACGGGCAAGATAGAGCGAATACATGCTGCCGGATTCGGCGTATGCGGGATTGTGAATCCGTGTGATCGAAGCAGGCATGGATTCAGCGAGTTTATCGTAGAAATCCGCCTGGTAACCGGTAACGAGTGTGATGGTTTCAATACCGGCAAGCAACAACCGGTTTATGGACTCGGTGATGATGGGGCGCTCGTGTAGTATAAGCGCCCCTTTAGGTCCTCGATGGCCGGTCGATTGAAGGCGTGTGCCCATACCCGCTGCCAGAATCACTGCTTGGAGCGGCCGCATATCAGCGTCTCCATAGCCATCAGCAACCGCAGCATATCCTGATCCTGTATGTCGCCCATGGTGCAGATACGAAACATTTCGCGGTACAAGCCGCCCTGTCCCGCATAAATGACAAAACCGCTGCGGCGCAGAGCGTCGTGAAGGTTTTTGTATCCCCAACCCTCGGGCAGTTTAAAGGATGAGATCATGGATGAGTAAACATCAGCTTTCAGATAAGCTGGCACGCCAAGTTCCGACAGTTTGCGCCGCAACCGTTCGGAAAGCTGGAGATAACGTTGTCGCCGTGCCTGCCAGCCCCCCTGATCCTCCAGTTCCCGCAGCGCCTCCTGCAACGCGAAACAGGCGTGAACCGCCGGTGTAAAAGGCGAAAAACCCTCTGTTTGCACGGTATGATAACGAAACAGGTCCAGGTAGAGGCTGTCCGCGTTACTGGCTCTTTGCTCAAACAGTGTCTTGCGCACCATCACGAAGGCAATACCGACAATACCATGCAGACATTTGTTACCAGTAGAGGCAACCGCCATCAGCCTGGGGTGGGAAAAGTCGATCCATTCGGCACCGAAGCTTGAGACTGCGTCCAGCATTAAATCGGCGTCAAACTCCGTGCACAGATCCAACAACGAAGTCAAATCGTTGAGTCGACCGCTGGTCGTTTCGTTGTGTACCGCAACCACCTGTCGAATGCCGGGATCGTTGGCCAGAGCCGCGCGCACGCTGTCCAACGCTATCGGATCGCGCCAATCCGAGCGTAATTCCCGAAACGGGCGGCCATGCATGGCAAGCATTGCCGCTATGCGCTCGCCATAGACACCGTTGCTCAGCACCAGCGTGGTGCTATCTCTGGTGGCGAAGCTGTCGATCATCGCCTCGACCGCACAGGTGCCTGAACCGGTTATGGTTACTGCCTCGAATCTCTTTTCCGCTTCCGAATACACTTTTGCCAGACGCGATTTGATGTCCAGCATCAGCGCAGCAAAATCATCCTCCCGGTGACACATATCCTCCTGCATAAGAGATTTTCGCACGCGTTGCGTCAGGGTTACGGGACCCGGATTGAGCAGAATCGTCGGACGTTGATTCATGGAATTCTTGCAAGATAGGCGCTGATACGCCGTGCTACCTGCTCAGGCGTAACCGATGGCCGGGGCAGGTCCTCCGGAACACCCTGCAGCATCTCAGCATGAATAAACCGGAGCATATCCGGCGGCTCCCGCAGCAGCGACCGCAACGCACCGGCATTGACGATTCTATGAATATCGGGATAGCCGCAAGCTGCCGCTATGGCGCAGAAATCGACCGAGTGCGAGACCGTGGACTGACCGCCGGTGGATTCGTGGCAGTGATTGTCGAGCAGAATATGCACCAGATTCGTCGGACGCTGGTAGCCGATGGTGGCAAGTGTACCCATACGCATCAACAGCGCGCCGTCTCCATCCAGCACATAGACCCGTCGGCCGGGCTGACTGAGCGCCAGTCCGAGTCCAAGACTGGAAGCACAGCCCATTGATCCAATCATGTAAAACTGATTTTCACGGTCGTCGCAGGCATATAATTCACGGCCAGTGTAACCGGTTGTCGCAACAATGAGGTCCCTGTCGGATACCGAGGATTGGACCGCCCGGAGATAATCGGCGCGTGTGGATTCAGATGCATCGACCCGGCCCGCGGCAGCTATGCAGCGCTGTGGGCGTGGTTGCGGTCTGGTCCGGAGCTTGTGTGGTTCAACGCTGCCCTTACGCATTACGAACGCAAAAGGGGTGCGATAAATGTCCATATGAGAAACGGCTCGCGCCAGCGCATTCTCTACGGCGTCAGCCTCGTCGGGAAAATATTCCCAGGGAATCTCCATCAAATCCAGCATCCTTTCCGTAATCTCTCCCATCAGCTTGTGCTGCGGTTCATCGGGAGCGCCGCCCGGTTCTCCACGCAAAGTGACTATCAGTAGAATGGGAATTTGAAAGGTATAGGTGAGCGATGTCAGCGGGTTGACCGCATTGCCCAATCCGGAGTTCTGAAACATCGCAATGGCGCGCAGGCCGCCGAGTTGCGCACCCGCCGCGATCGCAACGGCGTCGCCCTCGTTGGCAGCCGCCACATACTGTTGTTCGGGGTCATCGATCACAAAGTTGATGAAGGGTTTCAGGTAGGAACAGGGTACTCCGGTCCAGAGACCAAACCCCCGCTTTTTCACCGCTTCCGCAAAGCTCTCTGCTTTTATCATCAGCACACAGACCCTTCAGAAATTTCCGGCATGCAGCACATCGTCCAATGAATCGATGTCGAGCCAATGGCCGGTAGTATAGTGTACCTGGACCCGCCTGCCGCTTGCGACCAACAGATTCAGGAGGTCTGGCAGTTTGGCCCGGCGCATGGCTGCGTCGCGCAGCATCTCCTCAACCACCGCCACCACAGCAGCAATTTCATCTGCGCTTATTTTGATAAAACCCATCCATTCCCCGTGAATGCCGGTCGGTGCGATATCCGCGCCGATGTGCTCCAACGTGACCCGTGCTGAAAACGCCTCGCGGCTGTGGGGCATGGAACAATGGGCATAATCGGCCTGCCGATGCCGGTTTGCACTTTCGATCCAATTGGTGTCGATTGCAATGGCCAGTGCGTCTTCGGATTCGGCCAGAATCTGAACGATATATTTATTGAACAATACATCGCCGTAGCAGACGATCAGATCCTGATCCGGCCTCACGCCTCGCAGCCCTTTCAGCAGCGACAGCAGTTCTCCGGAATCTTCGAACTCATCGTTGTCGATCAGGTTGAGATTGGGAAGGTCGACCGTCTCTTTTTTATAACCCCGCACCACCGAAATATTCTTGATGCCGGTGGCGTTCAGAGCATCGACGATATGCGCGAGCAGCGGTCGACCGGCAACATTAACCATGGTTTTCGGACGCTGTTCCGTCAGTTCTCCCAGTTCCATTCCGCGAGAGGCAGCCAAGACCAAAGCCTGCACACCACGCTGACGCAGCGGGAGATACTTTTTCTCCGCCTCCTGCAGTTCTACCGCCCCCTGAAGTCGAAATACCTCGGATACCGGAACCACCCGGTCCTCGACCGAAAACAGATTCTGATCTGCCGCCAGAGACTGTGCGGTTTGCTGCATTGCTGCAATGGCGGCACGCAACAGATGGTTGGCCCAGATCACCAGCGCAAACCCGTGACTGCGGAAGACCTCCGTCGCAGTGGCGTAATACTTGGTCGGGACTATCGCCACCGGAAGCCGATCAGCCCACTCCCTTTTAAATGCAAGGACTTCGTCCGGTGTGCCAAGTGCGGAGTGGATGAGAATAGCGTCCGCGCCAGCGTTTTTATAAGCCTCCGCCCGTTTCAGTGCCTCGGACAACCCCCAGCCGGCGATAAACGCCTCTACCCGGGCTATAATGGAAAAATTATCATCGCTCTGAGCATCCTTTCCCGCCTTGATTTTGCCGCAAAACTCCTCAATATCCGCGAGCGGCTGCGCCTGACCCTGGATAAAACTATTGGTCTTTGGAAAGAGCTTGTCCTCGATGCAGACTGCGGCGATATCACGCTGCTCCAGCTTTTTCACCAACCGGCGCATATTGTTGAAATTACCGTAGCCGGTGTCACCATCGAGAAGAATCGGAACCCGGGTCGCATCAGACATGAACTCCAGCATTTCCAGTACCTGAGTCCAGCTTGCTTCATTGTTGTCGCGCACACCAAACTGGGCGGAGAGCGAGAGTCCACTGCCCCAAATGCCTTTAAACCCCGCTTCTTCAGCGATGACCGCGCTTATCCCATTGTGCGCCTCACATAAAAAATCGAGCTGGGTCGAGTCAAGCAACTGCCTGAATTTTTCGGTTTTTTTCAAAAAATAGCTTCCCCGCTGAAAAATCAATACTATACCAAAGTTTATTGTCGCCGTTGTTGGCTTTTGCCAGGGCCTGCCAACGCCATACGGATCCCCGGTCTATCCGTACTCGGTTAGCAGACCTGTAGAATAAGTTGGACACTGCCATCTCCCCGTTGAAAAAACACACACGTTCAATCAAACGCCGCTTGGGACTGCGCACCGAACGCCCTCCGTTTACCGGAAAATATTACCGCCGGGCGCGCGCATTGTTGCTGGATACCGTGGATATTTTCAATCGCGCTGAGATCCCCTATACGCTCGACGCCGGTTCGCTGCTGGGCATCGTTCGTGACGGTGACCTGATCCCCTGGGACAATGACATCGACCTGATGCTGCCTGTAGAGAGCATCGACCGATTGCGCAAGGTCTATCTGGAAATATTCCGGCGTGGCTGGAAGGTCTCGAGAACCTACCGTATGCAGTTCGCAAGCAAAGCCTGGAACATCGGAGATCCAAGAGTGATCAAGATTCGCAGTTGGAATCCCTGGCTGTTCGGTCCAGGCTCCACTTTGCTTGACATCACGATTATCTACCGCCTTCAAGACGCGTACTGGTGGGAGATGGCCAAAAAAATCTGCCATGTGGACGCGGTCCATTTCGATAATCACGATTACCTGGATTACGGCGGCCTTCGGATTCGCGCGCCTTATCGGTACGAGGATTATCTGACGCGATTATACGGTGACTGGAGGACGCCTGATAAGGGTTTTCATCACGATCAGTTCGGGACCATCGTCGAGAACGCACCGGAACCGGATTGAAAGCGCGTTGCGGAATCCGTCATTCCGGAAGCCACGCTCTAGGTTTGAGATAGCGTTCGTACAATTCAGCTTCTTCGGAACCGGGATCCGGGCTCCAGTCATAGCGCCATTTGACCAGCGGTGGCATCGACATCAGGATAGACTCGGTACGCCCTCCGGACTGCAGCCCGAAAAGGGTTCCGCGATCGTACACCAGGTTGAACTCGACGTAGCGTCCCCGCCGGTAGAGCTGAAAATTCCTTTGTCGATCGCCATAAGCCCGGCCCTTGCGGCGCCTCAGGATGGGCAGATAGGCAGGAAGATAGTGATCTCCAACGCTCTTCATGAATACAAAGCATTGGTCGAATCCCCCCTCGTTGAGATCATCGAAGAACAGTCCGCCTATGCCACGGGGTTCAGCGCGATGCTTGAGATAGAAGTAGTCATCGCACCACTGCTTCAGGCGCGGATAGGCATCCGGTCCCAGAGGCGCACAGGCGGCCCTGGCGACACTGTGCCAGTGGCGGCAATCCTCATCATTCCCATAGTAGGGAGTCAGATCGAAACCGCCGCCAAACCACCAGACTGGCGCCTCGTTGCGCTTCTCCGCAATGAAAAAGCGCACATTCGCATGCGACGTGGGAACGTAGGGATTGCGTGGATGGATAACCAGTGACAACCCCATCGCTTCGAATCTGCGGCCGGCCAGTTCCGGTCGGTGCGCACTCGCCGATGGTGGCAGGCTTTTTCCGGTCACGTGGGAAAAATTTACGCCGCCCTGCTCTATAACCGACCCTTCGCTCAGCACGCGGGTGACGCCGCCGCCGCCCAGACTCTCTCCTTCCTCCCGCTGCCAGGCATCCCGCTCGAAAACAGCGCCACCATCGACCTCCGCGAGCGCACTGCAGATTCTATCCTGGAGTTCGATCAGATAGGATTTTACCGCTTCTTTATCGGGCTTGCTCATGACTCGGGAAGCGCTTCGGTTACATCCCGTTTTTAAACTTCTCGGATATCGTTACACCACTCTCACGCAGTGGTTTCATGGCCGTCGCGTATGCCTTCAAGATATCCAGCGACCAACTGATACGCCGGCGGTAATAGTCATCGCTGCGGGCCTCGTTCTGCTGCCCATCCTCATTCAACACCTGCTCTACTTTTCTTATGATAACCTGTTCCGGGATGTAGCAGATGCGATTGTTCTTGTAGCTGCTCATGCGCAGTTCGGCTACCGGATAGGCACCGCCATCCCCGGAGGATACAGTCACGATAAGCGCGGGTTTGTGCCCGACTTCGCGCGCACTGCATATCAGAAAAAAGTTTTTCAACCCCGCGGGCACCTGTCCGTGCCATTCCGGGGAGACGATCACAAAACCGTCGCTCTCACGCAACTGCGCCTGTAACGGGCCGAGCAATGCCTGCCATTCGGGATCGCTTTCCCAGATGCGCTGATCCCAGAGCGGCAATGGATTTCCGGCCAGGCTGAATATCTCGATGCTATCCGCGCTGTTTTTCGACAAAAGCGCTGATCTTATGTGACGGGCGACTTTCATGCTCTGCGAAGGGTTGCGATGGCTGCCACTGACGATGGTGATTTTCATTCACAGTGTTCCTTGTCTGCGGACAAAAAGGGGCTGTGGAAACCGTGCACTGCGGACGCACCCGGCTCGAAGCCGGGCAGGAATCCCGATTTCTTCCCTACTTGAAACCGACCTGATGATCCCCCGTGGTAATTTTGGCTCATGGCGCAACGCCACGAGCGGGGTGCAGCCGATGCTGCATCAGCGAGCCGGACCAAATCCGGAAGCCAAAATTATCCACCCTTCAGGAGGCGGCAGCCGAAATAAATCCCTGCACATCACGCTTTTCCGACAGCAATGCGCTTCACGGGGGATGACGAGAGAGGTTACAGTCGATCCGACCATCAATCGCAGTGCAATTCCATAAAATTCAACTGAATCGACTCTTCAGCCAGGCTTCGAACTCCTCCCCCAGCTGATGATGGCTGACCGCATAGTCGACCGTCGCCTGCAGATACCCCATTTTACTTCCGCAATCGTAACGATGCCCCTTGAAATTATACGCCATCACTTTCTCGCGTGTCATGAGACGGGCGATGGCATCCGTCAGCTGAATCTCGCCGCCGGCTCCCCGCCCTGTCTGTGACAACTGGTGAAAAATCTCCGACGTAAGGATATACCGACCCACCACGCCGCGATTGGAAGGTGCGTCCTTCGGTTGAGGTTTTTCGACGATTCCCTTGACCTGAACCAGATCACCCTTCTCTTCGGTGTCAACGATACCGTAACTGGGTGTTTCGTCGGCAGCAACCTCCTGGGTAGCGAGGATAGAACAGCCGGTTTTCGAGAATACATCCACCATCTGTCGCAGACAGCCGCGATCCCCATCATCGATCAGATCATCCGCCAGTACGACCGCGAAGGGTTCGTCACCGACCACCGGCTCTGCGCAGAGCACCGCATGCCCGAGACCCAGCGGCATGCTCTGGCGGATGAACACGCAGGAGACATGCGACGGGGTTATATTCCGCACCACCTCAAGCATCGCACTCTTGTTGCGCGATTCCAACTCCATCTCCAACTCGTACGCGGTATCGAAATGGTTGGATATCGCGCTTTTGTTGCGCCCGGTGATAAAAACCATCACTTCGATACCCGCCGCGACAGCCTCTTCCACGGCATACTGGATCAACGGCTTGTCGACAATGGGCAGCATCTCTTTCGGACTGGCCTTGGTGGCAGGCAGGAATCGGGTCCCCAGGCCTGCGACCGGGAAGACCGCTTTTCTGACTAGTCTGGTCATTTCTGGCTCCTCATCTGGCGTTGTCGTTTTAAAATCACGGGTCAACAATACGCCCGTAAATCTCCACCCGCCAACGCAGCTGCTGGGCGAGATCATCGTTGATTGTCTGCCACTGGAAGCGCCAGTTCCAGTTACCCACGGCGGTGCCTGGAAGATTCATGCGATGCTCGGTTCCCAGTGCAAGCACATCCTGCATCGGGATAACCGCAAGCCTGGAGCGCGATGCAAGCGCCGCCCGTATTACCGGCCAGGGCATCTCCTCTCTGGGTCTACCGAGATACTCGTCCACGTAGAGCCTGGAAGCGTCGTCCAGCCCCAGATACCATCCCAAAGTCGTATCGTTATCGTGCGTACCGCTGTATGTGACTGAATTGGCCTCATGTCTAAACGGCAAATAAGGATTATCGGGGCCGCCGGTAAAGGCAAACTGCAATATCTTCATGCCCGGCAATCCAAATTTCCGGCGCAATGCATCCACCTCGGGCGTAATCAACCCAAGATCCTCGGCCACCAGCGGCAGCGGATCGTAAAGCTTGTGCAGATGCTCGAAAAGCCGATCGCCCGGCGCCTTTACCCAACGCCCCTCGATGGCATTATCATTAGTGGCCGGAATCTCCCAATATGCCTCAAAGCCGCGGAAATGATCGACTCTGATCAGGTCGAACAACTGCAGCTGGGTTTTCATCCGTTCGACCCAGAACGAAAATCCGTCCCGCTCCAGCCTGTCCCACCGGTAAAGGGGGTTTCCCCAGCGCTGGCCTGTGGCGGAAAAATAGTCTGGTGGAACCCCGGCAACAACCAGTGGATGACCTTCGGCGTCGAGCTCGAACACATCGCGGTGGGCCCAGACTTCGGCGCTGTCATGGGCGACGAATATAGGCATATCCCCGAACAGAAGAACTCCCCGTTCGTTGGCATAGCGCTTCAATTTCATCCATTGTCTGAAAAACTGAAACTGCTCGAAGCGAATGTAGTCCAGAGACGATTCCAGCCGATGTTTCGCCTTCTCTATCGCCGCGGGATCACGGTCCCTGATCGGTGCCGGCCAGTCCCACCAGCACTGATTCCGGTTCTCCTCCCGCAACGCACGGAACAGCGTATAGTTTTCCAGCCAGCTGGCGTTTTCCGTAATAAAATCGTCCAGCTCGGTCCGCATCTCCTGACTCGGTTTGGATTGAAAAGTCTTCCATGCCCTGATCAGCAGTTGCTTTTTCTCGCTGTCCGTAATCCGTTGTTTCTGTGCAAACTCGGCTGGCAGCAGAGATTGATCCGCCAGTTCTCCCACATTGATCAATCTGGGATTGCCGGCGTGCACGGAACTGGATTGATAGGGGGATCCATCAGACTGTGTCGGTCCCACCGGCAGTATCTGCCAGACGGAAAAACCGGTCTTGTTGATAAAGTCTATGAAGCGAAAGGCATCGCTGCCGAGATCGCCGCACTGGGCCGGACCTGGCAGGGATGTAATGTGCAGTAAAATGCCTGCACGGCGACGATCGAGACTACCCTCGTGCTGTTTCTGGTTCATTCCTGGATACTCCGGGTAATTTCTGGTCGCTGTTCAGCCGAAAAAAACAAGGTCAGTCACATCTCAGGTGTTCTGGCGCATCACTCCCCCAAGGCTGGGGTCGCCGCTACCGCGGGCGAATACCTCGGAGAGATATTCGGGTGGAGTCTCTCCCAACAGTCTGTACAGGTGGGTCAGCTGCAGTCGAAACAGACGCTCAAAATCACTTACCGTAGCGCCTGGATTGTAATCGCCAAACCACCAGAACCAATCCGATCCCTCGCATCTCGCCAACTGAATCGAGGCATTTTCACGTTGTTTGGCATCCAACCGGTCAGTGGCAATCACTCTGTCGTAGACATTTTTGGCGTCGACCAGCATATCCCACGCCCGGTTCTTGTCCGGATCTCCAATCCAGGTTGAAAAAGTGCCGTATACCCAGCTTCCGGCAACCAGTTCCGGCAGTGTCTGTGCCGGTACCTTCTGCCGCTCTATACACTCGGAAAAGGTGGTCAGGACTATATGGGGATGCTCCGCCAGCCGCTTATACAGCGCGGTAAGAAAAAAGCAGCCGTTACGCGGATAATATTCCCAGGCGTTCTCTCCGTCCATGATGATCGAAACAACGGGGTTGGGATCATTCAGCGTGCCATTGGCAATGGTCTCGAGATGCTGCACCAGATTCCCCACCGCATCGTCTGCGTGCCAGTCGGCGTAGGTAAATCCAATCAGATCAGACAGCCCGTCATCACGGAAAAAGGAACAGAGCTCACCCGTCTCAAGACGGTATGGCTGATGCACCCAGTTCTCCGGCAGTGCGTCACCACCGCCGAAGGCACTAAGGCTGTTGTGCAGCACCTGCTGCCCGCTGGCCGCCCATTGAAATCCCTCCTCTTCCAGCAACCGCAGCGTTTCACTGCTGATCGCGCCTTCGGACGGCCAGCAGCCCTTCGGCACGAATCCGAAATGGCGCCGGAACACATCAATGCCTTTCCGAATATGCCAGCGGGCACGTGCTTCCCCACCGGGATAGGTAACTGCGTTCGGCAGGTTGATATCCGGCATGGCTTCGCGTGACGAATGCAGATTCAGCAGCAGCGGTACTATAGGATGTGCGTAAGGTGTAACCGACAGCTCAATCCTGCCCTCTTCGGCCAACTTTCGGTATCTACTGATCGTGCTACTGACCAGATCGCCGATAGCCTGAACCAGCGCGCGCCGGTCATCCGCGTTGAAACCTATGCGTTTCTTTTCCAGCGTCAGGATACGGATATCGTTGGTACGTGCATACTCCCCCATCCAGGCGAGATGGTACCAGACCAGAAGATCCGCCAGGAACTGGTCATTAAGGTACATCAGGGATTCATCGTGTTCCTCCACCATTTTGGTGATATTCACCAGCCGATGAAAGGTTCTGAAGCGGTTCACCAGGTGTTTCTCATTGGCGCGCTGACAGCTTAGCATCAGGTTCCAGCGTGATGCATGGTCCAATGGGAGCCCAGGACCGGCAACCGCCGCCAACAACGGATCACGGATCAGATCACCGTTGTCCAGCCAGTTTTTGATCTGCAGCGCATAATCCTCGAGCTGCTCCAGCAGCACCGGGGCAAAATTGACCACCGCGTGGGCATCCGGATTCTGTTCAAGATGACATGCCATGTCGACATAATCCTTGATCGCATGGAGGTAGACCCAGGGGAGCTGATATTCCCCCTGCTCCGGGCCGCGATAGTCCGGCTGGTGCATGTGCCAGCAGATCACCACCTTCAGCTTTTTGTCATCTGACATAGTTCAAGACCTGTCCCAACATGTCGGCGGTCACCAAAACCACGCCTCCCCTGGATACATAAAACCGCTTGGCATCAGCCTCGAGGTCCTCCCCGATAACGGTGCCTTTCGGAATTTTACAGCCATCATCGATAATCGCCTTGGATATACGGCAGTTTCTGCCCACCTCGACGTCCGGCATCAAAACGGAATCGTTGATTTCGGAGTAGGAGTTTATCCTGACATTCGAAAACAGCAAGGAGTGGCGCACGGTTGAACCGGATATGATACAGCCGCCCGAGACCATCGAGTCCACCGCCATGCCCCTGCGCTCCTCGTCGTCAAAAATAAATTTCGCCGAAGGGAGCTGCTCCTGATAGGTCCAGATCGGCCAGGTTTTGTCATAAAGATTTAACTCAGGCGTCACACCGATCAACTCCTGGTTGGCCTGCCAGAACGCGTCGATGGTGCCCACGTCCCGCCAGTAGGCCTGTTTGCCGCTCTTCGGATCTCTGAACGAATAGGCCATTACCCGGTATTTCCCGATCACAGCCGGAATGATATCCTTACCGAAATCGTGTGTGGAATTGGGCGTATCGGCATCTTTGAGCAGCTGTTCGAACAGAAACGCCCGGTTGAACACGTAGATCCCCATTGATGCCAGCGCAACACCCTCCCGGCCCGGTATGCTCTTGGGGTTAATCGGCTTTTCAGCAAAGTCCCGAACCCTGTTGGATTCGTCGACGGCCATCACGCCATACTCCCTGGCGGTCTCGAGATCGACTTCTATGCAGCCGACGGTCATATCGGCGCCGGTCTCCACGTGTTCGGCCACCATCGTGCCATAATCCATTCGGTAGATGTGATCACCGGCGAGTATCAGTACATAGTCGGGATTGTGGTTTCGCAAAATATCCAGGTTCTGATAAATAGCGTCGGCGGTACCCGTATACCAATTGTTCTCGATACGCTGCTGTGCCGGCAGGAGTTCCACGAATTCGCCAAACTCCCCGCGCAGAAAACTCCAACCCCGCTGCAGATGAAGAATCAGCGAATGGGCTTTGTACTGGGTCAGTACTCCAATCTGGCGAATGCCCGAATTAATGCAGTTGGAGAGCGGAAAATCGATAATCCGGAACTTTCCCCCAAACGGGAGCGACGGTTTGGTGCGCCACATGGTCAGGTGTCTCAGGCGCGAGCCCCGCCCTCCCGCCAGGATCAATGCCAGGGTGTTTTTTGTTAATCTGCTGACAAAACGCGGATCCTGATTTTCCTTTGTCATAGTACTCCCCCTGACCGACTTCGCACTGAATACCGAACTGAAAATTGCCTGAACGCCATCATTCCGATCTATGCTAACATAGCAATTGTTACGAGCGGTGTGCGGTAGCGCAATATAAAATTCAATATTATAGAACTTGAAAAATTAGTTTCACCTTCCCGAGTAACTCATGGAAAAGCAGCAGATTGAAGAGCCTTTAGTACGCATTCTGGAATCCCGTCACCACGACCCCTTCGAAGTCCTGGGAAAGCATACTCTGGGGGAGCACGTGCTGGTGCGGGTTTTTCTGCCACGCGCGGAGAGTGCCAGTATCGTTGAACCGCCCCTGGAGATGAAGCGGATAGAGGGAACAGATTTCTTCGAATGGTACGGCGCACCGGGTCAGGTTCCGGATCGATACCGTATCGCCTGGACCGACCACCAGGGACACCAGAACTGCAACCACGACCCTTACTGTTTCCCGCCGCAGTTGAAAGAGTTCGACCTGCATCTTTACAGTCAGGGAAAGCACTGGCATGCCTACAAATTTTTCGGATCCCACCTCCATAGTGCGGATGGAGTGGAAGGTGTGCTGTTTTCCGTTTGGGCCCCGAACGCCGAAAGGGTCAGTGTCATCGGCGATTTCAACAACTGGGATGGACGGGTTCATCCTATGCGCAGCCGGGGCAGTTCCGGCGTCTGGGAGCTCTTCGTGCCTGGTGTCGCTGCCGGTAATCTCTACCGTTTCGAACTGCGTTCAAAAGGGGGAGACATACTGGTTAAGAGCGATCCCTTTGGCACCTACTTCCAAAAGCGTCCGGAAAACGCCGGAATCATTGCCCCGGCCTCCGGACATCGCTGGCACGACCAGGAGTGGATGTCGGGGCGGATGGAGAAGGACTGGCAAAGATCTCCCATGTCGGTCTACGAAGTCCACCTCGGATCCTGGCAGCAGGTTGAACATGGCAAGTTTCTGAACTACAGGGAGATTGCACACCGGTTGGCAGGGTATGTCCTGGAGCTTGGCTTCACCCATATCGAACTGCTGCCGATCACCGAGCACCCCTATGATGCGTCCTGGGGTTACCAGACCACAGGATATTTTGCGCCTACCAGCCGTTTCGGCGACGCCGACGATTTCCGCTATTTCGTCGATCATCTGCACCAGCGGGGAATCGGCATCATTCTCGACTGGGTTCCCGCCCATTTTCCCAAGGACAGCCATGCGCTGGCACGTTTTGACGGCAGCGCGCTGTACGAACATGAAGACCCGCGCAAGGGAGAGCATCGGGACTGGGGAACCCTGATCTTCAACTACGGACGCGAAGAGGTACGCAATTTTCTGCTTACCAGCGCGATCTACTGGCTCGAAGAGTTTCATCTGGACGGCCTGCGTGTGGATGCGGTGGCCTCGATGCTCTACCTTGATTATTCCCGCGAAGCGGGTGACTGGCTGCCCAATCAGTATGGTGGACGGGAAAACCTGGAAGCGGTCGATTTTCTGCGCCATCTCAACAGTGTCACACACGAGCGGTTTCCCGGTACGCTGATCGTAGCGGAGGAGTCCACCGCCTGGCCTCAGGTATCCCGACCCACTTGGCTGGGAGGACTGGGATTCAGCATGAAGTGGAACATGGGCTGGATGCACGACACCCTGTCCTATATATCCAAAGACCCGGTATATCGCCACTATCATCACGACCTGCTCACTTTCGGACTGCTCTACTGCTTTACTGAAAACTTCGTTCTTCCTTTCTCACACGACGAAGTCGTTCATGGAAAAGGATCGATGCTGGACAAAATGCCCGGAGACGAATGGCAGCGTTTCGCATCTCTGCGGCTGCTCTATGGCTATATGTTCACCTATCCGGGCAAGAAACTGTTGTTCATGGGGAACGAGTTTGCCCAAGGCCGGGAGTGGAACGAGGCGGAGCAATTGGACTGGTATCTGATGGATTATCCCCAGCATCAGGGAATGCGGGCGCTGGTCAGTCAGCTCAACCGGCTCTACCGAGAGATTCCGGCGCTGCACGAGCTGGATTTTGAACCCGGCGGATTCGAGTGGATCGACTGCCATGATGCCAGCCAATCGGTATTGAGTTTTCTGCGCTGGGCACGGGACGGCAGTTTCGTCGTCGTTGCTCTGAACTTCACTCCGGTCCCGCGCGAAAACTACCGGATTGGAATACCCAGGCCTGGAACCCTGCTTGAAATCTTTAATTCCGACTCGGAGTTCTACTACGGCAGCAACATGGGCAACAACGGCATCGTCAAATCCGAGCCCGTGGCCTGGATGGGGCAGGATCAATCGGCGGTATTAACGCTCCCCCCGCTGGGTATGCTGATATTGAGCCCCCAAAGCGACTCTTAGGAGACTGTCGGGGTCTGGCGCCGTTCCGGCGTTAAAAGCCGTGTCTCGTCCGCATTTTCCGGATCAGCCTGGTTTTCTGTTCCGTTTGAAAAAAGCAAGCAACCCGGTGGTCGATGCGTCATGCCGGCCGATTGGGGCACCTTCACCCAGTTCACCGAGCACCACGCCCGCCAACTGCTTGCCGAGTTCCACGCCCCACTGATCGAAAGAGTTGATCTGCCAGACGATACCCTGGACGAATATCTTATGCTCGTAAAGCGCGATCAACGACCCCAGACGCCTGGGAGTCAACTGGTCGATCAACAGCGTATTGGTAGGTCTGTTGCCCGGAAACGTCTTGTGTGGAACCAGTGCCGTCAATGCCTCGTCCCGCAGACCGGCAGCGACCAGCTCGATCTTCGCCTCATCCCGCGTACGGCCTTTCATCAGGGCTTCCGTCT
>JAGRGQ010000050.1 GCA_020445405.1 Gammaproteobacteria bacterium | reverse complement strand
GACTCCGCTCGCTTGAAAGATGAGATTTGCGCCGCGCCGCTCCCCACCCGTACGCGAAATTTCAGCGTTACGTTAACTTTGCGATTTTTTCGCAATAAGACGTTTTCATCGCCTGTTCAAACGCCTCATTCGAAGCATACTCGAAACCGAAAACCGGTTTCCATAGCCTCTGATTTTCCATGCACAGATAAAAAAACACCGATTGTTTCCACTCCTCGCTGAAACTCCGATAGGCAAAGGAGAAGAGTTCCTGCTTTATCTCTTCGGGGTAGGAAAATTTTCCGTCGGCTTCCACCAGTGGCATTTTCAGAATCTGACTGTTCGCGCCGCGCTCCCTTATCTTGCGCATGACCTGCTTGATGAAAGTCAGTGTTCCGAACGACACCATGGCTACCCGGTTAGGATCGAAATCTCGCTGCAGACGGGTAAATATCCCACTGTAATCCCGTCTCCACTCCGAATACTGAATCATTGGGTGAAAGTGAAACCCGACCAGCGTGCCTTGTTCCGCCAGCTGTTGGGCTGCATCCAGCCTTTTATCGAGAGGTGCGGAACCGCGCTCCTCGTAGTCCACAACCGTTTGCGGATTGAGCGACCAGGTACAGATCAGATTGGGTGGCGGATCGTTCTTTAACAAATGGCTGATATTTGCGGATTTTGTTTTCAGCTCCAGAATGACATTCGGGTGTTTTGCGGCAAAAGTCAGCAGTGCGTCCAGCACCCCCAGGCTGTTCCCCCACATCAGCGAATCGGACGACTGCCCGGTACCGATGTGGTAAGTCCGGTCTCTCTCTATTTCCAGTGCGGCCAGCTTGTTGGGGAATTCCGGATCGAAATAAACCTGGTGGTCGCTGAAAAACGATTGAATACTGCAATAGGAGCAGGCGTACCCGCAGTTGTCGACCGCATCCAGAGTGAGCAGATTGCAGCAGCGGGTTTTTGTGGATGCCACCGGGCAGAAGCCAAGACCCAGACGCGGTTTCTCGCGGTGTATGATTCTGGCCCTCGTTTCCGCAACAGAAATGCCGGCGCTTTTCGGATATCGGTTTGGTTCCCGTTTCAGTGCATCCGAGTATGCTCTTAATTTTTCGAGCGCAACCTTCTTGATCTGTTTTGGATCCGAATTGGCCGTTATTTCCGGCCACTGCTGTTGAATGGAGCCACAATTCCACATCTCCAGATCATGTGCGATCTCCGACACCTGGCGCAACTCCTGCAGGGTAAAACGATGTTGGTGGGAGATCTCCCTCAAAAACGCCTGTTGTTTCGGAGGCAGTTTCGGAAACAGTGTCTGTGCTGCAATGGATTCGAACTTCATCTGATAGTCGAAAGGCATAAAGCATCGCCCGCATGGAGTTGACTGGTCTAAGTATAATATCCTCTCAATCGAAACGACGGAGAGGGTTGCAGGGGTTTCAATGCGGCCGACTCGGTTTCAATCCCGATTATTTCCGGCCGGAGTCACCCTGGATCTGTCGGCATATGGCGACTTATTTTGCAGCATCCCGGGCTCTGACCGAAGTTAAAACCGAATCGGGTATCGAGATCGACGGGAATTGATCCTGAAATATACTAAAGAAATTCCCAAAAAAAACGATACAATGAAAAATATCAGTTAAGGGGATCTAATTCATCAATATCCGCGGGCTGCTCTACGGGATTCTTGGATATGCGGGATTGCAATGAACGCCAAACCGGTGCGCTGGCGTAGGTTAGAGAAAAATGAAAACAAATAGCATAGGCATGATACTGCTTCTGACGATCTCCTGCGGGGCGCAGGCGCTCGGATTCGGGAGTATTTCGGTTGAATCCTATCTCAATGAACCGCTGGATGCCCGCATTGCACTGGTGTCAATCAATTCCTCCGAGGCAGAAGGGTTGCGGGTGTCGCTGGCGGATCCTGAAGCCTTTAAGAAGGCGGGACTGATTCGTCCTCCGCATCTAAACAAACTGCGGTTCAAAACCGAGGTTGATAAAAACCAGCAGGTATATATTCACGTCACCACCAAGGACGGTGTACGTGAGCCTTTTCTCAATTTCCTGCTCGAGGTTGCTGCGGGGAAAGAGACACTGCTGCGTGAATACACGATTCTGCTGGATCCGCCGGCGGGCGAGGTGAGGGATGTCAGGCTCGATCCCAGTGTCGAAAAAACCGGGCAGGAGGCGAAGGGATCGGCTGCGCCACAGGTAGCGAGCAGGAAAACCGCAAAGAGACAGAGCTATGGGCCGGTCAAACGTACCGAGACGTTGTGGGTGATAGCTACCCGCGTAAGACCGGATAATTCTGTGTCTGTTGAACAGATGATGATGGCACTGCTGCGGGCGAATCCGGACGCATTCCTGCATGGAAACGTCAATTTGCTTCAGCAGGGTGCGGTATTGGATATACCTGACTACGACACAATCAGCAAAATGAGTGCATCTGAAGCGCACCACGCGTTTTTGCAGCAGAACAACGACTGGAAGGTATTGAAAGGGGGAGGGAAGGAGACATCCGCGGCAGTGCCGGTTGAAGCGTCGGGTCAGACTTCACAGGTTGGGAGCGACGCGGTAGAGACTCGTCCGGAAGTGGCAACAGAGAATGCGGTTGTCAACGACAGCGCAAAGTTACGTGTGGTCGAGACCGGCAGAGAAGAGACGGAAACGGTAGCTGCCGAAGAGAAGCTGTTGACCGATGAAGCGATCGCTTCGGGTGTGGACAGAATGAGCGACGAGATCGCTGAATCGAAAAAGGACCTGGCAGAAGTACGAGAGATAAATCGGGATCTGGAAGAGCTCAAAGATGCACTGGAGTTAAAGATAGAAGCGCTGCGCAATTCTTTGGAGGAGCGCGATCGTATCATCGATAAACTGGAACAGCGCCTCAACGAGATGAAGGCGGATTCGGAAACGACAACTGGCAAAGTGCGTGGGGCGGATTCAATTGTTGGTGAACCGCGGAAGGTACCCGGGGGTGTCGATTCGAAGATCGAAATGGGGCGCAAACAGGCCGGGGAACCCACCCCGTCTGAACCGGTGGTAACGGAGCCGAAGCAAACGGACTGGTTGGCGTTGGCAGAAAAGTATTGGCTGCAGCTGGTCATTGCCGCAGTTCTGATACTGGTACTGCTGCTTGTACTATTGCTGCGCAGGCGTCGAAGCGGAAGCGACATAACAGATCCCGATGCGTTCGGTTCTTATATCGACGTGGACAGCCAGACAGTCACGGAAGAGCATGATCTGCTCACCGAGGATACCGACGAAATCCCGGCACAGGCAGAGAATGAGCGGTCTGAAGGCGATTTTTCGCCTGGTTCCAGGGCGGATGTAGCGTCTGCTCTGACGGAGGCGGACATCTATCTGGCCTATCGCCGGTATGGTCCGGCAGAGGAGTTGATAAAGCAGGCGATCGACAATCATCCGGAAAATATGATACTGAAGGCGAAACTTCTCGAGATCTATGCCTATCGAAAAGACAAGAACAAATTTGTCTCTTTCATGGAACAGGTTTACCAGTCGATGATCGCCCGTTCGCCCGAAATCTGGGCCAAGGTTGTCGAGATGGGACGGGATATTACGCCGGATCATGAATTGATTGCCGGGGCGACTCTGTCAGATGATGAAGCGGATTCCATGGTAAACAGTCTTTCGTTTGATCTGGACGACCTGACCGAGTCTCGCAGCGGGAAGCGCCGCAATGATCCTGATTCGGAGAAAGACCAAACCTGAGGTCGTTCCAGCCGGCTTTCATGGTTATGTCAACACATTCGGTGTATCAGATCCACCCAAGTGCTTCGGTGTATTGATGGTCGCCACGACCCGTTGGTGCGCGAGCCTCCCCCTGTTTGTTTTTCCTTCATGGATGTAGAATGCCCAGCTTTCCGGTTGGTTGGTGTAGCGCTTACCGGGAGGTCCATTTACGCCGATTTCCCTGGAAATACTTTCTGGTGGGCGTGGGGTACTGCCGGTTTGCCGGTTTTCGTTTTGTAGGGATAGAAGAGAGGAATATTTCATGTTGGTGAAAGAGATAATGACAGGTTCTCCCAGGGCGGTCACCCCGGAGACCGGCCTGCTGGAAGTGGTATCATTGATGTGCCTGTATCGCTTCAGCGGCCTTCCGGTAATTCAGGATGGGAAAATGGTTGGGTTCATCGCTGAAAAAGACGTACTGCATAAGCTTTTTCCAACCCTTGAAGATATGATGGCAGATGGCCTGGGTTCAGTTGATTTCGATGGGATGATGGGCAAATACATCGATGTGGTTAATCTGAAAGTGAAGGATCTGATGACATCCAACGTCATTAGCGTGTCACCCGAGGACCATATTCTCAAGGCTGCCTCCACCATGGTGCGTAATCGCTTCCGTCGAATTCCTGTGGCCGACGCGGGGGAACTGGTGGGAATGATTAGCTTGGGTGATGTGCACAAAGCGCTGTTCCTGGCCAGTGTTTCTGCGGGTGTGAAAGGCAGGTAGATCGATCCGATTGGAATATTCGGGGATTTGGCAACAAACATGTGATCAGGATTCTCCCTGGCGGTGGAATACGGGTCACGCTCTATCGCCGTGAAAGGGCTGAGTCCAGCGCCAACCCCGCTTTGTTCGCAATCCGGATTTCAGCCTGAATTTCGGGTTTTGCAACGCGATGCCATACGAATCGCGTCAGCATTTACCGATGATTTGTCAGGCATTTGTGAAACCACAACGCCCGATACGCCCGATTACACCTTTGCCTGCTTAAATGTATAATCAGAAATGCTTGGCCGAACAGGAATTTTCCGGTCAAACTTCGGGCAGGAAGCGAAAGTGGCGGAGTTGGTAGACGCGCTGGATTTAGGTTCCAGTCCCGTAAGGGGTGGGAGTTCGAGTCTCCCCTTTCGCACCATTTTTTGGATGCGTGGCCGCCGTTGCAATGGGGCTGGATCCGGGTGTTACATCGTTCAATGGCAATAGCTGGCGGAGCTGACCGCCGAAGAGGTTATTAATGCAAGTTTCAGTTGAATCTAGTGAGGGGCTCGAGCGTCGAATGACGGTTGAATTGCCTGCTGAAATGGTCAATGGTGCGTTGGAAAAACGCCTGAAGGAGATCGCGCGCAACGCAAAAATAGACGGTTTCAGGCCGGGTAAGGTGCCACTCTCCGTTATCCGGCAACGCTACGCTGGACAGGCTAGACAGGAGGTCTTCAGCGATCTGGTTAAATCGACCTATTTTCAGGCGCTGGAGAAGGAGAAACTGCAGCCTGCCGGAGAACCCAGTATCGAACCGATGCCAACGGCACCAGCCGAGGGAATTGGTTACGTCGCGGTGTTCGAAGTGATGCCGGAAGTGAAGCTGCAGGATATGTCGGAAAAAGTGATCAATCGTCCACTGGTGGAGGTGACCGATTCCGACCTGGATGCGATGCTCCAAAAATTGCGAAAGCAGCGTACCACTTGGGATGAAGTCGCTCGGGAGGCCCAGGAGGGGGATCAATTAACCATTGATTTCAAAGGTTTTATAGAAGGAGAGGCGTTTGAGGGTGGGAGTGCTGATAGCGTGCCTCTGGTGTTGGGATCGTCCTCCATGATTCCCGGTTTCGAGGAGGGTCTGACGGGCGCTAAAACCGGTGAAAATCGTACCCTGGAGCTGAAGTTCCCGGAAGAGTACAGGGCCGAGCATCTGGCAGGTAAAGAAGTAAAGTTTGAAGTGAAGGTGAACAAAATCGCAGCACCGGTGCTGCCGGAAATCGACGACGAATTTGCCAAGGCCTACGGCGTTGCGGATGGCGGTGTGGATGCGCTGTACACGGAGATACGCAGCAATATGGAACGGGAACTTCAGGAGAAGATCCGCGTTGTTGTCAAGGAGCAGGCGATGGACCTGTTGCTGGAAGTCAACGACGTGACTGTACCCAAGGCGCTGATCAGTCAGGAAGCGACTGCCCTGCAGCAGCAGACCAAACAGAATCTGACCCGAAACGGTCAGGCCAGCGGCATCGATCTACCGCTGAATCTGTTTGAAGACCAGGCAAAACGCCGCGTGGCCTTGGGGTTGATAATAGGAGAGGTGATCAGAGAGAACAAGATCGTGCTGGACAATAACCGGGTGCGCGCCAGAATCGAGCAGTTTGCGCAGTCTTATGACGATCCCCAGGAAGTGATCGATTATTATCTGAAAGACAAAAAGCAGTTGGCCTCAGTCGAGAATGTGGTTCTCGAGGATCAGGTGGTCGATTGGGTGCTGGAACGGGTAAAAGTAAAAGAGAAAGCCGGTGGTTTCGATGAGTTCATGAATGCCCCGGACTCAGCCTCTGGCACCGTAACAGACAGTTAATTTCTCATAAAGGATTCAGTTGCAATGGTCGATAGAACTTCCATGGGTGATTTAGACGTGAATAATCTGGGTTTGGTCCCGATAGTGGTGGAGCAGACAGCCCGTGGTGAGCGTTCCTACGATATCTACTCCAGGCTGCTCAAAGAGCGGGTGATTTTTCTTGTTGGTCCGGTGGAGGATCACATGGCCAATCTGGTCGTGGCGCAACTGCTCTTTCTCGAATCGGAAAACCCGGACAAGGACATCAGTATTTATATCAACTCCCCGGGCGGGTCGGTCAGCGCCGGCCTGGCAATTTATGACACCATGCAGTTTGTACGCTGTGACGTAAGCACCATGTGTGTCGGTCAGGCCGCGAGCATGGGCGCGCTGTTGTTGGCTGGGGGATCCGCCGGAAAGCGATTCTGCCTGCCGCATTCAAGAATGATGATTCATCAACCCTTAGGTGGATATCAGGGGCAAGCGACGGATATAGAGATTCACGCCAAGGAAATACTGCTTATTCGGGACCGTCTTAACCAGATTATGTCGAAACATACAGGCAGACCGCTTGACCAGGTTGAAAACGATACAGAACGCGACAATTTCATGAGTGGTGAAGAGGCGGTGAAATATGGCCTCATAGACCGGGTTCTGGAGTATAGAAGCGACGACCAGGAGACGTAGTTTCAGGCCGGTTATTCAGCTTTATTGAGCAGGTCTGGAATCTCCCCGGGTTGGGAAGCCGGAGGTGAACTTTGCCAAGTTGTCACAATCGGATATTATGTGACAAAACGGGTTTGGAGCGAAGCGGCCCATTAACTGCCCGAGTGAAGATCTGAAAGGAACAAATTATGAGCGACGATAAGATCAGGGGCGATGATGGAAAGCTGCTGTACTGCTCGTTCTGCGGCAAAAGCCAACATGAGGTACGCAAACTTATTGCGGGCCCATCCGTTTTTATCTGCGACGAATGTGTCGAGCTCTGCAACGATATCATTCGGGAAGAGATGCAGGAAGGCGCTACCCAGTCGAGCAGTAGCCTGCCGAAACCCCAAGAGATCAATGCAATGCTCGATCAATACGTTATCGGGCAGGCGAGGGCTAAAAAAGTCTTGTCTGTAGCGGTTTACAATCACTACAAGCGTCTCGATTCGGGTGGCGGCAAGGATGATATCGAGATTTCCAAAAGCAACATTCTGTTGATTGGCCCGACGGGTTCGGGTAAGACTCTGCTGGCGGAGACGCTTGCCAGAATGCTCAATGTCCCCTTCACCATTGCGGATGCCACCACACTGACCGAAGCCGGATATGTAGGCGAAGATGTAGAAAATATCATTCAGAAACTGCTGCAGAAGTGCGACTATGACGTTGACAAGGCGCAGACGGGTATCGTCTATATTGACGAAATCGACAAAATTTCCCGTAAGTCGGATAACCCCTCTATTACCAGGGATGTTTCAGGGGAGGGTGTTCAGCAGGCCTTGCTGAAGCTGATCGAGGGCACCGTCGCTTCAGTTCCACCGCAAGGCGGCAGAAAACACCCGCAGCAGGAGTTTCTGCAGGTGGATACCTCTAATATTCTGTTTATTGTCGGCGGCGCTTTTTCGGGACTGGAAAAAGTAATCCGTAGGCGTTCCGAAAAGGGCGGCATAGGCTTTTCCGCCGAAGTGCACAGTAAGGACGACAACAGCAATGTCGGTGAGATTCTGCCAGGTGTGGAACCTGAAGACCTTATCCACTATGGGTTGATTCCAGAGTTTGTCGGTCGCCTGCCGGTTGTGGCGACGCTGGAAGAGCTTGATCAGGAAGCACTGGTTAAAATATTGACGGAGCCCAAAAATGCTCTGGTCAAACAGTACGCAAAGCTGTTCGAAATGGAGGAGTGCGAACTCGAGTTTCGACCCGATTCCCTGCATGCAATCGCCCGCAAAGCGATGGAGCGTAAAACAGGAGCCCGCGGGTTGCGTACGATCATGGAGCAGGTTCTGCTTGATACCATGTACGATCTTCCCTCGATGGAAGATGTCAGCAAGGTTGTGATAGACGAGTCGGTTGTACTGGGAGAAAATGACCCCTATATCGTCTATGAGAGCAACGAAAAACAGCTGGCAATTTCGTCGGATTGAAACCACACAGAGAGCGGTTGAGTGCGGAACCGGCATCTTCTCACGCGGATATTCGCCGTCCGGGTGTTGAAGATTATCTACATTAGCCCCATTTACAAGAACAGTTAGCAGTTAAGCTGGTGACGAAGTATTCTTTGTCCGACCAGACTATCGGTCCGATGTTCTGGAAAAGCAGCGGAGAGGTGGTTGCAATTGGTTGGATTATTGGTGCCGATAGCAGTATCGGGAATTAAACCTCGTCAGTTGGAGAACCCAAGATGGGTCAAGAAGATAACGATATCGCGGTAGATTTGAGACCAAACGACCCTGTGCCGGTGCTGCCGTTGCGTGACGTGGTGGTTTATCCCCATATGGTAATTCCGTTGTTCGTCGGGCGGGATAAATCGATCCATGCACTGGATGCGGCAATGCAGGATAACAAACAGATTTTGCTGGTAGCGCAAAGGAGCGCCGACACCGATGATCCGGCTCTGGAAGACATGTACCAGGTCGGAACTCTGGCAAACATACTGCAACTGCTCAAGCTTCCGGATGGAACGGTAAAAGTTCTGGTTGAGGGTGGCGATCGTTCAAGGATCGTCAAGTACGTTTCCACCGACAAATACTTTGCGGCCAAAATGGAGGTAATCCAGGATATCCTCACGCTGGATGAACGGGAAATCGACGTATTGATGCGTTCTGCCACCACCCTTTTTGACCAATATGTCAAGCTGAATAAGAAAGTGCCTCCTGAGGTGCTGACCTCGCTTTCCAGTATCGATGATCCGAGCCGCCTCGCTGACACAATGGCCGCTCATATGTCACTTAAGCTGGATGAAAAACAGGCAGTTCTG
Organism: Gammaproteobacteria bacterium; assembly: GCA_020445405.1. Lineage (GTDB taxonomy): Bacteria > Pseudomonadota > Gammaproteobacteria > Chromatiales > Chromatiaceae > HKST-UBA178. The sequence goes on along the minus strand of JAGRGQ010000050.1, from coordinate 18,712 downwards.
GAAATGGCGGATATATCCGCCCGCCTTGAGCATCTGATGGGGCTGATGGAGTCGGAAAATGACCTGCTGCAGATAGAAAAACGCATTCGTGGCAGGGTGAAACGCCAGATGGAAAAGAATCAGCGCGAGTACTATCTGAACGAGCAGATGAAGGCGATCCAGAAGGAACTGGGTGAGTTGGAGGAAGCACCGAACGAAATCGAGGATCTGACCAATCGCATCGAAAAGGCCGGTATGCCGAAAGAAGCGAAATCGAAGGCCGTGGCAGAGTTGAACAAATTGAAACTCATGTCGCCAATGTCAGCTGAGGCAACAGTGGTGCGCAATTATATCGATACGCTGGTCAATGTGCCCTGGAAAAAGCGCACCAAGATTCGCAACGATCTGAAAATGGCAGAGGATGTGCTTGAAGCCGACCACTATGGGCTTGAAAAGGTAAAAGAGCGGATTATCGAATACCTGGCTGTGCAGCAGCGCGTGAGAAAGCTCAAGGGCCCCATTCTCTGTCTGGTCGGTCCTCCCGGTGTCGGGAAGACATCGGTAGGGCAGTCTATTGCCCATGCCACCAATCGAAAGTTTGTGCGCATGGCTTTGGGCGGAATTCGGGATGAAGCTGAGATCAGGGGGCACAGAAGGACCTACATTGGCGCCCTTCCCGGTAAAATCATACAGAATCTTTCCCGGATCGAAACCAGAAATCCGCTGTTTCTGTTGGATGAGATAGATAAAATGGCTATGGATTTCCGCGGCGATCCTGCATCGGCTCTGCTGGAAGTGCTGGACCCGGAGCAGAACCACACTTTCGTGGACCACTATCTGGAGGTGGATTTCGATCTCTCTGAAGTGATGTTTGTAGCCACCGCAAACACGATGAATATTCCACCGGCGCTATTGGACCGGATGGAGGTTATTCGTTTGTCCGGATATACGGAAGATGAAAAAATCAATATAGCGCTGCGTTATCTGGTGCCCAAGCAGATCGAAAACCACGGCCTTAAAGAGTCGGAACTACTGATCCGTGAAAACGCGATTCGGGATATCGTACGTTTCTATACGCGCGAGGCGGGCGTGCGCAATCTGGAGCGGGAGATCTCCAAAATTTGCCGCAAAGTGGTAAAGCAGATTCTGCTGAAGAAGCGCGATCAGCGGATCACCGTCACCCCAAACAGCCTGGACAGGTATTTGGGGGTTAAACGGTTCCGTTATGGGGAAGTTGACGACCACGATCAGGTTGGGCAGGTAACCGGGCTCGCCTGGACCGAAGTTGGAGGCGAACTGCTTCATATCGAAGCGGCTCTCGTGCCGGGAAATGGCAAGCTGAGCCATACCGGTCAACTGGGCGAGGTGATGCAGGAGTCAATACAGGCTGCCATGACCGTGGTGCGCAGCAGAGCGGTACCGCTCGGGCTGGCGGCGGATTTCCATCAAAAGTACGATGTGCATATTCACGTTCCTGAGGGTGCCACACCGAAGGATGGCCCAAGTGCCGGCATCGGTATGTGTACCTGTCTGGTCTCGACGCTCACTCAGATCCCTGTACGGGCCGATGTGGCGATGACTGGCGAGATTACGCTTCGGGGCGAAGTACTGCCTATCGGTGGTCTAAAGGAAAAGCTGCTTGCCGCTCATCGTGGCGGTATCAAAACTGTCATCATTCCCCAGGAGAATGAACGCGACCTGGTGGAGATCCCAAAAAATATAAAGCAGAATCTTGAAATCAAGCCGGTGCGTTGGATCGATCAGGTGTTGGAAATCGCATTGACAAGAATGCCGGAACCGGACGCCGTCGACCAGGATGAGGGGGATCCAAAGCAAAAGGTCGCCACAGAAAAAAAAGTATCGAAAAAGAGCAGTACTTTAATTCAACACTGAACCAATTCAAGTCAACCGTCGGTGGATAGCGGTGACAGGTGGGAATGAAAGATTGGCACGTGGTACATTACCTTGACACTCAATCTGGGTCGCTGGTATAAATTGGGCCCGTTTTTTACGCACTAAACTTACATGCCATGCGATTCTCAGGCTGTCCGGCAACAGGAGATCGCGTGCAAGTCCTACACAGGAGAGATAGTCAGAATGAATAAGACGGAGTTGGTCGATGCGATGGCAGAGAGCGCGGATATCTCCAAGGCTGCCGCGAGTCGTGCGCTCGATGGTATGATCGAGGCTATTACTGCATCGCTGAAGGAAGGCGATCAAGTCAATGTTGTGGGATTTGGTTCTTTTTCGGTCAGAGAACGTGCGGCCCGTACAGGCCGCAATCCCCAGACGGGTGCCGCAATCAAAATCAAGGCATCCAGGAATCCGGCGTTCAAAGCTGGTAAAGCGCTGAAGGATGCCGTAAACTAGCGGCCGCTTCTTGCGGGCGCTTAGCTCAGCTGGGAGAGCATCGCCCTTACAAGGCGAGGGTCGCAGGTTCGATCCCTGCAGCGCCCACCATTCATTTGGAGCGGTAGTTCAGTTGGTTAGAATACCGGCCTGTCACGCCGGGGGTCGCGGGTTCGAGCCCCGTCCGCTCCGCCATCCCGCACGATGTCACTGCAGACGCCGGAACACTTCGGGCTCTGCATTCCCGGTCACGGTGAACACCGCAGAGCGGCGTTGCTGCGGTGACCGCATTGCGCAAATTTTTCGCTTCACGGCACAGCTGGGTTATCCTTTTTGTCCAATTCAATCAACCTCCAAAACGGGATCGGGAAATCGAACGGGTGATGCGAAATATACACTTCTGGTTACGATTTGCGCTGTCTGCGATCTGCCTGTTCAGCGCTGGCACTGTGCGCCCCGCCTGCGACAAAATCGGCAAGCAGGCGATTTTCGGCATCGAGGACATCTTTGAAATCCCCGAAGAGGGTCATCTGGGCCGCGCCGACTTCACCAAGGCGTGCGACGAGTTGATCGCCTGCTACAGCGCCAAAAGCGCCATCAAGACGATCTGCGAACGCACGTATGAAAAAAATCTGAAGAACGCGTGCAGAAAAGCCTTTGAATTCAGGCGGGATCCGCTTGGGGAGTGTCTGACAACGGTGGACAATGCAGCCAAATTCGTTGCCAAGGAGAATGGCGATGTCTATCGCAGAATGCAGCGTACCGCGCGTGCCAGGGAGCGTGAGGAGGAGAGAAAAGCCCGTGCTCAGGAGCGCCAGGCCCGTATCGATGAACGCCGGAAAAAGCGCAGAGATGAGCGTATCAGGCAGCAGTAACCGAGAGCGGAACGCTTCTGTTTCCGGGTCTGCTGCCCCCCCTTCCCGGCTCGCTGTCGTGGTACCGCTGCGCTCCGCTATTTTTTGCTTCCGCCACTGTTCAGATAAACATCGTAGCGGGTGTTCGGACTGTTAATCGCCATGGTCGGCGCCTCACCCCCGACCCACTCTGCACCGGCCGGGCGCTTTACCACGACCCGGTCTCTTGCCTGCCGCCTGGCGGCGCGCAGCAGCGCTGCACTGTCGCTGTCCACGCCCACCAGCCGCCGGAGCAGGCGCATCTCTTTTTTAACCAGAGCGCGCTTTTTCCGGTGCGGATACATCGGGTCCATGTAGATCACATCGGGTTGCTGCGACTGGTGCAGCGCGGCCAGGTAATCAACGGTATCGACGCAGTGCAGCTGCATCCGATGCACGATGGGAGCGGTCTGTGCGTCTGCCAGCGCACGTTCGAGTCCGTTGCGCAGCAGCGCCGCAATCACCGGCGAGCGCTCCAGCATGATCAGTTCACAACCCAGAGAAGCAAGCACGAAGGCGTCCCGCCCGAGTCCGGCGGTGGCATCCAGCACGCGCGGGTTTCGTCCCGGTTTAAGGCCGATTGCCCGCGCCAGTGGCTGCCCCCTGCCGCCGCCGCTGCGGCGGCGGTGAGCGTTTCTACCTGCCACGAAATCGGCGAACACCGGACCGGGTCCACTCAAATCGGTATCGCGCAGTTCCAGGCGATCACGGGTCAGCACCAGCAGCAGCTCGCTATCCCGACTGTCGACAGCAGCCCGCGGCAGATGCAGCTGCCGGTCGAGATCCTCCAGCGCCCTCTCCAGATCAGGATGTGCGGCGGCGAGCGCAACCAGCGGCCGGTTCATTTCCAGATATCGACGTCCCTGCCCTGCTCACGGATATGCTCCGAGCGGGCCGAAATAAAGCGTTGGAAACTGGGCTCCTGAAGGTAGGCGCCGCTCAGACAGTAGTCCAGCATCGATGCTGTGTGGAACCGCTTGAACATCGCCTCCGAGCGGATGACTTCGCTGCCGTCGGTATTGAAAAGGATAAAGGTTGGGGCGAAGTTGACGTTCAGGCTGCGCGCCCAGCTGCGGGCATCGGTGCGCTCCCCCGCGGGGGTGATCAGCGGTGTCCGGGACCACATATCCAGTTGCACCACATCGTATGCCGAAAGCAGCGTTTTGATCTCGTCGTCGTGCAACACTTCGGTATGCAGGCGATCGCAGTCCGGGCACTGGACCTGCTCGAAAAAAACCGCAAGCGGCTTCGCTTCGCGGACATTCAGCAGATATGGAGGGGCCTGAAAATAGTCCTCGCTGATCAGTGCGCCGTTTGGCGCGGCCGGCCGGTTCGCGGCCAGATAATCGGCGTAGCTGATTCCGCTCTCCATGCGGCCCGCCACATAGTCCAGCGCCAGCTTGAACTGCTGCGGCGGGATGTAACCGTTGAGCCTCAATACCACCGCCCCCCGCTCGTCGAAAAAAAGCAGCGTCGGGGTGAACTGTACCCTTAAATCCGCGGCGAACTCCTTCTCGGTCAGGGAGCGTCCGTCCAGCGCCACGACTTCGCGGTCGCCGAACATATTGATCGTTACAACCTGCATATTCCCGCGCAGCGTCTCCTCTATGTCGCGCTGGGAAAGATTGCGCTCCACCAGAAGATTGCAGTACGGGCATCCATTTTGATAGAAAAAAAGCAGCAACCGGCGCCCGTCGGCAGCCGCCTCAGCGACATCCTCCGCCAGATTGAGGAAACTCTCCTTGAACCACGCCGGATAAACCGTCTCCACCGCGCCGGAAAACGAGCCTTTGGCGTCGATCTGCAGCGCCGGGAACAGCAACAGCAGGGACAGGAGCAGACAGTTCATCCGGTGGCGGCGTGGTTTGATCATGGCGGTCTCTCTGCTGTCGCTTTGTTATCCGTTCTTCTGCGTTGATTATAGAGGATAGCGGATTGAAGCAAGTAAAAGCGGCAGCACCCGCGCCAGAGTGTCAGCCGGACCCGGCAGCTGACGTCAGGGCAGACAGATGGAGAAGCAGCCGCCTTTCAAACGGTGCCCGTTGGTGAGGCGTATGTAGCCCTCACGATCCTTGTTTCGGTGCATCCTGGCGACCATGGAGGCAAAATAGATGCCGAGTTGTGTGCGGCCTTCCGCAATCGCCACATGGTTATCGATGGCATCCTGTGCCGCCAGCATCTCCTGGGGAAAACCCACGCCATCGTCTTCCACCCGTATGGTCAGGTATCCCTCCTGATTCGCAGCCGATACCAGCAGATTGTCCGCGGTGTAACGCATCCCGTTACCGATCAGACTGTTTACCACACCCCGAATCAATCCTTCGTCGAAATAACCGTTCAGTGTCTGATCGCATTCACAATTCAGCGTAATCCCCTGGGCCTGCGCGGCGGCGCGGTTTTCCAGTATCAGCTCGTCCAGAAAATCGGCCACGTTCAGCTCTTCTATATTCGGCGATATCCTTTCGTTTTCTATCTTGTACAGCGTCAACAGCTCGATCAGGTTGGTGTTCAGCCGTTTTGCCTCCTGCTGCAGCGTGAAAATCTTGTCCGGGTCCGACCCCGGCCGCGGATTGGAGGTGCAGGCCTCCAGCGTATTGATCACCAGCCACAGCGAATTCTTCATATCGTGAATCAAAGATGCAAGAATATCGGCAAACAACATCCCGCGTTTCATCGTCAGGCCCTCTTCACCAGTTCCTGGTACATGGTCTGCACCCGCCGCAGCGCAGGGCCCTCCGGATCCAGTTTGCGCACCCGCTCCAGCAGCTCGCGCACCTGTCCCAGCCGGCCTCTTTCGACACCCCTTTCATGCATGTCCATGATCATGACCCGAGCTGCATTCAGGTTCACCACTTTGTTGCCGGGCATGGCGGCAACCGCTTCACTGAACAGCGCGACCGCCTCATGCAGTTGGCCGGCTTTGGCCATGGCCACACCCCGATTATTCAATTTGACGATTTCGCGGCGGATATCGGAAACAAAGTTCTTCGCATCCATGCCAAGATCGAGTTCTCCGACCAGCCCCTCCACCTTCCGCAGCAGCTCCTGGTCGGCATGATTGTTCTTTACGGCCTGCCGGAGCATGGCTTGCGCGTTGTCCAACTCCCCCAGTTCACCGTAACTGCGTGCCATCTCCAGCGTCAGGTCGGCCGTTACCTGGGGTCCCATACTTTCATACAGCTCCGCTGCCTGCCACATCCAGACCCCGGCTTCGGCAGGATCGCCCATATTCTGGTGGATAACCCCTCGTGCCGTTGCCGCGTGCAGCTGCGATGCGTCGGCGCCCTTGAACTCCTTCTCCATGTTCTCGATGATTTTCAGACCCGCTGCCCCATCTCCGCAGCGTGATTTCGCCCGCGCCAGGTTGGTGTAGAGTCCCGGTGCCTTGTAAACCGAATTGCGCCCCAGTTTGACCGCCTGGGTAAACGCCTCTTCAGCCACTTTGTTGTCGCCGTTTTGCATCGCCAGTTCGCCCAGTGCCTTCTGACGGAGAATGGCCTTCGGCGACAGCGCCACGGCGCGGAGCAGCACATCCTGCGCCTCGCGCCCGCGATCCAACGCCTGCAGCGAGCGTGCCAGCCAGTCATAAGCGGCGGTCAAACGCTCATTCTCCTGCAGCAACCCGTCAAAAACAGCCGCTGCCTCCTGCATGCGGTCAGTGGCGTAAAACACCTTCCCCAGTCCGAGTCTGGCCCAGGGCATCTCGCGCACCGCCAACACGCCTTCATAGACATCGCCCGCCTGCTCATACTCCCCCGCGCGGTAGAGAATTTCCGCCTTCTGCTTGGTCAATTCGGCCAGATTTTTGGGTTTCGCGGCGATCTTCTCATCCAGCATCCGCAACGCGCTCTCGAACTCCTGCGCGCTGACCGCCGTTTCCACTTCGTGCAGATCCTGACGTTTGATAACCAGCTTTTCCAGCCGGGATTTCAGCAGATCCTTGCTGAACGGTTTGGTCAGATAGGAGTCGGGCTCATACTCAACCGCGCCCATTACCATCTCCCGCGTATTCTCTGCAGTGATCATTACAAAGACAGCGTCCAGGCCGATCAACTGCCGGTGGCGCGCCTCTTCCAGCACGTTCTGACCGTTTTTGCCGGGGCCGAGATTGTAATCGCAGAGGATGACGTCGTAGCGCTTCCGTTCCAACGCCTCGATTGCCTCCCTGCCATTGATCGCGGTGTCGATTTCACCCACACCGATTGAGCTGAGCATGCTGCGCAACATACCGCGCATATCTCCAAAATCATCCACCACCAGAAAGATCTTGGACTCTATTTCGTGCCGTGTGAAGTTGAAGCTCGTCATCCGTAAACCAGAGTTGCTGAATCTCTTCCGCTTACGCGGGGTCATGCCACCCGTTATCGGCATTTGTCGCCAGATCTAAAACCGACTCTCGGGATCGAAATGGGAGGGTGAGGGTTGCCGCAGTCCGGTATCAGGCGACCGTCCCGGGATGGGGCAGGATCAGACGGAACTCCCGCCACGATCTCCGGCGCAAGGCCGGCAGATTCCGAAAGCGAATCAGCAGCGCATCGGCCTCCTGCCACGCTTCCTCAGGGAACAGCCGGTTCGTCGCTGCAAAACTGCCGGAATGACGGCGTGGGTTCAGTATCTGGGTTTCCAGAACGGGTCGGGCCAGTTGCTGCAGTCGACAATGTGCCCCACATCTATTTCCCGCTCGGCCTGTAGCAACTGCTCCTCGCTCAGCGTCTGCTCGATAAACGGGAAAAAATGCCGCTCTTCCAGATTGACGTGGATTTTCAGCAGCTCTCTGAACTGATCGAGCAGCGGCCGCAAGTCAGCCGCTTCGGCCTGCTGCAGGCGGTTTTTGAGCAGGTTGAACTCGCGGTGCTGCTTCAGTACCTCCACCACTGCTTCGTTGCGAAGCTGGGTCTCGGTCAGGCGCGATATCAGGCTGTTCTCTTCAAGTTTGAAATGCGGCTCGAGAAAGTTCTCCGCTATATTGACCGCATAGCTCCTGACCTGGTTCAGGTCGGCATTGTGATTCAGGCCATTGGCCACGTTGCGCGCAAATTTAAGCGCATCGTGATGTTCCCATGAGAGCTTTTTCAGCTGTTCGCTTCGTATCATACTGGTGATCAGTTTAAAAACGGGTTGTGCCTGCGTTCGAAACCGATGGTCGACATGGGGCCGTGCCCCGCCACGAACTCAACGTCGTCCCCCAATGGCCACAGCCGCTCGCGGATGGAATTGAGCAGCGTCGCGTAGTCCCCCTTCGGAAAATCGGTGCGCCCGATGGAGCCCTTGAAGAGCACGTCGCCGACAATTGCCAGCTTGGTTTCCGGATGGAAAAAAATCACATGCCCCGGCGTGTGTCCCGGACAATGATGGACTTCGAGTGTCTGGTTCCCCACGCTGACCCGGTCACCCTGTTGCAGCCAGCGTGAAGGTTCGAATACCTCCGCCCCGGGGAAATTGAACATCCTGCACTGCTCCGGCATACCCCTTATCCAGAACAGATCGTCCTTGTGCGGCCCCTCTATCGGTACCCCGGCGGTGCGCGCCAACGCACCCGCGCCACCCGCATGATCGATATGGGCGTGTGTGATCAGGATCTTCTCCAGCAACAGATTCCGACGCTTGATTTCCGCCAGGATCCGCTCCAGATCTCCACCCGGATCCACTACCGCTGCCTTGCCGGTTTCACCGCACCAGATCAGCGTGCAGTTCTGTTCGAAGGGTGTCACGGGAATGATCGAGAAATTCATGAATATCGGGCACCGGTTATCATCTTTCCAGAGTATAACTTGACTGTCACTGTCGTTGTAAACAGTAAAGCGATGCGGTTGTTCACTTGAGGCTGGATTAATCCAGGATAAACGCTGTCCCTCCGGAGCGGCCTTTGGTTACATCACGCTCCGTCACTCCCCCACAGCGCATCCCTCAGTCCGGAAGGACGCTGCTGTCGGCGTGCCACGCCCTGCCGGAGCACCGCTTCGCTCCCGCTGATCTCGAATCGCTCCCGGGCGCGGGTAACGGCGGTGTAGATCAGTTCGCGCGTGAGCAAGGGAGAGTCAATTTCCGGAAGCACCATCAACACCCGGTCAAATTCGGATCCCTGGCTTTTGTGGACGGTCAGGGTGTACGCCAACTCCCATTGCGGCAGGCGCGAAGGCGCTATCCAGCGGAACTGGCCATCCGCTGCCGGGAAGCAGACCCTTGGCCGCCCGGACGCATCCCTGAGCAGAATACCGATATCCCCGTTGTAGAGCCGGAGATTGTAGTCGTTACGTCGGACAATAACCGGCCTGCCCGCATACCAGGCGGCGTCGTTCCCTGCTTTACCGAATGCAGCCAGCGCTCTCTCGATCGCCTGATTCAGCATCAGGGTTCCGCGCGCCCCCACCGTGAGTGCGGCCAACACCCGGAACTGATCGAATGCCGCGAACACCGCTGCCGCCGGCGCGCCACGCTGTGCCATATCGAGGTACTCACGATAGCCCGCCAACGCGAGCGGAACCAGCTCCTCATGCCGCTCCAGCAGAGCAATACCGGCACGCTGTCCGCTGCGCAGTTGCCGCAGCGTCTCGTCCCCATCCCCGGCATTCACCGCACCGGCCAGTCGTCCGATGCCGCTCTGCCGGTCGAAGCGATAACTGTGCCGCAGCGTCACTACGCAATCGCTCAGCGCCATGCCCGGTTCCGGCGAGGGTTCGACGCCCGTTCCGGTCACCCGCTCCAGCTGCCGGCAGAACGCCGGCGTGAACCCCGATGCCCGGCCATAGATGTCGCTTAACACGGAACCGGCCTCAACCGAGGCGAGCTGGTGCCGGTCGCCCAGCAGAATCAGCCGGCACTGCGCGGGCAGCGCCTGAAGCAGCCTGGCCATCAACGCGACATCCACCATGGAAGCCTCATCCATGACCAGTGCATCGACCGGCAGCGGATTGCCGGCGTGATAACGGAACTGGCCGCTGTCAGGGCGGCTTCCCAGCAGACGGTGAATAGTGGTCGCCTGTTCCGGGATGGCCGATAGCAGATCACGGCTTAGCGGTAATGTCAGTTTTGCCTGCCGGATGGCTGCCTGCAATCTTGTCGCAGCTTTTCCGGTTGGGGCCGTGAGCGCGATATCGAGCGCACCGCCGGCCTGCTGCTGTAACAATCCCAGGATACGCACCACGATACTGGTTTTGCCGGTACCCGGGCCTCCGGAAATCAATATGAAGTTCCTCAACACAGCGGCCGCCGCCGCCAGCCGCTGCCCGCCGGATGTATCTGCGGCCCCGTCCGGAAAGAGCAGATCCAGGGTCTGTTTCAGCCGGGCTTCGTCCACCGCCTCGACGCATCCGGCGGCGCGGCGCAGCAGCGCCTGCGCGAGGTTGTGTTCGTATTGCCAGTAGCGCTGCAGATAGAGCCGGCCGCGCCGGTCCAGGATCAGGGGCGAGAAATCGCCGGGAGCCCCCACTACCGGGCTGGCATGCAGGCGCTGCTCCCACTCCGCCCTGACCGGCAGGCGGCACACCATCGGGTTGCCCAGGCCGCTGCCTGCGAAGCTGTCCAGCTGAATACAGACATGGCCTTTGCCGATGGCGCTGCTGGTCAACGCCGCCGCCAGCGCCAGTTCCGCTGACGTATCGGCGGACAGCCGGCACATCAGTTCGGCGAAATGGAGATCCAGACTGGTGATGATCTTCTGCCCGACAAGCAGTTCAAGTGCCGCCATACCGGTCACGCGCCATCTCCCCGCGGATGACCGATATAGTCGTCCAGTGCCGCGATCAGCGCGGCGTCGGGACGTTCGCGATAGACGCCGGTATTGCGATCCGAATCCGGATCTACCCCACGCAGAAAAAGGTAGATGACAGCGCCGAAATGAGTTTCATAGCGGTAACCGGGAATCCGGTTACGCAGATAGCGGTGCAGTGCAAGCGTATAGAAGAGATACTGCAGGTAGTAGTTTTCCCGCACCATGGCCTGCCCCATCTGCGCGCGGCCGTATTGCACCGCTGCGCCGCCCAGCCAGTTGGATTTGTAGTCGAGCAGATAGAAGCGACCGCCGGACTCGAACACCAGATCGATGAATCCCCGCATGAAACCCTGCACCTCGCCGAAACCGAGCCGCTCCAGCGATCGCCTGACGCCTTCGTCCCGTGCAAATCCCTGCGTGAGCAGCAGCCGCGCGATTCCGGCGCCACTGATCGGATCGATTGGATAGTGGAACCCCATCTCCACCAACCTGCGTTCCGCCGGGATATCGCGCAGACAGATCTTTCCGTGCTGATCCAGGGGTGTGGCGAGCACCCGCTCCACCATGCCGCAGACCGCCTCCCGCCAGGCGCTGTCGATGCCATGCGCGGCGAACTGCCGGTCAACCAGCGTTGCCAGTTCGATCCGGGTAAAGCGGGTGAAATCGAGTTGTTCGAAAATCGCGTGCAGGCAACTGCCGGCCCTGGCGCCGCGCGGGAAAGCAAAGATGCTCCTCTCCGTCGGGGTGGCGAGATCCATCCCCTGCGCATCATCGACTCTGTCATAATCGGGCAGTTCGACAGCAGCGTGGCCGCCGGAAAGCGCGGAAAAGCTGGTCATGCGCCGGGCAGCGTCAACGCGGCGGTGGAACTGTCTGGCGGCCAGCGGTGACGGCTCCTCCCGCGCCAGTTGACCGACTGGCATCAGCGTGCTCTCCCGGCCGCAATCGTGCACGCTGACCGCGCCGTTCGACTCCCGGGACACGCGTTCGACGCGGGACCGTATATCGCGCGCCTCCAGGGTGGAAAACTGCGCTTCCATCGCGGCCAGCAGATCGCCGCCGGTGGATTCGGCCGGAGGGTGCAGCAGCCAGGCCAGCGGCGATCGTCCGGCGCCCTTTACCCTGCCCCAGTAGAGATAACAACGGTGACGTGCGCGTGTCAGCGCCACGTACAGCAGTCGCACGCTCTCCGCCAGCGCCTCGTTGTTGGCAATGGCTCTGTCCCTCTCCCACTGCCGGGATCCAAGATCGAGAATCGCCCGGAACCCCGCGTCCGGGTCGTGAAACGCGTACGGAACGCCGTCGCCGATTCCGCGCACGCCGCCGTCCCAGCCGAAGGGGTAAAAAACGACAGGGTACTCCAGCCCCTTGCTTTTATGGATCGTGACGATCTGCACCAGCTGATCGTCGCTCTCGAGGCGCAGCTGGGATGCCTCGCTCTCCGCAGTATCGGCCTGGCGCTGGCGTGTAAACCAGCTCAGCAACGGCTCCATGCCCGGCTGCCCCTCCCGTTCCCGCTGATGCAGCAGCTCCGCCAGATGCATCAGATCGGTCAGCCACCGTTCGCCCTCGTCGAACTGCAGTAATCTGACCGCTGCATTCTGTTCCGACAGCAGCTGGCGAAACATGCGTATAAATCCCTGTTCCCTCCAAAGCTGATGGTATCTGTGGAATGCATCCATGAAAGCCTCCAGCTGCGCATCCTCCAGTGCGGCCAGCCGATTGCCGTCCAGGCCGATGAGTACGGTGGTCAAAGCCGCCCGCACCAGCCCCTCCCGGGCCGGATTCAGCACCGCCATCAACAGACGCTCCAGCTGCAGCGCGGCATGCGAATGGAAAACATCTTCCTGCGAGTTCTGAACGCAGTTGATCCCCAGCGCCCGCAATGCCTGCTTGACGAGCATGCCCTGTCTGTGGGTCCGCACCAGCAGCGCGATATCGCCGCCGGCCAACGGCCGGTCACCGATCCGCAGCAAACCCCCGGCACCCCGTTTCAGCAGCCGGCACACCTCCGCGGCAGCCGCATGAACCGACAGTTCCAGCGCCGCCTCAACCGTGAGACTCCCCTCCAGCAGTCCGATACGAAACGCACCGCCATCCAGGTCATCCCCGGTCAATGACTCGCGTTCGGTTTCCGCAGCGAACACGTCTATATATGATATTTCACTATAGATAAATGCTTTATTATGTTGATTAAATAGATTATTTATTGCTGTTAGCAGTGCCTGACCGGAGCGCCAGTTGCGTTCCAGCGAGTAGCGTGCGGCGGCGTCCCGGGAGGCGCTGAGATAGGCGAAAATATCCGCACCGCGGAAACTGTAAATTGCCTGTTTCGGGTCTCCAACCAGAAACACCGGCGCATCGCCCGCCCGATAGATCTCCCGCAATATCCTGTACTGGACCGGATCCGTATCCTGAAATTCGTCAATCAGCGCCGCGCCGTAATCGTCTCTTATTTTTGCGATCAGCTGCGCGCCCGAGTTCCGCTGTAGCGCCTGGAGCAGATTGAGCAGCAGATCGTCATACGACAACAGCCGCCGCTCCGACTTGCGTCTGCTCAGCTCCGCATTGGTGAACCGTATCAGCCGCTGCAGCAGTTCCACCTGTTTTTGCCGGTAGGCCTCGACCAGCAACTCGCGGGAATCCAGCAGCCGCTGGCAGCGGTCGAAAAAGGGGTGTACCGGGGCGGTGCCGTTCTTCTTGACCGAGGCGGCCAGCGTGCCGCTGCAGAATTTGGCGAATGCGTCGAACCAGGGCCCCGGATTTTCCGCCAGGTACCGATCCATGGCCGACATCCAGCCGGGTATCGAGTCTCTCCGGTATCGGTTTGCGTTCAGGCCGGTACTCTCCAGCAGCAACCGGCCGACGGTTTCACCCACCCGCAGCCACTGCTTTCTGAGCTCCCGGAAGAGCGTAATGTAGTTCGACTCAAGCTCGGGCAGACCGGCCGGTTCCGGACAGCCGCGCAAATGCAGATAAGGCTTTCCAAGTTTTCCCCTCAGCAGCTGCACCAGGCTGTCCGGTGTATAGTTCTGCATGAGCAGATGATCCAGCATGCCGGATGACAACTGCTGGATATGCAGCCGCCAGAAATCGTCCACCACCTCCTGTAGCAGCGCCGTCTCCTCCGCTATCAGCTCGGTTTCGAACGGCAGACCGCTGGCGAAGGCGTTGTCCGCGAGTACGCGCTGACAGAATCCGTGGATGGTGAATATCGCGGCGCGGTCAAAACCCAGAATCGCGTGGTTAATCCGTTGCAGGCCAAGTTCCCGGTCGATGCCGCCGCGCTCCAGCGAGCTGCGGAACTGCGCATCCTCGGTGCCGGCCTCCAGCGCCAGTCTGGTCTCCACCAGCTTGCCGCGGATCCGGTCGCGCAGCTCCGCGGTCGCCGCCTTGGTGTAAGTCACCACCAGAATCCGTTCAACCGGCAGCCCAAGCTCCACGATCATGCGCAGGTAAAGCGTCGAAATGGCGAATGTCTTGCCGGTGCCTGCGCTGGCCTCGATAAGATTCAGTCCACGCAGCGGGGTCGCATAGAGTTGCAACGGCTCCATCAGGCCGACTCCAGCGCACGGAGCAGCGGAGTGAAAACCTGTTCGCTGCAGCGCTGAAAAGCTGCATCCAGCACATCCCCCCGGGGAAAGGCAAGCTGGTAATAGGGGTTGGAGAATTCGCCGAAACCCTGGTACCCCCCCTCCCATTTGACCCAGGCCTTGGCAATGCAATAGTCGGATTCCTTCTCCCCCAGGCGGTGGAGGGCATACTCCCGGGAGCTCTTCGGGAACAGGTGAAGCGGGCTGCTCAGGCCCTCCCAGTAGAGATCGAGAAGCTCTCCCAGCAGCTGGGCCGCAGCACTCACCGGCGTCAGCCGGATCAATTCTGTACCGCTTAACCAGCGGGTCTCCCGGGCATGATCCGGGTCGCTGGAGAGATTGAGCGCCAGATGGGTGATCCAGAGGCCAAGCAGACGGGATGCCGGGAGCGGTTTATAGCTGTACCCGGAAATGGCGTCCGGGAGCGCCGCCTCCACGCTGCCCGTCAATCTTAATCCATTATGAGAATAATCTATTTTAACTATTTCTTTTAATTCCGTATTTTTATGTTCCTGAAGTTTATTCGTAAGTACGGCCGCGTGCTGTTGGAGCTGACGGAAAAGCAGCTCCCCGGCGTGGCCGTGGGGCAGGCGTCCGGCAGATTTTTCCAGGACCAGCAGCTGTTCCACGTTGCCGGACTCAAGCTGCGATTTCATTATCCGGCTACCGATGCGATCCTGTTCGAAATAGTCCAGCGCGAACGGATCCCTGGTCTCGAGGGTTTTGTCCCGGTATTCAAGCACTACCCCCAGCCGCTCGCGCAGCAGATACCGCACCGGATTGGCATAGAACGAGACCAGCCGCTCCAGCTCCACCTGACGCCACTCGTCTCCGGGCGGAGGCAACGGCGACTGCAGCAAGGGTGCGGCACGCCGTGAGGATTGGACGCGCGCCCTGGCGGCCGCCTCCCACCCCGCATCGTAGCTGAACAACGGGCCATGCGGTTCGAAGTAGCGGGCATGGAACGGCTGCAGCTGCTGCCTGACAGGATAGTGCGAATCCAGCGACTCGCCGTTTTCGAAGACAAAGGCGTGCTGCAGGTAGTCGAGCAGTTCGCTGACGAATACCGACGGCGGAAGCGTGCTGTTGTCGCGTATATCCTGTCCCGAATAGCTGATGTAGAGACAGCGCCGGGCTGAGATCAGCGTCTCCAGAAACAGATAACGGTCCTCGATCCGGCGATGCCGGTCGCCAAGCCGGAAATGGCGCGCCATCAGATCGAACTCCGGCGGCCGCCGGTTGGCGGGGTACAGGCCGTCATTCATGCCCAGCAGACAGATCACCTCAAACGGCAGGCTGCGCATGGGGGTCAACGCGCAGAAGGTGACACCGCTGCCGAGAAATCCGCCGCTATCGGCGCCGCTCTGCAGTTGCAGCGTCAGTTGCCGCTGGACAAGCGCCATGGATACCTGCCCCCGGAAACCGGCCAGCGCGGCGTTCTCCAGCAGCTCGGCTATCGCGTCGCGTACCCGCTGCAGCTGCGCCTCCTCCTCGCCCTCAGGCTGAAAGAAGCGGGAGATCAGCGCGGTCAGCCGCTCTGCCCAGAGTGCCAGCCGATGGCGTCCGGCAAGCAGCTGACGGAGCCCGGAAACGGCATCGATAAACGCGCTCAGGCCGCTCAACACCGTGCTCTCTGCACCCTCGATCCGGTCGTAGGGAAGGACCCCCCGGAACAGCCGTTCCTCCTCCCCGGGCAGCGCGAAGCCGAGCAGCATCCGGTCGAGCCCGGCCCGCCAGCTGTTCTGATCGGTTTCCGGCAAACCGAGATCCCGGCGGCTGCCGGCGTCCATCCCCCAGCGGATTCCGCTCTCCGCCACCCAGCGGTGGATCATCGGCAGATCGCCGTCGCCGATGGAAAAGCGGCGCCGGATTGCAGGAACTTCCAGCAGCGACAGCAGTTCGCTGCTCTCGTCGCGGCCCCCGGGTATTTCGAACAGCCGCAGAAACGCGGCCGTCAACGGGCTCGCCAGCGTGGCGGTGCGATCGGCTATCGAAAACGGGATCTGGTTGGCGTCCGCGGCGGCGGCGCCGAACACCGCTTCGATATAGGGGGCGTAGAGCGTCATATCCGGCGTCATGACCAGCACCTGGTGCGGCTGCAGATCACGATGCCGCTCAAACAGATCGAGCAACTGGTCGCGCAACACCTCCAGCTCCCGCATCGGACCGTGACAGCTGTGTACGCGGATCGAACCGTCGTTGTCCGGGACCGTCCGCCTGGCTGCCGCCTGAGTGCCGTCGTTGAGCGTCAGAATATCGTCCTGCAGCTGCGCCAGCAGCGTCTTCCCGGCGTTGGCGCCGAACAGATCGATAGTCGGCGGATCCAGTTCCTGCAGCGCCGCCAGAAAATCCCTGCCCTGGCGCCCGAGCGAGGCCAGCAGCGGATTGCCGGTCTCCAGATAGAGTGCACCGCTCTCCTCGGCAAGCTCCCACCCGCTGCGTTCAACCGGATCGACGATACCGCTCCAGTACTTTTCGCAGGGGTTGAGCAGAAACAGATGAATATCCATCCAGCCGGAAAGTTGTTGCAGCAACGACAGATATCCGCCCGACAGCGCAGGTACGCCGAACAGTGAAACGCGCGCCGGCAGGCATTTGGGCGGTGCGCCGCTTTTATCCAACTCCCGCTGCAGCCGCTGCTGCAGATCAACCCAGTGGTCCGTGTTCAGGGCAGTTCGCAGACGGCGCCACAATTCGGCCTGCCAGCCGTCGTTGTCCATCACGCTCGCCCCCCTTTGCCAGGCTGTTATCCAGTCCGGGCGATAGACCAGGTACTGATCGAAGCAGGTGGCGAGGCGTGCGGCGAGTTCGAAACCCGCGTCTTCACCGGCACTCTCCAGATATCGGCGGACCGGATGAAACAGGCGCTCGTCAACTGTTTTCCCAAGCAGTGAAAACAGCGACCACTGCATCACGTCCGGCGCATAGCGGTTATGTTCCGGCAGCCCGGGAATCAGCCTGCTGAACAGATCCCAGATAAAGCCCGCCGGCAGCGGAAACCGGAAATTCGCGCAGACCCCGGTGCGCTCCGCGATCTGCAGCGAGAGCCAGCGCCCCATTTCCGGATGCTGCACAATCACGGTTTCCGCGGCAAAAGGATCCGCAGGCGGAGGCCTGGTGATCTCGATCAGCAGATCCGCCAGGTACTCCATGCGATTGGATTGATACAGTTTAAGCATCGGGCTTCCGGTCTTTTGCGAAAGTATAACCTCCCCGCGGGCGCAATCGGTGAGTCCGCATCGGGAAACCGGTAGCCCCCCTCCCCCTGACGAGGATGGCGCTATAGGCTTTATCCCCTCTCCCTTTGGAGGATGTCGTCGCAAAGATTCCGTTCCTTCTCCCTTCGAGGGAGAGGGAGATATTACGACCCCCTCTTTGAGGGAGAGGGACTTTTGCGACACCCTACGCAAGGGAGAGGGGCTTTCACAACAGCCCCCGACGGAGGGAGCGGGGTATTGCCGGACAGCTGCCGGCTACCTGCTGTTCTCCACGGCCGCCGGATCGCCGATCCGGATCGCGTCCCTGTTGATATCCACCAGGCGCTGACCTATGCCCTTTACCAGCGCAAGCTCATCCACCGACCTGAACGCGCCATGCTGGTTACGATGGGCGACAATGGCCTTTGCCTTGGCTTCACCGACACCGTTGAGCGCTGTTGCCAACGCAGCGGCGTCTGCGCTATTGATATCGACCGGTCCGGCCAAGAGGTTTGTGGAGACGAGCAGCAGTGCGGTGAACAACATCCTTGTGAACCATTCCATGGTTGAATCTCCTGTTGATTGACGATTGGGACCGGGCCTATCAAGCCCGGACGCCTCCTTCCTGGAAGCGGTACCAGACTAAATTGCCCGTGCTTCGCTGTCAATCGTCAGCAAACCCGGCAATTTCCAGCTGAATCGCCTGCAGGCTCGCGAACGGGTCGGAAGCCGCGGTGATCGGCCGTCCGATCACCAGCATATCGGCGCCGTTGTTCAGCGCATCGAGCGGGGTCATCACCCGCTTCTGGTCATTCAGCGCAGCGCTGTGGGGTCTTACCCCGGGGGTGACCAGAAGAAAATCCCGATCCACCTGATCCCGTACCGCAGCAGCTTCGAGCGGGGAGCAGACGATGCCGTCAAGGCCGGAAAAATGGGTCAGCCTGGCCAGCCGCAAAACATTCTCGACCGGCGTGCCGGTGTAACCGACCT
>JAGRGQ010000004.1 GCA_020445405.1 Gammaproteobacteria bacterium | reverse complement strand
TGTTTTGCCGCCTGACCAAGATCTGCAGCGGTGGTGATCGCCAGACCGCTGTGGGCAAGCTTATCGAGCCCAGCGGCCGCATTTGTGCCTTCCAGCCGAACCACAACCGGCACATTCACACCAACTTCCTTAACCGCCTGGATAATGCCGTCGGCGATCAGATCGCAGCGCACGATGCCGCCGAAAATATTGACCAGCACTGCCCGCACCTTGTCGTCCGACAGAATCAACTTGAACGCTTCGGCGACCCGCGCAGCGGTGGTACCACCGCCCACGTCCAGAAAGTTCGCCGGGGTGCCGCCGTGCAGCTGCACCAAATCCATGGTGGCCATCGCCAGACCGGCGCCGTTAACCATGCACCCGATGTTTCCATCAAGCGTAATGTAATTGAGGTCATGCTCCTTGGCCGCCGCTTCACGTGGGTCTTCCTGGCTGACGTCGCGCATGCCAACCAATTCTGCCTGACGGAAAAAAGCGTTGTTGTCCAGATTGATCTTGGCGTCCAGCGCGATCAGATCGCCGCCCTTGGTTACCACCAGCGGATTGATCTCCACCAGGCTGGCATCGCTCTCGACAAACAGCTTGCAGAGGCGCTGCATGAAGCCTTGAAACGCTCTGATCTGACCGCCCGCCAGATCGAGGCCAAAAGCCAACCTGCGGCACTGGTAAGCCTGCAGTCCCGCCGCCGGGTCGACGGTAATCGTCATTATCTTCTCCGGAGTTTCCGCAGCCACCTCTTCGATGTTCATCCCGCCCGCACTGGAAGCCATGAACAGTATGCGTCTGCTCTCACGATCCACCAGTACGCTTAAATAGAGTTCTCGGGCGATATCGGTGGGTTCTTCCACCAGCACGATGTTGATTGGCAGTCCGGGTTCTCCGGTCTGCTTGGTGACCAGCCTGCTGCCGAGCAAACGTCTTGCCTCCTGCTCAACCCGGTCGAGACTGTCGACCAAAACCACACCGCCGGCTTTACCCCGACCACCGGCGTGGACCTGGGCTTTAACCACCCAGCTTTTGCCTTGAAGGGACTGAGCGGCTGCGCGTGCCTCTGCCACTGTGGAAGCAGGATTACCCTTCGAAACCGGGATTCCATACTTGGCGAATAACTGCTTGGATTGGTACTCGTGTAAGTTCATTACTTTATTGGACCCGTCCGGTTGGAAAAATTGTTATTCTGGTCGAAACCAGACGAATAATCAAAAAAATCGGCCAATGAATTTAAATTTTCTATGGGATCATTAGTCTGCCGCACTGTTTCGACCCTACAGACCCGACCAGCAACGGCCGAAAACCAGGTTATGTCACAAAAATGTCATATTAAACAGGCTATTGATTCGCGTTACGGATGTCCGCACCGGTGCCTGCATCTGCTCAGCGGCGGCACCCGATCGGGACCCGGATCGGTATGACCGGCCGGCGAGACAGGGCCTTCTGGTGGAAGGCACCACCCACCGCGGTCAGAGGCAACATCTGGGTGATACCCCGTCTCTTTTTGATTTACCGGCTGATTGTGGCGACGCTTCTTACCACTGCGTTCTTGGGCGACTGGGGACCGGCCTTTCTCGGCCAGCAGCGTCCTGGACTCTATGCGCTGACCTGCACCATGTACCTTGGTCTGATAGTGGCTGGCGGACTGATGCACTACTGGCGCCGCCCTTCGAGCACGGCACAATCAATCTTCATGGTGCTGACCGATATTCTCTGTATTACGCTGCTACTGTACGCAAGCGGCGGCGTGCAGACCGGGCTGGGTACGCTGATGGCAGTCTCCATAGCAACCGGCAGCCTGATGCTGCCGGGCCGGGTGGCGCTGCTTTTTGCGGCGCTGTCAACGCTCTCGGTCCTGACCCAGCAGACCGTGGCAACATTCAACGGCACCTCCCCGCCAACCGGCTATCCCCAGGCCGGCATGCTGGGCGTGGCCTTTTTCGCCATCGCGACCCTGGCATTGGTCCTGTCGCAAAGAGCTTCGAAAAGCGAACAGCTGATAACACAGCAGGAGCTGGATCTCGCAAACCTGGAGCAGTTGAACGATTACGTCATCCAGCATATGCAGACCGGTATCCTGGTGGTCGACGATGAAAACAGGATCCGCCTGATCAACGACGCAGCCTGGTACCTGCTTGGAACGCCCGACGTAAAAACCGGCAAACACCTCAAGCATGTCTGCCAGCCGCTCTCTCAGCGCATGCAGCAGTGGCAGGAGAATCGGGAGACAGAGCCCGGTAGTTTCCGGCCTACGCCCGGGGGACGCGAACTCAAGCCGGGCTTCTCGCCACTCGGTGAGACTGGGCGCAACGGCACTGTGGTCTTTATTGAAGACGAAGCCTCGGTGACCCAACAGGCGCAGCAGATGAAGCTGGCGTCGCTGGGCCGGCTGACCGCCAGTATCGCGCATGAAATACGCAATCCATTGGGCGCCATCGGCCATGCGGAACAGTTGCTCAATGAGTCGACGCAGCTGGCTGACAGCGACCAGCGCCTGCTGGAGATCATCGGAACCAACACCCGTCGGGTCAACGACATCATCGAAAATGTGCTGCAGCTTTCACGCAGAAGCCAGGCACGCCCGAAGGAGTTCATCCTCAGGCAGTGGCTCGATCCGTTCGTGCAGGAGTCCCTTACCTATCACAATCTTCCGCAATCCTGCATGCTGGTCGAGATCGATCCACCCGATACGTTGATTTTTGCCGACTCCACCCAGCTGCGGCAGATTTTGAGCAATCTCTGCGAGAACTCGATTCGCCACTTTAAAGGGGAAAAAGAGGATATAATCATCCAATTCAAGGGCGGTATAACCGAAGCCTCCGGCGGACCGTTTCTCGACGTAATCGACAACGGTCCGGGAATCCCGCCGGAGATCGCGCGCCAGATATTCGAGCCGTTCTTCACCACCAACAATCGGGGCACAGGGCTCGGATTGTACATTGCGAAAGAGCTGAGCGAATCCAACCGCATGCGGCTTGAGTACCTTCCCGTGGAAAACGGCGGCAGCTGCTTCCGCATGAATTTCCCGGGCACCAGAACCCGCAGGAGGCAGGGATGAGCAGACCGGCAGCACTCATTGTCGACGACGAGCCCGACATCCTCGAACTGCTCGATATCACACTGGCACGTATGGATATTGATGCGTACAAAGCCGTCGATCTGGCCCAGGCGCGTACACTGCTCACGCAGCAGACTTTCGATCTCTGCCTGACCGACATGCGGCTGCCGGACGGCAACGGCATTGATCTGGTAAAACTGATCAGTAAGAATCACCCCCAGCTGCCGGTTGCCGTCATCACCGCACACGGCAACATGGAATCGGCGATCCAGGCGCTGAAGGCGGGTGCATTCGATTTCGCCTCCAAACCAATCGATCTGCAGATGCTGCGCCAGCTGGTCCGGTCGGCACTGAAACTGGATCATCGGCAGGTCGCAACCGGCCCGGGTGACAGCCAGCCGGGAACCCAGCTGCTGGGAACATCAAAAGCAATCGGGCGTATTCGCGCGATGACACTCAGACTCGCCCGAAGCCAGGCACCTGTCTATATAAGCGGCGAGTCGGGCACCGGCAAAGAGCTGGCGGCACGGTTGATTCACGAACAAGGTCCGCGGGCAGACAGCGAGTTCACAGCGGTGAACTGCGGCGCCATTCCCCAGGAGTTGATGGAGAGCGAATTTTTCGGTCACGCCAAAGGGAGCTTCACTGGCGCCGTTGCGGAAAAGCAGGGTCTTTTTCAGCAGGCGGAAGGGGGAACGCTGTTTCTGGATGAGGTCGCTGATCTGCCCTTTCAGATGCAGGTGAAGCTGTTGCGGGCGATCCAGGAGAAGAAGGTTCGGCCCGTGGGTATGCAGAAGGAGGAGCCGGTGGATGTGCGCATTATCAGCGCCACGCATAAAAACCTGGCTGAGATGGTGACACGGGGGGAGTTTCGTCAGGATCTGTTTTACCGGATCAACGTGATCGAACTGCATATTCCGCCGCTGCGCGAGCGGCGCGAGGATATTCCGCTGCTGGCGGAATACATGCTGGAGAATATCGGCCGCCAGAACGGACTGGAAAAAACCGCGATCGAAAAGCAGGCGCTGGAGAGCCTGAGCCGGTATGGCTTTCCAGGCAACGTGCGCGAACTGGAGAATATACTCGAGCGTGCACTGACGCTGAGCGACGGCAACCTGATACGGCTCGAGGATATTCAACTACCGGAAAGTGGCGCCGAAATCCTGCCCACGGAACAGGCGATGCCGTTGGAGAGCTACCTGGAACAGATGGAACGGGAGGCGATCATCCGAGCATTGGAAGAGTCCCGCTGGAACCGCACCGCCGCCGCCAAAAAGCTCGGAATCAGTTTCCGTCAGCTGCGCTACCGCCTGGAAAAACTGGGTATAGATTAAATTCCCGGATCACAAGTTCAGTCGGTCACCGAAGGGTTTGGCTGCGTGAACAGCAGACTGGGTGACAAATTTTGTCACCTAGTGACAAAAAACGTCCCATTTCCGAAAATGTCAATGCACCGGCGACAATGAAATGCTAACCCGCGGACACCCACTTTGAAAATCATAACTTATTGTTTAATATGAATTAATATTGAATTTTTTCGCAACGGAACGGATAATTCTCCATTTCCGGCACGGATACTGCTTAGGTTAGAATCGAACGCAAACCACCAGACGCAGTTTTTTTAAAGGTCCCGAACAGGCGGCCGAAAGATGTTAGGCACAAGCTTTGCAATCACCAGGAGATAGTCATGAAGAGAGCACAATCCGGTTTCACCCTTATCGAACTGATGATCGTCGTCGCGATCATCGCAATTCTCGCCGCCATCGCCATCCCGGCATATAACCAGTACATACGGGAGGCGCAGATGGCCAAAGTCAGCGATCACTATGACGGGGCTTACCGTTCGTTGAAAGCCGAGTTGTCCAAGCGTGCCGCCATGAGCGCCCGTGGAGCCACACCGCCTTCACTCAATGTCATGGCTACCATCAATCCGGAAAACCGTACCGCGCCGAAAGGCGGTCTTGCAGCCTACAACACGGCTGCCGATGCCACGAACGGGGTTGTCGGCGTCAATATGACCACATCCACAGTCGGCTCTGAAGTTATCGTCATCACGCGGCCGAATTTCCTCAATGTGACCAGTGACACGATCACACTCGACGCGACCAACATATAACATGAGTTCACCTCGAATGTAGCAAGCCTGGTGCCCGGCCAACAGCCGGGCACACAGTTTAAAAGGCGAAAAAGCATGTCGATACATACCCGCAACCTTGGATTCTCTCTGGTCGAACTGATGATCGCCATTGCGATTCTCGCAGTCATCGTCGGTATCGCACTCCCTGCTTACAACGGCTATATCCGGGAAGCGCGCATCAACGCAGCCACTGCGAATATCGAACCCCTGCGCATCGCACTGGAGGATTTCTGGCTGGATAACGGCACCTACGGCGTACGCAGTCCGGAGACATGGATCCCAGGCGGCGCCAAAACACTGCAGAGCGGAAGCCTGGCCTGGCAGCCCGACCCGGGCGACAAGAATATGTTCAACTACAGCGTCACCTCCAACGCCAACTCCTACTCCATCTCGGTCACCCACATCTCGCTGCCCAACGACACGCAGGTTTTCAATAAAGTCCTGCCCTGACCCGTTGCGGGACCCTCACGGATCCGGCTTTTCGGTCGCCGCTATTGAGCGGCGGGGGCGACTGCGCTATCGTCCGGTTTCCAAAAAGTATATCTGGCGGACTATAATTCCCTGCGGGTTACAGTTTCACTGTATCCTGCCGACACAGCAGTATGAAATTCTGTCGACGATACTGATATTCCGGGTCAATAAAACAGTCATATTATTCGGATGGTAACAACCAAGCCAACGGTCAAATTAAGCGGTCTCGCCCACCGCCTGGTTCGCGACGGCCTGCTCAGCGAGGAGCAGGCGCAGCATGCGTTCGACGCCGCATTGAAGAAACGCATCTCGTTCGTCACCTATCTGGTGGAAAACGATATCCTCGACAGTCTTGAAATCGCGCATGCCGCATCGCAGGAGTTCGGCGTCCCGCTGTTCGACCTGGAAGTGCTGGACATGGGGTTCCTGCCGACCAAGCTGGTCGACGAGAAGCTGATCCGGACCCACCATGCGCTGCCGCTGTTCAAGCGCGGCAAGCGCCTGTTTCTGGGTGTCTCCGACCCGACCAATCTACACGGGCTCGATGAGATCAAATTCCATACGGGACTGGCCACCGAAGCGGTGGTTGTAGAAGAGAAAAAGCTTACCCTCGGCATCGAACAGGCGATGCAGGCATCCGACACCAGCATGTCCGATCTGCTGGACACCGACCTGGACAACCTCGACATCACCATCGAAGACGGTGACGAGCGGCAGGATGACGGGGATATGGATATCGACGAGGCGCCGGTCGTGCGTTTCGTCAACAAGGTGCTGCTCGACGCCATCAACAGCAGCGCCTCGGATATCCACTTCGAGCCGTACGAGAAGAATTTCCGGGTCCGTTTCAGACAGGACGGCATGCTGCGGGAGATCGCCTCCCCGCCGGTAAACCTCGCCAGCCGTCTGGTCGCCCGTATCAAGGTCATGTCGCGCATGAACATCGCCGAGAAGCGTATACCCCAGGACGGGCGTATTAAAATGGTGCTCTCGCGCAACCGCTCGATCGATTTTCGCGTAAACACCTGCCCCACCCTTTACGGCGAAAAGGTGGTGCTGCGTATTCTCGACCCCACCAGCGCCCAGGTCGGCATTGAAGCGCTGGGATTCGAAAAAGAGCAGCAGGATGCATTTCTGGAAGCCATCGCCAAACCCTACGGCATGGTACTGGTAACCGGACCCACCGGCAGCGGTAAAACGGTCTCTCTCTATACCGGCCTGAACCTGCTCAACCAGCCTGATGTCAACATCTCGACGGTTGAAGATCCGGTGGAAATTCAGGTCGCGGGCATCAACCAGGTCAACCAGAACACCAAGACGGGGCTCACTTTCGCCTCCGCGCTGCGGGCCTTTCTGCGTCAGGACCCGGACATTATCATGGTGGGCGAGATTCGCGACCTGGAAACCGCCGAGATCGCCGTGAAAGCCGCGCAGACCGGACACCTGGTGCTCTCCACGTTGCATACCAACGATGCGCCTCAGACGCTGACACGACTGGCCAATATGGGCATACCTGCGTTCAACATCGCATCATCGGTGGTGCTGATCATGGCGCAACGTCTGGCCCGCCGTCTCTGTTCCCATTGCAAAGTCCCCGATGATCTACCCAGAGAGGCGCTGCTTGAGGAGGGATTCGAAGAGCAGGATTTGCAGGGTTTGACCGTCTACAGGCCGGTCGGCTGCGACCGCTGCAACAAAGGTTACAAGGGTCGCGTCGGTATTTTCCAGGTCATGCCGGTCTCCGAAGCGATGGGCCGAATTATCATGGAGGGGGGAAACTCGCTGCAGTTGGCAGAGCAGTCCAGGAAAGAGGGAGTGGCAACGCTGCGCCAATCGGGTCTGAAAAAGGTCCGGGACGGCATCACCAGTCTGGAAGAGATCAACCGCGTAACCAAGGATTAAGATTATGGCTGTAGCTGCACCGAAGGCCGAAAAGGCAAACATCTTCGCATGGGAGGGCTCGGACAGGAGGGGGAAACGCCTCAAAGGCGAGACCCGGGCCGCAAATGTGGCGCTGGTCCGCGCCGACCTGCGGCGGCAGGGGATCAACCCGATCAAGGTCACGAAAAAATCCACTCTCTTCACCACCCGCAAGAAAAAGATCCGGCCCGGCGACATCGCGGTTTTCAGCCGCCAGCTGGCCACCATGATGAGTTCCGGCGTGCCGCTGGTTCAGGCCTTCGATATCGTCGGTCGGGGACATGACAACCCCTCAATGCAGGATCTGATACTCTCGATCAAAGCCGACGTGGAGGGCGGAACAGCGCTGGCAGAGGCGCTAAAAAAACATCCGCTCTATTTTGACGACCTGTTCTGCAATCTGGTCCATGCCGGCGAACAGGCCGGCGTGCTGGAAGAGCTGCTGCACAAAATCGCCACTTACAAGGAGAAGACAGAGTCGCTCAAGGGAAAGATCAAGAAGGCGATGTTCTACCCGGCGGCGGTCATCATCGTGGCCGTGCTGGTCACCTCGATCATTATGATCTTCGTCATTCCCCAGTTTCAGGAGCTGTTCTCCAGCTTCGGCTCCGACTTGCCGGCTTTCACCCAGGTCGTGGTGGCCATGTCGGAATGGATGCAGCAGTGGTGGTGGCTGTTGCTGCTCATTGTCATCGCAACCGTCTACATCTTCGGCTACATCTGGAAACGCTCGCGTAAATTCCGTCACACCGTCGATAAAATCCTGCTGAAAACGCCCATCATCGGCGTTATCGTCAACAAAGCAGCGCTGGCCCGCTTTGCACGCACACTCTCAACCATGTTCGCCGCGGGTGTCCCGCTGGTGGAGGCGCTCGAATCGGTCTCCGGCGCCACCGGTAATGTGGTCTATGGCGAAGCGGTATTGCGCATGCGCGAGGATGTCGCCACCGGCCAGTCGCTCCAGTTGGCGATGAAACAGCAGAACCTGTTTCCCCACATGGTGATCCAGATGGTCGCTATCGGCGAGGAGTCGGGATCAATCGACGGCATGCTGGCAAAAGTCGCCGATTTCTTCGAGGAGGAGGTCGACAACGCGGTCGATGCCTTGAGCAGTCTGCTGGAGCCGCTGATCATGGTGATTCTGGGCACCCTCATCGGCGGCCTGGTTATCGCAATGTACCTGCCAATCTTCCAGATGGGCTCTGCGGTGATGGGCAAGTAGTGATCGAAAAGCTGAGGGCCAAGCACCCGGGCTCCTGGCATAAACGGCGCCTTTACTGGCTCTTCTCTGCTCTTTGCCCATCGGCCTTCAGTGCCCGTCCAGGCGTTGCACGGCGTTATTGAGATCTGAGTATGACGCTGGTCGATTATCTGCTGCTCAATCCAACGGTTTTTCTCACCTTTTGCACCCTGATCGGACTGTCGGTCGGCAGTTTTCTTAATGTGGTCGCATACCGCCTGCCAGTGATGTTGGACCGGGACTGGAAATCCCAGTGCAGAGAGTTGCTGGAGCTGAGCCAGACGAACGGAGAGGAAACGGTATTCAACCTTTCCCAACCGCCCTCCCGCTGTCCAGAATGCGGACACCGGATACGCATCCGGGAGAATATTCCGGTTATCAGCTTTCTTCTTCTCCGGGGGCGATGCGCCGCCTGCGGTCAACCTATCTCGGTGCGCTATCCGATTGTGGAGGCGACTACCGGACTGCTCTCGCTGATGGTGGCCTGGCACTTCGGCGTCAGCTGGGAAACCGTCGCGGCGCTGTTTCTCACCTGGGTGCTGATCGCGCTGAGCCTGATTGATTTCGATCACCAGATTCTGCCCGACTCGATTGTCCTCCCGACTCTCTGGCTCGGGCTCATCCTCAGCCTGTTCAGTGTTTTCTCGGATGCACCGGCAGCAATCATCGGCGCGGTGGCCGGTTACCTCTCGCTTTGGAGCGTGTTCCAACTGTTCAGGCTGATCACCGGCAAACAGGGAATGGGCTACGGCGACTTTAAGTTACTGGCTATGTTCGGCGCCTGGCTCGGCTGGCACTCACTGTTCCAGATCATACTCCTCTCTTCACTGGTGGGTGCCGTCGTGGGGCTCTCTCTGATTCTGTTTATGGGACGCGACAGATCCATACCCATTCCCTTTGGCCCCTACCTGGCGACAGCCGGCTGGATCAGCCTGCTTTGGGGAGAACAGATCAATAGTCTCTATATTAACTGGGCGGGACTCTAGCAGCGATGGAACAGTTCAGGTTTTTCCCGATTGCGATATTTTCGAAATAGAGACCCTGCTCACTGGGCAAAGCGGAGGATAACTACAAAAATCCCCCTGCCCTCATGATCTCCACGTGGAATTCAAGGGATAAACTGAGATGAGGTATGCAACTTATCGGTCCGGTGCGGGACCTCGCCAGTGCTGATCGTCGGCCTCACGGGAGGTATCGGGTGCGGCAAGTCTGCGGTTACCGACCTGTTTGAAAGACTCGGCGTGCCGGTGATCGATGCCGACAAGGTGGCGCGCGAGGTGGTTGAGCCTGGCCAGCCGGCTTTGGCACTGATCGAAAAACGATTCGGCAGCCATGTTCTGGCAGCGGACGGCAGCCTGGATCGGGCGCAGCTGCGGCGGATGATCTTCGACGATCAGCAGGCCAGACGGGATCTCGAATCTATACTTCATCCGCTCATCAGGCAGACGATGCGACGGCGGCTCGATGCGCTGCAGGCACCCTATGCGATACTATCCATCCCGCTGCTGCAGGAGACCGGACAGAACGACAGCGTGGATCGGGTGCTGGTCGTGGACTGCACGGAAGAGGTTCAACTGGAACGCGTCTGTCGACGCGACCGAACCGAAGTTGAAAATGCACGTGCAATTCTGGCGGCCCAGAGCAGTCGGACGGAAAAACTGAAGATCGCTGACGATGTCATCGAAAATTCCGGCCCCCGGGAGGCGCTCATTCCCCAGGTGGAGGCGCTGCACCGACGCTACCTGGAGGAGTCCGGCCGATATTGACAGCAGGCAGAATTACGCAATTCTGCCTCCTGAGTTCCAGTTTTCAACAAGAACCGCCAACTCGAGGGCGAAGCTATTTACCTTTGTAGGGTAAATATTGGAGAATAAAGCTCTATCGACGCCTTTCAACCAATCATTTCAACTGGAGCATCATGTCATCCGCCACAACGGACAAGATTACTTTTGAGCATCCGTTGAACGAGAAGATGCGGACGCTGCTGCGGCTGGAACACCTGTTTTGTCAAGTCAATCACTATCTGCCAAACGCAGACACCTGGAGCAGCCGATCCGCGATTGACGCATTGCTGAATATGGTGAATATATTTGCACGGGCGGATATCAAGGCGGACTTGATCAAAGAACTGGATCGTCAGCGTGAAAAACTGGCTGGCATCCGTCGAAACCCGGGGGTCGACAGCGAGCGCCTGGACATCATTCTAGATGAACTCGCAAAAGCAACCGAGCGGATCTTTTCCATCGATGGCCAGATCGGTCATGTCATGCGCACAAACGAGTTTTTGAAAAGCATTCTGCAGCGCAGCAGCATCCCTGGAGGCAGCTGTGCATTTGACCTGCCACACTATCATTTCTGGCTGGAGCAGCCGGTTGAGTTCAGACAAACCGAAACCAAAGCCTGGCTGAATACCCTGCAGCCGGTCGAGTCGGCAGTGGAACTGCTGCTTTCGTTAATAAGAAGCAGCACCAGCCCGACCAAGGAGGTTGCAAACGCAGGATTTTTCCAGAGCAACATCGATCCACAGGCGCCGGCACAGCTGGTTCGGGTGAGCCTGTCGCGGGAAACCCGGCTGTTCGCAGAGATAAGCGGCGGCAAACACCGCTTTTCAGTGCGTTTTCTCGAGCCAGCGGAAGTTGACCGGCCCACGCAGACCCGAATGAATGTGCCCTTCTTCCTGAACACGTGCATTCTCTGAATGAAACAGAGCGAAACAAGAGCCAGATGCCCCACCTGCAAGACTCTCTTTTACTGGAGCGCAACGTCCCCCTGCAGGCCCTTCTGCAGCGAGCGCTGCAGGCTGATCGATCTCGGTGAGTGGCTGGATGGGAGCCACCGCGTCAAAGCCGACATGGCGCAGCCTGCTCCATTCCCTCAGCACGACGATTAGCCTGTCTGCTATCCCAATCGCGCAAAATGCAATGTACTCAGGCAGCCGGCGAGTGCAGCTGCCGATAACCAATATTTGCTGCCGGTTTTACATCTGAACGCTGCCGGTTCCAGCTTGAGATTGCGCCCAAACGAGCCTGCCCCCCGTCAAGTATCACAATTTGCCGGCTAAAGGTTTTCAACCGGCGTGGCTTCCGTAGTCAAATCCTCCGGTATTTTAATGTCATGTCTTATCAGCACGCCCAGATCAGGATTGTACCGATAATTTATCGAAATAAACTGCGCATAATTTCTGTCGTCGTCCGATTTTGGGATAAAACGCATGGCAACGAGGGCTGGACGGTAGTGACGCAGTGTTTCATGGTAATCACATGGAGGCAGTGCAGCAGAGGCGTCAAAAATTTCTATCGTATTGCATAACCGGTTGTTTCCCTCAAGAATCGGCAGCGCATAATAGCCAGGGTCCAGTCGTGTAATCGGATGAAGGGTGTAGGGGAGCAGTACACTTTGATCTTCAGGTACAATTTTTCGCATCAATGCTCTGGTAGTATTGGAGCGGTTGATACTGTTGAACCCCAGCATACTTATCTGGTAGGTGGAGAACACCGCAGCCACAGTGGTAAAAGCGACTGACGTCGTCCATAAAGTATTCTGCTGGGCTCCACCGCTCATCAGTGGCGTTGACGCCATAAACAGTGCGATCCAAACCACGAAGGGGAATATGCTTTGGTTATAAAAGTACTTACCCGAAAAGTAGATCGAGATTAGATAGATAAATATGAAAATGGCCAGATATACTTTTTTAACAGAATTTGAGTATTGTGAATTACCCAGGTATATGACGAACAGCAGAAGAGAAAACACTCCGACGAACAGTATTATCGGAAACCCGGCATAAAACCCTACACCGGTTGTTTGTAACAATGCACTGAATTCGACATTGAAAGTTAAATCCGCCAGTGATTGATTAAAAAAATTGAGCGACAGGAAAAAGCCAACCGCACTTCCCAGCAGACCCCAAGTAACACGATAAATTACCTGGGACATTGATACCGTTAAATGCGATGGGAAAAGCAACGGGATTCCCGGTGCCAGAATCGCGAAACGTGGAGATATCATTACCGCTGCAATCCCGAGCAATCCGGCTCCGGCGGATAGAAGTCGGGCATTGGTTTGTGTTGCTGAAAATGAAGCGCGCCAGAGTAACACGCAGTAGATAATGCATGGTGTTGCAAACGTCTCCGGACGGATCACCATGAGGTTTTTCAGGAAGAGTGACGACAGCATAAAATAGAATACTGGGATCAGTAACGATTTTGCGTTGACGCCGGTTGACCGGCACCCGATCAGATACAACCCTATGGCGGAAAGCAGGGCGGCGACTACAACATAAATCCTGCCAAAAAAGAGAAGCCAGTCGTCATTGACTCCAATCCGGAAAAGAGAGCCGATTAGATGCCAGATCGCAGGCTGATGATGCTCGAAAAAATCGCTTATCGGCTTCAGGCCATGCACCTGGATCAACCAAGCGATATGCAGGTGCTCCGCCTCATCGTTCGGATGACCCGGCTGAAACAGCAGATAGATCATCCAAACCGATAATATCGCAGCCGTTAACAACTTTTCCTTTTGCGTCATCTCAATACAACCACTGTTCTGAATAATTGATTAAGGCTGCATTGGGTATGATATCCGTTCCAGTGGCCTCGGTTACCAGAGCCCGCGGATAGCCGCAATACCCTGGCCACCGCACTCACGCGCCCGACTCACCATGCCGGGCAGCATCCCTCCCAATGCGTAGACAGGAACATTCACCGTATCAACCAACTCCTGAAAACGACGCCACCCGAGCGGTTTTACTCCGGGATGGGAGGCAGTGGCGAGCACCGGTGAGAGCACGACGAAATCGACACCAACGACCTGCGCATGTCGCAGCTCTGTTTCGTTGTGGCAGGATGCAGCCACCCACTGTTCTGCAGAAAGCGGACGCTTGTCCAACGACATGAGTTGCCGGCTGGTAAGATGGACGCCGTGCGCGCCGCATATGCGTGCCAGCTCCGGTGTTGAGTTGAGCAGTAACTGCGCATCCGTCGATCGGCATAACTGCAGCAGCTCCACGGCCAATTGACTGAATGCACGAGGTTCCATACCGGGGGCGCGGAACTGGATCAGACGCCGTCCCTCTGTCAGTCTCTGCTGAATACGCCGAAGAAAATCCACTTTATTCGAAAAATCGCTGCCAGTGATCAGGTAACAGTCCGGCAGACGGAGTGCGGACACTATAGGTCGGTCTGCTGCCGGCATCGGATAATGCGGCATCATCTCCGGAGTCACCCAAACCAGCGGCTGTCCCTCGCGGCCACAGGGGATGCCGCTGAACGTGGTAATTCGGTGCACATCCAGCAGTACCGAACGCTCCGGGTAGCGATGATTAACACGGATAAGCGGGGCGTGGGAGTGTATATCGATCCCCAGTTCTTCCCGGATTTCCCGTTTCAGCGCCTGCTCCAGCGTCTCGCCCGACTTCAGCTTACCGCCGGGAAACTCCCAGAGTCCGCCCTGATGGACATGATCCGCCCGCCGGCTGAGCAGTATCCGGCCGCGATCGTCCTGGATCACCGCCACCGCGACGTGCATGGATTTCAGGAGCGATACTCCGCGTTAATACGTACATACTCACTGGAGAGATCGCAGGTATAGACGGTTGCGGAAGCCGTACCGCGTCCCAGTACCACACGGATAAGTATCTCTTCGGCGTCCATTACCGCCTGTCCGGCCGCTTCGGTGTACCCCTCAGACTTGCCACCGCCGTTGACGATACAGACATCTCCCAGCCACAACTCCACGCGGTTGATCTGCAGATCGGGGACATCCGAACGGCCGACAGCCGCGAGGATCCTGCCCCAGTTTGGATCGGAAGCGAAAAGTGCGGTTTTCACCAGAGGCGAATGGGCGATGGTATAGGCGACCTCCCGCGCTTCGGCCGGGCTTAATGCATTCTCTACTGCTACACTCACCAGCTTGGTGGCACCCTCTCCATCCCTTACGATGGCGAGGGCGAGGTCCATGCACACAGACTCCACCGCTTCGCATAACAGCCGATATAATTCATCCTCCGCCTCGTGCACCCGCGCACACCCGGATTTTCCCGTGGCAAACAGCACACAGGCGTCGTTGGTGGATGTATCCCCGTCCACGGTAATCGAGTTGAACGATGGTGCCACCGCGCGTTGCAGGCACTGCTGCAATAGGGTGTTGTCAACCGCCAGGTCGGTTGCAACATAAGCGAGCATGGTAGCCATATCCGGCCGGATCATGCCGGACCCCTTGGCCATGCCGGTCACGGTAAATTGCCCGCCTGCATACTCCATGCGCCGCGAAAAAAGTTTGGGGACCGTATCGGTGGTCATGATTGCGCGGGCTGCATCCAACCATCCGTTTTCGTTGAGCGAACTGAGCGCTTCCGGCAGCGCCAGCGCCAGCCGTTCAACTGGTAGCCGCTCTCCTATTACACCGGTGGAGAATGGAAGAATCTGATCCACCTGACAGCCGCGCAACACCGCCAGCGAGCGGCACGACTCTATCGCACCACGCAGCCCCTGATCACCAGTGCCGGCATTGGCATTACCCGAGTTAATTAACAGAAATTGCGGTTGACACCTGGTCAGATGATCACGTGCCACTATCACCGGTGCGGCGCAGAACTGATTGCGGGTAAATACCGCCGCACAGGTAGATCCGGCCGCCAGTTCGACGACAACCAGATCCCGCCGGTCCCGGTACCTGATTCCCGCCGCCGCGCTTCCCAGCCTGACACCTGCCACTGGAATAAATGCTGGAGATTGAACGGTCATTGATTTTCCTGCCGACGCGAGAAGCTCCAAAATCGAGTTAAATATCATACGCTCTCGCAAAACCGGCGCAGTTGCCAAGAGTGCATAACCTAAACTGGAGCAGAGCTTTTAATTGCGATCCGTTGCCATTTCAATGATCCGCAATTGCCTGAAAAACATCTGTACGTGCATGGTCCCGGCGAACTGTTTTACAGTAAAGTGCCGGCGTGTGTCTAGTGCAGACTGCCATGACATTGTTTGTACTTTTTCCCGGAGCCACATGGACAGGGCTCATTTCGGCCGATCTTCCGCTCCGTCCGAACGAAGGGCTGCTGAGGCTCCGTGTCACCCTCTTGGGACGACTTACCCGGCATGTCGGCATCCTCATCGCCGAACCCGGAAAACTCCTCGTGCTGAAACTGAAAGTCCTCCTGGGATCGGGCCGGCTGAGTCGCCTGAATCGCCTCCGGCGACTGAACCTGGACCCGGGTCAGGACCGAAACCACCTCTTTTTTGATGTCGTTCAACATCGAGGAGAACATCTCAAACGCTTCCCGCTTGTACTCCTGTTTCGGATTTTTCTGCGCATAGCCGCGCAGATGAATTCCCTGACGCAGGTAGTCCATCGCAGCCAGATGCTCTTTCCAGTGCGCATCCAGAATCTGCAGCATCACGGCCTTTTCGTAGAGCCTGAGGTTTTCGCTGCCAACCAGCGCCTCTTTGGCTTCGTAGGCACGCGTCATCTCTCCAATAATACGTTGGCGCAACGTCTCCTCATGCAGCGTGTCATCCTCATCCAGCCACTGTTGCAGTGGATATTTAACGTCGTACTCCTGCTCAAGCGCTTTGGTCAGGCCGGCAACATCCCACTGCTCCTCCAGGCTCTCCGGCGGTATGTATTGATCGATCAACGCGTTGACCACTTCCTGATGCAGTGCAGTGATCGAGTCAGATATGTTGTCCGTGTTCATCAGTTCATTGCGCTGCTCGTAGACCACCTTGCGTTGATCATTGGCTACGTCATCGTATTCAAGCAACTGCTTGCGGATATCGAAGTTACGCCCCTCCACTTTTCGCTGGGCATTGGCGATAGCTTTGGTCACCCACGGATGTTCGATTGCCTCGCCCTTTTCCATCCCCAGTTTCTGCATGATGGAAGCGACTCTATCGGAGGCAAAGATGCGCATCAGGTTGTCCTCCAGCGAGAGGTAGAAACGTGTCGAACCCGGGTCTCCCTGCCTGCCTGAACGGCCACGCAGCTGATTGTCGATGCGGCGCGACTCGTGTCTTTCGGTACCCACCACATGCAGACCGCCGGCATCCAGCACCTGCTGGTGGCGCCTCTTCCACTCCTCGCGGATTGTCTCAACTGCCGCCGGATCCAAATCGTTGGCCAACGCAGCAATTTCCATTTCGGGATTGCCGCCCAGCACAATATCGGTGCCTCGTCCCGCCATGTTCGTGGCAATGGTAACGGCGCCCGGGCGTCCTGCTTCTGCAATGATGTTCGCCTCTCTGGCATGATGCTTTGCATTCAAAACCTGGTGCTGGATCTTCTCCTTCTGCAGCATGTTTGATATCAACTCCGAGGTTTCGATTGAAGCGGTGCCCACCAGCACCGGCTGCCCCCGCTGCACGCAGTCGCGTATATCCTCGATTATCGCGTCATATTTTTCTGCTGACGTCAGGTAGACCAGGTCGCCCTTGTCGTCCCTTATCATGGGTGCGTTGGTCGGGATCACCACCACTTCCAGGCGATAGATCTGCAGGAACTCGGGTGCCTCTGTATCGGCGGTACCGGTCATGCCGGACAGCTTTTCATAGAGGCGGAAATAGTTCTGAAAAGTGATCGAGGCAAGCGTCTGGTTTTCGTTCTGAATAGCAACCCTCTCCTTTGCTTCCACAGCCTGGTGCAATCCCTCGGACCAGCGCCGTCCCGGCATGGTCCTGCCGGTGAACTCATCAACGATAACAATCTGGCCATCGCGCACGATATATTCCACGTTACGGTGAAACAGTACATGCGCGCGCAACGCGGCATAGACATGATGAATCAGGTTGATGTTGGCGGCATCGTACAGGCTGGACTGATTCTCCAGCAATCCCATCTCCACCAGCATCTCCTCCACCTTCTGGTGGCCATCCTCGCTCAGGTAAACCTGACGCGCTTTTTCATCCACAGAATAGTCGCCTGGGCCGAAATCGGGTTTACCGTCTTCTCCCTCGATAGGATCCTGTCGCGTCAGTTTCGGTATAATGCCGTTGATCTTGGTGTATAACTCCGAGCTGTCTTCAGCCGGGCCGGAGATGATCAGCGGCGTTCGGGCTTCATCGATCAGGATGGAATCCACTTCGTCCACCACCGCAAAAAACTTCTCCCGCTGGACCCGTTGGTCGGCACTGAATGCCATGTTATCGCGCAGATAGTCGAAACCGAACTCGTTATTGGTCCCGTAGGTGATATCGCAGTCGTAGGCCTGTTTGCGTGAAACCAGGCGCAATTGCGGCGTGCCGCTCTCTTTGCCCTCGTCGGCGGGATCGTACTGAAAAGAGGACGAATCCGGGCCTAATCCTCCGGAGGAGTTTATAACGCCCACCGTCATTCCCAGAAAGTGGTAGATTTTTCCCATCCATGCGGCATCGCGGCGTGCCAGGTAGTCGTTAACGGTCACCACATGTACGCCCTTACCGGGCAAAGCGTTAAGGTAAACCGCCAGCGTTGCGACCAGTGTCTTGCCTTCACCGGTACGCATTTCGGCAATTTTTCCCTGATTCAGTACCATTCCCCCGATCAGCTGCACATCGAAATGGCGCATGTTCATGCTGCGCCGGCCGGCCTCGCGAACTACGGCAAACGCTTCATGCAGGATATTGTCCAGACCCTCTCCGCTGGAGAGACGCTCTCTGAACTCCCCGGTCCTGGCTCGCAATTGCTCATTCGACAGAGCCTGCAGCCCCTCTTCCAACGCATTGATGCGTGTAACAGTCTTCGACATACGCTTTATCAGCCGCTGATTGCGGCTGCCGAAGACCTTGCTGAGAATATCACTTAGCATGAATCCGGGACTTCCATCGTTGGTGGCAAAAAGATAACGGATGATACCTTAATTTCGGTCATAGATGTTCGATTCCCGAGCGGATTTTGTCTGCGACACCCAACTGGTGGCGCTCGGAAACAGATACAAATTGGAGCGTAATTTTAC
This sequence comes from Gammaproteobacteria bacterium, assembly GCA_020445405.1. Classification (GTDB taxonomy): domain Bacteria; phylum Pseudomonadota; class Gammaproteobacteria; order Chromatiales; family Chromatiaceae; genus HKST-UBA178. The sequence goes on along the minus strand of JAGRGQ010000004.1, from coordinate 115,915 downwards.
TCGAGGTAACTGGATGGATTGATGCTTTTACCGTTGCGGCTGATCTCGAAATGAACGTGGGGGCCGGTCGAGCGGCCACTCGATCCAACCAGTCCGATGATATCTCCCTTTTCTACCAGGTCTCCGGATTCAACGAATACCTTGCTGTTATGGGCATACTTTGTCACCAATCCATCAGCATGATTTATCTCTATATAGTAGCCATAGCCCGATTTTTTCCTCGCTTCCATAACCACACCAGACGCCACCGCATGCACCGGCGACCCCCGCTTGCTGGCTATATCCACACCCTGGTGAAAAGTTTTCCTGCCATTGAACGGATCCTTGCGGTAGCCGTAGTTGGAGGAGATCCAGCCCTTCTCGACCGGCCTCCCCGCAGGCTCTATCTCCTGCTGGATCCTGCCGTTTATGAACAGTCCCTGGATCAGCTCCATTTTATGGGTACGATCAGCAATGCTGCGGGAGAAAAGATCGATTTCCGACTGCAGCTCGGGCAGCTCCAGGGAAACCGCGTCCGGCGATGGATCCAGGCCACCGCGAGGCGGAGGTTCTTCGAAATTGAACTCTTCCGGGTCCAGCTCACCCACTCTCACCAGCTGCTCTCCCAGCGCCTCGATGCGCAGCAGATCCGCCTGCATATCGCCCAGGCGCAGCGCTATCGCATCCAGGTGAGCGCGCGCCTGAAGACGCGCCTCCTCAAGGTCTTTACGCTGCCTGTCAATCTCTTGATGAAAACGCAAAACCCCAGTCTCGTCAAACGGGGTCGAGGCGCCGGCCTCAATCCCCAGCCGGTATCCCCCCAATAGCGAACCGCCGGTTAACAGCGCAACGACAGGCGCAGTGACCAGCAGCTGCCGGCTGAAACTGAGGCGACTTGGGAATTTACGCGACTTGCTCTGGAAGTTGACCTTCATATAATCTGCTCTGCCAGCTTGATATGAAATTATTAAAGTTTTTGGGGTCAAAAAATTAATGGTATAGAAATTCTCATTTTAAATCAAAAATAGTGTGTGATATGGCCAGAACACCCCAAGCCCTGTTTGAAATTTTGAACGTTTCGACTGCCGCCGCTTCACTCGTTGCGCAGATACGCGAGCAATCTGCTCTGCTTGCTTTGGTGAAGCGGGAACTCGAAGAGTCTGTGAATGCGCATCTGTTAGCCACACTGATGCATGACAAACAGCTCATCCTCTATGCCGATTCACCGGCCTGGGCAAGCCGTTTGCGGTTTGGCTCGCGTACGTTGCGCGGTCGTCTTGTCAGCAGGGGCATGGAGATCCGGAAGATTACTGTTCGTGTCTTCCTCCAATCAGGACGCAGGCGGGGCGGCCCGCACACAGAACGGCATCTTAGCCGCGCAAACGCCGACGTTATCGAAACAACGGCTGAGACCATCGATGACCCCGGATTACGACGGGCTCTCAAGCGGCTGTCCCGTCACGGTCGCTGAACGATCCGCGGGATGAAGCGGACATCACCGCCATTCGAATTGGCAGTGACAATTAGCGCAAACCGCGCTCCCCAGCAGCTCCCTCAGCCTGCGTGTATCGGTTTCATGTAGGAGATAGGCACGCGATCGCCTTCCTCAAACGTCACCTCTTCCCAGGCGGATCTCTTTTCCACCAGCGCCTTGAGAAGCCGGTTGTTGAGCGCATGACCGGATTTGTAGCCGTTGAATGCTCCGATCAGGCTGTGGCCAAGCAGGTAGAGATCGCCTATCGCATCCAGGATTTTGTGTTTAACAAATTCGTCCTCGTAGCGCAGGCCATCCTCATTGAGAATGCGGAATTCATCTACCACAATGGCATTGTCCATACTGCCGCCCAGTGCCAGTTCGCTCTCACGCAGCATCTCTATCTCCTGCAGGAAACCGAAGGTTCTGGCGCGACTTACCTCTTTCACAAAGGATGTCGAGGAGAAATCGATAGACGAGAACTGAGTGCGTTCGGTGAATGCCGGATGATCAAAATTGATGGCGAATGTAACCTTGAACCCATCGAAGGGTTCAAACGCCGCACTTTTGTCGCCGTCTTCTACCGAGACTCTCTCTTTTATCCGGATGAAGCGTTTGGCTGCGTTCTGTTCCTCCACGCCGGCAGACTGGATAAGGAACACAAAAGGACCGGCGCTGCCATCCATGATCGGCACTTCCGGTGCGCTGACGTCTACGTAGGCATTGTCTATTCCGAGACCCGCAAATGCGGACAGCAGATGCTCGACGGTAGAGACCTTTACGCCACCGCTATGGAGTGTGGTCGACAGTCGCGTGTCCCCGACATTCTCAGGACAAGCTTTTATTTCAACAGGCGGGTCCAGGTCAACCCGCCTGAAGACGATGCCGGAGTTGACCGCAGCCGGTCTGAGGGTCAGAAAAACCTTCTCCCCGGTATGCAGTCCAACACCCGTCGCACGGATAACATTTTTCAGTGTTCGCTGGCGTATCATATTGATTTCACTATATCCTTTGGCGAAACTTCAGGCTTGAAGCACACGCCACAGTTTATCCGCTTTATCCAACGGGATCGTCAGCTTGACGAGACATATCCCAGAAAATAGTGGCCTAATCTGTCCCCTAATAGACCCTTTTCCTAAGCTTGCATTAGGGTAATCCCGAATAAATACCAGTTTACCTAGTTGTTTGCAAGTTTATTACAACTTACATTCAATCTGCCTGCCGTCGGAGAAATGCCGGAATATCGAGATAATCCATCTCTTTTTGCTGCGCAGCGTTCACATAGGATTTGGCCGCCTGCCGGTCCGCCAAACGGTCGCGTCGGATGATGGTTGGGCTCTCCATGTCACGATAATCGACCGCGCCGGATTCGGCTGTACCCGAATTGACTGCGATCTTGACGGGTGGTGCTTCATGCAACACCGGTGCAGGACGCTTGACGGCACCCTGTTCGCCCAATCCAGTGGCCACCACGGTCACGCGAAGATCATCTGTCATCTCGGGATCGATGACGGTGCCCACCACGACAGTGGCGTCGTCGCAGGCAAACTCCTTGACGGTACTGCCCACTTCGTCGAACTCGCCGATGGAAAGATCCAGACCTGCGGTGATATTCACCAGAATGCCTTTGGCCCCGGATAGATTGACATCTTCCAGCAACGGACTGCGAATCGCCTCTTCCGCGGCATTCCGCGCACGGTTCTCTCCGCGGCCCGAACCCGATCCCATCATGGCCACACCCATCTCCGCCATCACCGTTTTGACATCCGCAAAATCGACGTTGATCAGGCCCGGCCTGGTAATCAGCTCGGCAATTCCCTGGACAGCACCCAGCAGTACGTCATTGGCGGATTTGAACGCGTTCAGCAGGCTCATATCCTTGCCCAGCACAGCGAGTAATTTTTCGTTCGGAATGGTGATCAGTGAATCAACGTACTTACTGAGCTGTGCTATTCCCTGATTTGCCACTTCCATCCGTTTGGCGCCTTCGAATGGGAAAGGCTTGGTAACCACCGCTACGGTCAGTATTCCCAACTCTTTCGCCACTTCCGCCACCACCGGTGCGGCACCGGTACCGGTGCCGCCGCCCATGCCCGCGGTGATAAAGACCATATCCGAGCCCTGCAGCGCTTCCTGAATGCGCTCCTTGTCTTCCAGTGCCGCTTCCCGGCCCACCTCGGGATTGGCTCCGGCCCCCAGCCCTTTGGTGATATTGGAGCCCAACTGCAATACAGTTTTCACGTCGCTGTTGTTCAACGCCTGGGCGTCTGTGTTGGCGCAGATAAACTCCACACCCTCGATACTGGCACCCAGCATATGATTGACGGCGTTTCCACCGCCGCCACCGACACCGACAACCTTAATCACCGCATTCTGACTGTACGAATCCATCAACTCAAACATTTCCTCTCTCCTCAAAAACTTGCCGGTCCCTGACCACCGACGAATAAACCCTTAGATCAACTCTGTTATGCCGGGTAAATCAGAAGTTACCCTGAAACCAACTCTTCATACGCTCCCAAACCGATCGGAAACCGCCTCCGACGGGGGATTCGCGCAACCGGCTTGTCCGGTTGTGCTGCCCGAACAGCAGCAACCCGACCCCAGTCGCGTAAATCGGATTGCAGACAACATCCACCAATCCAGTGACATAACGCGGCACGCCCAGGCGCACCGGCATGTGAAAAATCTCCTCTGCCAACTCAATCAACCCCTCCATTTTTGAACTGCCGCCGGTAAGCACCACACCGCCGGCGATCAAATCCTCGAATCCACTGCGTCTCAACTCAGCCTGAATCAACGTCAGCAACTCTTCGTAGCGCGGCTCAACTACCTCCGCCAAAGTCTGCCGTGACAATCGTCTTGCCGGCCTGTCTCCGATACTGGGCACCTCAATGGTCTCATCACTGGCAGCCAGCTGAGTGAGTGCGCAGGCGTACTTGATCTTGATATCCTCGGCGTACTGCGTGGGGGTACGCATTGCCACCGCTATATCGTTGGTGACCTGGTCCCCGGCGATCGGGATAACCGCGGTGTGACGAATGGATCCCTCGGTGAAAACCGCGATATCGGTGGTGCCGCCCCCGATATCCACCAGACAGACGCCTAGCTCTTTTTCATCTTCGCTCAGCACCGCGTAGCTGGAACTGAGCTGCTCGAGAATCAGGTCGTCGACGTCCAGTCCGCAGCGACGTACGCACTTGACGATATTCTGCGCTGCACTGACCGCGCCGGTAACCATATGCACACGCGCCTCCAGACGCACCCCGGACATGCCGACCGGCTCCTTGATCCCCTCCTGTTCATCGATGATGAACTCCTGCGGCAGGATGTGCAGGATTTTCTGATCCGCCGGAATCGCAACCGCCCTGGCAGCATCAATCACCCGCTCCATGTCTCCGTGAGTCACCTCCCGGTCCTTGATTGCAACGATCCCATGTGAGTTGAGGCTCCGGATATGGCTTCCGGCGATACCCGCATGGACTGAGTGGATTTCGCACGCAGCCATCAATTCCGCCTCCTCCACCGCACGTTGAATCGACTGCACCGTTGACTCGATATTCACCACTACGCCTTTCTTCAATCCACGGGAAGGATGTGATCCGATGCCGATAATCTCTATCTCGCCATCCGGCTTCACCTCGCCCACGATCGCAACCACTTTCGACGTGCCGATGTCCAATCCAACTATGAGGTTTTTTTCCGCCTTCTTGGTCATCTAAACCCGCCCTGACTGTGTCTCAGCTACCGGCCCAGGAATATCCGAATCCGGTGATTTCTGGTTCTGCTCCCGTCGCAACGTAAATCCATTGGTATAGCGCAGGTCGACATCCAGCAGTTTGCTGTCGGATCCCTTGCCTGCCTGGATTCGCGGGAATATCGATATGAATCGCTGCAACCTGGTCTCGATCTCCTTGCTGCCGAGATACAGCTGCATTCCACCTGCGAATACCAGCTTCCAGGAGCGACGTTCATCGATGTTCAAACGATCCAGTTCAAGCCCGAGAAGCGCCATTCTCGGTTTAAGATCGATAAAATGCGCAACGATCTCTCGCGAACTCCCGGCAGGTCCATGCAAATAGGGGAGACCTTCGGGTATTTCGTCTGGTGACGGCGTGAAGATATCCCCGGCCGGATTGACCAACTGGTGTTTGCCCCACCGCGCCATCGGAACCTGCTCGGTGATTCTGACCACCAGCGTCTGCGGCCAGACCCGCCGCACGCTGACCCGATCAACCCAGGGCAGTGCCTTGGCCGCACGATGTACCCGCTCCACATCGACGGTAAAAAAGTTCCCCCTGATCTCGCCACCCACGCTCTTTTCTATCTGTACTCGGTTCAGATACCTGAGCTGACCGTCTATGCGAACCACCTTGAATGGCAGGATCCTGGGATCCCGCAGTTTATCGACCGCCCATACGCCACCGCTTCCGATGATTCCAAACAGCAGTAAGGCCAACACCCAGCGGCCCACCTTCGACCATTGCACTCGCTGCAGAAACTCCAGGTATCCGTCGTTGCCGCCCCTGTTTTTGCCAGCTGCCATCAGCGCTCCGCCATGCTCAATTCAAGAATCCGCCAAACCAGCTGATCGAAATCAATATCCTCCGCCCGGGCTGCCATCGGCACCAGGCTGTGACTGGTCATTCCCGGAACGGTATTAACCTCGATAAGAAACAGCTCATTGTCCGAATTCATCATCATGTCGACCCGGCCCCAACCACTGGCGCCGACCGATTGGAATGCGGCGAGCGCAAGATCCCTGACCATTTTTTCCTGATCTTCCGGAAGTCCTGCAGGGCAATGGTAGCTGGTGGTGTCTGCGTGATACTTTGCATCGTAGTCATAGAACAGGTGAGGTGTTTCCAAGCGGATTGCCGGCAGGGCATCCCCGCCCAGAATCGCGACGGTAAATTCAGCACCGGTAATCCAACGCTCCGCCATCACCTCGCTGTCATAGCTGGCTGCCGCTCGCCAGGCTGAATGCAATTCCGCGTGGTCTTCAACTTTGGCCATACCGATGCTTGAGCCTTCATGCACCGGCTTGATCATCAGTGGAAAGCCAAGCGCCGCAACAGCATCCAGATCCTGTTCGCTCCGGATCATCGCAAACGGCGGCGTCGACAGACCCAGCCCACGCCACAACAGCTTGCAGCGGTACTTATCCATAGCCAACGCTGAACCGGCAACTCCGCTGCCGGTATAAGGCAGACCGATATTCTCCAATGCTCCCTGGATCACGCCGTCCTCGCCGCCGCGCCCGTGCAGCAGAATGAAAACCCGATCGAATCCGCCAGCCTGCAACTGGGCAAGCACACTCCCGCGCACGTCGATGCCGACCGCATCGACACCGCTGCGCAGCAGCGATTCCAGCACCGCTTTGCCGCCGTCGAGGGAGACCGCCCGCTCCGCCGACTGACCGCCCATGAGAACCGCCACCTTACCGAATTCAGATGCGCTTTTTATCATTGTCCCGGTCTCCTCTCTCCTACCATGTGCACCTCAGGTTGCAGACGAACTCCGCTGGCCGCCTCGACCCGATCACGCACCAGATTGATCAGAGACTCAATGTCGCCGGCAGTGGCATTACCTGTATTGATAATGAAGTTCGCGTGCTTGTCCGATACCACCGCTCCGCCAATACGCTCACCCTTCAACCCCGACGCTTCAATCAGGCGTGCAGCATGGTCTCCCTCGGGATTACGGAATACGGAGCCGCAGCTGGGCAAACCGATTGGTTGGGTCTCGGAGCGCTTTGCCAGTAACTGCTTGATTTTCCGCTGCCCGGCAGCCACGTCCCCGGGTTGCGTTTGTAAACCGGCGGCGAGAAACCACTCCCCTTCGGCCCCTTTTACCTGCCGGTATCCAACCTCGAACCGGGAGGGGTCGCGCCGGCGCACACAACCGGTTCGGTCCACGGTCTCCACCCAGAGAACCGCTCCCCAGGTCTCTCCACCGAAGGCGCCAGCATTCATTGCCAGCGCTCCACCCATGGTTCCAGGAATTCCTGACAGAAATTCGATGCCCACCCTACCCTGCCGCGCAGCAAAGCGAGCAACCTTCGCACAGGAGACGCCGGCCTCGACGTACAACACGCCGTCCGGCTGCATCTCCAGTCTCTCAAGAGATCCCTGGGTAGTGATAACGGTGCCGTTGAATCCACCATCGCGAACCAGCAGATTGGAACCCAGCCCCAGCCACAACAACGGCTCACCCACTTTGAGTTGCCGTAAAAATTCGATCAAATCATGACTGTCCGCCGGTCGGTACAAACATTTCGCAGCCCCTCCAACACGCCAACTGGTGTAGCCGGAGAGCGGAACGTCGAGCATCAATTCTCCCCGCAACGGCTGTTGCTTCATCGCTGCCATCACCTGCGTCCGCCCCCTCGCATTGTCTCCTTCGGCATCGTAGTTCCGGATTTTGCACCCATAAGTTTCGCCACCGGACGCGCCTTCCTCCCGCCATGCAGTGGAGCCAATGACTCACCGCAGCCCAGATGCACTCTTTCCCGTAGCGTGGTTTTCATGCCCCTTCCCCACTGTTGTTAAAGTAGCGCGGCAATTCCGTCGCAACAGCGCCTATATCCCCCGCACCCATGACAACGACGATGTCGTCCGCCCGGACCACTCCGGAAATGACACCCGGCAGTTCTGAAATGGGATCGACGAAAATCGGGGCCACCTGGCCTCTCGCCCGTATCGCCCGACTGAGTGCGCGACCGTCGGCGCCCGGTATGGGGGGCTCTCCGGCTGCGTATACCTCACCCAGCAACAATACGTCGGGGCGCGAAAGCACCTGCACGAAATCATCAAACTGCTCCTGGGTACGCGTATACCGGTGCGGCTGGAAGGCCACCACCAGACGCCTGCCGGGCCAGCCCTCCTGCACCGCAGAGAGGGTTGCCTCAATCTCTCTGGGATGGTGTCCATAGTCATCCACCAGCATAATGCTGCCACCATCATGCAAACTGCATTCAACCGTCTGGAAACGACGTCCGATGCCTTCGAAACGGGCCAATGCGCGCTGGATCGAGGAGACCTTGCAGTCAAGCTCGAGCCCAACGGATATCGCCGCGAGCGCATTCTGCACGTTATGCCGCCCGGGCATCCTTAGCGTTACATCAAACCGATCTGTCGACGCGCACTCAACCCGAAAAAAGGTACTCAATCCCTGTTGCTTGACGTCAACAGCCCGTACATCCGCTCCGGGCGAAAAACCGTATGTGGTAACCCGCCTGGTTACCCGGCCAAGCAATCCCCGGATCTCCGCATCATCAATGCAGAGCACTGCCAGACCATAAAAGGGCAGATGGTGAAGGAACTCGATGAATGTCTGGCGCAGACGATTGAAATCCCCACCATAGGTGGTCATGTGGTCTGCATCCACATTGGTTACCACCGCCAGCATCGGCTGCAGATAGAGGAACGATGCATCGCTCTCGTCCGCCTCGGCGACCAGATACTCACCAGCACCCAACCTGGCATGGGTTCCCGCTGAATTGAGTCGCCCGCCAATAACAAATGTGGGATCCAGGCCGGCTTCGGCAAGAACACTGGCCACCAGGCTGGTGGTGGTCGTCTTTCCATGGGTACCGGCCACGGCGATACCGTAGTGAAACCTCATCAGTTCAGCCAGCATCTCGGCTCTGGGAACCACCGGTATACGTTTTTGGCGCGCCACCGCCACTTCAGGATTGCTCTCTTTTACGGCGCTTGAGATGATGACCGCATCACTGCCTTCGACGTAGGATGCGTCATGCCCGGAGTGGATCACCGCACCCTGTTCGGCGAGCCGTTGGGTGGCTGCATTGGTTTTAATGTCTGAACCCGAAACCCGGTAACCCAGATTCAGCATTACCTGGGCGATACCGTTCATTCCCGAACCGCCGATCCCGACAAAATGGAGTTTTCGAATACGACCCATCGACTCCGCCGCCCGCTTGTGCGGTATACCCCGCTGCCGATTCACCGTGCCACCTCTTCGCATATATCCGCCAGCCTGAGCGTCGCCTCCGGAAGCGCCAGCCTGCGTGCAGCAATTGCCATTTCCAGCGTTTTTTTCCGATTCCCCATCAAAGTATCGAGTAGACGCGCGAGGCTCCCGGCACTCATCTCCGACTGGGGCAACAGCAGCGCCGCCCCCGCATCCGTCAGATAACGGGCATTTTTCGTCTGATGGTCATCAACTGCATGCGGATAGGGCACGAGAATGGCTGCCACGCCGGCGGCGGCAACCTCGGCGATGGTCAGGGCGCCGGCCCGACAGACAAGCAGATCAGCCCATGCATAGGCCGCAGCCATATCCTCTATGAATGGCACGACCTCCGCTTTGAGTCCGGCTTCCCGGTATGCACGGGCGGTCGTTTCGGCTTTGTTCCTGCCCGCCTGATGGTGCACGAACGGCTGATTTTCCGGCTCCAGCAGAGCCAGCGCACCGGGCAGTGTCTCGTTCAGCACCCGAGCGCCCTGAGAGCCGCCCAGTATCAGCAGACGATAGGGTCCCGAGCGGCCCGACATGCGATTTTCCGGCGGCTCCAGCGCAGCAATATCCGAGCGCACCGGATTACCCGTCAGGCTGGCCCTGCGGGTGACATCGAAGCTGCCTGGAAAGGCTTCCGCCACTCTGCTGGCCCAACGCGCCAGCCAGCGGTTGGTCATTCCAGGCACCGCATTCTGTTCATGGATTACCAGTGGAATTCCCATCAATCTGGCCATGAATCCTCCCGGTCCGGATACGAAGCCCCCCATTCCCAACGCAATCTGCGGGCGTTTTCTGAGCAGCACAAGCAGTACCTGTATCAGTGCGATACTCAGCCTGAATGGTGCCGCCAACCAACGCCGAAGCCCGTTGCCGCGCAACCCCTGGATACTGACGGATTCCATCGAAAATCCATGACCGGGAACAATGCGTGCCTCGAATCCATTCGGGTTGCCGAGCCAGAACACATCCATGCCACGGGCGCGCAACTCGTCGGCCACTGCCAGAGCGGGAAAGACATGACCACCGGTGCCGCCAGCCATCACCATTACTCTTGCGCCCATTTCATCCCCCGTTCTCCAATGGAAAACCGGCACTGTTCTCGTAGTCGATCCGCACCAACATCGCGACAATGATGCAGGCGACAATGATGCTGTTACCGCCATAACTCATCAGTGGAAGCGTCAACCCCTTGGTGGGAAGCAGGCCTACGTTGACGCCGATATTGATGAACGCCTGCATGCCCAGCCAAAGCCCCAGACCCTGCGCCACATAGGAGGCAAAACGACATCCGCCGCGCTCCGCCCTCGCGGCCATGGAAAAAGCTCTGGAAACAATAAAAGCGAATAGCAGAATAACCGCCAGCGTACCGGCCAGACCCAGCTCCTCTCCGACCACCGCCATCAAAAAATCGGTATGCGCCTCGGGCAGGTAAAACTGCTTCTGAATACCGCTGCCAAGACCGACCCCGAGCCATTCACCACGTCCGAAAGCGATCAAGGCCTGGGCCAGTTGATAGCCGCTGCCCTCGACGTCGGCCCAGGGATCCAGGAAAGTTGTCACCCGCTGCAGGCGGTAGGAGGAGAAAAAAACCAGACCCGCCATAACCGAACCCGCCAGGCCTGCCAGTATGCCGAACTGCCAGAGCGGAACTCCACCGATAAAGAGCATGCCCATGGCTGTGACCAGCAGCACAGCCGTGGTGCCGAAATCAGGCTGCAACATGATCAATCCGGAAGCCAGCAGCAGCAGTATCATGGGTTTCATGACCCCCCAGATACTGGAAGCCACCTCCTCCTGCCGTCGCACCAGATAGCCGGCCAGATAGACCACCATGAACAGCTTCATGAACTCCGAGCTTTGCAGGTTGAACGGGCCGAGCGGTATCCAGCGGGTAGCACCGTTTGCTTCCCTGCCCAAACCCGGCACAAGTACGAGCAGAAGTAGCAGAAGCCCCAGGATAAACAGCATGGCACCGGATTTCTGCCAATATTTTACCGGTATAAAAAAGACCCCAACCGCGCTGACAAGACCGATGCTGAGCGCTATCAGATGCCGGTTGAAGAAGAAGAACGGCGCATCGCCAATACGATGCAGGGTTGCAGAAGCAACCATTACCAGACCCAGACCGAGTAATGCGGATGCAGCGAATATCACACCGTAGTCGAGAGACGGCAAAAGCGCAGCTCCCCTGCCCATGGTGGCCTGTCCGCGTTGCTGACCGGTCATGCTTCCAGCCTCCTGACCAGATCGATGAAAAGTTCGCCGCGCTGCTCATAGTTGCGAAACATGTCGAAGCTCGCGCAGGCCGGTGACAACAGGACGCTATCACCTGACTGCGCCTTCTCTGCGGCCAGGGTGACCGCAGCGTTCAGATCCTGCACCTGGAACACCGGCACCTGCTGATCCAGTGCCTGCTCGATAACACGGGCATCGCGTCCAAACAGGATGACACAGCGGGCCGCGTCAGCGACCACAGGCGCCAGAACGGTAAAATCAGCGCCTTTCCCCTCTCCGCCCGCAATCAACAGGATACGCGCATCGCCACCCTCCGACCGCAAACCCTGCAGTGCAGCGATACAGGCACCTGGATTGGTGCCTTTGGAATCGTTGTACCAACGCACTCCCCGGCGCTCCCTGACGAATTGGGTGCGGTGAGGCATACCCCGATAGCGCTTCAGGGAATCGAGCATCCCATCCATTGAAAAATGCAACGCCGTTCCCAACGCCAGTGCGGCCAGCGCGTTAGCCTGATTGTGGCGTCCCTGAATCAGCAGCTCGGAAACCGGCAGCAGCGGTCTATCACCCAAAGCAAGCCAGCTTTGACCTTGATGACTAAGCAGCCCGAAATCATTTTTGTTCGGTTGGCCAAGGGAGAAAAACAGGCTCTTCTCACTATCGCCGCGCATCGCCATCACACCGGCGTCGTCCCGATTGAATACACCTGTTTCCGCATTCGCGTAAACCTTGCGTTTGGCTTCCACGTATGCCCGGTAATCCGGATAACGGTCGAGATGATCGGGGACCAGATTGAGAACTGCGGCGGCTTTCGGCTTGAGCGAATGGGTGGTCTCCAGCTGGAAACTGGAGAGTTCAAGCACATAGAGGTCGGTCTCGTCATCCAACAGGTCCAGCGCCGGCTGCCCGATATTGCCGCCAACTTTTACCCGCAGGTTCTGAGCTGCGGCCATCTCTCCAAGCAGGCTGGTTACAGTGCTTTTGCCGTTCGAACCGGTTATCGCCACATAGGGTGCATTGACCACCTGGCTGAACAGTTCTATATCGCCCAGCACCGACACGCCCTGGGCCATCGCCTGCTGTATCAGGGGCTCATTCAATGAAACGCCCGGCGAAACCAGCAATCTCTCCGCGGCACTGAACGCATCGGCATTGAAGCCTCCCAGGAAGAGTGCCGCGTCGGGGAACTCGGTACGCAGTTGTTCCAGTGCCGGCGGCAGTGCACGGCTGTCGGTAACCGCCAGCGGCACACCGCGGGAGGAGAGATAGCGGGCGCAGGAGAGCCCGGTCTTGCCCAGACCGACTATCAGCGTTTTACGCCGCCGCTCTGCCGTGTTGGTTGCCTGCTTTTTCATTTTTCGAATTTCATCTGATTTTCAGACTGGCAAGCCCGATGAGCACCAGAATCACCGTTACAATCCAGAAGCGCACGATCACCCGCGGTTCGGGCCACCCTTTCAACTCGAAATGGTGGTGGAGCGGCGCCATGCGGAAAATCCGCCTGCCGGTAAGTTTGAAGGAAACCACCTGCAGGATGACCGAGACCGTCTCCATCACAAAGACACCACCCATAATCAGCAGCACCAACTCCTGGCGGACGATAACCGCCACCACACCCAGCGCCGCACCAAGCGCAAGCGCACCCACATCCCCCATAAAAACCTGAGCGGGATACGCATTGAACCAGAGAAAACCGAGACCTGCGCCCGCCAATGCCCCGCAGAACACGGCCAATTCACCCACGCCCTTGATTTGCGGTATCAGCAGATAATTGGCGATCTGCGCATGACCGGATGCATAGGCAAAAATAGCCAGTGCACCGGCCACCAGGACGGTCGGCATAATAGCCAGTCCGTCCAGCCCGTCGGTAAGATTTACCGCGTTGCTCGATCCCACGATAACGAAGTAGGCCAACACCATGAACCATGGGCCCATATCGATCACCACGCTTTTGACAAAAGGTATGATCAATTGGGTTTCACTGATTGAACTGGAGGTGCTGTAGAGAAATATCGCAGCGCCGGCTCCTATCACGGATTGCCAAAGATACTTGAAGCGACCGGCAAGACCTTTGGGGTCGTTCAGCACCAGTTTGCGGTAATCGTCAACGAAACCGATGACACCGAACATAAGCGTGACGATAATCACCACCCAGACATAGCGGCTGCCAAGATCCGCCCACAACAGAGAGCTGACCGTCACTGCGACCAACAACAGTGCCCCACCCATGGTTGGGGTGCCGGCCTTGGAGTGATGAGACTGCGGACCGTCATCGCGCACCGTCTGTCCGATCTGGTGAAAGGTCAACCGCCGAATCATGATTGGACCGACCAGGAATGAGATGGCAAGTGCGGTCAGTACGCCGAATATGGTGCGCAATGTCAGATATTGAATAACATTGAATCCGGTATGGAACTGGGAAAGATAGTCGGCGAGATAGAGCAGCATGTCAGTCCTCTCTCCCGGCGCCCAACGCTGCCACCACCCGCTCCATGGAAGCGATGCGCGATCCTTTCATCAGCACCCGGTCCCCCGGCTGCAATTCACGCTCGAGACAATCGATCAGTTGCTGGATGGATGCAAACCGCCGCCCCCGCTGCCCCAGCATCGAAACCGCCTGTCCCGCACTCTCCAGCGCGTACACCCTGTCGATACCTGATTTTCCGGCGTACTCGCCGATCTCGCGGTAGTAGGAGGCTGCACCCGCACCCATCTCTGCCAGTTCGCCGAGCACCAGATAGCGCCGGCCCGGCGCGGTCGCGAGCATATCGATGGCCGCAGTAACCGAATCCGGATTTGCATTATAGGTGTCGTTAATCAGGCCGACGCCATTACGGCCCGGCAGCGGCTGCAAACGGCCCGGCACCGGCTCCATCGAGGCCAACCCGGACTGAACCTCCTCCCATCCGGCGCCGACAGCCAGCGTTGCCGCTATCGCGGCGAGCGCGTTCATACGGTTGTGATTTCCCGCCAGTTTCAGCCGGATCTCACCGCCACCCCGGGGCGTCGAGACGGGAAAACGGCTGACGAAGCCGGCATCGCTCCATTGCAATGTCATGGCATCCGCCGGACTGGTTACATCGGCCGGATTTTTCACCCCGAAGGTTTGCACCGGGTGCGCACCCGCGCGCTCCCGCCAGAAAGCAGCCCAGGGATCATCCGCATTCACCACAAAACATCCGCCGGGTTTGAGTCCTTCCAATATCTCTGACTTGGCCCTGGCGACACCTTCAAGAGTTCCGAATCCTTCGAGGTGGGCGCGCCCGGCATTGGTTATCAATGCAATGTCCGGCGCCGCAATCCTGCTGAGGTATGCTATCTCACCCGGATTATTGGCGCCCATCTCCACCACTGCGAACCGCTGTTCCTGGAGACGCAGCAGCGTCAGTGGCAGACCCACGTCATTGTTGTAGTTTCCTCTGGTGGCCAGCACCGGCCCACGGCGGCCGAGGATTGCCGCGATCATCTCCTTGACCGTGGTCTTGCCATTACTGCCGGTAACTGCAATCAATGGCGCATGGCTCAGTTCACGCCAGTGTCTGGCAAGACGCCCAAGCCCGACACGGGTATCCTTGACCAACAGTCCGGACAACCCTGCTGGCGGAGGACGGCTCACCATCACCGCCGCCGCACCGCTCTCCCTGGCCGTTTCCAGATAATCATGGCCATCGAAATTCGGCCCTTTCAGCGCGACGAACAGATCACCCGGCGCGAGACTGCGGGTGTCGGTGCTTACCGAGCTGAATTCAGTGTCGCCACCGATCAATTCAGCCTGCAACGGAGTGCGCAATGCAGACAACCGCACAGTGATCATTGCACCTGCTCCGCCAAGGCCCGGCGCACCTGCACCCGATCGTCGAACGGCAGCCTGGCATCGCCCAACTGCTGGTAATTCTCATGCCCTTTGCCCGCCACCACGACGACGTCACCGGCTGCCGCGGCATCTACCGCCAGCCGAATCGCTTTGGCCCGGTCGCGCTCCACCTGCACCCGTCCAGGCTCTTTCATCCCGCTGAGAATATGCGCGACAATGGTGTCGCCGTCCTCGCTCCTCGGATTGTCATCGGTAACAATGACGATATCCGCCAGGGCTTCGGATATCGCCCCCATCTCGGGGCGTTTGCCGGTATCGCGGTCGCCGCCGCAGCCGAATACACAAAACAGACTGCCCAGCGTATGCGCCCGGCTGGCGCCCAGCACATGCTCCAATGCATCCGGGGTATGCGCATAATCGACGATCACCAGCGGCTGGCCAGCCCCCCCGAACCGCTCCATCCGACCGGGAACCGTCGTCAGTTCGGCTACCCTGGCCAGCGCCTCCGCGAGCGGTACCTGCTGCTGCAGCAATACGGCCATCACCGCGAGAAGATTACTGACATTGAAACGTCCGAGCAGCCGGGTGTTTATCCGGCCCTCTCCCCAACCGGTCTCCAGGTCGATGCGCATGCCTGATTCGTCAGACTGCACCGCGTTTGCCCAGACTGCGTACGACACCCGTTTGCGATAGCTGCGATCGGCACCCTGTCCATAGCCAATGGTGATAACTCCCTCGGGTACGTCACCCAGCAAAGCCTGTCCGAATGCATCATCCAGATTGACCACCCAGGCTTTGACTCCAGGCATCTGAAACAGCCGCTTTTTTGCCTCGCCATAAGCGCTGAAAGTGCCGTGATAATCGAGATGGTCCCTGCTCAGATTAGTAAAAACAGCCACATCGAAGCCAACCGCGGCGACCCTTCCCTGATCCAGTGCGTGGGATGAGACCTCGATCGCCACCGCATCCGCGCCGGCACGCTTGAAATCGGCCAGCGCCGACTGTAGCGCCACCGGATCGGGTGTGGTGTGGCGGCCCTCAGTCAGCGCGCCGGGAAACCCGATTCCCAGGGTACCGATGGTGCCGCAGCGTCTGGTGGGCGAGAGCGCCCGCGCGATATATTGAGTGCAGCTGGTCTTCCCGTTGGTCCCGGTGATGCCGATCAGCGTCATCTCCCGACCCGGATGACGGTAAAATCTGGCTGCGATCTGACTGACTTTGGCTCTCAGATCCGTCACCGGCAGCATCGCAACTGAAGAAGGTATGGAGATGCTCCAAAGCGAATCCGTTGTCCAGTTGACGTCGGGTTCCCAGACGACCGCCGCGGCGCCCCTCTCCAATGCCTGGGAAAGGAACGCCAGGCCATGCCGGCTGCTCCCCGAACAGGCCATAAACAGCCCGCCTCTGGAGACTTCACGACTATCGAGAGTGACCGCGGTTACCTCAACATCATTCACGGCGCGGACGTCCGCCAGGCCGTCGAGCAGAAGACTGAGACGCATGCTGGACGCCCTCCCTTCGGTCCGCATCATTCCTGCCCCCTCGCCGCCGCAAGCCGAATGCCATCCTTCTCCATGTTGTCAGGCGCGATATTGAGCAGCCGCAACGCACCGGACATGACTTTCGCAAACACCGGTCCGGCCACCTGTCCACCGTAGTATTTTTCACCGCGCGGATCGTCAATCATAACGACCATCACCAGGCGGGGGTCGCTGACCGGCGCCAGCCCGGCAAACACCGACAGGTAGTGATCTTCCGAATATCCGCCCGAGACGCTCTTCTTGACCGTTCCTGTTTTACCGGCCACCCGGTATCCCGCAACTGCGGCCTGCTGTGCCGTACCATCACGGCTGACAACCGACTCCATCATCGCGACCACTGCACGGGCGGTTTTGTCGCTGATCACCGAAAGCCCTTTCGCGGGCCGTTCGACCCGTACCAGCGAGACCGGGCGCTTTATGCCGCCGCTGGCAAAAACAGCGTAGGCGCTGGCAAGTTGCAGAGTCGTCACGGACATGCCGTAGCCGAACGCCAGCGTTGCCTGGTCGATCCTGGCCCAGTTTTGGTAGGGCGTCAGCTGTCCTCCAGCCTCTCCGGGAAAGCCGACACCGGTGACCTCGCCGAAGCCCACTTTTGAATAGAGCGCCCAAAGCTGTTCACCGGATAGATCGAGTGCAATTTTACTGGCCCCCACATTGCTGGACTTGCGGATAATGGTAGGTATGTCGATTACGCCAAGATTGTGGTGATCCCGTACCCGGTTCCTGCCGACCTGGAGATAACCCGGCGCGGTATCGATCATGGAATCGGGATGGTAACGACCGGACTCGAATGCCGCGGCAACGGTAAACGGCTTCATCGTCGAACCTGGTTCGAATACATCGGTAACCGCCCGGTTGCGAAACCTGTCCGGCAACCCGCCCTTGCTGCCGTTGGGGTTGTATGCCGGCTGATTGACCATCGCCAGCACTTCACCGCTACGCACATCCAGAATCACTGCCGAACCGGATTTGGCCTGATGCCGCTTTACCGCACTCTTCAATTCGCGGTAAGCAAGATACTGCAACCGGCGATCGATGCTCAGTGTGAGATTCCTGCCCTCCACCGGAGCATGAATACTCTCGACATCACGCACCACTCTGGCGTGTCCATCCCTGATCACAAGCTTTTTACCCGCAGTGCTTCGCAGCCACGTTTCGTAGGCCAGCTCGGCGCCTTCCTGACCGACATCGTTTATATCGGTAAACCCGACCACATGGGCGAATACCTCCCCGCCCGGGTAATAGCGCCGGTAACCCCGCTCCAACCCGACACCTTTGATTTTTTTCTCTTTCAACAGTGCATTGACTGCGGCTGCAGTCTCCGGAGTAATCCGCCGCTTGAGGTAAACGAACGAGCGGCTGCTGCGCTTGGCCAGCATGTGACGGAGAGCATCGGATTTGAAGCCCAGGGCCCTGGCCAAAGGCTCCAGATCCTCCCGGTTGGGGAGGAGAATACGCGGGTTCGCCCACACTGAATCGACCGGCGTGCTGATAGCCAGGGGTTCGCCTTCGCGGTCGGTAATCATGCCCCGGTGAGCCGGAACCTCGACCACGCGCAAATGACGACGCTCGCCTTCATCCTGGAGAAAATCGGTCTCGAAGATTTGCTGGTCCACGGCACGCCAAGTCAGCGCCATGCCGGCGATCGCCAGCATACCGATCATACTCCAGCGGCGGGCGCGATAGCTCGGCAGACAGACCGGTTGCGTTCCGGCTGTCTTTAACGCCCGCTTTCTGCTTCTGGCCTTAGTATTTCTAATCAAGGTCTGATCACCATCACCTCTTCAGCGGAGGGTATGTGCATGTTCAATTTTCCCCGGGCTATCCTTTCCACTCGATGCTCAGTCGCCCAGGTACTCTGTTCCAGCTGCAGCCGACCCCACTCAACATCCAGCTCGTCCTGCTGCAGGCGGAGTTTCTGCAGCTCGACGAAATACTTTCGCGAACTGTATTTCGCATGCACCACGCCGATGGAACTCAGCACTACGGCAAAGCCCAAAAATGCAATCACCAGCAGCTGCCGCAGCGTCACGCCATACGCTCCACGACCCGCAGCACCGCACTCCTGGCGCGGGGATTCAGTCCCATCTCCCGCTGCGATGGCCGTATCGCTTTTCCCACGATCCTGAAACGCGGATGCATCTGCGCCCGGGTAACCGGCACCCCTGGTGGAAAATCGTCGCCTCTCGCCTGATCGCGCATAAAGCGTTTCACGATTCGATCCTCCAGCGAATGAAAGCTGATCACCACCAGCCTGCCTGCCGGAGCCAATACCGAGATCGTCTGTACAAGGCAGCGCTGCAGGTCCTCCAGTTCGCCATTGATAAATATCCGTATCGCCTGGAAACTTCGGGTCGCCGGGTGCTTGTGCCTTTCCCGGAACGGAACCGCGGCCTCGATAATCTCGGCCAGCCGTCCGGTGGTGGCTATGGGCACAGTCCGTCTGGCTGCAACAATTCCCGCCGCAATCCTCCCGGAGAACCGCTCCTCTCCGTATCGCTTCAAAACATCCGCTATTTCCGCTGCCTCGGCCGACGCCAGCCAGGCGCCGGCCGTAGGGCCGCGGGTATTATCCATTCGCATGTCCAGAGGACCGTCCGCAAGAAAGCTGAATCCGCGTTCAGGCAGATCGAGCTGTGGCGAGGAGACCCCCAGGTCCAGCAGGATGCCGTCAACTTTTCCAATCCAGCCCAGCCGCTCCGCCAGTGCCTGCATTCCGGCAAATGAGCCCTGCTCGAGTATCAGCCGCGGCTCCCCGGAAAATCTATCCAGACCGTAGGCTATCGCATCCGGATCCTTGTCTATCGCCAGCAGATACCCCGCGGAACCCAGCCGATCCAGAATCGCCCTGCTATGTCCGCCACGGCCGAATGTCCCATCCACATAGCGCCCTGCGGGTTTGATATCCAGGGCCGCCAGCGCTTCTTCGAAAAGCACCGGTTGATGTGCGCCAGAACCCCCCATCATCAGATCGAAAGGCCGTCCAGCTCTGGGGCGGTTTTCAGCTGTTCCATATCCGCCTTTTTCAGCCAGGAGTCCTGCTCCGCGTTCCAATGCGCCTCATCCCAAAGTTCGAATTTGGCACCCTGGCCGATCATTACCGTCTGCTTCTCAAGTCCGGCGAATTCGCGTAGCGGTGTGGGCAGCAATACACGCCCCTGTCCATCCATCTGGACTTCAGTGGCATGGCCCACCATGAGGCGCTGTAAAATTCTTGCGGACTCTTTAAGGTTCGGCAGATTCATCAGCACCTGCTCAATTCGAACCCAGTCGGGAAGCGGATAGATTAAAAGGCAGCGATCGGGGTCAACAGTAAGCACAAGCTCGGAGTCACAGCACTCGCGCAACTCATCCCGGTACCGCGTCGGAATCGCGAGACGCCCCTTGGCGTCGAGGTTGATTCTGCTGATGCCCCGAAACAAGACACTCCCCTCTGGTTATCCCAGTTTTTCCCACTTTTCTCCACTAATCTCCATAATAGGTACCGCTTTCGCCACTTGTCAAGAAATTCAATAGAGGAAAACAGTGAAAGTTCCTTTAAACACAGGGGGTTACGAACACTATCCAGAAAAAATCGACGAGGATAAAATGCGCTAAAACAGACTGCTAAATTACGTACTTAAAGTGAATTCTTGATTAGCGTAAGAAACGGAAGGAATTAAGTTACCAAAAATAAATTGCGGGAGCCGGCCTGTAAGCCGGGTTCTGTCTTGAATAGTCATTCATCTGGGATCTGCGTCACCGCAGACCTCTAGCAACCTACCCGGGGACCGTGCGGACCACACGTCGCGGCCGAAACCGGCTGTCCCCCTATTTGGTCTTGCTCCGGATGGGGTTTACCCTGCCATCGCTGTTGCCAGCGATGCGGTGCGCTCTTACCGCACCATTTCACCCTTACCCGAAAAAGTTTCGGGCGGTATATTTTCTGTGGCACTTTCCGTAGGCTCACGCCTCCCAGGCATTACCTGGCATCCTGTCCTGTAGAGCCCGGACTTTCCTCCCCCCCATTGCCAGAAGGCAACACGGCAGCGACTATCCGGCCGACTCCCGCTTTCTAAGATAGGCGCTATTTCTTAACGAAACAAGCCACTGGAGCAATTGACAGTCAACCTGATCCGCTTGCTACGGATGACGAACCGGGATAAGATTTCAGGTCTTTGCACGCAAACAGATATCTCAGCAAATACAACAGGGTAGCCCCGGCAAACCAGCAAGCAGGGCTGCCTTTTGTTTTTAAGGAGCCCGAACATGTCAGGCGCATTGATGACCACGTACCAACGGCTACCGGTCAGCTTTCACCATGGTGAAGGTGCGTGGTTGTGGGATACCGCGGGTCAGCGCTATCTGGATGCCCTTTCCGGAATAGCGGTTTGCGGACTGGGGCACGCTCATCCGGCGCTCAAAGAGGCGCTGTGCCAACAGGCGGGGAAACTGCTGCACACCTCGAACCTGTACAGAATTCCACTGCAGGAGCAGCTGGGAGAGGCATTGACACGGATTTCAGGCATGGAACGCGTCTTCTTCTGCAACTCCGGGGCCGAAGCCAACGAAGCCGCCATCAAGCTGGCGCGGCTGTACGGACACCGAAAAGAGATTGCGAATCCCGCTATCGTCGTCATGGAGCGGAGCTTTCACGGCCGTACCCTGGCCACTCTCTCCGCGACGGGAAGCCGTAAGGTCCAGGCAGGCTTCGAGCCATTGGTTCAAGGATTCCTCCGCGTTCCTTTCGGTGATATGAACAGCCTCAGGTCGGTGGCCGAGAACAGTCCCAATGTCGTGGCTGTTTTAGTGGAGCCCATCCAGGGGGAAGGTGGCATCAACATTCCGCCGGACCGTTATTTGAACGACCTGCGCGCGCTCTGCGACCAACAGAATTGGCTGCTGATGCTGGATGAGATACAGACCGGTATGGGGCGCAGTGGACGTATGTTCTCCTTCCAACACAGCGCGATACTGCCGGATGTGATGACGCTGGCGAAAGGGCTGGGGAACGGCGTGCCAATCGGCGCCTGCCTGGCACGGGGGGAAGCTGCAACGCTTTTTGCGCCGGGGAATCACGGTTCAACCTTCGGCGGAAACCCGCTTGCATGTGCCGCGGCGCTGGCGGTGATCTGTACGCTTGAGCACGACAGCCTTGTGGATCGTGCGAAAGAGCTCGGTGCCAGACTGTTGGCCGGGTTAGCCGATAGACTCGCTGGAACTGCCGGCATCGAGGAGATTCGCGGCCGCGGACTGTTGATCGGAATCGAACTGGACCGGCCGTGCGGCGAACTGGTGAACAGGGCGCTGGAGCAGGGCCTGCTGATAAACGTTACCGCGGAACGTGTAGTCAGACTCCTGCCCCCGCTGATTTTGAGCGATCCGGAGGGGGATGAGCTTGTCGATCGCATCGCCGCATTGTTGAAGGCGTTTTTGAATCAGGGGTGACATGAGGCTTTGGAACGAATAGCCGGAGAATGAAAATATGAAACAACGCAAGATGCCCAGGCATTTTCTCTCCCTGCTCGATCTTTCACCTGCCGAGTTCAGGGAGCTGATCCAGCGGGCCGGCGAACTGAAAACCACACTGCATGCCGGCAAACCGCACGCGACGCTGACGGGCCGCACACTGGCGATGATCTTTGAAAAATCATCCACACGCACCAGAGTCTCGTTCGAGACCGGCATGACCCAACTCGGCGGCCATGCGCTGTTTCTCTCCTCACGCGATACCCAGCTGGGTCGCGGAGAACCAATCGAGGATAGTGCCCGGGTGCTGTCGCGCATGGTCGACTGTATCATGATCCGTACCTTCGAACATGAAACGCTGGTGCGTTTTGCCGCGCATTCACGCGTGCCGGTAATCAATGCCTTGACCGATCTGTTGCACCCGTGCCAGCTGTTGGCCGATATGCAGACCTACTTCGAGCACCGGGGGGATATTGCCGGCAAACGGGTGGCCTGGATTGGCGATGGCAACAACATGTGCCACTCTTATATCAACGCCGCACGTTTGCTGGATTTCAGTTTGAACATCGCCTGCCCGCGAGGATATGAACCGGAGAATGAGGTTCTGCAGCCCGCTGCAGATCGGTGCAGCATTGTTTCAGATCCAGCAACCGCCGCTGCCGGGGCGGATCTGATAGTTACCGACGTCTGGGCCAGTATGGGACAGGAGCAGGAGCAGCGAAAACGAGCCCGGGATTTCGGAGCATATCAGGTTAATGAGCAACTGATGGCGCTGGCAAATCCCGATGCGCTGTTCATGCACTGTCTGCCAGCCCACCGCGGTGAGGAGGTCAGCGCGGCGGTTATTGATGGAGAGCAGAGCGTCGTCTGGGAAGAGGCGGAAAACCGCCTGCACGCGCAGAAAGCGCTGCTTGAGATGCTGCTCCTTCGCTGAGAATGTCGCTCTCTGCAGTTGCTGCAAACATAATTCTGTTTATATCCGCATCAGAACATCTAAGCCAATTAGTCGCCAAACCAATGGGGGCATAAAACCTTAACTCTTGCATCTATTTGTTGAAAAGGTCAGGATAAAGTCAAGCGGAGCAAATACCGCGGTAGAAAGGGAGCCCGTTTTTCGATCTAAGCGGGGAATCTTGGCCTAGGTCTGAAACAGACCGTCTCAACCGTAGTCATCAAAGCATGAACCCAAAAGATCTGGATCCAGTTCGGGAGCATATTGCCTCCTATGTCATCGGTCAGCAGCGCCTCATCGACAGCATGCTGGTCTGTCTGCTCAGTAATGGACATTTGTTGGTGGAGGGAATGCCGGGACTGGCCAAGACCACAGCAGTCAAGGCGCTGTCCGAAGCCATCGAAGGGGACTATCACCGGGTACAATTCACCCCCGACCTTCTGCCATCGGACTTGATCGGAACCGATATCTACCGCCACGAAAAAGGTGAGTTCGAATTCCGTCAGGGACCGCTGTTTCACAACATTCTGCTGGCCGACGAAGTTAATCGTGCGCCGGCAAAGGTGCAGTCTGCACTGCTGGAGGCGATGGGTGAGTATCAGATTACCGTGGGTCAGCGGACCTATCCGCTGCCGGATCTCTTCATGGTACTGGCGACCCAGAATCCGATCGAGCAAGAGGGCACTTACCATCTGCCCGAAGCGCAACTTGACCGTTTTCTGATGCAGGTGTGGGTCGATTACCCATCGCGCAGCGAGGAGTTGGCTATCCTCGATCTGGATAGCAAAAAGCAGACTGAAAAGCCGCAACCGCCGGCAAACCCCCTATCTCAAACCAGTCTGTTCGCAATGCGGCGGGACGTCGCCCGGGTTTTTCTGGATCCGAAGCTGAACAGCTATATCGTGGATCTGGTCCAGGCCACCCGCAACCCGACGGCTTATGACGATACTCTGGCGCGGTGGTGCCGATTCGGCGCCTCTCCGCGCGCCTCTATTGCACTGGCGCGCTGCGCCCGCGCCCGCGCCTGGCTGGATGGAGAGGAGTATGTCTCGCCCGGACATATCCAGCAGATAGCGCCGGAGATTCTTCGCCATCGGGTACTTTTGACCTTTGAGGCGGAAGCCGAAGGCATTACCAATAACGACTTCGTCTCCCGACTCCTGGATATGGTTGCCATCCCGTAAAAGCCAATGGCGCTCTATCCGCGTTTGGACGATCTGTTGGAACTGCGCCACCAAGCGAGAACGCTTGGACTGGCGTCCCACCATTTGGTCAATTCAAGTTTCAGCGGGCTCTATGCATCCGTTTTCCGCGGCACCGGTCTCGATTTCGAAGAGGTCCGGGAATACCAGGAGGGTGACGATATCCGCAACATGGATTGGAAAGTGACCGCCCGCACCAACAGCCCGCACCTGAAAACTTTTCGCGAGGAGCGGGAGCGCAGTGTCGTGCTGTGCGTTGATCAGGGACCGCACATGAGTTTCGGCACCCGGGGAACCTTCAAATCGATCCAGGCTGCGCGTACGGCGGCACTGTTGGGCTGGGCCGCCAACAGCTTGAACGACAGGGTGGGCGGACTTCTCTTCGGCGACAATGCCAGTACTTCCCACCATTTCCGCCCGACCAAGGATCGCCGTGCACTCTGGCGACTGTTAAAGGCGTTATCGCGTCCCAGCGAAGGTGGTGAGCCGGTCAAGGATCCGCTGCTGAAAGCGTTGCAGCGGGCCGAGCGCGGTACCGCGACCGGCAGCCTGATTTTCGTCATAGCGGACATGAATCGCGAAGTCACCAGCCTGGAGACCACTATCGGCCGACTCAGTCAGCGCCACTCTCTGGTGCTGATACCCATCGACGACCGGGCCGACCACGATCTGCCCGATCTGGGTCGCGCACTATTTACCGATCACGAGGGAAATCTGCTCGAAATCGAAACCGGCGATGAGCACGGCAGAGACGCCTACAAAAGCGCTTGGGAACTGAACCGGCAACGTCTGGCGGGGGTCGCCAGTCGCTTAAGAATTCCGCTGCTCCCGGTGGCCACCGACGAAGACGTACACCAGGCGTTGATGCGCGGTATGCGCCAGACCAGGAGACTGCAGTAATGCCCGGCCAACTCAGGGACATCCGCGGGCTTGACGCTGTCTCCTGGTGGCCGCCTGCACCGGGCTGGTGGATCGGTGCGCTGTTGCTCCTGTTGACGCTGATCGGCCTTTTCCTGCTGATCCGTCACTTCATCCGCTACCCTCCCGGAAGCTGGCGGTGGGAGGCGCGCGTCGCGCTGCGCGAACTGTGGCAGCAGCGTAACCGGCAGTCGCAGAAAGAGAGCGCCGCCAGGCTCTCCGAGCTGCTGCGCCGGATTGCCATTGCCCGCTTTGGGCGTGAAAAAACAGCCCGCATTTCCGGTTCCGAGTGGCTGACCTGGCTGGCGCAATCAGACCCCAACGGTTTCGACTGGAGCGGACGAGGCGGTATCCTGTTGAATCTGCCCTATGCCCCGGACAACCGGCAGACAAATTCGGACGAGCTGGACGAACTGATCCTCGCTGCGATGAGACTGGCTGCCCACAACCGGGAGGATTTCAGTCGTTGGTGGGAAAAAGCCAGGAGATACGCTCATGTTTGAGTTTCTCTGGCCATTCATGGCGCTTCTTTTGCCAGTGCCGCTGCTGGTGCGCCTGTTCTGGCCGCGCTTTATCCGCCCGGGCCAGGAAGTCCCCACCGAGGGACACAGAACCACGCTGCTGCATCCCGCTCTGAACAGGCTGGAAACCAGTTTCAAGACACACCGGCCGAGAACTGCCATCGCCAGTAAACTGCAGGCACTGCTGCTCACACTGCTATGGATTGCACTGACGCTGACGGCCATGCGCCCGCAGTTGCTGGAGCCCTACACCGAGATTAAAAGCGCAGGCTACGACCTGATGCTCTCAATAGACACTTCGCGTTCGATGACCGCATTGGACTTCAGCAGTGAGGGTCGCCCGGTCAGCCGTATGGCAGTGGTAAAAGGTGTCATGGGAAAGTTTATCGAGAATCGGCCGGGGGACAGGGTGGGTTTGGTGATATTCGGCAATCAGGCGTTCATCCAGGCTCCGCTGACTATGGATATTAGTGCGGTAAGACAGATACTGGAGCAGATAGAACCCGGCATGGCGGGCAATGCGACCGCAATGGGGGATGCAATCGGCCTGAGCGTAAAGAAGCTGCGGGAGCGCCCGCAGGGTTCCCGGGTCCTGCTGCTGGTAACCGACGGGGAGAACACAGCGGGATTGATTCCACCTTTGGATGCCGCCCGCCTGGCCAGGCGGGAGCAAATCAGGATTTACGCGATCGGTGTCGGCAGCAACCAGAAAGAGGTGATGATTCGGGGGAGTGACGGTCAGTACCGTTCCGAGTCCGACATCGGTCTGGACGAAGCGACGCTGCGCCATATCGCCGAATCCACCGGAGGCGCCTATTTTCGCGCCACCAACACCAGCGCACTGGAGCAGATCTCCGAGCGTATCAACGCGCTGGAAAAGACAGAGGCGGACAGCCACACGGTGCTGATACCTCACCCACTGTATCGCTGGCCGCTCGCGACGGCGCTGCTGCTGTTGCTGCTGCTCGGCCTGTTCCCTGAAGGCCGTATGCGTTTGACGGGGACAAGAACCAATGCCTGAAACCGGCTTCCATTTTGCTTCGCCATGGTGGCTGCTCGGACTGCTGCTCATCTTCCCTGTAGGCGCCTGGCTCAGGCGCAGCCAGGTGTACGGTCACATTGCGCGCCTCAACCGGTATGCCGAGGCGCATCTGCTGCCCCACCTGACCGGCAGTAGGGAACTGGATTCCGGTGAGCGCTGGAAAAAATTCAGGCACTGGGCGCTGTTGTGGGCAGCCCTGGTTTTTGCGATGGCGGGCCCCCGCTGGGATTTCACCGAAATCCAACTGTACACACCCGGGGCCGACCTGGTCATCCTGCTGGATATTTCACGCTCTATGGAGGTTGCCGACGTACAGCCCTCGCGCATGGCGCGCGCGCGACAGGAGATTGAAGACCTCATCAACAACAACAGGGGG
Source organism: Gammaproteobacteria bacterium (assembly GCA_020445405.1). Taxonomy (GTDB): domain Bacteria; phylum Pseudomonadota; class Gammaproteobacteria; order Chromatiales; family Chromatiaceae; genus HKST-UBA178. Next base: position 88,430 of record JAGRGQ010000004.1, on the reverse strand, counting down.
GTAAGAGTGGGATTGATCGCGTTTGCCTCGGTGGCGCATGTGATCACACCCATTACCGAAGATGGGCAGACCATACGCACGATGCTACCCTCTATTTCCAGTGATCTCGTCCGGTTACAGGGCAGCCGTTTGCGGCAAGCGCTGGAGCGTGCGGCCACGTTGCTGGCGGGACAGCCCAAGGATAGCCAGCACAGCATTCTGCTCATTTCTGACGGAGATTTCGTGGAGCCCGATCTGGATCAGGCGGTGCAGTCGTTGAGCACTGCCGGAGTGCGGCTCCACGTACTGGGCATCGGCACTCCGGGTGGGGGACCGGTTCCAGGACATAGCGGCCGCTTTTTGCTGGACAGCCGTCGCCAGCCGGTTGAATCCAGGCTTGAAGAATCCAGGCTCAAACATCTCGCGGCGTTGGGTAATGGCGCCTATATTGCAGCCGATTTCCGCGACGACGACACCACGCGCATATTGCAGCTCGCAGCGGAGGGAGGCCAGGCAAAGGCGGCCGACGACGAGCAGGCACGGGTCTGGAACGAGCGCTTCTACTGGCTGCTGTTTCCCGCCATGCTCGCGATACTCCCCGCATTCAGGCGCTACCGGACGCTGGTGCCGGGAGAACACGGATGAGCCGGTTGAGAGGCGTTGTTCTGCTGTTCTGCCTGGCGATCCAGCCGGTCTCTGCGGGCTGGTTCGAAAACAGCGAACAGACTGGTAAACGACTGTTCGAAAAAGGCGAATTCAGCCAATCGGCGCAGGCATTCAAAGACGAGTATCGCCGCGGTGTAGCCTTCTACAGGGCGGGAGAATACGAGGCCGCAGAAAATCAGTTTGAAAAAGTCAAACGCAGCGAGGTTCAGCAGGATGCCCGCTTCAATCTGGGAAACTCCCGCTTTCAACAGCAGAACTATGAAGGCGCGATCCGGGCTTATCTTGAGGTATTGGCGGAAGAGCCGGAACATGCCGATGCGCGCTATAACCAGGGCCTTGCCAAGGCAATGCTGGCAAAAACCGACCCGGCGGCGCTAGCGCGTCTGGAGCAGGAAGAGAAGGAACAACAGCAGAAAGAGAAAGAAAAGGAGAAGCAGGAAGAGCAGAAACAGGAGCAGGAGTCCCAGTCCGGAGAGCAGAAACAGGAGCAGGAGTCCCAGTCCGGCGAACAGAAGCAGGAGCAGGAGTCCCAGTCCGGAGGAGACGATTCGGAGCAGCAGAAAGCAAAAGACAGTAGTAACGGAGAGAAAGGCGACGAATCCGACTCAGGGGAAGAGAAGACGACCAGTGAAGGCAAGGCCGGGAGTGAAGCGAACAATGAGAAAAAGGGTCAATCCGGAGAACAGAGGGAGAAGCCTGAATCCGGCAAAGAGGAGACACGGGACGAAAATCTGGATGGCGAGGGAGACGACAGGGAGAAGAACCGGGAAGACACAGGCAGCAAGATAGGGGAAACCGAAACCGGAGAGGGCGACGAAGCGGAACAGGAGAAGGGGAAACGCGGCGATCAGAAGGAGAGTGAACACAAAGCCGGAGAGGGTGAAAAAATCCCCGATGCAACGCTGCCGGGTAAACAGGGCGAGAAAGAGCCCGGTAAAGGCGAGCGTGAGCCCCGGACTGAAATGACCGGACACCGTCAACAGGGTATGCTGCCGCTTCCGGATGAGATACCGGCAAACCAGAAGGCCGAGGGCATGGAAGCGGTTGAACATTTTGAACAGCTCGGAGAAACCCGGGATCAGGAGTCGGAAGGGGGATCAGCGGAGACCGGAGAAGAGGGTGAAGGCACCGCAGCCGACGCTGCGTCCCTGCTGATGGAGCAATGGCTGCACCAGATCGAGGGAAACCCGGCCTATTTGCTGCGCCAGCAGTTCGGGCAGGAGGAGCAGCGCCTGATCAGACTGCAGCGCGGCCCGGTCAGTGAACCCCGCCCCTGGTAGGAATACGATATGAACCATACACCTAGCGGAACGAGATGCACAGTACTCTGGCCGGCTGCGCTGGGACTGTTACTTACCACCCTGACACCGCTGATGGCGCAGCAAAACTACCCCGTTTACCCGGGTTATCGGATGCCGTTACCGTTTAACCAACCCGGTCAACAGCAACCTTTTCCGGTGCCCGGCCAGCAGCAACCCTATGCTGTACCTGGCCAGTCCTTTATGCAGCCACCCCAGCAGCGGCAACCGGCTGTTCCCAATCAATACGGCAATCAACCGCGCTGGCAGCAGCCAGGTCCGAACTATTCCCAGCGCACGCCAGGAAGCGCTCTCCCCTCAGCCCCTCCCAGGGTTGAGGTCCGGCTCTCGGAGTACCGGGCCTATGCTCAGCAAACGCTGTTGCTTACTCTGGAGTTGATCAGCAGCAGTAACCTGGTTAGCGTCGATACCAGGCTTCCGCCATCGGGAGCAATGGTATTCACCAATCTGGAAGGTCCATCGACACATGCCAGAGACAGCGGCGGCAAACGTGAGTTTGTCAATCAGTTTCGATATGCCGTGACGCCGCTCAAAGCGGGCAAGCTCAGAGTGCCTGCGATAAGGATTCAAGGTGTCATGGACGGCGGGGACAACGCCGAGTTCGATATACAGTCCCGTACCGACCTGGTCATCGATGTGCAGCCGGTAAACCCGGCCGTTCAGCCCTGGCTGCCACTGCATGGACTCAGTATCCAATCCTTTATTCACGGGGCGGATAAACCGGCAGCAGGAAAACCGTTCAGCCTGGTCGTGGATATCTCGGCGGTCGGTGCCACCGGTGGACAACTCCCCTCCTTTGCCGAGTACCTCCAGAAAAACGGCGATTTCAATCTCTACCGGGAAAAAACCGAAACCGAGGGTTCCGTGTCCAGCGATGGCCGCTTCCTGCTGGGACGCCGTACCGAATCCTTTACCCTGGTGCCGCAACAGGGCGGAAAGCTGCAGATTCCCGAATTGAAACTGGCATGGTGGAACGTTGACACTGCGCAGGCTGAAACAGAGACAGTCCCGATGCGTCAGCTCATAATCAAAGGCGATGCTGGAAAGGACGGAGGAGAGATTCCAGACCTGTTCCCGGGTGCATCGTCCCTGCTGCTGTGGGTCCCCCTGATCGGACTGTTCAGCCTGACCATCGGCTTCTGGATACTTTCCTGGCTGCGCAGAAAACGCTTTGTACAAGTCGTGGAGGAGGAGGTGGTTGCGGTATCGGGCTTTACCGCGCGCCAGTGCAAAACCTTTTTAACCTGGCTGGCGCCGATCAGGCGCCTGCAGAAAATACGCCAGATCTTTGTACGCTCGCTGCCACGCTCCTTCAGGCTCTGGTTCTGCGTAAAGGTGGTCGAGGGAGAGGAGGATCCCGAAGTCTGGAGCTATATGCTGAAGTTTCTCTCCAACAAGCATCTGCAGATTCCACCCCAGCTACCATTGAAAACACTGGGCGAGCGTCTTTCCGGGGTTCACTCCGGATCTGACAGGACGCAGATGCAGATGCTGATGGGTGAGCTGGAAAAACGTCTGTATGCAGGTGGACAGGTCGATTTTTCAGACTGGAAAAGACGTTTCAGGGCGCAGCTTAGGCCTGCGCTTTTCCCTTTTTTCCGAAAACGGCAGATCAATCACCACAGAACCGCACGGCTGCCGAAACTCAATCCGGAATTCTGAACCCGGCTTTGTACCCTCAGCGTATTCCGACTACGAGGCTTAATCGAGTCTGAACCCGGCTTTCAACACAACCTGCCAGTGTGCAACCTTGCCCTTCACAACATGGCCGCGCGTCTCCATCACTTCAAACCAGTCTATATTCCGGATACTGTCCGCTGCCCTGGCAAGTGCGTTTTCCACTGCTTTGTCGGAGCTCTCGGTCGACGAGCCGACCAACTCGATTTTCTTGTAAATGTGTGCACTCATCGCTTTTGATCTCCATTATCCGGCGGTTTTACATGCGGCAGACAGCCGCATGCGAATTGCCGCCCATGATAAACGAGTACACTTTAAATGGCAGCATGAAATCCACGTTGCCAGCGATTACTCCAACTTTCAATAGCCTCGCATCAAGGCCTAAATCCGGTTAAATCGACTGCTTCGCCGGCTACCCCTGCGCCGGGGTCACCTTCCGGTTAATGCCGGGCGGTTGCGGGTCCCGGAGGGGAGACAGCTTCTAAACAATCCTGCAGCGAATTCCCGTCGCAGTTCAAAAACTGGTTCGGGCGGCAGACGACTGGTCTATATTTATTGCAGGAGATGAAGACTACAGAAGGAGAGCAGCCATGGATATTCACCTCGCAGATGTAACTCTGCATGTCGATCAGAGTCTGAACCCGCAGGAACTGGAAAAATTGGAGCATGCAATCCGGCAAAAGGAGGGCGTGGTTTCAGTACATGTCAATCCTGACAAAGCGCATTTGATAGTCGTGGAGTACAACCCGAAAAAGGTTCACTCGGGAGACCTTATGAGTATTCTGCGCAGCCAGGGTCTAAATGGTGAATTGATAGGGCTTTGACCGATCTTCCCCGACGTGGCACAGTTTCCGGCGTGGCGGGGTTCAGAATTGCTGTCCAGGGCCCCTGACGGGAGAGAGATGAAACTGAAGTTCCACGACGAGGGGCAGGATGTCACCTGCATTGAAACCCATTACCAGCGATCTGGTCTGGCAAGCTGCTATTTGATCCAAAGCGCAGGAGAGGCAGCGCTGATCGACACCGGCACTGCGCGCACGACCGATAATATCATGCAGCTGCTGACATTATTCGGCCTGGCCCCAAACCAGGTGAGATATGTCATTCCCACACACGTTCACCTGGACCATGCCGGCGGCGCAGGACAACTGATGCAACGGCTTCCCGAAGCCGAGCTGGTTATACATCACGCCGGTGCCCGCCACATGATCGACCCAAAGAAAATTGCCGCCGGTTCCAGCGAGGTCTACGGCGAGGAGGAGTTTGCCAGACAGTTTGTCGAACTTCTGCCCATCGACGAACAGCGCGTCATCCAGGCAACCGATGGCATGCGCGTGGTATTGGGAAAAAGAGAGTTGACCTGCATCGATACACCGGGCCATGCACGCCATCATATCTGCATCCGTGATTCACAGAGTGGGGGAATATTCAGCGGCGACACTTTCGGACTGGCCTATCCTGAACTGACGACGGAACAGGGCCCATTCATGGTGTTGCCTGCGACACCGACACAGTTCGATCCTGAAAATTGGCACCAGACTCTCGACAGGCTGATGGCGCTGCAGCCATCCTGCATGTACCTGACCCACTATGGCGCCGTGCGGAATCCCGAAGCGCTTGCTTTGACTCTGCATCAGGAGATCGACGCCTACGTTGCCATCGCTCTGCCGTTTGCAGATCTGGAAAATCCGCTCGATGCGCTGGAAACAGCGCTGTGGAGCCATTTCCGTGAACGCCTGCACGCTCACGGAAACCGCCAGAGCCCGGCGGAACAGCAGAGATTACTCGGTATGGATGTAAGGCTGTGCGCCCAGGGATTGCAGGTCTGGTTACAGCGGCGCAGAAAATAATCCAGCTTTCGTCCGCGTGGAACCCGGCCTTTTGAGAACGCTCAGGAGCGGAGTGAACCGCTCTGATCCCAGCTGAAAGTGCAGTCCAGTTCCGCCAGCACGACGATCAGTCCCTGCTCCCCCTCCTCCAGCAGCAGCGACAGCGGTGTCCTGCCAAAACGCCGGTGTTTCCGCCGCAACCATCGTTCTCCGATCAAGGGATTGGCAGGATAGGAAGTGCGCAGCGCACCTGCAATACGCAGCACATAATCCGCCCGCCGCGCCACGCCGGGTTCATCGGGAAAAACATCATGGCTACGGAATTTCTGAAAGCTGCGGGCACGAAACTCTTCCGGCAGTCCCAGCACCGTACGCATCTCATCGGTCTCCAGCTTCCATGAATCCAGAATGCTCATGGTCGCTCTGGTCATCAACACCTGTTCCTCGGGCGTTAAATTGCTCATACCATCTCCCGTTCACCCTTCGGGTTAAATTACCTATAAATATACTGGGATATTAACAGGGTGAGCCAGACTTTTCACCATTGGCTGGAACAGCCGTTGCAGCCGGTGACGGGATAGCGTGGAAACGCGAACCCCCTGGTCGGTGATCAGTTGAAAATCACAGACTGTTTCATATGGTCATTCCGGTGAGAGCCTTGGTGAAAAGGTCAATAGAACCCAGTTCATAATCCCCTATGGCCGCGACCGGGGCCGTTATCCGAATAACCGCCGCCACCAGCGTTTTCTGCCCGCCGGCAGCACCGCTGACGGCAGATCAACCGGTTTCAACCTGCTCAGGATCCAACCCGGCAACGGCGGATTATCGCTATAGCCACAGGAAACGCCCAGATTGTTCGGGTCGAAGATCTTGATAAAACCAGGCCTGGATAAATTATCGGCATACACTATGCCGCAATAGTCCTCGTCATGCTCGCGCCGCAGCAACGCCTCCATTTCCTGCAAAAACCTGTGCAGTTGCTGTTCACTGGAATGAGATTCCGGCGGTTGCGTTCCTATCGCATAGACATACCAGCCCGCCGCGTCCTGGTGCAACAGCGACCAGAGTGCTTCAAACTGGTGCCAACGCAGGGTGGAGGTGAAACTGCCGCGGAAAGCGGTCAGGAATGGATCCCGCTCAGCGTTAAACTGCTTAATCTTTCGATCGTTCAATTTCAGTCATTGGGGCTGATGCATCCACGGATCTGAATCCATCGTGCCTGAGGAAACGGAAATTCGAAGTGTATTCCGGCAGCCCGATGCTCAGGTTTTGCTCAGCATCCCGTCGACGAGCTTTTCCGATTCGTACCAATCATCCTGCTCCCAGCCAGGCTCGAAGCCCCGCTTCTCGGCGCGAAAATAGGCCATTTTCGCAATCATTTCGTACCTGTCGCGCTGGCTGAAGAGATTTTGTCCGGTGTTGGCCGCTTTTTTCGCGACAGCGCTTTTTTTGGCTACCGTTTTCTTCGCCACCTTCTTCTTCACCACAGTTTTCTTCACCGTTTTTTTCGTCGCGGTACTCTTCTTTGTAACCGCGGATTTTTCATCACTTTTTATTTCAGCCACCATTCTTTCTCCGTTACTGATCACTGCTCTCACAATCCGGCTTCGCACTGCCCGCATACAACCTTCTGGCGAACGGCATGCAATTAACCATATCACCGGAATGTTTAGTAAATACTACTGCTATCTGTCTCTGAATTAAACAAATGCAATGCGGTATAATTTCAACCTTTGGTCAAACTATATAGGTCAGTAATGTCTGAAATCCGTGCGCTTTATGAGTCGAATATTCCCCACCTGAATCTTCTGAACCGGGGAAAGGTCCGCGATATTTATCAGATCGACGAAGAGCATATGCTTATCGTGGCCAGCGACCGGCTCTCCGCATTCGACGTAGTGCTGCGCCAACCCATTCCAGGTAAAGGGGAGGTGCTGACGCGGGTGGCGAATTTCTGGTTCAACCGGACCCGACAGATTATCCCGAACCATCTCTCGGCAAAACCGCTGCAGGAAGTCGTCCCCGATGCCGATCAGCGCGCACTGCTGGGTGCGCGCGCAAGCGTCGTACGCAAGTTGAAGCCCCTGCCGGTGGAAGCGATCGTCAGAGGTTATCTGATCGGGTCGGGCTGGAAAGATTACCAGAACAGCGGCGCCGTCTGCGGGATACAGCTGCCCGCCGGCTTGCGTCAGGCGGACAAATTGCCTGAAGCCATCTTCACCCCGTCAACCAAGGCCGAAATCGGTGCACACGACATGAACATCAGTTTCGGGCAGACAGTCGATCTGCTCGGCAGGGCACTGGCGGAGCAGGTTCGGGATGCAAGCATCAGGATCTACACCGAATGCGCGGCCTATGCGCTTGAGAAAGGGATTATCATCGCCGATACCAAATTCGAATTTGGACAGGACAGCGCGGGCCGGCTCTATCTGATCGACGAGGTACTCACACCTGACTCCTCCAGATTCTGGCCCGCAGACCAGTACCGGCCTGGCATCAGTCCACCAAGCTTCGACAAACAGTTCGTACGTGACTACCTTGAAACACTCGACTGGGACAAGAGACCACCGGCACCTGACCTACCCCAGGATGTCATCGATAAAACCGCGGAAAAGTACCTGGAGGCAGAGACTCGACTCACGGCATCCGCGTGAACGGGGAGGAGCCGGGCGTAGCCGATGCCGCCACCCCCTATGCCGACCTCTCTCCCGATGCCGTAGTCGGCGCACTTGAATCAGCCGGTTTCAACCCGGACGGCAGTATGCTGGCCCTCAACAGCTACGAAAATCGTGTTTATCAGATCGGCATCGAGGATGGCCCTCCTTTGGTCGTGAAATTCTATCGTCCTCGGCGCTGGAGCGATGCTGCAATCCTGGAAGAGCACAGTTTCAGTCTCAGCCTGGCGGAGGAAGAGATACCGGTGATCGCACCGCTGATTTCGTCAACCGGCGAAACGCTGCACCACTATCGGGGATACCGCTTCGGTTTGTTTCCACGCCAGGGCGGTCGCTGGCCGGAGCTTGACAATCCGGACAATCTGACATGGATAGGCCGCTTTCTCGGCCGTATTCATTTGTCGGGTGCCACACGTCAATTTGCGCACCGACCCAGCATGGACCCGAACGCGATCTGCCGCGAATCGACAGAATTTCTTCTGGAAAACGGATTCATACCCCTGGAATTCGAAAACAATTACCGTCTGCTGTGCGCGCAACTGCAGGAGATGATTTCGGAGATGTTCGACAAAGTGCATGGTTGCCGCTGGATTCGCCTGCACGGCGACTGTCATCCCGGGAACATACTCTGGACCGATCTCGGTCCCCATTTCGTGGATATGGACGACTGCCGCATGGGCCCGGCTGTCCAGGACCTCTGGATGCTGCTGTCCGGAGATCATCGGGATATGGCGCTGCAACTGGGTTATTTGCGGGATGGCTATGAGATGTTTCGGCAATTCGACCCGAGGGAAGTCGCCCTGATCGAGCCATTGCGCACCTTGCGTATAGTCCATTATGCAGCCTGGCTTGCACGCCGCTGGAACGACCCTGCCTTTCCCACCGCCTTCCCCTGGTTCAACAGCACCCAATACTGGCAGGACCATCTGGCTATACTGGCGCAGCAGAAATCGGCGCTGCAACACCCTCCGTTACCGCTTTACTGATCGCCGCTGCACACACCGGTTTCCCGCATCATGTTTTTGCCGGGTACAGCGGCATACCCGTAATCTTCATCACCGGAGATGATAAACCCAGCCAGCGCAAACCGAGACATTGACGTTCATCAAACGGAATGGGGGCCTGAACGGCCCCCATTCATCGGCATACAACCGACCTGATCAGCTTATTTTCGGATCCAGTTCACCGGTAGCGTACATCATGAACATCGTCTCGAGCGATTTCGCCTTGATTTTGGAGGCATGCCCGGCACAACCGAATGCTTCGTAGCGTGCCTTGCAGATCCCCTTCATACCCTTGGTCGACTCTTTCAGGAATTTGCGCGGGTCAAAGTTGGCTGTATTGTCGTACAGATGACGGCGTATGGAACCGGTGGACGCCATGCGCAGATCGGTATCGATGTTCACTTTGCGCACCCCGTGCTTGATACCCTCCACGATCTCTTCCACCGGAACACCATAGGTCTGTCCCATGTCACCACCGTAGTTATTGATGATTTGCAGCCACTCCTGCGGCACAGAAGAGGAGCCGTGCATTACCAGATGTGTGTTGGGAATGCGGGCGTGTATCTCTTTTACCCGATCGATGCGCAGAATATCCCCTGTCGGCTCCTTGGTGAATTTGTAGGCACCGTGGGAAGTACCTATAGCGATGGCCAGCGCGTCCACCTTGGTTTGTCTGGCGAAATCCGCGGCTTCGTCAGGATCTGTCAACAGCTGATCCATATCCAGCTTACCTTCGGCACCAACGCCGTCCTCCTCACCCGCCTCACCGGTTTCGAGTGAACCGAGGCAGCCCAGTTCCCCCTCCACCGACACACCGCCGGCATGCGCCATCTCAACCACCTTGCGGGTGACTTCGACGTTGTACTCGTAAGTCGCCGGCGTCTTGGCATCCTCCAGCAGCGAACCATCCATCATGACCGAAGAGAATCCAGACTGAATGGAGCGCAGGCAGACCCCCGGTGAAGAACCATGATCCTGATGCATCACGATGGGAATATGCGGATAGGACTCGATAGCCGCCAGGATAAGATGGCGCAGAAACGACTCACCGGCATAGGCGCGAGCACCGGCCGAGCCCTGCATAATCACCGGACTGTCGGTTTCGTCTGCCGCCTGCATGATGGCGTGAACCTGCTCCATATTGTTTACGTTGAACGCCGGCATACCGAAACTGTTCTCGGCCGCATAATCCAGCAGTTGACGCATAGAGATCAAAGCCATTGAAATTACCTCCGCTAAACTTCAGAAAATTCTCCGATTGATTTTATTTTTATGTGTAGCCAGAGGATGGGCCGGCGTTTTCCATTGTCTAAATCAAACGACAACGGGCGTTGTGCCGCGAAAACCCCGGTCCCTCCCCAAAAAAAATCTCAGGTGGGAGTCTGTTCGGCAGCCCGCTCTTCCAGCATCGCCACGGCCGGAAGCACCTTGCCTTCCAGATATTCAAGAAAAGCACCGCCCGCAGTGGAAATGTAGGATATCTTGTCGTAGATATCGTACTTTTGAATCGCGGCGATGGTGTCACCCCCTCCCGCCAGGGAGAAGCCGGTGGCGTTGGCTATAGCCATGGAGACGGTTTTGGTGCCCTCCCCGAACTGATCGAATTCAAAAACGCCTACCGGTCCGTTCCAGACGATGGTGCCGGCTTTACCGATAATCTCCGCCAACTCACTGGCGCTGTTCGGACCGATATCAAAAATCATGTCATCATCCGCCACTTCGTCCGCCGACTTGAGCACCGCCGGTTCGTCTTCGGCGAAATTTTTTCCGCAGACCACGTCTGATGCAATCGGTATACTGGCACCGCGTGCTTCCATTTTTTCTATCAGCGCCTTGGCGGTATCAATCAGATCGTCCTCGCACAGAGACTTACCCACATTGTGCCCGGTCGCTTTCAGGAAAGTATTGGCGATACCACCACCCACAACCAGTTGATCCACCTTTTCTGAGAGGGCTTCGAGTACGGTAAGTTTGGTGGAGACTTTGGAGCCGCCAACGATGGCAACCATCGGCCTTGCGGGGTTTGCCAAAGCCCTGGCCAGATTATCCAGTTCATCGGACAGCAGCAGGCCTGCACAGGCGACCGGGGCAAACCTGGCCACACCATGCGTGGATGCCTGGGCCCGGTGCGCGGTGCCGAATGCATCCATTACAAAAATGTCGCAGAGCTCCGCGTAACGCCTCGCCAGATCCTCGTTGTCCTTTTTCTCACCGGCGTTGAAGCGTACATTTTCCAGCAGGACGACCTCTCCCACTCCAATCTGCGGCGCAACTTCCAGGTAGTCCTTTATCAGCGGAACCTTGCTGCCCAGTTTCTCCGACATATCGTCAGCGATGGGCTGCATGGAATTCTCCTCGTCCGCCTTTCCCTCTTCCGGACGACCACGGTGGGAGAAAACCATCACCTTTGCACCCGCCTTGATACAGTATTCAATAGTCGGCATCGAAGCGGAGATTCGGGCATCTGAGGTGACCCTGCCCTCTTTCACAGGCACATTGAGATCCGCGCGAATGAGAACGCGCTTGCCGGCAAGATCCAGATCAGTCAGCTTAATGAAGGACATACGACGACTCCTGATAAATCAAAGTACTGGGTGCCGGGTACCGGCTACCAGGATCCGGACCAAATTTTGTCCGGATCCCGGTACACCGAACCCAGTGCCTGTGTTTTAAGCGACATGCTCAACCAGGCGCAGCATGTTGCAAGTATAACCGTACTCGTTGTCGTACCAGGAGACCACTTTGATGAAAGTGCCATCGAGGGCGATGCCTGCACCGGCGTCAAAGATTGACGGCGTGTTGCAGCCGCGAAAATCGGTCGACACCACTTTTTCCTCGGTGTAAGCGAGCACACCGGCAAGATCACCTGATTCTGAAGCGGCCTTCATGGCAGCGCAGATCTCGTCATAGCTGGCATCTTTGTTGAGCTCAACCGTCAGATCGACAACCGATACATCCGAAGTGGGAACGCGGAAAGCCATGCCGGTCAGTTTCCCGTTCAGCTCCGGCAGCACCTTGCCGACAGCCTTGGCGGCACCGGTGGAGGAGGGAATTATATTCTCCAGAATACCGCGGCCGCCGCGCCAATCCTTCATGGAAGGTCCGTCAACTGTCTTCTGGGTGGCGGTCGCCGCGTGTACCGTGGTCATCAGGCCGCGTTTGATACCCCACTTGTCGTTCAACACCTTGGCCACCGGCGCCAGGCAGTTAGTGGTGCAGGAGGCACCGGAAATGATCGCCTGGCCATTGTACGTTTTGTGGTTGACGCCGTAGACAAACATCGGCGTCGCGTCCTTGGAGGGCGCACTTTGAACGACCTTCTTGGCACCCGCGTCAATGTGCTTCTGACAGGTCTCTTCGGTTAAAAAGAAGCCGGTGCACTCGATCACCAGATCTGCGCCTATGTCCCCCCACTTGAGGTTCGCCGGATCACGTTCGGCGGTAAGGCGAATATCCTTGCCGTCAACGATCATGCTGGTGCCCTCAACCGCAATCTTGCCGGGGAAGTTGCCATGAACCGAATCGTATTTCAGCATGTAGGCCAGGTAATCCGGATCCAGCAGGTCATTGATGCCAACCACTTCAATATTCGGAAAATCTTTCGATATCGCACGAAATACCATGCGGCCGATACGGCCAAACCCATTAATGCCTACTTTGATAGTCATGTGTTTCTCCTGATGATTAACCCATTACAAAAATCCGGTGAGCTGAAAGCCCACCGACTGTATCTCGTTCAGATCAGTTCTTCGACCGCTTTTTCGACGCTCTCTGCGGTAATTCCGAAATGTTTGTAGACTTCCGGGGCCGGAGCCGATTCACCAAAGGTGTCCAGGCCAACTACTTTGCCTGAGAGACCGACATACCTGCTCCAGAAACCGGTAACACCCGCCTCCACCGCGACACGCGCGGAAACGGATGCCGGCAACACGGATTCCCTGTAGCCAGCGTCCTGGGCATCGAAGGTGTCTGTGGAGGGCATGGAAACCACGCGAACTCGTCGGCCTTTCTGTGCCAGCGACTTGGCGGCGTTCATGGCGAGCTCAACTTCGGAACCGGTAGCAATGATAACCGCTTCCGGAGTTCCATCACAGTCGGAGAGTACATAACCACCTTTACAGATTCGTGACATCTGTTCCGGAGTGCGCGCCATATGGGGCAGACCCTGACGCGAGAGGATCAGACTGGTGGGGCCGCCCTTGCGTTCCAGTGCGATTTTCCAGGAGACGGCGGTCTCCACCGCATCACAGGGACGCCAGACGGACATACGCGGGATCATGCGCAACGTGGCGGTCTGCTCGACCGGCTGATGGGTTGGCCCATCCTCTCCCAGACCGATTGAGTCATGCGTGTAGACATGTATCGGACTGAGCTTCATCAATGCCGCCATGCGCAACGCGTTGCGGGCATATTCGGAGAACATCAGGAAGGTGGCTCCATAGCTCTTGAAACCACCGTGCAACTCGATTCCGTTAATAATGGCGGACATGCCAAACTCGCGAACGCCGTAGTGAATATAATTACCGGACGCATCCTCCGGCGTCAGCGCCTTGGAGCCCGACCAGATGGTCAGATTGGAGCCCGCCAGATCGGCCGAACCGCCCATGTACTCGGGGATGAACCGACCGTAACCTTCGATGGCATTCTGGGACGCTTTGCGGGTGGCAAGTTTCTCACCCTTCTGATTCACGGATTCGATAAATGTGGCTGCATTGTCTTCCCAATTGGCCGGCATCTCGCCCGCTATACGGCGTTTGAACTCCGCCGCCAGTTCCGGATAGTCCGTGGCATAGGCCGCCAGCTTCCCGTCCCACGCGGATTCCGCGGCGGCGCCCCGGTCCCTGGCATTCCACCCGGCGTAAACCTCCTCCGGCACTTCAAACGGGGCATAATCCCAGCCCAACGACTTTCGGGTGAGTGCAATCTCGTCATTGCCGAGGGGTGCCCCGTGGCACTCCTCCTTACCCTGCTTGTTGGGAGATCCGTAACCGATCAGCGTCTGACAACAGATAAGAGTGGGTCTGTCCTTTACGCCTCGCGCTGCCTCAATGGCTGCCTTGACCGCAGCCGCATCATGGCCGTCGACTTTTGGAATGACATGCCAGCCATAAGCTTCGAACCGCTGTGGTGTATTATCGGTAAACCATGCCGCGCCATCGTGACCGCCGCGAACCTCACCATCGATGGAGATGTTGTTGTCATCATAGAATGCAATCAGCTTGCCCAGCTTCAGGGTACCGGCAAGGGAGCAGGCTTCGTGGGAAATACCCTCCATCAGACATCCGTCTCCGAGAAAGGTGTAGGTATAGTGGTCGACAATGGTGTGGCCGTCGCGGTTGAATTGAGCAGCAAGACTCTTTTCCGCAATCGCCATTCCCACTGCGTTGGAAACACCCTGCCCCAACGGACCGGTGGTGGTCTCGACGCCAGGTGCGTATCCATACTCCGGGTGACCTGGCGTTTTGGAATGAAGCTGCCTGAACTGTTTCAGGTCATCGATTGTAAGATCGTAACCGGTCAGGTGCAGCAGCGAATAGATAAGCATCGATCCATGGCCGTTGGAGAGAACAAACCGATCGCGGTCAGCCCACTTGGGATTGGCCGGATTGTGTTTCATGTAGTCGTTCCAGAGCACCTCGGCAATATCTGCCATACCCATGGGGGCACCAGGGTGGCCTGAATTGGCTTTTTGTACCGCATCCATACTCAAAGCGCGGATCGCATTGGCGAGATTTCTACGTGAGGACATCAATCGTTCCTTATATAGCATCGTTGAAAGAAGTTACCCGATACGGATGCCCGAAGTCCGAAAAATATGAGTCTACATGCTCCCATTCGGATTTGTGGTCAGGCTGGCTTCAGCTGCATCGCGGCGGGCCGTAATAACCGGATTTCTGATGGCACTATATCCAGATGAAGTTATGAGGAATATTAAAAGTTTCTGATTGACGTCATAAGCAAATCATTATACTTAAAATCCGCGATCAGGCCTTCTGTAAGCGTTGCCACCCCTAATATGCAACAAGGCAAACACTCCCGGGGCACAGTGTTTACCTTGAAATACAGACACTTAAACTGGGATTTCCCGACGACGCGTCCCCTCAGAAAATTCATACATCAGAGATGTGGAATATATTTAACCCATTATTATCTTTCGGGCAACATAAAGGCACTTATGCAGGCACAAAGAAAAACGTAACTGCGTCAATATGATGCGGTGCACAATGGCGCTATCCGATGGCCACTCCTATTCTCGCCACTTGATTGAACAGCCCATGCTGGGTACCTGGTCGGCAGGTCCTGTTCCGGTCTCAGCCACCTGTTTCATGGCTTCGAACAGATCTCGTCTGGCCGTTGCCGGCGCGGTCTCTTTACGACTGGCATCCAGCCTGCCGCGGTACTGAAGCTTGAGCTCGGCATTGTAGCCAAAAAAATCCGGTGTGCAGATCGCACCATAGCGCTTGGCGACCGTCTGTGACTCGTCGTATAGATACGGGAAGGAGAAGCCTGCGGTATCGGCAATACGCACCATGTTCTCAAACGAATCCTCCGGATAGTCGCTGGGATCGTTGGACATGATGGCAACACTGTTGATGCCAAGCGTTTTTAACTCCGCCGTGTCCCTTACTATCCGGTCCAGTACCGCCTTCACGTAGGGACAGTGATTGCAGATAAACATCACCAGCAATCCTTTGTCGCCACGACACCTTTCCAGCGTCCAAACGGCGCCATCCACTCCCGGCAGGGAGAAATCCTCGGCCGGAAGACCAAATTCACATACAGGTGTTTCCAAAGAAACCATGAGCACAATCCCCCCTCGGTCAATTTAGATCCGGTCCGCAGGCTGTAACAACAAAGCGCGGCGCGGGAAATCTCCTTGAAGGAGCACCCCTCCGGGGCTCAGCCTGAGCTTGATTCCTATCCCACCGCACCGTTCCGCAACCCATGCGGTTGGACAGGCAGTTTCCGGACAGAAACTAGTGTAGCGTATATGAACGACAGATTGTTCACTGGCCAGCGCCGGCTGCATCGCCAGCAGTCACACTTTAAAGAGTCATGAAACCCTGCCGCCATTCTGTTGACAAGCTACCCAAAAAACGCTTATGTTTGCCGGCGAGCGCCGATTTGAGTCAGATTGCGGGCGCTATATAAATCCGGCTAAAGCGAAAAAACGCACAGTTTTTTTCGAACCCGCTTAAGCCCTCCAGCTGGCGGGTTTTTTATTTAAGGACAGAGAAGATTATGAGCGACTATCTATTTACTTCGGAATCCGTTTCCGAGGGACATCCGGACAAAGTTGCCGACCAGATTTCCGACGCAGTGGTGGACGCATTGATTGCGGAGGACAGAGGATCACGGGTAGCCTGCGAAACTTTGGTCAAAACCGGTATGGTAGTCATAGCAGGTGAGATATCGACCAATGCCTGGGTCGATATGGAAGCGCTGGTACGCAAGGTGGTCGACGACATCGGTTATAACCACTGCGATGTCGGATTCGATGCAAATACCTGCGCGGTGGTTACCGCCATCGGCAAACAGTCCAGCGACATTGCCATGGGAGTGGATGAAACCGCGGATCACGAGCAGGGAGCCGGCGACCAGGGGTTGATGTTTGGCTATGCATGCAACGAAACCGACGTTCTGATGCCGGCTCCGATCACCTATGCCCACCGGCTGGTCGAACGCCAGGCCGAGGTGCGTAAATCGGGAACCCTGCCCTGGCTCCGTCCGGATGCAAAAAGCCAATTGACATTCCGCTATAAGAATCACAAACCGGTCGGCATCCAGGCGGTGGTCCTCTCCACCCAACATGACCCGGAGATCTCTGACAAGGCGCTGCATGAAGCGGTGATGGATGAGATCATCAAACCGGTACTGCCGGCGGAATGGCTCAACCAATGCAAACAGGAGCACATCCATATCAACCCGACAGGACGGTTTGTCATTGGCGGTCCAGTCGGCGACTGCGGCCTTACCGGCCGCAAGATCATAGTCGACACCTATGGCGGCATGGCCCGGCACGGCGGCGGCGCGTTCTCCGGAAAAGATCCTTCCAAGGTGGATCGGTCAGCTGCCTACGCCAGCCGGTATGTGGCTAAAAACATCATTGCGGCAGGACTGGCCGAACGCTGCGAAATCCAGGTCTCCTATGCCATCGGGGTGGCTGAACCCACTTCCATCAGCGTCGACACATTCGGCACCGGTAGACTGGATGATGCCAGGTTGGTGGCGCTTATCCGCGAGCATTTTGACCTGCGCCCAAAAGGTTTGATCACAATGCTGGATCTGCTCAGACCGATCTATCTGAAAACCGCAGCCTACGGTCATTTTGGACGTACCGAAGAGAGTTTCAGCTGGGAAAAAACCGATAAAGCCGAACTGCTGCGGGATGCGGCCGGCCTCTAACCCTTGGAAATTAGACGGTTATCCGCGATATACGGCAACATTCGTCACCGGTACCGGCGCTGCCTGTTGAGCAAAACACTTAAATCACCAACCGCTTGAGGAGCGTTGCAACAGGGGGCATCCCTGCCAGGCTCGAGTGGTATCTGCAAACAACCGCGCTCAGTTTTTTCGGAGACTGAACATTATGAATGAAAATTTCAGCGACTTTCATGTTGCCGACCTTGCCCTGGCCGAATGGGGCCGCAAAGAGTTGGCTATCGCCGAAACAGAAATGCCGGGATTAATGGCATTGAGAGAGAAATACGGCCAGCAGAAACCGCTTAAGGGAGCGCGCATTGCGGGCAGCCTGCACATGACCATACAGACCGCGACATTGATAGAAACCCTCACCGCTCTGGGCGCAGAAGTGCGCTGGGCCTCCTGCAACATATTCTCCACCCAGGATCATGCAGCTGCGGCAATTGCCGCCGAAGGTATCCCGGTTTACGCCTTCAAGGGCGAATCGCTTGAGCAGTACTGGAACTTCACCCACAAAATTTTTGAGTGGGCCGATGGCGGCACGCCCAACATGATACTCGATGACGGCGGCGACGCCACGCTGCTGATCCACCTCGGATCCAAGGCGGAGAAGAACATCTCCGTGCTGGACAATCCCACCAGTGAGGAGGAGCGTGTGCTGTACGCGGCGATCAAAACCCGGCTGGCAGAACGGCCCGGCTGGTACTCCAATATTCTCGGGAACATCCGCGGCGTAACCGAAGAGACCACCACCGGCGTCCACCGCCTTTATCAGATGCAGGAGCAGAACGACCTGCCTTTCCCGGCGATTAACGTAAACGACTCGGTCACGAAATCGAAATTCGACAACCTCTACGGCTGCCGGGAATCGCTGGTGGACGGCATCAAGCGTGCGACGGATGTCATGATCGCGGGGAAAATCGCCGTGGTCCTGGGCTACGGCGACGTCGGTAAAGGCTGCGCGCAATCCCTTAAAGGACTCGGAGCAACCGTCTGGGTAACCGAGATCGATCCGATCTGCGCGCTGCAGGCGGCGATGGAGGGCTACCGCGTGGTCGATATGGACGAAGCCTGCAGTCAGGCCAATATCTTCGTTACGGCAACCGGCAACTACCATGTGATCAATCATGACCACATGACCAGAATGAAGGATCAGGCAATCGTCTGCAATATCGGCCATTTCGACAACGAGATCGATTGCGCCAGCCTCAGTGAGTATCAGTGGGAGAACATCAAGCCGCAGGTGGATCATATTATCTTTCCCGACGGCAAGCGCATCATCCTCCTGGCCGAGGGCAGACTGGTCAATCTGGGCTGCGCCACCGGCCATCCCAGCTTCGTCATGTCCAACTCGTTTACCAATCAGACGCTCGCCCAGATCGAACTCTGGAATAATCCCGACAAGTATGAAAGGGAGGTTTACACGTTGCCGAAAAGGCTGGACGAAGAGGTTGCGCGTCTGCATCTGGAAAAAATCGGAGTCAAACTTTCCAGACTGACAAAGGCGCAGGCGGATTACATCGGCGTGGGTATAGATGGTCCTTACAAACCCGATTATTACCGCTACTAGGGACAGGAGAGAGAGAGACTCGCCTCGGGGCACGGTATAGCGCGCCATCAATTTCCGCTGCCTCCGGGTAGTCCCAATGTTTGCGGCAACAGCAATGAAATCCCAGAAAAAATATCAGCGAACCTTCAGCTTCGAACTGTTTCCACCAAAGACAGATACCGGCATGGAGAAGCTCAAGGCGTGCGTCACCAATCTGCAGCGTCTACATCCTCTCTATTTTTCGGTCACCTATGGTGCGGGCGGATCCACCCAGGAGCGCACATTCGAAACTGTCGACTGGCTGCGCCAGGCGGGGGTGGGCACCGCCCCCCATCTCTCCTGCGTTGGCTCGTCCAGAGATCAGGTCAAGCACATTCTTACCCGATACATCGACAATGGGATAGACCGTATCGTGGCGCTGCGCGGTGACATGCCGTCCGGTATGGGGGAGGTCGGTGATTTTCCCCACGCCAACGACTTG
The DNA here is from genome assembly GCA_020445405.1 of Gammaproteobacteria bacterium. Lineage (GTDB taxonomy): Bacteria > Pseudomonadota > Gammaproteobacteria > Chromatiales > Chromatiaceae > HKST-UBA178. Next base: position 68,827 of record JAGRGQ010000004.1, on the reverse strand, counting down.
GTTGCGTTCATTCGCACGGAGACCGGGGATAGATTCTGGATTGCGGTAGCCGCCTATCCCGAGTTTCACCCTCAGGCACCCGACGCGGCCACCGATCTGAAAAACTTCAAGCGCAAAATCGAGGCAGGGGCAAACGAAGCGATAACCCAATATTTTTACTCCGCCGATGCTTATTTCCATTTCGTCGATGACTGCGAGTCGATGGGTTTGGATGTCCCTGTGGTTCCGGGCATCATGCCGATATTGAACTTCACCCAGCTGGCCCGGTTTTCCGACGCCTGCGGCGCGGAGATACCGCGCTGGATTCGCCGCAGAATGCAGGGGTTCGGTGATGATACAAAGAGCATCAGGGCTTTCGGTATCGATGTCGTGACTGAAATGTGTCAACGCCTGCTGGAGCAGGGAGCACCCGGTCTCCACTTTTACACGATGAATCAATCCGAGGCGGTTGAGCAGATCTGGACCAGTCTACGACTTTCGGAAAATTGAATCTGCTATCCAAACCCCGCTATTCCCGCCTACTGATTTCACTGCTGTGTGTTGCGCTTTTTGGATCTGTAATCGGGCTGATCACTTTCCAATTGAGCTTCCTGTCGGGTGCGATCCCGATACACGCCATATTTGCGCTGGGAATCATGCCGCTGATCTTCAGCGCGATGACCTGGTTCACGCCGGTGCTGACCCGCACTGCAGCCCCTGGATATCCGGCCCTGGCACCTCCGCTGCTGGCACTCACTGCAGGATTGATACTGCTCTACAGCCTGCAGTTCAACTATTCTATCCATTCCGTTTCAGCCGTTTTCGCACTGCTTGGAACCATACTGCTCTCCCGCTGGATATGGCGCCGACGCAGACAGACTATAGGCACCCCCCACCCCGGACTGCTATGGTACCGGCTTGCGCTGGCAGCGTTGGGCCTGGGCCTGATCGCGATCCTGTTCGGCCGGGCCTGGCCCCAGTACTGGATTCCGCTCAAGCGCGTCCACCTGCATCTGAACACCCTCGGCTTTGTCGGTTTGACCGCGCTCGGCACTCTCCGGGTACTGCTGCCGACCGTTGGACGTTTTCAGGATGACAGCGCTGCCGCCTGGCTGCACAGTCAATGGAAATGGCTTGTTTCGGGTACCCTGCTCATTGCAGCGGGGAGTGCTGTCAGCAAAGAGTTGGCGCTGCTGGGAGCGATACTCTGGATTCCGCCGGTCGCAACACTGGTTGCGCATCCGCTGCGAACGCATCGGAGAAAACTGTTCACGCTGCATGGGGCATCACCGGCACTGGCCGGATCGATTGGCGGCAGCTTGCTAATGCTTGCCGGTGGTGTCAGTCATACTTTTTTTCCGCTTCCTGCGGCAGCGGCTATCCAGGTTTTTGTCTGGGCGTTCCTGTTTCCGCTCGTCACCGGGGCCGCAACCCATCTGCTGCCACTCTGGCTCTATCCGGACAATCAACGGGCAGCGGCTGAATTAGCGCGGCACATGGAGAGTCTCGGCGGGGTGCGCGCGCTGTTGTTCCTGCTGGCCGGTATAATTGCATTGAGTCGAGTAGAATGGAGCTGGGCCTTCGCTGGAGTGGCGCTGCTGCAGTTTCTGATCGCGACAGCAAGAGGTATATTTTTGCCGGGAAACCGCTGAATGCGAACACCACGGATTTACACCCAGCTTCCGCTCCGGATCGGACTTCAATTCGGTCTCGACAGGGAAGCGGTGCGCCACCTTGTACAGGTGCTGCGCATGCAGCCCGGCGCCGCCGTCATCCTGTTCAATGGCGATGGCAGGGACTATGCCGCGCAGTTGCTTGAGTGCACAAGAAATACCGCTCAGGTGATAATTTCCGGCTGCTCGGATGAAGAGCCGCCCTCCGTGCTGAAAATCAACCTTGGACTCGGCTTGTCGAAAGGGGAGCGGATGGATTTCGCGCTGCAAAAATCGGTCGAACTCGGCGTGACCGGCTTCACTCCGCTGCTGACCGAACACTCTGTTGTCCGACTCTCTGCGAAACGCATGGACAACCGACTGCAGCATTGGAAGCGGATCTCGATCGCCGCCTGCGAACAATCCGGACGGCGCCGGCTACCCGATGTCGGCGATATCCTCTCCCTAAGCGATTGGCTGTTGACGAGCAAGGCCATGGACGGGATCGGTATACTGTTGGACCACCGCTCCGACACCACCCTGGACCAGCTTGCGTACACCGGCGCAAGCATCAAACTGCTGATCGGTCCCGAAGGCGGCCTCTCTCAGGAAGAGCGCAATCGGGCAAAAACGGCCGGTTTCGAAAGCATCCGTCTGGGTCCCCGAGTGCTGCGCACCGAAACGGCGCCGCTGGCCGCAATCTCAGCAATTCAGATGCTATGGGGTGATTTTCGTGGGTAACCGGGCTCTCGCCCCGTATAAACTAGCCCAGAATCTTCTCCAGTGACTGCTCCAGAGTATCCAGATCCGGTATCCAGGCCTCCTGATCGTTGATCTTAACATGATGGGCGATCATGGGGATCTTTTCGTTATCGTCTTGAATTGCCGCTATTGATTTTTCGGTCACGCTTACCAGCCGGGGAATGGATTGCAGCAGGAATGCGGTATAGGGCCGGGTGGACGCCTCGCTGATTGTCTTGCATAACGCGATTCTGGCCCGGTGCCCGACCTCCTGTTCAGGCGCTCCAAGCAATGCGTCGAAAGAGACAACGGGCACCGGAAAATGCCGCCACAACACAACGCCGAGCAACCAGTCCGGTGAGCCCCTGGGAATTTCATCCGGCTCACGGTAGCCTATAACCTCGGGCATCAGCATATTTGGAATCAGCAGGTGTCCGGAATGCAACGGCAGCAGCACACCGCGGACTTCGGCCTTTTTCTTCTTGCCGCTCATGGGCTCACCTCAGCCAATACCGAATAGATATTGTCCAACAATTCCGCCTCCTGGTACGGTTTACCGAGATAACGCCTGACCCCCAGATCCAGCGCCAGCTGTCTGTGTTTATCTCCTGTTCGGGAGGTAATCATAATAATCGGAATGGATTTCAGCTCTTCAGTATTCCGCATATGCCGCGCCAGTTCATAGCCGTCCATGCGGGGCATTTCAATATCCAGCAGCATAACGTCCGGCAGCTGCTCCTGCAGTTGCGCAACTGCATCCACACCATCCTTGGCGGTTATCACTTTCATGCCGTTGCGCTCAAGCACGCGTCCGGTCACTTTGCGCACCGTAATCGAATCGTCCACCACCATGACAACATTTTGCGGAGGAGCGTGGATAGCCGGTGGCAGCTCCAATTGCGACGGAATGTTATGCACGGCATCCATGCGAACCAACGCGGTCATATCCAGGATCAGTGCCACCCGGCCATCTCCGAGTATCGTACCACCGGATATCCAACGCACCGTACTGATCTGGGGACCGACCGATTTCACCACGATTTGCCGATTGCCCAGCAGACCATCAACCTGAAGTGCAATCCGGTGATCGCCTGCCCGCACCAGCAACAGCGGATACCATTTCCTCTGCTCAGAGAGATTCAGCTGCCCGATACCCAGAAGTGCGCCAAGATAGCGCACACGATAGTCGTGATCAGCATAATTGAAGAATGCAGAGCGGCCGTCATACGAGTTGAGCAGCTCTGTCCTGCTGACGCGTACTACACCTTCAATACTGATATGCGGAACTGCGTATATTTCATCTCCCAGTTCCACCAGGAGCGCATCGCTGATCGCAAGTGTCAGCGGCAGACGTATGGTAAAAGAGGTCCCCTCTCCCTGAGTCGAATTAATATCCAACGAACCCCCGAGATTCTTGACCTCCTTGATGACCACGTCCAGTCCGACGCCGCGGCCCGAAATCTGGGTAACTTCGCGTTTCGTGCTGAAGCCATGTTCCAACACGAACTGGATGACAACGTTGTCGGGCACCTCTGCAGTGGCATCCAGAAGTCCGGAATCGATTGCCTGCCTGCGTATCGCTTCCGTGTCGAGACCGGCACCGTCATCCGAAACACTTACAACAATATCATTGCCCTCGCGGATAACGTTCAACAAGATGGACCCGGTAGGATTTTTTCCGAGCTCCTTGCGCTGTTCCGGAATCTCTATGCCGTGGGAAACGGCATTTCTCAGGACATGTTCAAGCGGACCGATCATGCGGTCGAGTATGCCCCGATCCAACTCTCCCTCGGCACCTTTGACATGCAATTCCGCCAGTTTGCCCAGCGAGGCCGCAGTCTGGCGGACTACCCTCTGCAACCGCGGAACCTGCTGTGAAAACGGAACCATACGGGTATGCAGCAGACCATCCTGGAGATCGGCCGCAACTCTGGCTTGCTGCAGCAGCAGGGTTTCCGTCTCCTTGTTCAGGTCTTCCAGGTATCCATTGATGTTGGTAAGGTCGTTGACCGTTTCCAACAGACTGCGTGACAACTGCTGAATCGTGGAGAAACGATCCATCTCGAGCGGATCGAAAGCAGTTTCCGGTGTTTCTCTCTCCTCTTTTTCACGTTCGTAACGAAACAGAATCTGCGCCTCTGTTTCGATATCCAGACTGCGCAACTGTGCACGCAGCCGATCCACAGTCTGTTCCAACTCTTTGAGGTTGAATCCCAGCGTATTATTCTGCTGCTCAAGCCGGGAACGATAAATGCTAACCTCACCGGCGTTATTGACAAGCTTGTCGAGCAGATCCGCCTGCACTCTGATCTGCTCGCGCCTCCCGCGCGCTGTCTTTGCTTCTGTTGCCGGTTTATCCGGACTGGCGCTGACGACCGCCTGCTGCCTCATGGTTACCGGTTCCTCCGGCACGCTCTGCTCATCCTCGGTCTGAAGGACCTCCGGACTCGGCGTAACCGGCAACTCGGGTTCCGCCTCTTCAATTTCAGTGCCGCCGGAGAGACGCTCCAGTCGCTGGATCAGATCATCGCTGCGACGAACCCGCGGTCCGATCCCGATATCCTCGATCTGCTCGGCCAGTCTGTCGGAGACCAGTTGTGACAGTTCCATGATTTCCGCCAGATTGGCGGTCTGCTGTTGATCGACCTCCGACAGCAGAGTTTCAAAGGCATGACTCAGGTTTCCCATCGCCATCACACCGGAAAGGCGCGCGCCTCCTTTCAACGTATGCAGGGTACGCTGAAGATCGCTCAACGGCGCCGGATTATCGGGATGCGCGCGCCATTCCTGCAGCGACTGCTCCACCGACTCCACCAATTCCCGCGCCTCTTCGCTGAATATTTCGATGAGATCCTCTTCCCCCTCGATCTCGTCGAACTCTAATCCCTCGCTGGATACTGCCGGAGTCTTTTCCATCCTTGAAACCGGCAATGGGATAACCTCTGCCCCGGTAACCGGAATCTCCTCTTCAGGCGCTTTGACGGGTTCTGGTTCTGACGCCGCCTCCTGTGTTGCCGTCGCCTCCAGAAGCTGTTGCGCCTGCGCTTCTATCCGGTCCAGCAAAGCGTGCCAGTCGGGCAGAATAAAGTCCGGTTGATTGACCGCATCCAGCAATGACGAAAAACAGTTGGAACACGCTTCGATGAGGGTGAGGACTGATTCGTCGGCCAGCCCGTTGTCGGACACAATCAATTGTTTGATGTATCCCTCCAGCGCCGCGCTCAGCGCTGCGATACTGTCAACACCAGCCATCTCTGCGCTGCCGTGCAGCGTGTGCAGAGCGCGTGAAATATTGGCTCCGTTCAGATCGCATTTTTCCGGATCCTGACGGCAGTCATTTATAAATTCGTTCAGCTCGGCAATATGGCCCCGGGTTTCAGGAAGATAGATTTCGGCCAACTCCGCATCCATTTCCAGCACGGGAGCACCGTGCGCCTCTTCTTCCCATTCGGCTTCCGTGCCTGCGGCCTCGAATGTCTCTGTCGGCGATGCAATCTGATCCATCTCCTGTGGCTCCGCCGCATCGCTGCCGGACGCGGGGAGTCCCTCTGCCTGGACTGCGCCTCCGCCGGCCAGGTCAAACGCGCGACTCATCAGCTGCGCCACCCCTTCCCCTACGGACGCACCCGAGCGCTGGTTCTCAATCAGCCGCGGCAATATCTCCAGCGCCTCCCGCATCAGCCCCAGCAGCTCTGACGAGACGTCGACCGTTTTTTCAATCACCCGATTCAGCAGATTTTCGATAGACCAGGCGAACTCGCCGATGTTGGTGGCACCTACCAGCCGTCCGCTTCCCTTCAGTGTATGAAAAGAACGACGCGCGATTGTCAACGCCTCACTGTCTCCGCTGTCATTGCACCAGCGCGGCAGATAAGTCTGAATACTATCCAGCTCCTCCGTCGCCTCCTCCATGAATATTTCCAGAATCTCCGGGTCTATGGCTTCGTGAGTCGGCTTCTCGGCGGAGATATAAGACTCCTCGCCAGCTGCTTCGGCCGGCTCCGATTCAAACGCATGTTCGATCGATTCCGGTTCGGCTTCACCCTCGCCTGTTGCAGCAGTTTCCAATGCACCCACATCAGATGTCGCCATATCCGGCGTTGTTTCCGACGCCTCCAGAACACCCAGTCCCACCAGCGCTTTCTCTGCTATCTGCAGAATTTCCGGTTGCGCGCCTCGTCCCTCGGTCACTCCCTCCATAAAATACTCGACCGAGCTCATGGCATCGGCAAATCGATTCAGCTCTTCGGCGGGGGGCAGCTCACCTCCCTGACGCAGCGTATTTTCCACAAACCGTGATAAACCGTGCAGCAACCGTGCGGCCTTCTGCTGGTTCAGGATACTGAAGGCTCCGGCTACCGCTCTGAACCGGGCAGGCACATCCTCCAGCAGCTCGGGTGCCTGGGGGCTGGCGATATAGTTGACGATGGCTTCGCGGTTTTTCGCCATGTCCACCTCGGCTTCGTGGAGAACCGAGTCGGTGAGTTTGTCAAACTCTCCCGCCGGGAGATGAGACACAGCGTCGCTCTCATCTGTACCGGAGAGCCCGGTTTTCTGTTTCAGCGAGGCGAGATTGTCCAACGATGTTTCAATGAACAGGATATCCCCGGCCATCGACATAAGCATCTGCTCATCAACCTGCTGCTCCGGATCGGCCAGTGTTTTCAGCCAGTCGGCCTGGCGCTTGAGACGCTCCCTGAGCGCCCCCTGACCGATCATGCCCAGCGTGTCAGCCACCTTGCGTACCGGCACCTCCAGTTCCCGCAGCCGCGCCACGTCGCTTTCGGCGCTGCGGATAAAAAGGTCCAGTCCATCCTTGATCGATGTAAGATCGGCCCCTATTGCAATACGCAGCGAGCCCAGCAGATCCTGGTCAAACGACTGCAGCGACTCCCGCTCCCTATCTATCTCCTCTTTACTGAAAAAGCCCTGTTTCAGACCGAACGTCTGACGAACCTCATCGATCAACGGGATATCTGAGCCGGAACTTGCCACATAGTAAAGAAAGTTTTTCAACAGTTCATTGGTCGGCGCCTCTGCAGCCAGCTCCTCGCCGACGTCAATGATTCTCTTGATCTCCCGATCGAGTTTGCCGAACAGCTCCTTAAACGCGAACCCCGGTTTACTCCCCCCCTCCTCACGCAGACCTTCGGTAACGGCCCATCCCGCTTTGAACAGGCGACTGACCTTGTCCGTCCCGGCATGCTGCGATAGTTCGGATAACACCGAGCCGATGGTTTTCAATCCATCGTCGACATCCAGATCGCGGTACCACTTGATCAGTCCCTGGTGATATTTAAGCCTCAGCCTGCGCGCCAGCTCCTGCAGCTCCGGATTCGCTTCGCCGACGATCTGATCAGACCCCAGAATCTGCTCCAGTTCAGGTGCGAACAGCGCAACTTCGGACAGCAGCGACGCATCCCGTGCGGCGCGCAGTTCGTTTAGCATCGGCAACACCAGCAATGGTATATCGCGCGCGCCGCTCTCCAACTTTTCAAGATAGGTGGGCAGGTGAACCAGACCGAGCATCAGCGTCTCCGTGGCCGCATCCTGCTGACTGACCTGGTCATCCCGGATGGCGATGGCAACCAGCTCCATCTCCTCGGCCAGCATGGCCGCTCCGTAAAGTTGCAGCAGTTGCAGTGTACCGCGCACCTGATGCAAATGATTTATACAGCTGTCGATCAGCTCCTTCCCGCCAATGCCCTCGGCATAGTCCTCTAAAGCGCGGCTGGACTGGCTGAGCAGCAAATCGAGCTCAGTTCTGATCCATTTCAGCTTGCTATGATCGTGGGCATCCCTCATCTCGGCTCATCAACTCCTTAACAGTGACAATCAGCGGAACATTGTTGCACTTGGTCTGCGTACCGTTTTCCGCATCATTTTGGCAGGCGGAAACCGGATACCGAGTGTTGCAGCTCTTCAGCAAGATCCGCCAGGACCCCAATAGAGGCAGCCGTCTGGCTGGTGCTGTCCGAAGTTTGAGTGGTTATCTCCCTGATTACGCCCATCGTCTGGTCGATACGCCCAGCCGAATCGGACTGTTTTTGAGCAGACGCGGCAACCGCGCTGATACGCTCTGAGATATGCTGGGATACGTTCTCGATCTCTTTCAGCGCCTCACCGGCATCTTCCGACAGCTTGGCGCCGTAGACGACGTCCCGGGTGGTGTTCTCCATCGAACTCACCGCTTCGTTGGTGTCCGCTCGAATCGTTTTAACCAGCGCCTCAATCTGCTTGGTGGCGTTGCTTGAACGCTCCGCAAGCCGCTGCACTTCGTCGGCAACCACCGCAAAGCCGCGCCCTGCTTCACCTGCCATGGCGGCCTGCATTGCCGCGTTCAGCGCCAGAATATTGGTCTGATCGGCAATATCGTCAATCAACTCGACAATATCCCCGATCTCCTGGGAACTCTCCCCGAGTCGCTTGATGCGTTTGGAAGTCTCCTGGATCTGCTCTCGAATGGTGTCCATGCCCTGAATGGCGTGACGTACGGTGCTGGCACCCTTCGCCGCAATTTCCACGGAACGCTGGGCGATTTCGGAGGACTCTGTGGCGTCGGCTGCCATCTGATCCATTGCCAGTGTCATCTCTTTGATCGAATAGGTGGTGGAAACCAGTTGCTCCGCCTGATGATCGCTGGCCTCAGCCAGATGCATTGCCGTAGCACGGCTCTCCTGAGCGGAATTGGAAACTTTGTCCGCTGTCTGGTTGATGGTCGTCACCAGTGAACGCAGCGCCTCGATTGCATAGTTGATGGAGTCCGCAATCGCCCCCGTGACGTCTTCAGTCACCGTTGCGGTAACTGTCAGGTCGCCGTCCGCAAGATCGCCCATTTCGTCTAGCAGCCGCAGAATCGCCTGCTGGTTTCGTTCGTTCTGTTGCTTGCTGTCCACCTCCCTGCGTTTCGAATTGTTGATCTGAAGTACCATTATCAGCAACAGAAACAGCGCGCCCAGTATACTGACCGCAGCAACCATAATCGGTCCGGCAGCGAAACCGCCGAGCCTGAATCTGCCCGGGCCTTCGCCAAAAGCATCGATCAGATCGGAAGCGGCCTTATTGACACCGTCAGCGTTATCGCTGATCTGACCAGTGGCATTCAGCGCCGGCAGCAGTGCCGGAACTGTTTCGACGATTTGCGATGCGCTCTCGTCTATCGCCTTGAAAACATCGCTCACCTCAGCAAGCCTCTGCAGCACCCCCACATCCCGCGATGTCTCACCACCAGATGAAGAACCGCTCTTTTTCATACTATCCAGCAACCGTTCGAAACGCGACTTGTCTTTACTGATCTGGTCGATAGCCGCTTCTGTAGTTGGTCCACCCTGCAATATACTGGAGACATTCTTGTCGATGCGTTCGGCGAGCATCTGCTGCTCCGACGCCTGCGCCACCAGGCCGGCTGCCGCACCACTGTCAACGAGCTTGGCAACCAACTCGCCGGAGCGCGCTTCCAGCTTTGGAATCAATCCAGTGATCCGGCTGACAAATTCGCGCACCGACACTATCGACTGCTGATTGGCAAGTATGTCATCCGCATTCTGCCGTAGCTTTTGCCAGGCGCTATCCATTGCATTCAATTCATTCGAAACTTCCGGTGGGGATGCGGGTACTCCGAGCGCTGGTACGCCCGTTTTCAATTCACTGACCAACCGCTCAAATTCGTCGCGTGAAGCGCGCAGCTGAACAAAACCCTCCGTTTTCCCCGAGGCTGCCGCCAACGCACTTTTTTCTATTCTCTGGGACACAACCCGCTGTTCCCCAGCACGCAGCTGGTATTGTTCTTCATAGCCCGACTGTCTCGCAATATGCACGATCAGCGCTACCAGCATGCCAATTGATAGCAGCAGGCCGAGAGATAAAACGACGATGGGCGTTTTGGAGGCGGTTTTGCTGCCAGCTCCTTGTGCAGACTGTCTATTCATTTCAGATATTCTCCCCAGAGGGCTTTGTATCGTTCTGTATCATACATTTAATGGTTCAGGGGTCAGGTGGTTGAAAGCGGGCAATCAGACCGCGGCCATCTGGAATTCGGAATCTTCTGTCAAACGCCGAACATTGAATACCGGCCAGCTCTCTTCGGCTACCACGAAGGACTCCGTAGAATATTTGGCCAAATCTCCGGAAAGTTCATTATCGGCAACCCGCTGATCCGGTCTGAAGTGGAGGATTCCCTGAACCCCACCCACCAGCAATCCGATGCGGGCGCCCTCATGCTCTATAACCAATACACGACTGCGCTTGCCGATGGCAATGGGCTTGCCGCCCAGAAACACCTGCAGGTCGGTTATCGGCAACAGATCACCGCGAATATTGGCGATACCCAGCATCCAGTTATGGGTGCCGGGTACATGGGTAATGGATGAAGGTAGATTGAGTATTTCCCTGATATCGCTGAGCTGCGCGACTACCGGTGTCGACATCAGGTTGAAGACGATTCCATCCCAAAGTTTGTAGGACTCATCCTGCTGCGGCAGATTTTCCTGCCTGACGATGCTGCGCCGCTCCATATCCTTGAGCTGCGAAATCAGATCACGCGACGAAATCGAATTCTGCTCAGACATTCAACACCACACTGATCTTGTCCAGCAGTTCATCTGGTGAAACCGGCTTGACGACATAGTCCCTGGCACCCTGACGCATACCCCATGCCCGGTCTGTCTCCTGCCCTTTGGTAGAGACCATGATGATGGGAATATCCGCCGTTTCCGGGGTCTGACTCAGTTGTCTGGTAGCCTGAAAGCCGTTCAGTCCGGGCATCACTACATCCATCAGGATGAGGCTGGGGGTCGATTCTATGGCGGAACTTACCCCGCGCTCGCCGTTTTCGGCGGTTATGACCCGATAACCCGCACGTTCCAGAATCCCCTTCAGAATATGAGTTTCGGTAGGCGAATCGTCTACAATCAATATGGTCACCGGCGTTCCATCCCGTTGCAGCACCGCATTCTGCACCTGGGGTTCCGGTTTGCTTCGTTTGAAAAATTTTCTCATTTACTGACCGTTTGATTATCCCTGTTAAGCATCCAAGGCTGCCTACATCGATCAAGCCACCTTTAACGCATGTTTTTTTATCGCCCCCAAAAGCTCGTCCTTGGTGAAAGGTTTGGTCAGATATTGTTCGGATCCCACGATTCGCCCTCTTGCCCGGTCAAACAGACCATCTTTGGAGGAGAGCATGATCACTGGCGTGTGTTTGAACTCTTCGCTGTTTTTTATCAATGCACAGGTCTGATAACCATCGAGCCGCGGCATCATGATATCGACAAAAATCACGTCCGGGCGACCATCCGCAATAAGCGCCAGCGCCTCAAATCCATCGGTTGCCGTCATAACGCTGCATCCGGCCTTTTTTAACAAAAGCTCTGCCGTTCGCCGGATAGTCTTGCTGTCGTCGATCACCATGATCTTCAGGTCGGCGACATCTCTGTCGAGATCGTTGTCCACTCTCTAATATCCTCTGTTCATATACGACAATCCGTATCGCCGGTGCACCACTGCTGGGGAGAGAAAATTCCCGCGGAAGCGTCCCGGGATAACAGTGACTGACTCCGTTCCGAACCCGGGTTTGCGGGTAACGTATCGGCTCAGACTCTAATTTCTTTAAGGACGATAGCAAGTGCAGGAATAGACCGCAATACAGAACAACTTTCCCACGCCCGCCGACAAATCCGGCGCCCTCAGGTATTATAATGATATGACGATTTCCCTTGGCGTTGTGATGGACCCGATAGAGTCCATAAACATCAAAAAAGACAGCACTTTTGCAATGTTGCTTGAATCCCAGAGGCGTGGCTGGAATATCTGGTATATGCAGCAGAATGATCTGTTCCTTGCGGAAAATCGAACATCCGCCAGGATGCAGAAACTGTCAGTGGAGGATAATCCGGGCAGCTGGTTCAGCTTTGCGCAACAGCGGACCGCACCGCTGGATACATTGGATGTTATCCTCATGCGCAAGGATCCACCGTTTGACATGGAGTACATATATACTACTTATCTGCTTGAAAATGCTGAAAAACTAGGTTGTCTGATCATCAATAGTCCGTCCAGCCTGAGAGATTGCAACGAGAAGTTGTTTACCAGCTGGTTTCCACAATGTTGCCCTGAGACGCTGGTAAGCCGGAATCATGAACAGGTTCTCAATTTCGTCAACAGATACCAGGAGGCGATCATTAAGCCGCTTGGCGGTATGGGCGGCGCCTCCATATTTCGCGCCCATGCCGGCGATCCCAATCTCAATGTGATCATTGAGACGCTTACCGGTAACGGCAGAAAGTTCACTATGGTGCAGCGCTTTATTCCCGAGATTCGTGCCGGAGACAAGCGCATATTGATGGTGGATGGTCAGGCGGTACCCTACGCCCTGGCGCGTATCCCCAAACCGGGGGAAAATCGCGGCAATCTTGCCGTTGGCGGCAAGGGTGTGGGCATCCCACTATCGGAGCGCGACCGCTGGATCGCCTCGCAAGTGGCACCGGTGCTCAAGCAGAAGTCGATCCTTTTCGCCGGCCTGGATGTCATAGGCGACTATCTAACCGAGATAAACGTCACCAGCCCCACCTGTATCAGAGAACTGGATGCACAGTTCGGTTTAAACATCAGCGCCCAGCTGCTCGACAGCATCATGGAAAAATTGCAGAGATGAACAAAGCCGCTGTCTGGGCGACCCGGGTAATGATGACGCTGCTGCTGGGGCTGCTGGCCGTGGTCGGATGCTCGCAAAAGCAAAACCGGTACGATACCCGCTTCCTGGCTTTTGGCACACTGATGGATTTGGCCATAGTCGGAATCCCCACGGACCAGGCGGAACAGGCGGCACGGATAATAGAGGCCGATTTCCTGCAGATGCACAAATCCTGGCACGCCTGGGATCCCGGCCCGCTGGGACACGTCAACAAAATGCTCGAAACCGGCGAAACATTTTCCGCACCGCCATCGGTACTGCCGCTTGTCCGACTCGGAAAATCGCTTTCGATCCAGAGTGAAGGATTGTTCAATCCAGCCATCGGACACCTGATAGACGCCTGGGGATTCCATCGCAATGACCCCAGTGGCGGCAGACCACCGCCGCCGGAAACCATCGCCCAACTGCTGCATCAGAATCCCAGCATGCTCGATATAGAGATTGACGGTCTGTCGTTACAGGGAAAAAATCCGGCGGTAAAACTGGATTTCGGTGCCTTTGGCAAGGGCTATGGCATTGATCTTGCCGTGGAGCATTTGAAAAAAATGGGCATACAAAACGCGATCGTCAACGCGGGCGGCGATCTGCGCGCCATCGGCCGGCGGGAAACAGGAGATCCCTGGAAAATCGCGATCCGTGACCCGGACGGCCAAAATATTGTCGGCATCCTGGAAATTTCCGGGGATGAAAGCGTATTCACATCCGGAAACTATGAGAGAAATTTCACCTGGGAAGGTAAGCGTTATCATCATATTATCGATCCGAGAACCGGTTATCCGGCCGAGGGCACCGCCTCGGTAACCGTGATTCACAATGACTCGACTGTCGCCGACGCGGCAGCGACAGCACTGTTTGTCGCCGGTCCAGAGGATTGGCACCGCATCGCCCGCAAAATGGGCATCCGGTACGTACTGCTGATTGCTGAAAACGGCGATTTTCATATGAACCCGGCCATGCAGTCGAGACTCAAACTGACAGATGAAACGGACCGGAAAATCATCCTGAGTGCACCCTTGAATTAAAGCAGTGAACATAACTCCGGAATTGTCAATGAACAGAAGAAGCGACGTCTCCGCGATAGATCGTTTTGGTCTGACGCTGTTCGTGGCACTCGTGCTGCATGCCATGGTCATCCTTGGCGTGAGCTTCAATTTCGAAAAGCCGGTAAAACAACCACCGCCGGACCGTACACTGGAGATCCTGGTGGTGCGCAATGCCCGCATGCCGGAAAAACCCGAACAGGCTGATTTTCTGGCCCAGGTGAGTCAGCAAGGCGGCGGCAGCGAGAAGGAGAAGTTAAAACCAAGTACCCAGGTGAATCCGCCCGCCCCGAGCAAGGCCGAGCGGGTATCTCCCCGGATTCAACCATCGCCGGCCAGCGAAGCACCAGCGGCGCCGGTACCCCGCGAAGTGCTGAGCCGGCCTGCCCCGGCAAAAAAGAGTGTGGTGATCGCCGAACGCAAAAAACCGGTGGAAATTACCAAAAAAAAGGTTAATGCCGCTCAGTTGCTGGCCAGTACCAGCCGGGAAATAGACCGTCTGACCGCTGAACTCGATCGCAAGAACCTGGCCCGCTCCAAATGGCAGAGGCATAAAAAGCTCACTGCCAGCACGCGCGAGTACAAATACGCAAGCTATCTGGATGCCTGGGTCAAGAAAGTTGAAAGGATCGGTAACCTCAACTATCCGGATGAAGCGAGGCGGAATAAATTGTTCGGCAATCTGATTCTGCACGTGGCACTGCTCGCAGACGGCTCGGTAAAAGAGATCAACGTCAAAAAATCATCCGGTTACAAACTATTGGATGATGCTGCAATCAGAATCGTTCGCCTGTCTGAGCCGTTTGCGGCATTTCCACCGAATATCAGGCAGGAAACCGATATAATCGATATCATTCGCACCTGGCAGTTTCGCAATAACAACCAACTTTCATCGAATTAAGCCACTGTAGTAGATACAATAACAGCATGAATAGCGGCACCAACCTGACAAATCACTTCCTGATTGCGATGCCGGGCCTGCAGGACGGCAACTTCTTCCACACCGTCACCTACATCTGTGAACACAGCGCTGAAGGCGCCATGGGAATTGTGCTCAACCGCCCCTCCGACCTCCAGCTGTTCGACCTGCTCGCGCAGCTGGAGATCGACAAGGGTATTCCGGAAAAGTGTCAACAACCGATCTATATCGGGGGTCCTGTTCAGATCGACCGTGGATTTGTGCTGCACAGTCAGGAAAAAGAGTGGGAATCGACTATCGCAATCACGGATCAGATCGGTATCACCACTTCGCGCGACATACTGCAATCGATCGCCACCGGCGAGGGCCCGGAGAAAAGCCTGATCGCGCTGGGCTATGCAGGCTGGGCTGCAGGCCAGCTGGAGACGGAATTGAAAGCCAACGCCTGGCTGAATGGACCGGCAGATCTCTATTCTCTGTTCGATCTGCCTGCAGACCGGCGCTGGGACGCTGCTGCCCGGTTGCTCGGGGTGGATCTGAGCCTGCTCTCCGGAGAGACGGGACATGCCTGATCCTGCCCGGAAGCCGCAATTGCAAACTGCCGGCTGCCGTTGCAACCATGATCCGGCGATGCATGCTTCACGGCTGTAAACGGAAATAACCTGGTGGCTACCCTGCTCGGCTTCGATTACGGCACCGCCAAGATCGGCATTGCGGTGGGTCAGTCGATAACCGGGACGGCAACTCCGCTGATTACGTTGCGGTCGGTGCATCAGCACCCCGACTGGAAGCGCATCGGCGGTCTGATCGCAACATGGCAGCCGACGGATTTGGTGGTTGGGCTGCCATGCGATATCGACGGCAACGAAACCGAAGTCTCAGGCCCGGCCAAACGTTTTGCGCGTCAATTGGAGGGCCGCTACCACCTTCCGGTGCATATGATAGACGAACGGCTCACCTCTATGGAGGCGCGCCAGCTGCTGCAACGGCGACCGAAAAACCTTGACGAGCTGGATGCGATTGCAGCCAGCCTTATTCTGGAAACCTGGTTAAGTGAGCAGTTGTAAAATCTCTCTGGAGGCGAAGCCATTGCGATGCTGATCAGCGCAACGCAAAGCTGCAACCGGCAAGCGCCACGGTCTGGCGGCACGCGCCGGAATACACGGCCACCTTCGGCATCCTTGTTTACGTTGTGTTCGGAAAATCAACATCCGCGCCCCCCCGGCTACAGAATATAGCGCCGATAGCTTTCCTGTGAGCTTACCGACACCGGAAACTTATCCAGTCTGAGATGCCCGGCGCCAGGCGCAACCCGGTCTCCGGGTTGGAAGTTGCGGCACCGGATGACGCATAGCCTGTTCGTGGGTATAGTGGTCGTTTCAACCTCCGAGGCAGCTGGCCAGGGCCTGTTAACGTGACCAATAGATCTCATCGCGGCACCATCTATCCGGAACAGGCGGAGATACTCTCGCATCAGGCCTGCGCCGGTGAACAGCACATTCTCCGTGTACATGCACCTGATTGTGCGGCACACGCCCTTCCAGGCAGCTTTGCACATATCCAGGTGGCAGATTCACTACCGCTGCGCAGGCCCATTTCGATCATGCGCACCTCCGCAGCGAATGGGTGGGTGGAGTTCCTGTACAAAGTTGTCGGGGAGGGGACGAGATTGCTGTCGCTGCGGAAGCCGGGGGAAGCACTGGACATGCTGGGACCGATAGGGAAGCCTTTCAGCTTCAATCGGGAACGCCCAAGACCGCTTCTGATCGGCGGCGGCGTCGGCATGCCGCCAATGATCTTCGCCGCGCAGCAACTGCGCATCGATGACCATTTCAAACCCTTCGCCATCCTGGGCTCAGAGGTTCCTTTTCCGTTCGATCCCCGCCCCTCCCGAATTCTGATCCCCGACATGCCTGATGGAGTCATCGCCTGTATGCCGCTGCTCGATGACTGGGGAATAGCAAGCCGCCTGACCAGCCTGAATGATTTTGCCGGTTGTTATCATGGCTATGTCAGCGACTTGGCCAGGCACTGGCTGAACTCGCTTGGCCGTGAACAGCGCAGCCAGGTGGAAATTCTCTGCTGCGGGCCACACCCGATGCTGGCAGCGGTAAGCGCTCTGGCCCTTGAGTTCGACCTGCCCTGTCAAGTCTCCCTGGAAGAGTTCATGGCCTGCGGCATCGGCGGGTGCGCTGGCTGCGTCGTACCTGTACTGCTACCCGGCACGGGCCAGGCTATGAAGCGGGTATGTGTAGACGGACCGGTGTTCGATGCGCGCCAGGTATTTTTCCAATAACGGATCCGGGGCACAATGCCCACCGAACGCGGGTTGCGCTAGAAATCGACATCATCATCCACCAGCGTCACAGAACCCAGGTCGGTGCTGAATTTGCTCTCTTCGCCCTCCCCCAGCTTAATCATCAGCCGCACTTCATTAGCGGAATCCGCATGCAGAATGGCATCCTCGTGGCTGATCTCTCCTTCCCGATAGAGCTGGTACAGCGCCTGGTCGAAAGTGATCATTCCCTGCTCTGTCGAGCGCTTCATCAGATCTTTCAGCTTATGTACCTCGCCTTTTCTGATCAGATCAGCCGCCAGTGGCGTGTTGATCAGGATCTCCACCACCGGACGCCGGCTTTTACCGTCACGTCTGCGTACCAGCTGTTGCGCGACAATCGCCTTCAAATTCAGTGACAGATCCATGAACAGCTGACTGCGCCGGTCTTCCGGGAAAAAATTGATAATCCGGTCCAGCGCCTGATTGGCGTTGCTGGCGTGCAGTGTGGAGAGACACAAGTGTCCGGTTTCGGCAAAAGCGATGGCATGATTCATGGTTTCCCTGGTCCGTATTTCACCGATCAGGATCACATCCGGTGCCTGCCGCAGCGTGTTCTTCAATGCGACTTCATAGGATTCCGTATCAATGCCGACCTCCCGTTGCGTGACGATACAACCGGCGTGATTGTGTGCAAACTCAATCGGATCCTCGATGGTTATAATGTGGCCGCTGCTGTTACGGTTCCGGTATCCCAGCATCGCCGCCAGAGAGGTGGACTTGCCGGTGCCGGTTGCGCCAACGAATATGACCAGACCACGCTTGGTCATAGCCAGGTCCTTGATCATGGGCGGCAGCAGCAGATGGTCGATATTGGGTATCGTGCTTTCGATGCGACGCAATACCATGCCTGCGGCATTGCGCTGAATAAACGCGCTCACCCGAAAGCGTCCAACCCCTTCTGAGCTGATGGCGAAGTTGCACTCCTTGGTGCGAACAAACTCCTCGCGCTGATCCGGCGACATCAGGCTAACAACCAGTTCATAAGCCTCCTTCAGACCGATTTTTTCTTTCGAAACCGGAACTATTCTGCCGTTAACCTTAATGCATGGTGCCATACCAACGGTAATGAACAGGTCTGATGCACTCTTTTCAGACATCAGTTTCAGCAATGAATCAAATTCCATGAACTCTCTCTCGCTTCACACCGCCAATCTCAATAATAGGAGAGCTGACGACTCATAACCAAATTCAGTGAAACACCAGTACAACCGGTTGACAGGCGATTTATTTCCATCTGAAGCAAAAAAATTCAAATCGCCAAATATTGACATCAGGTTGTAAAAAGCGACTTGTTAACGGCCTTTGACTGGGCATCCAGGCGGCTGATCTTACCGCGCTTGACCAGTTCCTGCAGATGTTGGTCAAGCGTCTGCATACCGTGCGCCTGGCCGGTCTGGATCGCGGAATACATCTGCGCCACCTTGTCCTCGCGAATCAGGTTCCGAATGGCAGGGGTGCCCACCATAATCTCCCACGCCGCAGTGCGTCCTCCCCCGATTTTTTTCATCAGGCTCTGTGCGATTACCGAGCGCAGAGACTCCGACAACATGGAGCGCACCATCCCTTTCTCGCCCGCCGGAAAAACGTCGATAATGCGGTCGATGGTCTTGGCAGCGGAGCTGGTATGCAGTGTACCGAACACCAGATGACCGGTTTCGGCCGCGGTCAGAGCGAGGCGTATGGTTTCGAGATCACGCAACTCACCCACCAATATGATATCCGGGTCCTCGCGCAATGCGGAGCGCAGCGCTTCGGCGAAACCCAGGGTATCTCGATGCACTTCGCGCTGGTTGATCAGACATTTCTTGCTGGTATGTACAAATTCGATTGGGTCTTCGATAGTCAATATGTGGGCATATTCACTATCGTTTTTGTAGTCCATCATAGCGGCCAGCGTGGTCGACTTTCCAGAGCCCGTTGGACCCGTTACCAGCACCAGACCACGCGGCACGTTGACGATATCCTTGAAGGTATCCGGGCATCCGAGGTCTTCCAGCGTCAGCACCTTTGAGGGAATGTTGCGGAATACCGCCCCCGCGCCCCGTTCCTGGTTGAAGGCGTTTACACGAAAACGCGCCAGACCGGGAATTTCGAACGAGAAATCCGTCTCCAGAAACTCTTCGTAGTCCTTCCGCTGTTTATCGTTCATGATGTCGTAGACCAGACCATGCACGACCTTGTGCTCCAGTGCCGGTACATTAATACGCCGGATATCTCCGTCCACCCGGATCATGGGCGGCAATCCCGCGGAAAGATGCAGGTCCGAAGCCTCGTGCTTGACGCTGAAAGCGAGAAGCTCTGCTATATCCATCTAATTCATCCCCGTTTTTCTGAAATAGGCTCCAAACAGCACAGCTCAGACCGTTCAAACCTGCGGAGCGGCTGTTAGCCGGGTTCTCTTACCGATTGTCAGTGGCAGCGACAGCGTAGCCGCAACAGACTTTAATCATAACGGCTCAACAGACATTTTGCTTTAATTTCCCGATTAGCCGAAACTACAGCGGGGCTAATAGGGTCAATGAGCGAAAATTCACTATTTGTGGCCCAATGCCGGGACAGTGTATGTCCGCGCCGGAAGACCCCAAAGTTCGGGAGGAGACTATTCAGCAGTCTGATACCGCAGATTCACGGGCGTGGTTGCGCTGCTGATTCAGTCCGAAACAGTTAAAATAATAGCAGAGAGTATGAGTTCCATAAAAATCCGTCTGGCGGAAGTAGAACAACGGATCAGGTTGGCCGAGCAGCGCTACAGCCGCGCACCGGGATCAGTGCGGTTACTGGCTGTCAGTAAAACCCACCCCGCGGCGTTTATCAGCGAAGCGCTGGCTGCGGGTCAGTACAGGTTCGGTGAGAATTATCTGCAGGAGGCGCTGGAAAAGATCGGTCAACTTCGCGATCAGCGGCTCGAGTGGCACTTTATCGGCAGGATACAGAGCAATAAGACGCGAGGCATCGCCGAAAACTTCCACTGGGTCCACAGTCTGTACAGCATCGCGCACGCCAGACGACTGAACGACCAGCGTCCTCCGGATTTACCGCCGTTAAACGTCTGCCTGCAGATCCTGATCGACAATGAGGCGACCAAGGGCGGTATCGCACCGGAAGAGGCCGGGAATCTGATCGCGCATTTCAGCGAACTGCCCCGTCTGCGGCTGCGGGGATTGATGACGCTGCCAGCGCCGGTCCAGGGGTTGGAGAACCAGCGAATCGCCTTTCACCGGCTGCGCCTTATCCGGGAACAACTGAAATCGCCTGAATTCGGCCTGGAGACCCTGTCGATGGGGATGACGGCCGACCTGGAAGCCGCAATCGCCGAAGGAGCAACCATTGTACGGGTGGGAACCGCGATTTTCGGTCCCAGAAAATCGACGCTTCAATCCGGGAAGTGATTAACCAGTCCAGAAATTATAAAGTATCCGGATATTACCAATAACGGCTAGTAGACCATGAACCAAAACAGTGCAGGCAACCTTCCCGACATGAGTACCCGAACCATCGCATTTATCGGCGGCGGCAACATGGCGGGCAGTCTGATTGGAGGATTGGTGGCAGACGGCTACAGCGCCTCCAAAATATGCGCCAGTGACACCGACCGCGAGAAACTCGCTTCCCTGTCCGCCCGTTTCGGCATTCGTTCTGCCAGCGATAACCTGGATGCCGTCAGGCGATCGGATGTTGTTGTGCTGGCAGTCAAACCGCAGGCCATGGAAAAAGTGGCCAAAAATCTGGCGAATGCGATCCAGCAATTCCGCCCGCTGGTGATCTCTATCGCAGCGGGCGTCAGAGAGGCGCATCTGAGGAAGTGGCTGGGCAGCGATGTTGCGTTGATTCGCACTATGCCCAACACCCCGGCCATGCTTCAGGCCGGTGCAACCGTACTGCATGCAGGAGCAGGAATCACACGGCAGCAGAGGAGCATTGCGGAGACTATTCTGCGCTCGGTTGGATTGACCTGCTGGGTGGAAGATGAAGCGCTGATGGATGCGGTCACCGCCCTCTCGGGCAGTGGACCCGCTTATTTTTTTCTGGTCATGGAAGCAATAGAGCAAGCCGGAACGGAACTTGGCCTGCCGGCCGACATCGCTCGCCTGCTCACGCTTCAGACCGCGCTTGGTGCAGCGCGCATGGCCATGGAGAGCAGTGATGGACCTGCCACACTGCGAAGCTATGTCACGTCACCCGGCGGCACCACGGAACGTGCGCTGAAGACGCTCGAAGCCGGTGGTATCCGTGATATTTTCAGGCAAGCCGTGAGAGATGCCAAGGAGCGCTCGGAAGAGATCTCCGCCATGCTGGGGAATGCCTAATGGGAAGTGATTATCTTTCTAATCCACTGGTTTTTTTGATCCAGGTTCTTTTCGGGCTCTATATCCTAGTGGTCATGCTGCGTTTTCTGCTGCAGTTGACGCGGGCGGATTTCTACAATCCGGTATCTCAAATCATCGTCAAAGCGACATCTCCGCTGCTGAATCCACTTCGGCGCGTAGTACCCGGTTTTGCCGGCATTGACCTGGCAGCCATCGTGCTGATGTGGCTGGTGCAGAGTCTCGAGCTGGCCCTGATCGTGATGATTTCCGGCATGGGGAGTAATCTGGCTGCCACCCTTGCCTGGGCCATACCCGAACTGGTCAACCTGGCGCTGAACGTTTTTCTGTTCGCGATCCTGATTCAGGTGATTCTAAGCTGGGTCAGCCCGGGCACCTATAACCCTGCGCTGAGCCTGATTCACAGCCTCACCGAACCGGTGCTGCGACCCGCCCAAAGACTAATACCACCAATATCCGGCCTGGATCTCTCCCCGATGGTGGTCATGGTCGGTCTGACGCTGCTCAAAATGCTGCTACTGCCGCCGTTGCAGATGTTGACAGGCACCCCGTTCCGATGAGAGACGAAGCAACATCCTGGTACCGCTGGGAGCAACAGGACTTGCTGCTCTATCTGCGAATACAGCCCCGCGCCAGCCAGGATGAATTCGTCGCTCCCCACGGCGATCATTATAAGGTACGGATAACAGCTCCTCCGGTCGATGGCAAAGGAAACGCGCATCTGCTGAGATTTCTGGCGAAGTCATTCGGCGTGAGCCCCGGCAGGGTAAGTCTGATAAGCGGTGCAAACGGACGCAATAAGGGGGTACGCATTCAGGATCCGAAAAGGATGCCGGTTCCGATGCCGCGCACTTAGCACGCTGCCTCCGGAAAAAAGTCCCTTGCTGCCCCCCGACGCCTGCTATACGCAGAAATGGAAAGGTTCCGTGCTTTCAGGTAAAAATAATGGCATTCAGTACGGACGGAATCCGGCATAAGATATCGAACAGAAGACGAATTGAAATTTTTCAGGAGATTCAATGAAATCAGGATTTGCGGCAATCGTTTC
This sequence comes from Gammaproteobacteria bacterium, assembly GCA_020445405.1. Lineage (GTDB taxonomy): Bacteria > Pseudomonadota > Gammaproteobacteria > Chromatiales > Chromatiaceae > HKST-UBA178. The sequence goes on along the minus strand of JAGRGQ010000004.1, from coordinate 46,095 downwards.
GGCTTGCCTGCTGCTTTCGACACCGATGTCGGGCATGGCTGAAAACAGTACCAGACAATCGGGTTACACAGTTCACCACAACGCCTTTCCGACGGCCATCCTGACGCCCGACATTGCGAGTAATTATCAGATCATCCGCAGTAAATACCGCGGGATGCTCAATGTCAGTGTAATAAAGGATGAGGAGAACACTACCGGCACACCCGTCAGCGCGCAAATCGATGCCCGGTCGACGAATCTGACCGGGCAGATCCGGAATATCCCGCTGCGCGAAATTCGCGAGGGGTCGGCTATCTATTACATTGGTGAATTTCCCATCGTCAATAACGAGACGCTGACTTTCTCCCTGGATGTGTTACCCGAAGGTACCGGAAAGCATATTAAAACCACACTGCAACAGCAGTTTTTTATTGACTAGGCCGCTCGCTGGCGGAAACGGATGATTTTTATCCGGCCAACCCGGCAGACGGCAGAATAGCGGAATCAGCACTCTTCGGACGGACAGGATTTGCGGACTACACGGCCTAGCGATTGCCAAAGCTGGTTCAACGGCAGAAAATGAAACCAACGTACTCGCCATTTAGACAATTCTTGCAATGTCTGAAACAATGCCTGCCCGTATCCAAACGACACGCGAGTACCAGGGATGACAATTGACAAATCGGGCCGCCGTACTCTCCCTTCCCGTGCCGGTGCGCGGATTCATCCGACTGATTTCTGAGCCAGCAACAGCATGAACAGCAGTAAACCGCAGGCAGAGGAAACGGAAAAGCTCAGGGCGCTGGGTCTGGCCGTCATTAAGAATGAGGCTGCTGCGGTACTCGATCTGGGTGAGCGGATCACCGAAGATTTCGCCCGCGCCTGCCGCTTCATGCTCGCCTGCAAAGGCCGCATCGTGGTCACCGGAATGGGTAAATCCGGTCATATCTGTGGTAAAATAGCAGCTACTCTCGCCAGTACCGGAAGCCCGGCATTTTTTGTCCACCCGGGCGAAGCCAGTCATGGAGATCTCGGTATGATTACCGACAAGGATGTGGTCCTTGCGCTGTCCAATTCCGGAGAAACCCGGGAACTGCTCACCATCATTCCCATCATTAAACGGCTTGGCATCCCACTGATCGCCCTCACCGGCGATTCCGACTCAAATCTGGCCCGGGAATCCGATGTTCACATCGACGTGGGTGTAAAGCAGGAGGCCTGCCCCCTGAATCTGGCCCCCACCTCCAGCACCACCGCTGCGTTGGCGATGGGTGATGCACTGGCCATCGCGCTACTGCAATCAAGAGGATTCACGGAACAGGACTTCGCTCGGTCCCACCCTGGCGGCAGCCTGGGCCGTCGTCTGTTGTTGCATATATCAGATATCATGCATTCCGGGGCGGAGGTACCGGCAGTGACCGTGGAGGCCCACCTCAAGGACGCCCTGGTGGAGATGACGAAAAAGGGACTGGGCATGACGGCGATAGTCGATCACGACGGTTTTCTGGCCGGAATTTACACTGACGGCGACCTCCGGCGCACGCTGGACCAGGATATCGATCTGAACCGAAGCCTGGTGAGCGACTTTATGACAACCGACTGTAAAACCGCTACCCCCAACCTTCTCGCGGCAGAGGCGTTGCAAATCATGCAGCAGAACAAAATCAATGCCTTATTGATTGTCAACCACGAACGTCGCTTGATCGGTGCGCTGAATATGCACGATCTGCTGCGTGCCGGCGTTGTTTAAACGGAATATCCGAATGAAGGAAATACTTGAAAAGGCTGCGCGCATAAAACTGGTGGTTTTTGATGTGGACGGCGTGCTTACCGATGGAAGCCTGTTTCTGGGTGACGATGGCCTGGAGTACAAAGCATTCAATTCCAAGGATGGCCTGGGCATGAAAATGCTGCAGAGATCGGGGGTTATAATCGGCATCATCACCGCGCGCAGTTCACGCGTGGTCGCGCTGCGCATGGAGAGTCTGGGGATTGAACATATTTACCAGGGACAGGAGGATAAGTTACCCGCGCTCAAGGAACTGCAGCGAAAGCTTGGACTTGAGGCGGAACAGATCGCCTATGTCGGTGATGACGTTGTCGATCTGCCGATCATGCGTTATGTCGGACTCGCTGTGGCGGTGCAGGATGCCCATAAAGTAGCACTAGAGAACGCCCATTGGAAAACTTCGGTTCGCGGAGGTCGCGGAGCAGCCCGGGAGGTCTGCGATCTACTGCTGGAAGCGCAGGGCAATCTGTCGGCCGCAATGAAAAAATATTTGTGATTGGTGACAGTAAAAATCTGTTGATCGGAGGCATTCTGCTGTTTCTTATCCTGGGCAGCAGCTGGTTGAATCGGGCGATCGAAAAAAAAACCGAATACCAGCCGGCGAACCAGCACAGCCCGGATTACTATTTGAATCACTTTTCCGCCGTCACCATGGATGAGAACGGCAAACCCGATAAACGTCTTTCCGCGGACAGAATGGTGCATTTTCCGGATGATGACACTACCGAGCTGAGCGAGCCCAGAATGACGATCTATGACGATGACCGGCCGCCCTGGAAAGTGCGCTCCGAGACCGGTTGGGTGTCGGGGGATAAGGAACTGGTATTGTTACAGGGCAAGGTGAATATTGACCGCCCTGCGGCGCCCGGAATTCGTCCATTTAACATCATCACCCGCGATTTGCGGGTCCAGCCGAAAAGCAACTACGCGGAAACCGACGCCGACGCTTACGCTAAGAGCCGGAAAGATTGGGTCGAATCGACCGGCATGCAAATCTGGTTTGCACGGCCCATTCGGGTGAAATTACTGGCTAAAGTGAGAGGACGTTATGAAATCGAATAGTTCCCGATACCGAATCCGTTGGCTGAGCGGCATCCTTTTACTGATCCTCCCGCTGCTGTGCAATGCGCTGGAATCTGACAGGGAACAGCCGCTCTATGTGGAGGCCGACGGCGCCGACTTGAACGATAAGACGGGGGTGAGCGTCTATACCGGCAACGTGGTGGTAACCCAGGGGAGCATCAAACTGAATGCCCACAGAGTCACGCTGACCCAGAGGGGCGAAAAATCCGATCATATTCTGGCTGAAGGCAATCCAGTCAAATTTCAGCAACAGACCGAAGGTGGCAAAGGGTTGATCAAAGGTCAGGCGAAGACAGCTGATTACCACCTGGACAGCGAAACCATCTACATGGTTGGCGATGCGGTGATAATCCAGGGCAAGGATACTTTTCGCAGCGACCGGATTACCTACGACAGGGTAAAAGGGGAAGTGAAAGCGGGAGCCAGCGCAAAAGGCAAGCAACGGGTCCGCATTGCCATCCAGCCGCAGAAGAAAGCGGAAAAATGAGCCTGCTCAGTGCCCGAAACCTGGCAAAAAAATATCGCCATCGGGTGGTTGTCGACAATGTATCACTGGACGTGGCAAGCGGCGAGGTGGTGGGTCTGTTGGGACCCAACGGCGCCGGCAAGACCACCTGCTTCTACATGATAGCCGGCCTGATTCCAACAGAGGACGGCTCAGTCAGCATTAACAACAACGATATCAGCAACCTCCCGATGCATGCCCGAGCCCGCCTGGGGCTCGGCTATCTGGCACAGGAGCCCTCGGTGTTCCGAAAACTGAACGTGGCCGACAATATTCTTGCCATGCTGGAGACGCGCGCGGAACTGCCCCGCAATGAACAACTTGCAATCTGCGACAATCTGTTGATGGATTTTGGGCTAACCCATTTGCGCGGCAATCTGGCGATGTCGCTCTCCGGGGGTGAAAGGCGCCGCCTGGAGATCGCAAGAGCATTGGCAATGGAGCCCAGATTCATACTGCTGGACGAACCTTTTGCCGGCATCGATCCGATTTCGGTAAAAGACATTCAAAACATCATTCACGAACTCTGCTCCCGGGAGATCGGCGTTTTAATAACCGATCATAACGTACGGGAAACCCTGGGTATCTGCGATAAAGCCTATATATTGTACGAAGGCAAGGTTATCACCGAGGGCAAACCGGACAGCATACTGGAGGACCAACAGGTGCGCTCAGTCTATCTCGGCAGCGAATTTACCATGTAACGACGGAAAGAAGTAAAATCCGCCCGAGCGGCAGAAAATGTCCAATATATTATTTTAAAAATCAATTTATTAACTGAAAAATATGCGGCTATCAAAGATGCATGCAAAACTGCCGAAACAATCTATGCAACGCGCATTGACTCAGCGCAATCAAATTGCAAAGAAGCATTTGTATCTGGTCTTCGAATTTCGGCTAGAATTGCACATGTGATGAACCATACAAATAACGTACCAGGATTGAACTGAGCCTTTATGAAGCAGACCATTCAGCTTCGCCTCGGGCAACATCTGACCATGACTCCCCAGCTGCAGCAGGCGATACGCCTGCTGCAGCTCTCCACATTGGACTTGAAACAGGAGATCCAGGAGGCCCTTGAATCCAATCTGATGCTGGAAACCGAGGAGGAGGGTGCGACTAGGGAAGCATCGAATAACGCCGGTAACGGAAAGCTGGAAGAGTCCGGCAAGCTCAGTCGCGGTGAAAATGACAGCAACAACGAAAAGGAGATCAACGCCGAGTCCGGGAGCCTCCCGGACGAGCTGCCGGTCGACAGTGGCTGGGATGATATATACGACAGTGCAATGCCACCCTCCTCCGGTGCAGCCAGCCGAGACGGTAACGATGCCGGCGACTATCTGAACCAGCGCCGAAGTGCCCGCACACTGCACGATTATCTGCTTTGGCAACTCAATCTCACCCCGTTCTCCGACGTAGACCGCGCTATCGCCATGTCGCTCATCGACGGGATCAATGAAGACGGATATCTGACTCCCAGCCTGGAAGAGATTCTGGCCGGTCTGGGTGACGAGGAGATCGAAATTGACGAGGTGGAAGCTGTACTGCATCGCCTGCAGCAGTTTGATCCACCCGGCGTCGCGGCCCGTGACCTGCAGGAATCGCTGCTTATTCAACTACGGCAACGCCCTGCCGGCGAACCCTACCTGGATAAGGCAATTGCGCTTATCGCCGACCACTTCGATCTGCTGGCACAACAGGATCACAACCAGCTGAAACGCAGGTTAAAGATATCCGACGAGGAGCTATTCGAGATCACTCACCTGATTCAATCGCTGACCCCGCGGCCAGGAACACTGGTTGCTGATACCGAACCCCAATACGTGGTTCCGGACGTCTTCGTCAGCAAGCAGGATGGGGTCTGGCACGTGGAGTTGAACAGCGAAGCGACACCCAAACTGAGGGTTAATCCGGAGTACGCCAAACTGATCAGAAGGGCGGATAACAGCGATGACAACAACTACCTGAAGAATCACATGCAGGAAGCTCGCTGGTTCATCAAAAGTCTGATGAGCCGCAATGAAACCCTGCTCAGGGTAGCCACCAAAATCGTGGAGTTTCAACGCGGCTTTTTCGATCACGGTGCCGAAGCGATGCGGCCGCTGGTACTGCGCGACATTGCCGATGCACTGGATATGCACGAATCCACGATATCACGGGTCACTACCCAAAAATACATGCATACGCCACAAGGCACACTCGAGTTCAAGTATTTCTTTTCCAGCCATGTCGGCACGGCCGGGGGAGGAGAGTGCTCCGCTACCGCCATTCGAGCTCTGATCAAGAAGCTGATTACCGCTGAGTTGCCCAAAAAACCCCTCAGCGACAATAAAATTGCGGCTATTCTTGCTGAGCAGGGCATCAACGTGGCGCGGCGGACCGTAGCAAAGTATCGCGAATCGATGGCGATTCCACCTTCGAATGAGCGAAAACGCCTCGTCTAAGGGGCTAACTTTTCTCAAGGAGCAGACTATGCAACTAAGTGTTACAGGTCACCATGTAGACATCACAGAAGCCATGAGCAATTATGTGAACTCCAAATTTGAGCGCCTCGAGCGCCATTTTGACCATGTGACCAATGTCCACGTGATCATGAGTGTGGAAAAAATGCGGCAGAAGGCGGAGGCGAAGCTGCACGTAAATGGTGCGGACATTTTCGCTGACTGTGAGGAGGAGGATATGTACACTGCTATAGATGGTCTGGTCGATAAGCTGGACCGGCAGCTCAAGAAGTACAAAGAAAAACAGACCAACCATCGGAAAGGTCCTGTTCCCAAGGCAGCGGAATCAACTGACGCCTGAGCGGCAGAAAAGTTAACCCAGGCTGGAAGATACTCATGTTTCCCGAGAGCTTTCTCACACTAGACAGAATCGTTCCCCAAAGTGGGGCGGGCAGTAAAAAACGCATACTTGAAGAGATCGGCGCACTACTCGCATCCGCTGCACCGGGACTGACGTCGGAACAGGTTTTCGACAAACTGCTGGAAAGGGAACGCCTGGGCAGTACCGGTCTGGGGCAGGGCATTGCCCTGCCCCATGCCCGTATTGAGGGTGTCGAGAATGCCTGCGGCGCTTTGATCAGACTGCAATCGGGCGTTGATTTTGATGCTCTCGACAACCATAAAGTCGATATAGTTTTCGGCCTGATGGTACCGCAACAGGCGACCGAAGAGCATCTGCAATTGCTGGCTAAGTTAGCTACCTTATTCAGTAACGAAAAATTCTGTTCCCGTTTAAGGGAAACCGAGAACGGTGAGGGCATTCTTGATCTTATCAACCAGTATGAAGGGCTGGCACAAAGCGCGTGACTTCTCCGGTCACTTCACGCGACCTTTATAATGCCCTTAAATATAGACTGGGGCTCGATTGGATAGCGGGCCAGGCCGGCGCCGAACGAAATCTGAAGGGGGATTTTCCAGGTGCCGCCAGTCAGGGATTAGCCGGACCGCTGAACTATATCCATCCCAATCGAATTCAGATCATTGGTCGCGCGGAATTGATATATTTCAGCGGTCTGGACAGGAATCTGTTCCTGGATGTATTGGATAAACTGTTCTCCAGCCAGCCTGCGGCGGTTCTGCTGGCTGATGGCGTTGCGGTCGACGGACAATTCATCAGCAGTTCTGAAAAAAGCGGTACGCCACTATGGCGCTCTTCGATACCGGACAAGCTGTTGATCGATGAACTGCAGTACTTTCTGACCCATGCTCTGGCGGAACGGACTACGCAACATGGTGTGTTCATGGAAGTGCTGGGAACGGGTGTACTGCTTACCGGCAGCGCCGCAACCGGTAAAAGCGAACTGGCGCTGGAACTGATAGCACGCGGCCATCGCCTGGTTGCAGACGATGCACCGGTATTTTCCCGTATCGCACCTGACATAATCAGCGGCAGTTGTCCGGCTTTGCTGCAGGATTTTCTGGAAGTGCGGGGGCTGGGCGTCATAAATATCCGTACCATGTTCGGTGACAGCGCAATCAAACAGGAGAAATATCTGCGTTTAATCATTCGTCTGCAGCCAATGAACGATGCTGAACTGAAAAAGGTGGATCGATTGCGTGGAAGCTATTCCCATACGGACGTGCTGGGCATCCCTATTTCGGAAGTCGCACTTCCGGTTGCGCCGGGCAGGGAAATGTCGATTCTGGTGGAAGTAGCGGTACGTCAGTTCATACTTCTGAAGAAAGGCTACGATGCGACGGAGGAGTTCATTGGCCGACAGCAGCAAGCCATCGACAGTCAGCAGGAATCGAAATGAAACTTGCAATAGTGACTGGACTCTCCGGATCCGGCAAGAGTGTCGCACTCAAGACATTGGAGGATCTCGGTTATTACTGCATCGACAACCTCCCTTTGTTCCTGCTCCCCAGGCTTACCCGGGAGATGGCTACGAAAAACGATCCTCTGTTCGAATTGGTCGCAATCGGCATTGACTCGCGCAGTCATTCCACCGACCTTGGCAGTACGCTGACGTTGCTGAGTACGTTGAACAAAAAAGGAATCCAACGGCAACTGATCTACCTAGAAGCGCAGAACAGTACGCTGATAAAACGCTACAGCGAATCCCGTCGCCGGCACCCGCTCTCGGATGAGCGCCATCCGCTGATGGAGGCGATACAGCTCGAACGGAAGTTACTCTCCCCTTTTTTTGACTCGGCGGACCTGTGCATTGATACAACCCGGACCAACATGTATCAGTTACGCGACATAATACGCTCCCACGTTATTGTCGGGAGTGCACCGACGCTTTCGCTGTTGTTCGAGTCGTTCGGTTTCAAACATGGCATTCCCAATGATGCGGACTTTGTCTACGATGCCCGCTGCCTGCCGAACCCCCACTGGCAGTCCGGCCTGCGTTCCCTGACCGGAAAGGACCAAGAAGTGGCTGATTTTCTGGAACAGGATGGGAACGTGCTGAATTTCAAGAACGACATCATTCAATTTCTGGATAAATGGATCCCCTGTTTTCAGGCTGACGGCCGCAGCTATTTAACCATTGCCATTGGATGTACCGGCGGACAGCACCGCTCGGTCTACCTGACAGAAAAAATCTCGAATCACTTTAGAACCTCTAAGCTACCGGTGATCACCCGGCACAGGGAGTTGACATGATCAATCGAGAAATCAAGATCATCAACAAACTTGGTCTGCATGCCAGGGCAGCGGCTAAGTTCGTCACCATGGCATCCCAGTACAGCAGTGATGTACAGCTTGTTCTCAAGGGACAACGCGTTAACGGAAAGAGCATCATGGGAGTAATGATGCTCGCGGCAAGCCAGGGTACGGAACTGACTTTGAGCACCGATGGGGAAGATGAAGCGAGTGCCATTGACGCACTTGAGGAGTTGGTCAGAAATCGCTTCGGGGAGGAAGAGTGACCTTCTGCTGCTCAGGTATCGGTGTAAATCCGGGCATTGCGATCGGGAGAGCCCACCTGTTGCAGCGGGGATTGATCGAGGTGACCCCCAGGTTTGTACCATTCAATCAGATTGCCAACGAAATCGATCGCTATCGGCAGGCTGTGGCAAGCGCCCGCCGTTCACTGAGCACGGTTGAAAAAAAGATCCCGAGATCAACCTGGTCAGAGATCGCCTCGTTTGTTGACACCCACCTGCTGATGCTTGCCGATGCAGCGCTGTCTGAAGTGCCAATAGATTTCATCCGTGAGCAGAACTGTGCTGCGGAGTGGGCGCTGCAACTGCAGCGCGACGCGCTGGTAAAGGTATTCGATGCCATGGATGATCCTTACCTGCGCTCCCGCAAGGATGATGTCGATCATGTTATAAACCATATTCAGAAATTCCTGCTGCAGAAAAAAAAGGACGAGGACTCCACCGACCTGCATGGACGTATCATCATCGCACAGGACTTGTCGCCGGCAGACACCATACTGCTCAGACACCAGGGTGTTGCCGGTTTTGTCACGGAGGGTGGCGGTCCGATGTCCCATACCGCCATCCTTGCGCGTGGTCTCGGTATTCCTGCCCTGGTAGGCGTTCACCACGCCACCCAGATCCTGAATCAGGGCGAGCGCCTGATCGTGGACGGAAAACAGGGCGCATTGCTGGCCACCGATGAGAAGTCCATTCTGGATCATTACCGTAACCTGATCCGGAAATCGGAAAAGCGCGCCACCTCGTTGCTGACGTTGATCAAAAAGCCGGCGGTCACACTGGACAGTGAAACGGTACATTTGATGGCGAATATAGAGTTGCCTGAAGACATCGAGGCGAGCCGCACTCTCGCCGCCGACGGTGTCGGCTTGTACCGCACCGAGTATCTGTTCATGAATCGATCGGGCGCTCCAGATGAGGAGGAGCAGCTCGCCGCTTACAGTCAGGCGGTGGAAGGTCTTGACGGACTTCCCATCACCATTAGAACCCTGGACCTCGGCGCCGACAAAAGACTGGACAGCTGCGCTCAGGAGTCGACCACCTGTAACCCGGCACTGGGTCTGCGTGCCATTCGGCTCTGCCTGAAGGAACCGAAGCTGTTTCGCCCGCATCTCCGGGCCATTCTGCGCGCATCCGCACTGGGGCCGGTCAAGATCATGATACCCATGCTCTCCAATCTGCAGGAGGTATACCAGATTAAGGCACTGCTGCAGGAGACCAAGGAGTCACTGACCAGGGATGGATTGGCATACGCTGATAACATTTGTGTTGGCGGTATGATTGAAGTGCCGGCGGCGGCACTGGCGGCGAATGCATTCGCCAGAGAACTTGACTTTCTCTCCGTCGGCACCAACGACCTGGTCCAGTACACACTGGCTATTGATCGTATCGACGACGAGGTCAACTATTTGTACGACCCACTGCATCCATCGGTTCTGAGACTGATACAGATGGTCATCGACGCAGGTAACCGCCACGGCATACCGGTCTCGATGTGTGGAGAGATGGCCGGCGACCCGCGCTATATACCGTTGTTGCTGGGCATGGGTTTACGGGAATTCAGCATGCAGCCGGGCTCTCTGCTTGAGGCAAAAAGAGTAGTCCGTTCGCTTAACGCCGCCGCATTATCGAAACAGGTCGGCAGGATAATGAGGAATATTGACGGGCCGAATACGCTTACCGCGTTGTCACAGATCTGTACACAATACTGCTGACCGGAGACTCCTCATTTTCCGTCAGCCCGTTCAACGAAACCGAAATGCCAGTCGGCAACCCGGGCGACCGGTCCGAATGCCGCTTTTTTCCAATCCGCAAAGCAAACCGCCGGAGCCGGGCACACGAGCGGTGTGGGTCAATTTTCAATATCGGGTATGGTGAGTTCCGCGGTTCTAAAACGCTCCGCCCCCGGGCATGACATCCCGGCAGCGGAGCGATCGAAGTAAAACCGGAAAAGCGGCCTAGATCATGTATTGCCCGCCATTAATGTCGAGGGTGGAGCCAGTGATATAACCGGCATCATCGGATGCAAGAAAAACCACGCCGCGGGCTATTTCAGCAGGCTCTCCCAGACGCTTCACCGGAATGGCGTTAACGATACTGGTCATCACTTTCTCCGGAATGGACAGCACCATCTCGGTGGCAACGAAACCCGGGGTAATCACATTTACGGTTATCCCTTTACCCGCATCCTCTCTGGCCACCGCCTTGGAGAAGCCGATCATACCTGCCTTGGCTGCCGAATAGTTGGCTTGCCCAAACCCGCCTAATTCTCCATTCATGGAACTGATGTTGATGATGCGTCCGAATGAACGGGTGCGCATGCCCTCAATCACTACCCGGCACATGTTGAAGCAGGAGGTAAGGTCGGTCTGTATTACCTCGCTCCACTGTTCCGGCGTCATTTTATGCAACGTGGCGTCGCGTGTAATACCGGCATTGTTGACCAGAACTTCCACCGGTCCCAGCTCGGATTCGATTTTTTCAACCCCGGACTGACACTGCGCAAAATTGGAAACGTCGAATTTGTAGGTCTTGATCCCGGTTTTCTCCGAAAATGCTTTTGCTCTTTCATCATTGCCCGCATAAACCGCGGCGACGGTGTAACCGGCATCGCTCAGGGCAATGGAAATCGCTTCACCGATTCCCCGGGTTCCTCCGGTTACCAATGCTACTCGACCCATAACAGTTCTCCTTTTGGTTGGTTACGAAAATTATTGTCAAATTATGGCAAGCATCTACTCAAAATACGCCAATTGGACTGGGCGACTGACGATGCCAAGGATACACAGCATTAACCCCCTAATACAAAAAATTTATGCAAAACGGGTTTAACTTCGCCGCTGAGACCGGATTCCATGGCGCTGCGGCGATCGCAATCCGCCCGATGGTAACATTCGCGTGAATTCCGTTATATCCCGAGCAAGCAGTCGCCACCTGATTTGACGGACGCCGGATAAAAGGATGCCCTGCGACCCGGCCGGGGAGCGGCCGCGGGGAATCATGCTGGTCAACCATACCCGGCGATCCCAAAGCACCGGACTTTCCCGATTCTGTCGCGCGGCATCAGGCGGCCTGCCTTTATGCCCGATAATAAGGGTGAAACGATGTCTGTTTTATTGCATTGCGGTCTGCATCGGATGCCATAAGCGGAGAATCGATCCCGAAATGCCGGGTTTGTGCATGAGATAACGGCGATGCGCAGGCGCCCGAAATCTGCAAATCAAGCAAAAGCGCGGTGTCATCCGGCACAATCCGTCTCCGCCGGAAAATCCTTCGCTGGAAACACCGCTTGATCCGCTTGCAAAAAAGAACGGTTCTCCTGTAACTTGCAGAGCCGATGCAACCACTGATCAGAATGACAGGTATTACCCGTTACTTCGGGCAATTTTGCGCGGTGCGAAATTTTAACCTGGAGTTGTCGCAGGGTGAAATTCTGGGCCTGCTCGGACCTAACGGCGCGGGAAAATCAACCACTATGCGTATCCTCAGTGGTTGTCTTGGGGCGAGCCTGGGCGATGTCTGGCTGGATGGATTTGACCTGTTTAAAGAGCCGCTGCAGGCAAAGCAAGCGATCGGATACCTGCCGGAAAATCCGCCGCTTTACCCGGAACTGACGGTCGATGAATATCTCCTCTTCTGTGCACGCCTGAGGGCAGTGCGGAAATCCGAAACCAGCGCAGCCCTGGATCGGGCAAAAGCGCTTTGCGGTCTCGGCAGAGAGGGCAGCAGACTGATCCGGAATCTGTCCAAAGGTTTCCAACAGAGGGTGGGCATCGCGCAGGCTATTATCCACAAGCCGCGCGTGATCATTCTGGACGAACCGACCAGCGGTCTGGATCCCAATCAGATTATCGAGATTCGCGAACTGATCCGCACACTGGGAGAAAGTCACGGCGTCATTCTCTCCACGCATATTCTGCCGGAAGTGCAATCGGTGTGCGACCGTGTGCTGATTCTGAATAACGGCCGCACGGTATACACAGAATATCTGGCAAAGCCGGGGCACGGGAAATGCGACAGATTGAGAGTCCGCCTTGCCTGTTCACCCGGGGAGTCGGCGATGGCGGCATTGCAAGGCGTCGTCGAAGTGACCGTTTTGGGCGAGAGCCGTTTCAGCCTCCTGCTGGACGACTCGTGCAGCACGGAAGCGGTGGCAAAGCAGATTATCCAGCAGGATTGGGGCTTGCTGGAACTGGTACCCGACAAGCAGAATCTGGAGCAGATTTTTTACCGGCTCACCACTGCCGATGAGGTTGAGGGCTGATGCTCGCCATTTTCCTCAAGGAGTTGCGCTCCCTGTTTCTCTCGCCGCTGGCCTGGAGTCTGATGGTTGCGCTGCAACTGGTGCTGGCCTGGCTGTTTCTGGTGCAATTGGAACAATACCTTCAGATTCAGCCCAAATTGGCCGGCCTGGAAAATGCCCCCGGCGTCACTGCGCTGGTGATTGCCCCGCTACTGGATTCCGCCGCCATGGTCATCATGCTGCTGGTCCCATTGTTGACCATGGGGATGTTCAGCCGCGAATCGGGCAGTGGTGCGTTGGACCTCCTGTTCTCGTCCCCGGTCTCTATGACTGCCATCGTCGTGGGCAAATATTTTGCCGTGCTGACCCTGTTGGCGATCGTAATCACGCTGATTGCGCTGATGCCGCTGTCCCTGCTATTGGGTGCCAGACCGGACATGGGATCATTGGCCGCGGCTCTGTTCGCGCTGGTGCTGGCCAGCGCCGCTTATGCCGCGCTTGGCCTCTGGATATCGAGCATGACAAAGCAACCCGCTGTGGCTGCTGTCTTGAGTTATGCACTCTTGTTGCTGCTTTGGATTATCAACCTGAACGGCAGCGGAGAGATCGGCTCTCCATTGCAACAGCTGTCGCTCTCCAGCCACTTCCAGCGTATGCTGAGCGGATTGGTGACCAGCGCCGACATTGCCTACTTTCTGCTGCTGATTCTGACCGGTCTAATACTTTGCATTCACCGCCTCGAGCGTCTTCGGATAGAGGGATAGGGATGCAGTCGCCGCCGGATATCAGACAGCGTCTGCAGAGCATTATCTTTTATCTGCTGTTGGCTGCCGCTGTGCTCGCGGCGGGCTGGATCAGTCAGCGCCACGCGCTCACCTGGGACTGGTCAGACAATGCCAGCAATAGTCTCAGCGAAACCAGCAGGGCACTGCTCGATCGGCTGGACTCGACCTTGAAAATCACCTGTTTTGCGCCAGAGAATTCCCCATTGCGATTACAGATAAGCGAGTTTATCAGCCGGTACCAGAGACACAGGGCCGACATCGAGTTCGAGTTTGTCGACCCAGCCCGGCACCCGGCCCTGATGCGGGAGCTTGGAATCCGGGTAACCGGCGAACTGCTGCTTGAGTACTCGGGCAGACAGGAAAATCTGCGCCAGATCGATGAACGGAGCATCAGTAACGCCATCCAGCGTCTGTTGCAGCAGAGCGAACGCTGGATCCTGGTAATCGAAGGGCATGGCGAACGCCGGCTGGACCGCCAGGCCAACCATGATCTGGGACAGTTCGGGTCTGAATTGGAGAGGAAGGGTTTCCATATTCAACCGGTCGATCTGAGCAAGCAGCAACAGATTGCAGACAATACCAGCGTATTGATACTGGCCGGTCCACAGACCGGCTTTCTACCCGGAGAGACCAGTCTGATCATTGAGTATGTCAATCGGGGAGGTAATCTGCTCTGGCTGCTCGATCCCGGCCAATTGTCTGCAACGCTGCAGCCACTGGCTGACCTGTTCGGCTTCAAACTGCTGCCGGGAACCATAGTGGACGCCAGCGGCGCCGGTCTGGGTCTGGACGACCCCGCCATGGCGCTGGTGGCCAGCTATCCGGATCACCCGGCGACACGGCATATGGAGAGCCTGACACTATACCCCCATGCGGCTGCGCTGGAGTCCGAAACGACAGCACTCTGGCAGAAAACCCCGTTGCTGCAGACTCAGGCACACAGTTGGAACGAAAGCGGCCCCATCAGCGGAGAGATCGAGCGAAATCAGGAGTTGGGGGAACGACCTGGTCCACTCGATATCGGGCTCGCGTTCAGTCGACGACTGGGGGAGCGGGAACAACGCGTGGTGGTGATCGGCGATGGAGATTTCCTCTCCAACACCTATCTGGGAAATGGCGGTAATCTGAACCTGGGACTTGGCCTGATCCGCTGGTTGACCGGAGACGACACGCTGATCGATATTCCCGCAAGCGCTGCTGCCGATTCTCAACTCAATCTGACGCCGGTCAGTGGGATCCTGATCGCACTCACTTTTCTGGTGCTGCTGCCGTTGCTGATGGCTCTGGCAGGCCTGGCGATCTGGTGGCGCCGCAGAAAGCTGTGAACCAGAATCGGGTCAATGGCACTCTTCTTCTGCTGGTAATTCTTCTGGGCATCCTGGTCTGGTTGTCGGATCGCGTGCCGCCGGAATCGGCCAACCCATCGACGCCGCTGACACGCCTGCTGCCGGACCAAGTCAGTGTTATCGGTATCCGTAATCGAAGCGGACCAACCTTCAGCATGCAACGCGATGGCCGTGGCTGGCGCATGACCAAGCCCTATGCCATCGCAGCCAGCGATACCCGGATTCGGCGTCTGCTTGAAATCGCCGCCAGCCCGGTGCGTAGCCAATTCAAGCCTGAGCAGACAGACCTGAGTGAATTTGGATTGGCACCACCAGCGGCGCTGCTGTATCTGGATCAGCTGGAAATCCGCATCGGCGGTACAGATCCGATCAACAACTACCGCTATATCGGCATCGGGGATAACCTGTACTTGATCAAGGACCTGTTCCCCCACCTGCTGCTGGCTCCTGCTGAAAGCTACGTCTCGCCGTATATTTTGCCGCAGAACAAGGAACTGGATCTGATCGAAACGCCGGAGTGGCAGCTCGTCCGCGTCCCGGAGAGCGCCCGTGTGTGGCGGCTGACCCCCGCGGTCGCCGGTATTTCCATAGATCGGCTGAACGAAAAAGTGGATGAATGGAAATACGCCCAGGCACTGAAGGTGGTCAAGGCTCCCGCCGGTACACCTGATTACCGGATTCAGATCCGTGTGACCGGCAGCGACGCGGCACTCCTTTTCGGCATACTCAGACAGAAACAGGGTACGCTTCTGATGCGTGAAGATCTGGGCCTTGCCTACGATCTGCCGCGTATTGGTGCTTTGCTGACGGCACCCGCGCTACCGGCCGGGGAGCCTTGAATGCCGGAGCTTCCCGAAGTAGAAACCACCGTCCGTGGGGTAGCTCCCGCTATCCTCGGCCGGTGCCTGAGCAGAGTGATCGTACGCCAGCCCAGACTGCGCTGGCCGATTCCGGTGGGTCTTGCAGAACAGCTGCAAGGCCAGGTCGTGCAGCGCGTGGAACGGCGCGCCAAGTACCTGTTGCTGCGTCTGGACGAAGGCACCCTGCTGATCCATCTGGGCATGTCTGGAAGCCTGCGGTTGATGACCGAAATATGCGCGCCGGGTCCACATGATCACTTCGATCTGGAGTTCGGCAACTACTGTTTAAGATTTCGAGATCCGCGGCGTTTCGGTGCGCTGTTGTGGACTACGGCACCCATCGGGCAACACCCGCTGCTGGCGCATCTGGGGCCTGAGCCACTGTCCGATGAATTTAACGGTCAGCATCTCTATAGCCGTTCGCAGGGGCGCCGGAGCGCGATAAAAAGTTTCATCATGGACGGTAAAATCGTTGTCGGTGTAGGTAATATTTACGCCAACGAGTCGCTTTTTCTGAGCGGCATCCATCCGCATCGTCCGAGCGGGCATGTCTCACTGGCCCGCTATGAGAGATTGGCGTCGACTATCAAGCAGGTGCTGGAGAGTGCCATTGCACAGGGCGGAACCACGCTGCGGGATTTTCACAATCAGGAGGGAAACCCCGGCTATTTTGCCCAACGCCTGCTGGTGTACGGTAAAAACGGCTCTCCCTGTCCGCAATGCACTACGCCGATTCGGCAGCGTCGCATCGGGCAGCGTTCCAGTTACTTCTGCGCCCGCTGCCAGCGTTGATACAGTGCTCACCTGCCGATGCGGAGATCAACTCCAATACCCCCGCCTGCCAGTTCCAGCGCTGCTTTACGCGCCTTCTTGGCGGCTTTGTCTCCGATAAAAGCGGTGAACTCCTCAATATTTTCGTAACCCATATCGAGCGCATATCTGACCACCGCTGCAACCAGTTCACTGGTCTCCGCAATCTCCTGCTGGCTGCGGCCGCAACCGTCGCAGTGGGCACCCTCCCGGGTACAGAAGTCGCCGCCGCGACAAGGACTGAACTTCATCTCCTGTTCCTCCAGGTTGAGGTGCTATCCAGTGCCCATTCAGAAGTAGATCACTCTCCCGTCGTAAAGCGGGCGCTTCTGAGCGGACCATCCAGCCAACGGCTGATCAAGCCGTGTGCCTTTGCCGTAGAGGGTGCGCCCTCAGGCATGGCAGCAGCAAGCGAAGCCTCCATAAAACGGAAAAGCCCACGGCAGGGGCTTCGCCACGGGCGTGGCCGCGCGGGATCATGAGATAGGTTCTACTCTGCCTGCAGCTTTTCGTACTTGGCCATCAGTTCTTCCCGCGACTCCACATGGTCCGGATCTTTCGGAATACAGTCCACCGGGCACACCTCGACGCACTGGGGTTCGTCGTAGTGCCCGACGCATTCCGTGCAGAGATCCGGATTGATTTCATAGATCTCATCTCCCTGGTAGATGGCGCCGTTGGGGCACTCCGGTTCGCACACATCACAGTTGATGCATTCGTCGGTAATCATTAATGCCATTGTCTACTCCTGATGCTTAAAACTGTATATCATCATCTGTGGGTGTGCCTGAACCAGTCGATGCACTGAATTCCAGGCCATCATCCATCTCTAGCCGGTACGTTTCAGCGCTGCCAGGACACAAGGATGCACGAACTCCGCGACATCGCCGCCGAGCGCCGCAATCTCTCTGACCAGGGTCGAGGAGATGTAAGTAAACTGCTCCGCCGGGGTAAGAAACAGCGTCTCCACGTCGGGTGACAGCTTGCGATTCATCGCGGCCAATTGAAATTCGTACTCGAAATCCGAAACCGCCCGCAGTCCGCGCAGAATCACTTCCGCACCAACCTGTTGCGCAAAATCCACCGTCAGCTTATCGAATTCCATAATCTCCACACGTTTGTTTCCGGAAAGCACCTCCCTCGCCAGTTCAACCCGCTGACTCAGGGTGAACCTCGGCCGCTTCCCGGCACTGGCCGCTATTGCCACGATCACCTTATCGAATATCACCGTGGCGCGGGCGATCAGGTCGCTGTGACCGTTGGTAATGGGATCGAAGGTCCCGGGATATACCGCTGTCGTCATAAATCTGTCCAAGCGCTCCGCTGTGCGCGATGATAGTATCGTCCGCAGCCGTGTCAAATGATAATTCTCACTTCCGCCGCGGGGCATGCCCGAAGGCTGACCGGTTCAGGGGTTGCTGGGCGTTACCTTGACAGATGGCTGAATTGACTGGCACAGAAAAAGATAATAGCAGACCTGACCAGCCTTTTTTCGCCGCAACTGCAACCAATTTCCGGGGAGTTCAGGCAACGCCTGTTCCTCACTCATTTCGATGTAAATTCTGGCATTAGGTGCCAGCCAGCCGTGCTGATCCAGAAGGCGGCAACTCTGCTGCAGCAGATCGCCCGCGAATGGCGGATCGAGAAAAACGATGTCGAATCGACGTGATTCGCCGGTTAGCCAGCGCAGCGCGTCGGTGCAGTAAATCTCGATCCCCTCTGCACCCAGCAGGGAGATGTTGCCAGCTATTTGTGCCACCGCTCTGGCAGATTTCTCCAGCATCACCACCAAACGCGCGCCCCGGGATGCAGCCTCCAGTCCGAGCGCTCCGCTGCCGGCAAACGGATCCAGACAGCTGGCGCCGGGGAGAACAGGCTGCAGCCAGTTGAAAAGGGTCTCGCGTACCCTGTCGCCGGTCGGCCTCAGGCCGTCTATCGAGGGAAAGCCCAGTTTACGCCCGCGATATTCGCCACCGGTGATGCGGACCTGATTGTACAACGCAGCGCGCGCGGAGCTACCCTTCCGGTTGCGCGGTTTTCCCATTTCCCACCACTACTGTAACGAAACGATCCAGATTCAGACGGCGCTGAAAAGCCCCGTGAATCTGTTCCCGGGTGACCGCATTGACATGATCGACAAACCTGTCGAGATAATCCAGCGGAAGCCGATAGAATCCGATCATGGCCAGATACTCCACGATCTTGCCGTTGCTGGCGATGCGCAGCGGAAAACCGCCGGTGATATTCTGCTTCGCCGCGATCAACTCTTTCTCGGTCGGGCCCTGCTCGGTATATCGACGCAGTGTGGCAAGTATCACGTCGATAGTCTCCTGTACCCTGCTGTTCTGCGTCTGCGCACCTATCAGAAACGGTCCGCTGCGGCGCATCGGAGAGAAGTAACTGTACACACTGTAGGAGAGTCCACGCTTCTCCCGCACCTCCTCGCTCAACAGTGAGACCAGCCCGCTGCCACCCAATATATGGTTGCCCACATAAAGCGCAAAGTAGTCCGGATCGCCACGCCTTATGCCGGGCTGTCCCATCAGTATGTGACTCTGGCTGGACGGGAACCGTAAGCTCTCCTGCCGCAGCCGCTGCAACGGCGTCACCGGCGGCAACTCAGCTGCGGGCTCGCCCGCCGCAAGTCCCTCCGTCAGCCGCTGCGCGAGCGCCTCCGCCTGTGTCCGGTCGACCGCGCCGACAATGGCGATCACTGCATTCCTGGCAACGTAGTAGCGCCTGTGGAATTCCACCACCTGATCCCTGGTGATCGAAGAGAGTGACTCCTTGGTACCGTCACTGGGAATGGCGTACGGATGATCACCGAACACCGCTCTGTAAAAAGCTTTTTGCGCAACCGTGCCCGGCTTCTGCTCGCCCAGCCTGAGCGCGGTCTGCATCGAATTGCGCACACGCTCCAGATCGTCCGATTCGAAGGTTGGCCGCGCCAGAATCGCGGCGAGTGTTTCAATCGATTTTTCGAATGCGTTCTCCTTAGTCAGGGTTCTGACGGAGGCCCAGGCCATGTCGCGCTCCGAACCGACGCCCAGCTGTGCCCCCACATCCTCCAGACGTTCGGCAATCTGATCAGCGTCCCAGGGGCCGGCGCCATCGTTGAGCAGACTGTTTGTCATATCCGCCAATCCAGGTGTATCGCCATCGCGCGCACTGCCGGCGTCGAACACCACCCGGACATCCACCATCGGCAGATCGGGTGCCGCCACGAACAGTACCCGGGCACCGTTAGAGGTGTTCCAACTCTGAATTTCCGGGCCTGCGACTGCCGCCTGGCTAAACAGGACGCCGCATAAAACAGCCCGGGATAAAAGTCCGCCGATTTTACTGATGGTGTCCATATCCGCCCCCCTTGGCGCTGTTGGCGGACGAATTGTCCAGCGGCAGCGGCTCCAGCACCGCCAGGGTCAGGTTATCGCTGACAAGATACTTGCTCGCCACAGCACGCACCTGTTCAGGCGTCACCTGTTTGATTCTTTCCACATATTCGTCGGCCAGTTTCCAGTCCATATCCAGCGCCTCAAGCCGCCCGATCTGCGCTGCCTGTGCAAAAACCGAATCGAGCTCGTAAATCTTTTCCGCAACCACCTGGGTGGCGATCCTCTCCAGCTCCCCCTCTCCCACCAGCTCACTTTTTACTTTGGCGATCTCGTCGAACAGCGCCGCCTCAAGCACGGTAATGTCCTTGCCCGGAGCCGGCGTGCCGTCCACCAGAAACATACCGGGCAGGCGCGCGAAAGCGCTGTAGCCGGCACCCGCAGAAACCGCTATCTCCTTACCCCGGATCAGATTTCTGGAGAAGCGGGCGCTGCTGCCACCGTCCAGCACCGATGCCAGCATCTCCAGCGCATAGGGTTCCCATGGTTCATCGCTGGTCCCGACAATGGGTGTCTTGAAACCGAATACCAGATACGGCTCACGCGCCGGTGCCCGCACCGTCACCCGGGTAACCCCGCGCTGGGGTGGCTCGCTGCGTGCCTTCTGTAGCGGGATTTTTTCCGGCGCGAGGGGGCCGAAATAACGTTTCGCCAGTTCCAGCACCTGTTCCGGCTGCACGTCGCCGACGACCACCAATACCGCATTGTTCGGTGCATACCAGAGCCGATACCAATGCGCCAGATCGTCCACCGTCATATTTTCCAGATCACTCATCCAGCCGATAACCGGATTGGCGTATGGCAGATTGCGATAAGCCACCGCCGACAACTGCTCGTAGGTCAGCGCTGTGGGTCTGTCCTCGGTACGCAGGCGGCGCTCCTCCTTGACTACTTCGATCTCCTTGGCAAACTCTTCTGCGGAGAGCGTCAGGTTTCGCATCCTGTCGGCCTCCAGCTTGAACGCAACCTCAAGCCGGTCCGCAGAGAGCGTTTGATGATAGGCGGTGTAATCACTGCTGGTAAAGGCGTTCTCCTCCCCCCCATTGGCGGCGATAATGCGTGAAAACTCCCCCGGAGCCAGAGATTTGGTCCCCTTGAACATCATATGTTCCAGCGCATGGGAGACGCCGGTAACGCCGCCGGGTTCATAGGAGGCTCCAACTTTGTACCACACCTGTGATACCGCAATCGGCGCGCGATGATCCTCTTTGACAATCACCTTGAGGCCGTTATCCAGCCGGTACTCATGCACTTTGGCCGTGGCTGCCGCCGGAAGCAGCACAAGCAGCACTACTGTAGTCAATATACTTCTCATTTCCAGGTCCTTGAATCTCTTCGGGATAGGTTGAGTGCGCACAAAATGTTAGGATTTCACTCGCGATGGATGCGCCGCTGGTGGTTGATTTTCTCAGCCCGCCCCGGCGATGTCCAAGACGATTCAGAATTTAGAGACAAGAATGTGCCTTGGGGGTTCCAGGGTGCCGGGGAAAACCATCGATGTTTGGCTTTGGAAGAGAGAAAGTAACGACCGCAACCGCTGTCGCCGGGCAAAACCCGGAACAGGGGATGTTCAGCCGCCTCAAACAGCGTCTTGCCAAGACCCGTCACAATCTTGCCGATGGCCTGGGAAATCTGCTGCTCGGAAGGAAAGTCATCGATGCCGATCTGCTGGATGAGCTGGAGGAGCTGCTGGTGCTGGCGGACGTGGGTGTCGATGCAACCGGCCGCATCATCGACGACCTGACCGGCAGGGTAAAACGCAAGGAGCTGTCCAATCCCGAGACACTGCTGCAGATTCTGAAGCAGCAGTTGCGGGCCATCCTGGACAGCGCCGACAAACCGGTGCGGCAGGCGCAGGCCGGCAGACCACAGGTAATCCTGATGGTGGGCGTTAACGGTGCCGGCAAGACCACCACGATAGGCAAACTTGCAAAACGGCTGCAGCAGGAGGGGCAGAGCGTCATGCTGGCAGCGGGCGACACTTTTCGTGCGGCCGCGGTGGAGCAGCTTCAGAGCTGGGGAGAACGTAACCGGATACCGGTTATAGCCCAGCATTCAGGCGCGGACGCGGCATCGGTCATCTTCGACGCACTGCAGGCTGCCAGCGCGCGTCATATCGATGTTCTGATAGCGGATACCGCCGGACGTCTGCACACCAAGGGAAATCTGATGGCGGAACTGGCTAAAATCGCCAGAGTCCTTAAAAAGATAGATCCGGAAGCGCCGCACGAAGTGATGCTGGTGATCGACGCCGGCACCGGCCAGAATGCACTGAACCAGGCCATCCAGTTCAACCAGGCCCTGGGGCTGACCGGCATTACTTTGACCAAGCTGGATGGTACCGCGAAGGGCGGCATCCTGTTTGCTGTCGTGGACAAGCTGCAGATACCCATTCGGTTTATCGGTGTCGGTGAATCCATCGAAGATTTGCGTCATTTCGATCCCGGTGAGTTTATCGAGGCGCTGTTCAGCGGCAAAGGGTGAAATCCGGTATCCGCGCCGCTGTCCCTGGCTGCAGCTTGTCCGGGCTCCGGTCCCTAACTTTTCAGAAAGATGACATGCCCCGAAACAGGCGCAGGACTGATGCATGATTTCATTTGACAACGTCAGTAAACGCTACCCGGGTGGATACGATGGGATCAGCAACATCACGCTCCAGATCGATCCCGGCGAGATGGTATTCCTGACCGGACATTCGGGTGCGGGAAAAAGCACCATGCTGCGTCTGATTGCATTGCTGGAGCGGAGTACACGCGGTCAGCTGCGCGTGGCGGGGCGCAATCTTACCCGATTGGAGCGCCGCCAGATCCCCTATCACCGGCGTGAAGTCGGCATGATTTTCCAGGATCACCGATTGCTGCACGACCGCACCGTATTCGACAATGTCGCCATGCCGTTGATCGTGGCCGGATTGGGCCATAACGAAGTGAGCCGTAGGGTAAGGGCAGCGCTGGACAAGGTCGGCCTGCTGAAGCGGGAGAGAGCCTATCCGGTCACCCTTTCCGGCGGGGAGCAACAGCGGGTCGGTATCGCCAGGGCGGTGGTGAGCAAACCGCCGGTGGTGCTTGCCGACGAGCCGACCGGTAATCTGGACGCGGAACTTTCGCGGGAGATCATGGCGCTGTTTCAGAGCTTCAATCAGGTGGGCGTCACGCTGCTGATCGCCACCCATGACCTCGAACTCGTCCGCCGTCTGGGAAAACGCACGCTGGTGTTGAGCGGCGGTAAACTGATACAGGACCAGAAAAACTTTTCCACGCATGCGTGATGCGATCCTCAGAAAAAGCTCGGCCAAACTCAGCAGCCGACGACAGCTCAGGCCCGGCATATGGTTGACGCGGCATCTCCAGGTGGCGCTGTCGAGCCTGGGACGGCTGGCGCGCGCACCCTTCGCTTCGCTTATGACCATGGCCGTAATCGGGATTGCGCTGGCCCTGCCCAGCGGGCTCCTGATCGTGCTGGACAACGTACGTACCCTGAGCGGCAGCTGGGATGGCGCAGCGACGCTATCCATCTATATGAAACAGACAGTAAGCGATGCCCAGACCGCGGAACTGGCGCAGAAGCTGCGCTTGGATAGCGGCATTTCCGAGGTGAGCGTAATCGTTCGCCATGAGGCGCTGGAGGAGTTTCGCCAATTGAGTGGGTTCTCCGAAATTCTGAATACGCTGGAGGAGAACCCCCTGCCCGCGGTGATGGTGATAAAACCCGACGAGAGCCACAGCACGCCGCAGCAGGCTCAACTGCTGGCCGACCGGCTAAACGCGATGGACGGCGTTGAATTTGCCCAATTGGACCTGCAGTGGGTCACGCGTTTCCACGCCATTACAACTATCGCTGACAGGATTGTCTGGGTCGTCGCTTCGCTGCTCGGTCTCGCCGTTATCCTGGTGATAGTCAACACTATCCGTCTGGAAATACAGAGCCGCCATGCGGAGATCGAAATCAGTAAGCTGATTGGTGCCACCGACAGCTTCATCCGGCGTCCCTTCCTCTATAGCGGTGCCTGGTACGGACTCATCGGCGGCCTTATCAGCTGGCTGCTGGTTACCGTCTCTCTCTGGCTGCTGGAGGCACCGGTGGCCCATTTGGCCGGACTGTATCAGAGTGAATTTGAGCTATCCGGCATGGATGTTGCCACTTTTTCCATGCTGCTTGCGAGCGGCACGCTGCTCGGCCTGGTTGGCTCATGGATTGCTGTCGGGCGCCATCTGAATAGCATTGAACCCAGCTGAGAGCAGCTCCCCCGGAATTTATATTTTCAATTATATTGTCAGTTAATACAGTAAGTTATATGAGTATTGACTGTCTTATCCGTGATCATTCAAAGCTGTGGCGGCGATGCCGCAAGGAACTTCCCATGCCGCTGTCACTCTTACTACGAGACTGCCAAAAGCATTGGCACTCGGGTTTTGCGAGTGCTAAAATAGATCTGGAGTAAAAAGATGGGGTATTACAAATGAGTAAAGAACTCGCCATGCATGCGATTGTCCCGACAGGTAATTTCGACACCTATGTTAGCGCTGCTTATCAGTTGCCGGTGTTGAGTGCCGAAGAGGAGCACCGGTTGGCGGTAAACCTGCGTGACAACAACGATCTCGAGGCTGCGCGCATACTGGTAATGTCACATCTGCGCTTCGTGATAAAAATCGCGCGCGGTTACTCGGGTTACGGACTGGCGCTGCCCGATTTGGTTCAGGAGGGTACCGTCGGGCTGATGAAGGCGGTGAAAAGATTTGACCCCGATATGGGAGTGCGTCTTGTCTCGTTCGCAGTACACTGGATCAAAGCTGAGATTCATGAATTTGTACTGCGCAACTGGCGGATCGTTAAAGTTGCGACCACCAAGGCTCAGCGCAAACTGTTCTTCAATCTGCGCAGCTCCAAGAAACGCCTGGGGTGGTTTTCCCAGCAGGAGGTCGAAGAGGTCGCCGAGCAGCTGGGTGTAAAACCTGAAACGGTACTGCAGATGGAAGCGCGCATGAGTAACCATGACGTCGCCTTCGATGCGGGAGGGGATGATGATCAGGTTGCCGTTGCGCTGTCACCCGCCGCCTATCTGCCGGATTTGCGTATGGAACCTTCGCAGCAGCTGGAACATTCGGACAGCGAAGAGGATGAAAAGAGCCGTCTCTACAGCGCAATGGAGGTCCTGGACGAACGCAGCCGGTCGATTCTCGAAGCGCGCTGGCTTTCATCCCGGAAGGCAACCCTGCACCAGCTGGCCGACCGCTACGGGGTCTCCGCCGAACGTATCCGTCAGATTGAAAAAAGCGCGATGCAGAAACTCAAAAGCCAGATAGAGGCCTGATTCCCGCGTTACGCCGGAGACGCATCCTGCGATTACGGGAAGACGCTCTTTTCACAGCGGACGGAAAATGCAATCCCCCGCAAACATACTCTATTTCCCCCTGCCCTGCCATTCAGGTTGGCTGACCCGCATGGCATAAGCTCAACAACTGAAACCATCGACGGTCCGGCGCATGCCGGGACCCATGATCATCGACGATCGCAAGCCTGGATGGCGTTCCCGGTTTCGAACTGCATATATCCAGGCATCCCTGCCGCAACCCGCACCTGAATGACAAGAAGATTGAATTTATTCAGAATTTTCGCCAATCAAATGCCATTTGGCTTTGACATCGGCTCCATGAAGCGGAAAAAAGGCGAACAAACTTCCGTGTGCGCGGTTAGAAAAAATTGATGGCCAGCGGCAAGCATGCTAAGAATGCCGCTATCATGACTGATCAACAAAAGTTGTCGGAGACTGTAGGTCGCTGGATGGAGCAGCAGGACCGCTTTGCGCGCCTGCTTGGTATCGAACTGCAGCAGGTGGCCCCAGGCTACTGCCAGGTCAGCCTCGAGGTTACCGCCGATATGCTCAATGCCGTGGGCATTACCCATGGCGGTGTAACTTTCGCATTGGCTGACTTTGCTTTTGCGGTCGCATCCAACTCACACGGCAAGGCAGCCGTCGCGATTACCGGCCAGATCAACTACCCCAGCGCAACCCGTGCGGGCGAGCGCCTGGTGGCGGAGGCAAGGGAAGCCAGTAAAACCAGCCGCACCGGCCTCTACAATGTCGAGGTCCGCAACGCGGACAGCGGGCTGGTCGCGCTGTTTACAGGTACGGTATACCGGCGATCGGAGAATGTGATGGACTGGATTAACGGGGATATATCATGATCTTACACGGCGATATCGAGACACTGCCACGGGAAGACCTTGAGGCGCTGCAGTTGAAAAGGCTGCGCGCCACCGTGGAACGTTGTTATCACACGGTCGGTTTTTACCATGACGCCATGGATGACCTGGGAGTCAAGCCTCACCACATCCAGTCGCTCTCCGATATCCGTCTGCTTCCCTACACAAAAAAAGAGCACCTGCGGGAGAACTATCCGTTCGGACTGTTCGCTGTCCCCACCGAGCAGGTGGTCAGGGTGCACGCCTCTTCCGGCACCACCGGAAAGCCCACCGTCGTCGGCTACACCCGACGGGATATACGTTCCTGGGCGCAACTGGTTGCGCGCTGTCTCGCCGCTTCCGGCATGAAACCGGGCGACCGGCTGCACAATGCTTACGGCTACGGGCTCTTTACCGGCGGACTCGGCCTGCACTATGGCGGTGAGGAGCTGGGAGTAATGGTCACGCCAATGTCCGGCGGCCAGACCCAGAAGCAGCTGATGCTGTTGCAGGACTTCGCCCCCACGGCGATCAGCTGCACTCCCTCTTACGCCCTGAACCTGGCGGAAGCCGCGGATCAGATAGGTTTGAACATCCGCAAACTGCCGCTGAAAGTGGGCATACACGGCGCCGAACCCTGGACCGAAGAGATGCGCTACGAGCTCGAGTCGAGACTGGGCATTGATTGCGTGGATATCTACGGATTGTCGGAAGTCATGGGACCGGGCGTGGGCAACGAGTGCATAGAAGCAAAGCGAGGCCTGCACATCTGGGAGGATCATTTCCTGGTCGAATGCGTGGACGTCGACTCCGGCAAGCGGCTCCCTTACGGAGAAGAGGGTGAAATCGTGTTCACCTCCCTCACCAAGGAAGCCTTCCCCATTATCCGCTACCGCACCCGTGATATTTCGGTGCTCGACCCATCCCCGTGCAAGTGCGGCCGCACGCACGTCAGGATGCAACGCATCACCGGCCGGAGCGACGACATGTTGATTATCCGCGGTGTCAACGTCTTCCCCTCCCAGGTCGAGTCGGTGCTGATGCAGACAGAAACACTGTCGCCGTTTTATCAGATCGAAGTGTTTCGCGAAGGCAGTCTGGACAACATGATGGTTAATGTGGAGGCGAGTCCGCCTTTGATGGAACAGCCTCAGGAGAATCGCGACAAGGTTGCCGCCAAAGTGATGCGCGACATCAAGGATTTTATCGGGGTCAGTTGTCGGGTACAGATCAAGAATGTGGGTGAAATACCACGCTCAGAAGGCAAGGCGGTTCGCGTTATCGACCACCGCAAGAGGTAATTCAATAATCAACCGCCTGAAAAGGTTAACGAATTGTCTTCCCGGGAAAATAAATTTCATTCAAATTGCGGCGGAAACTTTGTATCCTTGGCAGTTTGATTGGACAATCGATCTCCAGCTTTCGGCGCTTTGAGCGCGCTACATTCTGAATCTGGTTTAAATTGGGGTGACAACATTGAATGCGGTGAATCCACTGGCATCGGGCGAACGGCTCTTTATCTCCGGTAATGAAGCGGTGGCACGTGGTGCCTGGGGTGCCGGCTGCAAGGTTATGGCCGCCTATCCGGGAACACCTGCCACCGAGATCCTGGAATACGCCTCCCGAATGCCGGAGATGTACTCCGAATGGTCGGTAAACGAGAAGGTTTCCCTTGAAATCTGTATCGGTGCGTCCCTGGCCGGCAGCCGCGCGCTCTGTGCCATGAAGCACGTCGGGCTTAACGTCGCCTCAGACGCATTGATGACCCAGACCCTGATCGGCGTCGGCGGCGGATTGGTCATTGCGGTTGCCGACGATGTCGGTCTCTCCTCATCCCAGAACGAACAGGACTCGCGCTTCTGGGGCCGTTTTGCCCATGTCCCGGTACTGGAACCGTCGGATGCCCAGGAAGCTTACGACCTGACCCGCTTCGCGTTCGACCTTTCAGAACAGTTCGACACGCCGGTCATCCTGCGCATGACCACCCGTATCTGCCATGTAAAGGGAGTGGTTGGGACCAGTCAGCGGAGAGCCCATAACAGTGGTGTGGGTTTCAGCAAGGATCCGGCTAGGCTGGTGATGATCCCCACCAACGCCAAACACCGTATCCCGCTGATGTACCAGCGCGAGGAGAAGCTGCAGCGGTTCAGCGAAGAGAGCGAACTGAACCTGCTCAAAGATGGCAGTGACAATCGGATCGGCTTCGTTACTTCAGGCCCGGTATACATGCATCTACAGGAGGCCTATCCGGAGGCGCCGATTCTGAAGCTGGGCATGAGCTATCCGGTGCCGATCGGGAAAATCCGCGACCTTGCCTCCCGGGTTGAGCAGCTCGTTGTGGCAGAGGAGGTGGAACCCATACTGGAGGGCGAAATCAAGGCCGCGGGGGTGCGGGTATTGGGTAAGGAGATCCTGCCGCGTATCGGAGAACTGGCACCCCAGGCCCTCCGCCCCGCCATCGGCAGACTGCTTGGAGAGGCGCCCTCGGTCGAGGAGCCGGTTCCGGGACACCCGCTTGCCGATGTACCGGAAGTCAAAGTACCCCCGCCGCCGCCCGGCAGCAGCCTCTTCCCACGACCACCGACCATGTGTGTTGCCTGCCCGCATCTCGGCATCTACTACTGTCTCTCAAAGATTCGGAACAAGGCGATTTCGGGTGATATCGGTTGCTATACGCTGGGAGCCGGCCACCCCTGGAATGCGCTGGACACCACGATCTGTATGGGCGCTTCGATGGGCGTCGCCCACGGTCTGGATAAGGGGCGCACCGATGTGGACAAGGATCAGAAAATCATCGCCGTTATCGGCGACTCCACCTTCATGCACATGGGTATGCAGGGTCTTCTGGATATCACCTATAACCGGGGCAACGTCACCATACTGCTGTTGGACAACCGGGCGGTGGGCATGACCGGCGGCCAGGATAATCCGGGCAGCGGCCGTGATATTCATGGAAAGGAGAGCCCGCGAATCAATTTCGCCAAACTTTGCGAAGCGTTGGGCGTTAAGCCGGAGCGCATTCATGAGGTGAACCCGTACGAACTGCCAATCCTGTTCAAAGCGCTGCGCGAAGAGGTAAAAGTGGACGACACCTCTGTGATCATTACCAATCAACCTTGCGTACTGGTCGATTTTTACGCCGCCAAGCCACCGTTCAGGGTCGAGGATGACAAATGCACCGGTTGTAAAAACTGCCTGGATGTGGGATGCCCCGCCATTTATGTCACCCGGCGTGAGACAGTGGTCAAACCCAACGGCAAGGAGAAGGAGCTGGCATTTGTCCGCATCGAGAGCAGCGCCTGCACCGGCTGCAACCTCTGCCCCTCCACGTGCGGGCCGGACGCCATCGTTCCGGTGGAGAATTTTATCCGCCATTGATGGCACGCGGCATATTGAACGACAACCTCGGGTTTTAGCCGCCGGTCGCCTGTTCCTTCGGTTCAGTCTGCAAACGTTATTTCGTCACAGAGGGTCGCGACAGTGAGCGATAGAAAAATCACCAATATTCTGGTGGCGGGCATTGGCGGCCAGGGTGTCATGACCGCGGCCGAAATTCTCGCCCAGACCGCGTTGGCTCAGGGCTACGATGTAAAAAAGACTGAAGTGGCCGGTATGGCCCAGCGCGGCGGCGTGGTCACCTCGCACGTCCGCTTCGGCGAAAAGGTGCTCTCTCCCGCGATACCGCCGGGAGAAGTGGATATTCTGGTTGGATTCGAGCCGGCCGAGTCACTGCGCTGGTGCAGTCACCTGCGCCGCAACGGCGTCGCCATGGTGAGCACCACGCGTCAGGAACCTCCAGTGGTCAGTCTGGGGCTGTTCGAATATCCGGAAGATCCGGTGGCGCAGATGCGCGCAGCCAATATTCGCATGCACGCCTTCGATGCCGGCGCCATTGCGGCAGGTCTCGGTAATTTCAGGCTGGTAAACACAGTAATGCTGGGCGCCATCTCCGAATATCTGCCATTTTCACCTGACGTCCTTAAAAACGTTATTCTGGAGCGGTTTCGCGCGCACAAACCCAAACTTGTAGCAATCAACGAACAGGCTTTCGAGGCGGGACGCGCCGCCCAAGCTGAAAACTGAGCTCTCCCCTGATGAGATCAAATGACTGGCAACCCGATTCCTGGCAGCGAAAGCCAGCCACGCAACAGGCGCAATACCCATCCGCCGAAGCGCTCCAACTCGCGTTGTCGCAGCTGTCCGGTCTACCCCCGCTGGTAACCTCCTGGGAGGTCGAAGCCCTGAAAAAGCAGCTGGCATCGGCCGAACAGGGCGAAGCGTTTTTGTTGCAGGGAGGTGACTGCGCGGAAAGCTTCAGCGACTGTTCGCCACAAATCATCACCAACAAGCTGAAGATTCTGCTGCAGATGAGCCTGTTGTTGATTCACGGACTGAACCGCCGGGTGATACGGGTGGGACGCATTGCCGGTCAATTCGCGAAGCCAAGATCCGCCGACAGTGAAACACAAAACGGAGTGACGCTCCCCAGTTATCGCGGGGATCTGATCAACGGAGAGGCGTTCAGTGCGGAGTCCCGCATTCCGGACCCGGAGCGGCTGCTGCGCGGCTATGGCAGAGCCGCAATGACACTCAATTTTATCCGCGCCTTGTCAGAGTGTGGTTTTGCTGATCTTCACCACCCGGAAAACTGGGATCTGGATTTCGTCCAGCACTCGCCCCAGGCAGCGGAGTACCAGCGGGTGGTCGCGCAACTCTCCGGCTCTCTGCGGTTTATGGAAGCGCTGATCGGCGGCGGCAACAGCGAGATTCACCGGGTGCAGTTCTACACCAGCCACGAAGGACTGCATCTGCATTATGAGCAGGCACTCACCCGCAGAGTCCCCAACCGGAGCGGCTACTACAACCTCTCTACCCACCTGCCATGGATCGGCTTCAGAACCGCCGGGCTGAATGGTGCGCATGCCGAATATTTCCGGGGTATCAGCAACCCGATTGGCGTCAAGATCGGCGCCGGCATGACGTCGGAGTATCTGCAGGAATTGGTGCGACGACTGAATCCCGCAAACGAATCGGGCAAACTGGTTTTGATCCACCGCTTCGGCGCCGACAAAATTGCCGCTGAGCTGCCAGCGCTGATTGAAAGCGTGCGCCGCAGCGGTATAAACCACCTCTGGATCTGCGATCCAATGCATGGCAATACCGAATCGACGGCCAGCGGCTATAAAACCAGGCGGTTTGAGAAAGTACTTTCGGAACTGGAGCAGTCCTTCGATATCCACCGGCACGAGGGGAGTGTTCTGGGCGGCGTCCATTTCGAGCTGACCGGAGACGATGTAACCGAGTGCATTGGAGGCGCACGCGGGCTGGACGAAGCGGGCCTGGAACGCGCTTACAAAACCCAGGTCGATCCACGTCTGAACTACGAGCAGGCACTGGAAATGGCGCTGGCAATCGTGCGCCGGGCCAGCTAGCCTGCTGCCGTCTGAGTCAGGCGGTCGCCGCGGGGAAACAGCGGCAATAACTCCCGCGGAGCCGCCAGCAGGCAGAGAACTGGAACAAAAACCGGCCCGTCACAAGCGACAAAGGGTGTTAATGTAACGCACTGCAACTGAAACCGGCTTTCGTTGCATCTCCGCCGATTCAACCTGTTTGCAGGCGTATGAAAGCTGGGATCCCCTGCTTCCGAAGAGGACCGCAGATCACCGGGAAACAGGAAAAATCTTACCGGATTGATAAATCGCAATGCCGCCAGCCTCGGTGCGTGGTGGAATTTGATCGTCAGTCCAGGCGCGGTGTTTCCGATACCGTTGCATGCTTAAACTGATACTCCTCCTTTGGTTTACCGGCCGCACTTCTGGCGCGGCCGTTTTTTCCGGCAGGCGGCCGCGGATTCAGTCTGAATCGTGGGATTCCATGCGGGCTGGCAGCACATCCTTCAGTTTCTCTGCCAACGAACGCAACGTGTTTTCAGTCGTCTCCCAGCCAATACAGGCATCGGTGACCGAAACACCGTATTTCAGCTGACTGAGATCCTCCGGGATGGATTGATTCCCCTCATTCAGGTTGCTCTCCAGCATAATACCGATGATCGACCTGTTGCCCGCTATCAGTTGGCCGGCGACGTTTTCGGCAATCAGCGGTTGCAACTGGGGCTGCTTGTTAGAGTTGCCGTGATTGCAGTCGATAATGATGTTCTCCGGCAGGCTGCTCTCCCGCAGCGCCTTCTCACAAAGCGCCACGTGTACCGAGTCGTAGTTCGGCTGCCCATCGCCTCCGCGCAGAATAATATGACCGCACAGATTTCCCCGGGTCTGCACCACGGTGACCTGCCCTTGCTGGTTTATGCCCAGAAAACTGTGGGGCCGTGACATCGATTTCAGTGCATTGATCGCGACCGTCAGGCTGCCGTCGGTACCGTTCTTCAGGCCGACCGGCATGGAGAGGCCGGACGCCATCTCCCGATGGGTCTGCGATTCCGCGGTGCGGGCACCTATAGCCGCCCAGGAGAACAGGTCGGCAAGGTACTGTGGGCTGATCGGATCCAGCGCTTCGGTCGCTACCGGCAGTCCCAGATTCGCAAGCCATACCAGCAGTTCGCGTGCTTTGTGCAGCCCCTCCTCGATATGGAATGAGTCATCCATACGCGGATCGTTGATCAACCCTTTCCAGCCGACCGTGGTGCGGGGCTTTTCGAAGTAGATTCGCATTACGATGTAGAGGGTGTCACCCAATTCATCGTGCAGCGCCTTTAACTTCAACGCATATTCCCGCGCCGCATCAAGGTCGTGGATGGAGCAGGGGCCGGTTATCACAAGCAGCCGATGATCCTTTCGTTTCAGAATATCCCGAATGACGCCTCGCCCCTGCCAGACGGACTCTTCACCTTTCTCCGAATTGGGCAGGTGGCGCTTCAGATCTACCGGAGCGATCAGCACTCGCTCGGACGCGACGTTGGTATTGTAGAGAGTCTGCTTGGTCATGATTCCTGAAGAATTCCGTCGGAAGGAGGCACTGAAGCATCTGGTTTAATTGCGGATTGAGTAAAGCCGATGCGCCTGAAAACGGTTTTAGGATAAAGAATTAATCGGGCGATTTCCAGCCTGGCCCGGGGAAGCGTCGTTACGCTCTCCCGCAGACCCAGGCAGCTGCAGGTGTTTGGCCACCTCGTGCGGGTCGATTCGTTCCAGGTACGGCACCACGCCGAGCAGAGGCGCCCTTAATCTCTGCCGCAACGTTTGCAGATTACCATCGAAGGCCCGCATGGCGGGGTCCACGCTATTGGCCACCCATCCAGCCAGTCTGCAACCCGAAGACTCGATGGCATGCCATGTCAGCAGCGCATGGTTGATACAGCCGAGACGCATCCCGACCACCAGGACAACCGGCATCGCCAACGCAATCGCAAGATCGGCCAGCAGAGAATGGTCAGAGAGGGGCACATACCATCCTCCCACACCTTCCATCACGACCATCTCCACCTCCTGCGAGAGTGTCAGATAGCGCTCTTCAATCAGCCGGATATCGATCTCCCGCCCACTTTCCTGCGCCGCCAGATGAGGGGCTATTGCCGGTTCGAAAGCGTAGGGATTGACCAGTCCATACGCCGGCTGAACGGTGCTCTGTTGCAAAATCCGCACTGCATCGCCGTTCCTCAATCCGGCGGATGTCCATTCGCAGCCGGAGGCGACCGGCTTCATGCCGGCAACCGAAAACCCCTCAGAGCGAAAACGCTGCATCAACCCCAGTGTAATGACGGTCTTACCGCAATCGGTATCAGTTCCGGTGATGAAGTAGCCGGTGGCCATTTCGCGTTACAGCGGCCGTCTGCCGATCTGCTCCAGCGAAACGAGCGTCACATCCGGAAGCCGGCGCTGCAGCGGCGCCCAGGCATGTCCATAGACCACCTCGTAGCTGGCTGGCAGCAGACCGTTGCTGCGGAATTGCTCGTAAGAGGATTTCATCGCGAGCATCCGCCCTTTTCCGGTCAATGTACGCTGGCGGCCACTGACGACATTATGTGCTCCGAGGACTTTCAGTTCGCGCATCAGATCCTCGACCCTGTCGTAGGTAAGGGTCATTCGGTCCACATCCATGACCGGGTCGGAAAAATCCGCCCGCATCAGCGCATCGCCAACGTCGTGCATATCCAGAAACCGGCTCACATGCGCGTAGCCGTCCGCTTCCGACCAGGCGGCACGCAACTCCCTGAGTGTATCCGGACCGAAGGTGGTAAACATCAGCAGGCCTCCCGGCTTCAGTACCCGCCGCATCTCCGTAAACACCGCGTGCAGATCATTGCACCACTGGATTGCGGCATTGGAGTAGACCAGATCCACGCTGGCGTCTGCGAGGGGTATCTGTTCGAGATCGGCGCATAGACAGCATGGCTTGCGAAACAGCCCGCCGCGCCGACGGACCTGCTGCAGCATGGGAAAGGCGAAATCCAGCGCCACCACCCGTGCGCTGGAATAACGCTTTTCCAGAGCCACGGTGGCAATTCCGGTGCCGGCACCGAGGTCGACCACGGTGGTCGGCTGCAAGCTGACCAGATCCAGCCGCTCCAGCATACGCTGTCCGATCTCGCGCTGCAGCACCGCCACTTCGTCATAACGGTTCGCTGCTCGCGAGAAAGCACGGCGTACTCCTGCCTTATCCAACAGATCACTCATTCATCATTCCCCAAAAACCGCCTGATAGACTCAAGGCTCTGAGCCGGATGGGACAGGAAAGGGGCGTGCGCGCACCCTTTCAGCAGCTGAAACCCTGCGTTGGGGATATTCAACGCCAGAAGATCCTGCTGCACCGATCCGGGTACCAGCGCATCTTTGTCCCCCAGCAACCAAAATGAGGGGCATTGCAACCGATTCAGCTGCGCTCTGAGATCGATCGTCAACAACAGTTCCAGCCCATCTTCCAGCGCCTGCGGATCGGGCACGGGATGCTGCGCAACCTCCTGGCGCAACAGTCGCAGGGTTTCACGGGCCAGATCGTCCCCTTTGACCTGAAGCGACAGAAACCTGATCAGTGTCTGCTGATGATCCCGCTTCAGCGCATCGGCAAACTGGTGCAGCGTCTGCTGCAGCATGGCGTGAGGCCAGTCGTGAGCGCGGATAAAACGCGGGCTGCTGCAGACCAGCATCAACCGGCGAATTCGTTCGGGAGCCATCAGCGCTGCGCGCTGCGCGATCTGTCCGCCCAATGACCAGCCGATCCAGTCTGCGCGCCGTGGCGCCCTCTCCAGACAGGCTGCAACCCAGGCATCCAGCCCCCGCTGATCGTCTCTGTATAAGCTCCCGCCGTGACCGGGCAGCTCGATCAGAGTCACCCTCTTTTCCGCTGTCAGCCCGGGCAGAATGACCGACCAGACCGCGTTGTTCATGCCCCAACCATGCAGTAGCACCAGATCCGCACCGGTGCCGGTTGTCATCGCAGTCAGGTTCATTGCCATCCGCCGTGCTGCAGACCGGCCAGCGACTCCAGCAGACGATCCAGATGGGCATCACTATGCGCTGCCGACAGGGTAACGCGCAGACGCGCTCCGCCCTCGGGCACCGTGGGCGGCCTGATCGCACTGACCAGGATGCCCTGCTCCTCCAGTCTGCCGCTCCACGCCAACGCCTGTTCCGGGGTGGCTGCGAGAATCGGCTGGATCGGCGTCCGGGAGTCCATCAGCGGCAGACCCGTCTCCCTGACCGCATCCCGGAACCGGCTGATAAGCTGTTGCAATCTCTCGCGCCGCCAGCTTTCGGCCTTTACCAGACGCAGGCTCGCGCGGGTCGCCTCCGCTACGGCCGGGGGCAGTGCCGTGGTGTAGACATAGCTGCGGGCACGCTGAATCAGCGTCTCAATCAGCTCCTCGGAACCAGCCACGAACGCGCCGAAGGTGCCTAGCGCCTTACCCAGCGTTCCCATCAGCAACGGGACATGCGCACTGTCCAGATTGTAATGCTCCAGTGTCCCGGCACCCGATTTCCCCAGCACGCCAAAACCGTGGGCATCGTCTACCATCAACCATGCTCGATGTTGCCGGCAAAGTTCCGACAGCGTATTCAGCGGTGCCAGATCACCGTCCATACTGAACACACCGTCACTGGCCACCATCGCCTCTCCGCGACTGTGTGCTGACAACTGCCGCTGTAACACCGCCATATCGGCGTGTGGATAACGTTTTAATCCGGCGCGGGAGAGAATGCCTGCATCGATCAGAGAGGCATGGTTCAAGCGATCCTGATAGAGGCTGTCCCCCTTGCCCAGCAGTGCGGTCACTGCGCCCAGATTGGCCATGTAACCGGTGGAGAAGAGCAGCGCACGTGCGCGTCCGGTAAAATCAGCCAACTCCTCTTCCAGCGCATGGTGGGCGTAACTGTGGCCGCAGACGAGATGGGCGGCGCCGCTGCCCGCGCCGTAGGCCTCCGCCCCCCTGCGCAGCGCAGCAATCACCTCGGGATGGCCGGCCAATCCAAGATAGTCGTTGCTGCAGAAGATCAGTTTCGGGCGGCCATCCACCAGGAGTTCAGGTCCCTGTACACCGGAGCTGATTCGCCGTTGTCGATAGAGATGTTGCCGGCGAAGCCTGTCCAGATCCTCCCGCAAGGATTTCATCGTTTGTTGACAGCCGAAAATCCAAGACTGCTGACTTGAGCGTTCGGCTCGCGGCAAATCACCACCATATGAAATCCGCTCTAACCCGTTTCAGTTAATTGCCGCAGCATCAGCATTCTGTTCGCTCTGTTCCGCCTTGCGTCTGCCGCACTCGGCCTCCGTCGCCTGCAGCTCCGAGTGCGTCTCGAACTCAAGACCCAATCGCTGAAACAGCCGCAAATCCGCCTCCGCCTCGGGATTGTTCGTGGTCAGCAGACGCTCACCGTAAAAAATGGAGTTTGCACCGGCCATAAAGCAGAGTGCCTGCATCTCGTCGGACATCTGATTCCGACCTGCCGAGAGCCGCACATAGGAGTCCGGCATGATAATGCGGGCCACCGCAATCGTGCGGATAAATTCGAAAGGTTCCAGCTTGTCCACTCCAAACATCGGGGTCCCTTCCACCTGAACCAGCATATTGATCGGGACCGACTCGGGATGCCTGGGCAGATTGGCCAGCTCCCGCAACATCGATGAACGGTCCGCCCGCGACTCGCCCATACCCAGAATGCCGCCGCTGCAGACGTTTATCCCCTGAGCCCGGACGTGCTCGAGCGTATCCAGTCGATCCTGAAATGTCCGGGTGGAGATGACATTGCCGTAAAACTCGGGAGAGGTATCGAGATTGTGATTATAGTAATCCAGTCCCGCCTCTTTCAGGTGCAACGCCTGGTCCGCTGTCAGCATTCCTAGCGTAACGCAGGTCTCCATACCCAGCTCATGGACACCCTGTATCATCTCGATAACCCGGGAAAG
Organism: Gammaproteobacteria bacterium; assembly: GCA_020445405.1. GTDB lineage: Bacteria > Pseudomonadota > Gammaproteobacteria > Chromatiales > Chromatiaceae > HKST-UBA178. Next base: position 8,369 of record JAGRGQ010000004.1, on the reverse strand, counting down.
ATTCTTGTCCGTGGGATTGCGCCAGGCCGCACCCATGCAGAATCGCGTGGCGCCCTTGTCTTTTGCGGATCTGGCGGCTTTGAGCACCTCATCCAGCGGCAGAAGTTTCTCTCTCTCCAGATCTGTGTTGTACTTGGCGCTCTGCGAACAATAGCCACAATCTTCAGCACAGGCGCCGGTCTTGATGCTGAGCAGCGTGCTTACCTGGATCTTGTTGGGATCGAACCGGCTGCGGTGGATGGATTGAGCACGGAACATCAGATCCGTGAACGGAAGGGCCAGCAGATTTTCAATCTCCTGCTGGCTCCAGTCGTGTCGGAGCGTGGTATCGTTCATGGCAAGCGGAATCCTCTGACCTGGCGACACCAGCCCTGTCACGCGCTACAGGGCGGGTGGATAATGGAAGTCCAGACATACTAAAGACTAATTCTCTTCTGTCAACCAAAAAGGGATTTTAATGGTTAACAAATGTATAAAAAATATACAATATCTGCTGTACCCAGCCACCTGCATCCTATGCGGTGCACCAGGCAACGGCGGCCTGGATATATGCGCCCGTTGCCTGCGGGAGCTGCCTTCGAATTCAAACTGCTGCAGGCTTTGTGCCGCGCCAGTCCCCTCCGCTGCCAGCGGCGGACTGTGCGGTGAATGCGTCGTCACGCCACCCCTGTTCGACCGCTGCATCGCACCCTTTCTGTATTGCGCCCCAATTGACAATTTGATCAGCAGTTTCAAGTTTCAGCAGAGACTGCCCAACGGCAGATTGCTGAGCCTGCTCCTGCTGGATTTTCTGATCCGAAAAAGAGTGGAAATACCGGATATTATCCTGCCTGTACCTCTGCACCGGGGAAGATTGTCGGAACGGGGATTCAACCAGGCACTGGAGGTTGCGCGACCCCTCGCCAAACATTTCCGGCTGCCGCTGGACCTCTCCACCTGCGTACGCAGTTACGCGACAACTCCCCAGATGAATCTGGGAAAGAGCGGCCGGTTACGGAATATGCGAGGTGCTTTCGAAATCCGGAGAGATATCGACGTGCAGCACGCGGTGTTGCTGGATGACGTGGTAACCACCGGTGCCACCGTATCGGAACTGGCGGCACTGCTGAAAAATCGGGGTGTAAAAAAGGTGGACGTCTGGGCCCTGGCAAGGACCCCCTGACCCGTGCGCGTTGTTTTGGCGATAACCAGGGCTTTGCGGGATTGCTCGAGAGACGGTAAAGTGCTCCGGGAATGCGGCACACATCGGAATCCGCGGAGAAGCCGGGAAACGGGACGCCAGCATCTACCCCACCACCCTTATATGTTTCGGATGAAGACAGAATTGCGATGCACCAATTGAAACTTGGGATCCCGAAGGGGAGCCTTGAAAATTCCACAATCTCTCTGTTCCAGCAGGCAGGATGGATAATCTCGCCCCACTCACGAAACTATTTTCCTTCGATAAACGACCCGGATATCAAATGCGCTCTGGTGCGATCCCAGGAGATGGCACCCTATGTTGCCAATGGCACTCTGGATCTGGGATTGACTGGGCATGACTGGATCCTGGAAACGGAAGCGGACGTTGTCGAAATCTGTGAACTGGTCTACTCGAAGAGTTCCGATCAGCCCTGCCGCTGGGTCCTGGTGGTACCGAAAGACTCTCCTGTCCAGTCCATCGAGGACCTCCAGGGAAAAACCATAGCCACCGAACTGACCGGTTTCACCAAACGCTATCTGAAGGAACGCGGCATTGCCGCCAGCGTGGAGTTTTCCTGGGGCGCCACCGAAGCTAAGGTGGTGGAGGGACTGGTCGACGCCGTGGTGGAGATCACCGAAACCGGCAGTACCATCAGGGCGCATGGGCTGCGTATCGTGTGCGATCTGCTACATACCGAAACCCGATTGATCAGCAACAGCGCCGCGCTCGCGGATCCGTGGAAAAGAGAGAAGATCGATCAGATCGCCACGCTGCTGCAAGCCTCGCTGAAAGCAAGGCAGAAAGTCGCACTCAAAATGAATGTCCCGGCAAAATGCCTGGAGGAGGTCGTAGGAATACTGCCCAGCCTGCACGCGCCCACCGTCAACCATCTTTTCGACAAGGAGTGGATGGCAGTGGAAACGGTTGTTGACAGCCATGAAGTGAGGAATCTCATTCCGCGTCTTAAGTGCGCCGGTGCCGAGGGGATATTGGAATACGAACTGAGAAAGATGGTTTGACCGCCTCCCGTCCGGAAGCGGACGGTATGTTTTGAAACTCACCTCTTTTACCGGGCGGGGGAATATCGGCGGCTAGCTGCGCTCAATCAGCCACCGGGCAATTGCCGGAGGAATAGTCTTCTGGGCCTTGCCGCTCACATAGATGCCGATATGACCACCTGGAAAAGAAACTTCCGAATAGTCCCTGGTTCCGGTCAGTCCCCGCAACGCGCGTGACGCATCGGGCGGAACCAGATGGTCCTGCTCTGCATAGATATTGAGCAGCGGGCAGGTGATATTTTTCAGATCCACCTGGCGTTCCCCAAGCGCAATGCCACCGTTTATTAATCCGTTTTTCTGAAAAAAATCCTTGACGAACTGGCGGAAGCACTCACCGGCCTGATCGGGACTGTCGAATATCCACTTCTCCATCCGCAGGAAATTTTTCAGCCTGGCTTCATCTTCAAGCACATCCACCATGTTGACGTATTTCTGCCCGGTAAGGCTGAAAGGCTTGAGCGAGAGAAACGTCCAGTTCAGCAGTTCACCCGGCACATTTCCCAGCGTGTCCACCAGCAGGTCGATATCGATATGCCGTACCCAGGAGCTGAGCACGTTGTCCGGTGTCTGAAAATCGACCGGCGTAACCATCGTGATCAGATTTTTCACTTTCCGCTGATGCAGGGCGGTGTAACAGAGACTGAAAGCGCCGCCCTGACAAATACCCAGTATGTTGATTTTCTCCTGACCGCTCTGTTTTCGGATCACCTCCACACAACGATCGATGTAGCCGTTTATGTAATCGTCCAGTGTCAGGCTGCTGTCGGCGCCATCCGGATAGCCCCAGTCAATCATGTAGACGTCCTGTCCTCCCGTCAGCAGATTGCGCACGGTGGAACGGTCCTCCTGTATGTCGGTCATGTACGGCCGGTTGACCAGCGCATAAACGATCAGCAGTGGGACCGGGTTCCGCTTTACACCATCCGCGCCAAGATAGCGGTGGAGCGCCAGCTTGTCCTCCCTGTGGACTGTCTGTTTAGGTGTAACTCCGGTATCGATCTGCTCTGCGTCAAGGAGATTTTCCAGGCCATGGCCCAGTCTGCGGCTATACTCGGCCATCTCTTCGGCAAGCTTTTCCGGCGGGATATCAATCGGATTCATTGGAGAAATTTCCCGGTTTTTTCACGCTGCTCCTCTTTCTGGGCGCGGTTTTGCGTGTTGTCGCAGCCGCTGCCGTGCCTCTCCTGGTCCGAGCGGCAGGCAGATCATCAAACCGCCCTTTCAGAAACTCCAGCTCTGCCTGCAGGCAGCGGATTTCCCGACGATTTTCCTGCACGCGGACCTGCAGCGTTCGCACTTCCCTGCGGGTAGGCATATTCAGTGCGCCAAGGCTCTCATCGATCATGATGCCAAAGTGATTTTTGACCCCCATGGCAGCGTTGACGAGTCGACCGTTGATCCGGGCGTATTCCGAGGTTCTGACCCGCTCGCCATAAACTTCCTCACAAGTTTCCACCCAGGTATCGTACAGTGTCCGGGCGGAATCAATCACTTCTCCATTGTGCGTTCTCTGCCCGAGTCTGTCGCGCAGACGCTTGACGGATTCGCTACCAATATCGGTAAAAAACCGGCTGTACTCCTGCAGCGCACGCCTGTATTCGGCGAACAACTCCAGCAACTTCTGCTGTTGCGCCTGCTCCTCTCGCGAATAACCCAGACCAGGTGCCGAGAACAGACGCTCCATATCGGACGGTGAACCGCCGTGCGGCATATTCCTGAGCGGGTCACCCGGTAACAGCGACAGCGTCGATGCCATGCGTTGCCAATTGTCAAACGGCAATTCCCAGAACCCCATCCAGTTATGCCGTCCGTCACCGGCTTCGGTATCCAGCCCGCTACCGCCTGCCGACTGCATGTCCGCGACCAGCTGACCGCAGAGCGCTGTCCAGTCCGCCGGCTTTCCCTGCTTCTGCGCGTTTCCAGAAAAAAGTTCTGCAATGCGAAAAAACTGTTTGCCTTGATCGATCATTCGGGTCATGAAATCCCTGGTGATCTCCGGTACAGCCGGGGAGACCGCCTGCCACCAGTGCTCCAATGCCATCTCCCATGGACTATTCTGGGCAGGCGCTTCAGTCCCGGACGCCCTGCGGTTTATCCCGCTCCATCGCTCCCAGTACTTTTGCTGCAGTTCAAGCAGGTTGTCATCCCAAAAACCTCGTTCACTCATTTCAGGTTTCCCTAAGAACCGGGTGGTTGTCCCAAACCTACTGGACGGTGTGGCGATTGACGCCAGTTTTGCAATGCACTGAATCAGCGCTTGCCGAAAGTTTGGTAATTGAGAGGGACAGCAATCGAAGCGGCCGTCCGGGATCCGCTGAAAGGGGCTTCCCGCGGCTCTGAATATCAGAAGATCATTACGGATTCGGGATCGACGGCGCTCAAAACATTCACGGATTCAATACTGATTTCAGAAACCGTCTGGTCAATGATATCCGATGACAATCCGGTGCTGCGCCAGGCAGATGGATTTATCTGGCGAGCCGCATCGTATTCGTCTCCACCGGTTATCGTTTTCCAGCTGGGTTCGACGCAATTCGCCACTGCAGTCCCGATGTGCGCTATCGAAGCCGCCACCTCATGCTCTCCAGCCAGGCTGGGTTCATGATGAAATTCAACCACCTTCTGTATCCACAACGGCAGCTGCCAGCGGGACAGCAACTCCTGCCCCACTGCGGCGTGGGTGACCCCGATGATCTCCTGCTCCATACGATAGCGATAGGACTCCTGTTCACCTGCTTTGCGCAGTACCTCTATCGCCAGTTCCGGTATCACCTGGTAAATCACGAGCTGTCCGATATCGTGCAACAGACCGGCTGCAAAAAAACGCTGGGGCGCCTCCAGTCCGGCCTCTCTTGCCAAAGACTCACAGGCCAGGGCACAACAGACGCTGTGGTGCCAGTAGTTGTCCATCTCCACTATGTCAGACGCCATATCGGCGAACACATTGGTGGCGGTTGTCGATGCCATGATGCCGCGCAACCTGTCCGTTCCAACCCTTGAAATAGCCTCCGGGATACTATCCACCGGCCGCTCGAACGAGTGGGGATCGTTGGCTAAACGGAACAGCTTCGCTGTCAGCACGGAATCGTAGCCGATCAACTCCGCCAACTCTGCATCAGAGCACTGATCATCCAACAACCGACCCAGCTGCCGGCACACCTCAGGCAACGAATACAGCCCTTCCACTTTGTCTACCAGCGTTTTGGCGTCCATCTGTGTCAGCCCAAATCCAGCAAATCCACCCAACGCAGAGCGGAGAGCGCCGGCAAGAGCGCAATCCCAACGAACCTGATCAGCTCCCCGGGGAGACGCTCTCCGGTATCTCGAAAGCCTGCGACACGACGAAAATGCCCATGATAGCAGCCCTGCACTCCCGATCAATACATGTGCTGCCCACCGTTGATCGATATCGTCGATCCGGTCATGAAATCATTGTTGTCGGCAACCAGGAAAAGCACGGCGCGGGCAATGTCATCTGCGCGACCCAGTCGTCCGACTGGAATACCCTTGACAATCTTCTGCAGCACATCTTCCGGCACCGCCCTCACCATCTCGGTCTCCACGTAGCCTGGTGCAACCGCGTTCACGGTAATGCCGTAACGGGCCCCCTCCAGCGCCAGCGCCTTGGTGAACCCGTGGATACCCGACTTGGCGGATGCATAGTTGACCTGGCCGTACTGGCCTGCCTGGCCGTTGACAGAACCTATATTGACGATACGTCCGAATTTACGCGCACGCATGCCGTCTATAACGGCCTTGCTGCAGTTGAAGCAGGAACTCAGATTAGTTTGTAAAACCTCGTTCCAGCGCTCGAACGTCATCTTCTGCATGACCCCGTCACGGGTGATACCCGCATTGTTGATCAACACTTCGATGGGACCGATTTCCGCTTCGATTCTCCTTATGCCGTCCTGAACCGCATCAAAATCGCTCACGTCGAACTTGTACGCGGGAATACCGGTGCGCTCGGTAAACGCCCTGGCCGCTTCGTCATTGCCGCCATAATTGGCAACCACGGTGTAACCTGCCTCTTTCAAGCCAATACTGGTACCTTCGCCTATGCCTCTGGTGCCACCGGTTACTAACGCAATTCTTCCCATCTGGGTCTCCTCTCGTTTGGATAATCACCCCATAATTTTCATAGATTTATACTGCCGCAGATCAGCGGCGAAGGGGCGGTGCGAACACTTTTAACACAAAGAGATTTCAAATTACCAGTCCTCGCGGTTAAACTTAACTATCGACAGCCACAAAGCAGAGGGGCCTAGAGCTCTATGTCCGGCACCAGAGTGATTAAGAAATACCCGAATCGCAGGCTCTACGACACCGAGCAGAGTCGTTACATTACTCTGAGCGACATCCGCAAGCTGGTCATGAGGGGCAGCGATTTCCAGGTTGTGGATTCGAACAGCAGCGAAGATTTGACGCGTTCCATACTGCTGCAGATCATGCTGGAGGAAGAGTCAGGCGGCCAACCTTTGTTCAGTGCGAAAATGCTAGCCCAGATTATCCGTTTCTACGGCGGCACCATGCAGGGTATGTTCGCCCGCTACCTCGAGCAGAGCCTCTCTCTCTTCACTCAACGGCAGAGCCAGTTTCCGAATCTTCTGGCGAAAGACCCGATGCACCCGATGACCGAACTGGCTCAGCACAACATGAAAATCTGGGCTGATGTGCAGCAGAACTTTCTCCGGGCCGCCGGTTTCGCGGACCCCAAAGCGAAAGACGAGTAAGCGGCGCGCAGTTCCATCTTCTTCATCCGACCGGACCTGGTGGCGCCGTCGCCCGGTCCGGGCGACTGAAAATCCCCCCTGCAACGGTTTTTCATAGTGGCATACACGGTTTTTTTCGGAAAAGGGTTGACGCACTCTTCCATTAATATTATGCTGCAGTGCAACAATGATGCAACGCACAAATCACCTGTATAGCGCGCTGAAAACAGCCGCATGGCAATACAGGCCAGTACCGGGGCAAACCGGGAATATTGCCCGCGGCTGGAAAAATGTAATAGATACTTTCGCCAAGAGTATCAATGGGTTATCTGTTGATCCAACGTGATGGATTGTTAACAGGGGGGATCAGGAACATGACAACAACAAATCGACTTGCAGTGGTTACTGGCGGAATCGGGGGTATCGGTAGCGCCATCTGCGTTCGCTTGTCGCAGGACGGCAACAAAGTGGTCGCCACCTATCACCCGTCGGAACAGGACAAAGCCGAGGAGTGGCAGGCCGAAATGAGAGAAAAAGGCCTGGATATCGGCATTGTCGGCGGAGATGTCTCTTCTGCGGAAGATGCTGCGGCGATGATGGCCAGGGTCCAGCAGGATTTTGGAAATGTGGATATCCTGGTCAACTGCGCAGGAATCACCCGTGACTCAATGATGAAGCGGATGGATGCAGCCAAGTGGGACGCGGTGATCTCCACCAATCTGAGCAGCGCTTTCTATGTCACCAAACCGGTATGGGATGGAATGGTCGAGCGCGGATACGGGCGCATCATCAATGTCTCCTCCATGAATGGCCAGCGCGGTCAGGCAGGCCAGGCCAACTATGCATCGGCAAAAGCCGGCATGCACGGCTTCACCATGACACTGGCGCAGGAAGGGGCGGCAAAAGGGATCACCGCGAACACGCTTGCACCCGGGTACGTAAAAACCCCGATGACCGATGCGATACGCGAAGATATCCGGGAGGCCATCATAGCGACGATCCCAATGAAACGCTTTGCCCTGCCCGAAGAGATCGCCTCCGGTGTCTCCTTTCTTGCAGCGGAACAACAGGCTTATATCAGCGGCGCGATCATACCCATTAACGGCGCGTTCTTCATGCATTGACGCTTCGTCAGTGACATGAACCGAAAATGAATCCTCCTCTCTCTAAGCTTAATTAGAGAGTTTTCAGCCCGGCTCTCCGCCGGGCTTTTTTTTATATACCTTATAAACCAAGTGTTTTTCTGGGTTATACCTTGGCATATTATTGCGATGAACCCGGTCCAGACTTGGACGAGGTTATAGTTGTTTTGGGAAATCACAATAAAATCAGGGAACTCCACTGGGATTCCCAACACTGTAATGAATGTTACGGAGGGAGAAAATGGCAAAACCGATGCACCCCACCCCGATGCTT
>JAGRGQ010000049.1 GCA_020445405.1 Gammaproteobacteria bacterium | reverse complement strand
GCGACTGCGGCAGCTGGTAAACGGTATAGAGGGCACCGACCAGTGCGGTCAGCGTTATCAGATGAAGCAGGCCGGTGCTGCCGATACCCTTCACCGCGAACAGCGCGGTCAGCAGCAGGAAGCCGAGCATTACCAGATTCTGCACCCAGTTGTTGCCGGCCAGCACAACACCGAGTTCATTGTTGCGGGCATGAAACTGGATCAGCGCGTTCAGAGGGACGATGAACATGCCACCGGAGATTCCCAGCAGCAGAAAGGCGATCACCAGCGGTCCATCGGAATTCAATTGCGGCAGAAAAAAGAGCGCAGCGACTATACCCAGCGCGCCCAGCGGCACCAGGCCGGTTTCGATGTGGTGTCTGGACGCCCTGCCCGCGATCAGGGAGCCGGTGATGATGCCGATGCCGGAGCAGGCCATCATGCCCTGGATGACGACGGTGTTGGTCTGTGCCATGGTCTCTTTGACAAAGGCCGGAAAAGCGGCCAGCACCACCTGTGAGATTCCCCAGAAAACCGAGAGGCCGACGATGGAGAGCCAGATGACGCGGCTCTCCAGCAGCTTGCTGAAATTAGCCCGCAGGTAGCGGCCGCCGGCGTATTGACGCCAGTCGAAGCGCAGGTCCGGCGCCTCCGCCGGCGTGGGTTGCAGCTTAAGTGTCAGCAGGAACTCCATCAGCGCGCAACTCACCAGCACCCAGCCAACGGGGGCAAACGCACGCAGCACGTCCGGCTCGTTGCGGTACGCGACGCCGGCCAGACGCTGCTCGAACAGCACCGAGAAGATAAAGATGCCGGATAGAATGGCGACAATGGTAACCGCCTGCACCAGGGCGTTGGCGGCGGTCAACCGCTGTTTGCCGGTCAACTCCTTGATATAGCCGTATTTTGCCGGTGAGTAGAACGCGCTCTGCGTCGCCAGCAGAAACGTCAGGCCAAACGAAAACCGGAACCAGCCGAGATAGTAGGAGAGGGTGATCAGCAGGGTCAGACCCACTGCTATGGCGGCGCTGATCTGCATTACCCTGGGCTTGCGGTACCTGTCCGCCAGAAAACCCGCCGGGCTGAACAGCAGTATGAACGGCAGCAGGATCAGAGCGTTGACGATGGCCGTCAGGATAATCTGGGTTTGACCGTCATAAATCTTGAACACGGTATTCTGAATCAGAATCTTGTGCCCCAGGTCTACAAAGGCGTTAAAAAAAATAATCAGAATGAAGGGGAGGAAACCGGTGATTTTGAAAAGCTTGTCCATTGCCTGCGTCCTGTAAGATGCTCACTTGTATATATCCGTTGCCCGGATATCCATTCAACTGCCGGTAAAACCCCTGAGGAAGTTGTCCATCAGGTAATGGGTCAGATCCTGCACCGAATCGACACCCACCACGTCCAGTTTGTCGGTGACCGCCAGGATGCAGATACCGTGCACGCCGCTCCACAGGGCACGCGCGGCCTGCGCTATCTCCTGCGGGGAGTGGTTTCCGGCAAGCGGTGCCAGTCCGGCTTCCACCAGTGCGAACATACGCGCCACTTTCACCTGGAACCATTCGGGCGTCGCCTGGTTTTGCGCAAAGCGGTGTTCGAATATCATCCCCCAGCAGTGCGGCTCTTCGTTCGCGAACCGAATGTAACTGTGACCAAGCCGCAACAGACGTGCTGCTGCCTGCCCGCATGCCGCCTGTTCCCGCAACATCCGGGCGTGCAGACGGTCCAGCGTGCGTCCATTGACCTGCAGTATCAGATCGTCCAGGTTGTCGAAAACCAGGTAGAGGGTGCCGACGGTATAGCCGATTGCGCTGGCCACTTTGCGCGCACTGAAGCCTTTGTACCCGTGCTCACGGACAATTTTCTCTGCCGCCGACAATGCCATCTCGCGAATCTCATCCCGGCTGTGGTCGCTGCGTCGTGCCATGCTGTGTTCTCCCTGCCATCCGGTTACTGCGTACCGGGTTTTTATTGAACAGTGTTTATTGTTCTGTGATAAAGATAACTGAACACTGTTCATTATTCAACCTCAATTGGCGATGAGTTTTTTTAGGCAAAATAATGAACGATGTTTAACTGTTTTCCGATCTGTTGCAGAGGCATCGGGAGCGCGTCCCGGAATAAATGGAATAGTGTTCATTACAAACGGGCAACAGCGTGAGATCACAGCGCATAACATTCACTTGGCGGGGGTGGCGCCTACCGCGACACGCGCCATCCGCTGGTATCTGTTACCGGAGTTGGCGTGATTGCCGGGATCTGTGTTGAGATGATCGACGGCCGCGCACTGTTGACCCACACGGCATGGCCCAGCGTGCCGGAGTTCATGCGGTGGGGTTTTTATCTGGCCTGCTGCCGTCGGTTATAATGGCGTTTACCGGCGCGGTTTTCCGGAATGCAGCCGCTGCCGGCTGGCAGCATAAACCATAGCCGCCGGCCGCGCTTTGCGGTACCAGATCCGCAGCGCCGAAAATATGCATTGAAACCTGGCCGGCAACAGGCAGAGTTGGACGGATGGGCATAGTGCCCTTGGCAACCGGTTCGTGCGCGCAGCCTTCCGGCAGCGCAGCATTCGGGAAAGATGATGCTTTCCCTGCTTCAGCATCGGATCGTTGGGGCCGGTTAGTGTTTACAGACCTTAATACTGGTGCAATTGGGAAACACCTATAGTTACAGCGCGTATCAACAGAGCAGGGCAAGTGCACATGTTACCAGGAGAGACCGTCGGCATCGCCAACCACCCGTTGCGCAGTCAGTTGTCCAATGAGGTACACGCCCGCCCCTACGAACAGATCACTGCGCCGGTCCAGGTCAGCCACCTGGCGGTCCTGTCGGACGAGGCACTGCTGCCCGAAGAGTGTAAAATGGTGGGCGCGTTATGTGAGCGATTCGGCGTTGCGCCACCCTCGGCAAGCGCCCGGCACTACAGTATCGAAATGGGTATGTTCCGGTTGAAGTGGGAGCGTCACAGCGAATTCTCCGCTTATACCTTTTTTCACAGTGCAGCATTTGAGAAGCCGTTCCAGGAGACCGCAATCAGCCGCGTACCCGGTGAATGGCTGGCGCAACTGCCCGGTCAAATATTGACGGCAACCCATATGGCGCTGGCTCCCGGCGACTATCCCAGGCAGACGATTGAACAACTGGCCGCGCTGTTTGCCAGCAACAACGTGACCGGTTCGGTCGTCAGCGGTGGCGCGGCCCGGGTATGGACCGATTTTCATATCCACGCAGACGGGTTCAGCCGTTTTCTGATCCAGGACAGCAGCCTGCGCAGCCGACAGGCGGGACGATTGATTCAGCGTCTGTATGAAATAGAACAGTATCGAGTGCTTGCCCTGCTCGCATTTCCACTGGCGCAGCAGTACGGACAGGTGCTGAGCCGCCTGGATCAGGCGCTCAGTACACTGACCGGAGAGATCGTGGAGATAGATAATCTGCAGGATGAGCAGAGCGCACTCGACGAGTTGACCAGGCTGGCGGCGGAAGTGGAGCAGATATCCTCCAAGACCAGCTATCGTTTCAGCGCCGCAGCGGCCTACTACGATATCATCCACCAGCGCCTGATCGATCTGCGGGAGGAGCGTATCCAGGGTGTGCAGACGCTGCATGAATTCATGCAGCGGCGCCTTGCGCCGGCCATGCATACCTGCCGCTCCGTGGACCAGCGCATTCAGACACTGGCCCAGCGGGTAACCCGTGCGTCCAACCTGTTGCGCACCCGGGTCGATGTCAGTATGGAGGGACAAACCAAGGATCTGCTGCGATCCATGGACAGGCGCGCCTCGATGCAGCTCAGAATGCAGGAGACCGTTGAGGGTCTCTCGGTCGTGGTACTCAGCTACTATTTGCTGGGAATAGTGGGATATGGATTGAAAGCCGCCAAATCCGCCGGTATCGCGGTTAATGTGGAGCTGGGCATCGGCATTGCGATACCGGTCGTGGTCACGGCGGTATTCTTCGGCGTAAGGCGTCTGAAACGGCTCGCCAATCATTGAAGCAAGCGCAATTCAACCCGACCGGTTGTCTGACCGGGCCGGTCCGGAAGATGCATTGCCCGTAACGGTGCATGCTGCAAAGCTGTTTAAAGCCCGTGCATCTGCGGGGAGGACGGCAGAAACGCGGTTTCCGGCCGGAGACCGGAGCGGCTTTAACACTTCCGGTGGGGATCACATATTCGGGTAGTTGGGACCGCCCGAGCCCTCCGGTGTCACCCAGGTGATGTTCTGTGCCGGGTCCTTGATATCGCAGGTCTTGCAGTGGACGCAGTTCTGCGAGTTGATCTGAAATACCGGATTGCCGGCATCGTCCTGCAGCACCTCGTAGACGCCCGCGGGGCAGTAGCGCTGCGCCGGTTCAGCATAACGGGGAAGATTGTCCCGCAGCGGCAGATCGGGATCGGCCAGTTTCAGGTGGCAGGGCTGGTTCTCCTCATGGTTGGTATTGGAGAGGTAGACCGAGCTGAGCTTGTCGAAACTGATCTTGCCGTCGGGTTTAGGGTATTCGATCGGGGTGCATTCCGCGGCCGGTCTCAGGGACTGGTAATCATATTTTTTGTCATGCAGCGTCAACGGCAGTCTGCCTCTGAAAACGACCTGCGACAACCAGTTGAACGAGCCGCCCATGATCGGTCCGAATTTATGCATCGCCGGGCCGAAGTTACGGTGTTCCTTCAGTTCCGCATAGAGCCATGAGTCCCGGAACCGCGTTTCGTACTGATCCAGATCCCTGCCTCCCTCATCGCCTTGCGAAATCGACGCGTACACTGTTTCAGCCGCCAGCATGCCGGATTTCATCGCGGTGTGTCCGCCTTTGATCGCGGCGAAGTTCAGCGTGCCCGCGTCGCAGCCGATCAGCAGGCCGCCGGGAAAGCTCATTTTCGGCAGACAGTTGAGACCGCCCTTGGTCAATGCCCTGGCGCCGTAGGTGATGCGTTTGCCGCCCTCCAGGTGCTGCCGGAGCGTCGGATGGAGCTTCAGCCGCTGGAACTCGTCGAACGGGCTGAGGTAGGGGTTGGGATAGTTGAGATCCACGATCAATCCTACCGCCACCTGCCGTTCCGCCATATGGTAGAGAAACCAGCCGCCGCTGGTCTCCTTGTCCAGCGGCCAGCCGGAGCCGTGCACCACCAGCCCCGGCTGGTGGAGCTGCTGCGGAACCTCCCACAGCTCTTTGAGGCCGATACCGTAGTGCTGCGGATCGCGCCCCCCGTCCAGGCTGAACTTTGCGATAAGCTGTTTTCCCAGATGTCCCCGGCTGCCTTCCGCAAACAGGAGATATTTTGCACGCAGCTCCATGCCCGGCTCGAAGCTCTCCTTTTCGCTGCCGTCGGCGGCGCGCCCCATATCCCCGGTAATCACGCCGCATACACGATTCTCCTCCACGATCAATTCGGCGGCTGGAAAGCCCGGGAACAGATTGACCCCCAGCGCTTCCGCCTGCTCGGCCAGCCAGCGGCAGAGGTTGCCCATGCTGATGATGTAATTATTCTGGTTATGCATGCTGGGGGGGACCAGGGCGCCCGGGAACTTGATTGCGCTCCGGGCATCTTTCAGCAGAAACATGCGGTCTTCGGAAACGGGTGTGTCGAGTGGTGCGCCGCTGTTTTTCCAGTCGGGGAAAAGTTCGTTCAGCGCTTTGGGATCCAGTACCGCGCCGGAGAGGATATGCGCTCCCACCTCAGCGCCCTTTTCCAGGACGCAGACTTCAAGCGCCCCGCCACTCTCCTGAGCGAGTTGCATCAGCCGGCAGGCGGCGGATAATCCGGCTGGGCCGGCGCCGACGATGATTACATCGAATTCCATCGTTTCACGCTGCATCTTCTTATCTCCTCTGAGAGTTTGCGCCTTTGGCTGGTCTGCGGACGTTTACCGGCGGCACGTCCGCAGGCCATCGGTTGGAAGGTCGGCTTCAGCGCACCGCCTGAAGTCTACGCTGAGTAGCCGGCCCGAGTCGAGCGAAGTAGGTCAGTTCTCCGGTCAAATTGCTGCAACGGTTTATTGCTAAGATCCGACAACGGGAGTGCCACAGGGACATATGCCATGATCAACAGAGCGGCGGTAATGCTCCGCTACAAAGCACCGGCGGTTGCCTGGATAAACGAGGCGGATCCATACGCACTCGATCCGGGGGTGACGCTGGAAACAGCGAACGAAGAACGGACCGTCTATCTGATTTCGGACCATGACGGTGACGGTCCGGATGCACTGGCCGAGTGGGTGGCCCGCAACTATGCAGTGCTTTTCGAAAGCGAACTCGATGGCTGGTATAGCGACGCGGAGCTCTGGCCGGAAGAACGCGATCTGCCGTTATTCAACGAATGGTTTGAGGTTGAATGCCATACGCTGATCCTGGATACCGTGGGTGGGGCAATAGTGGACGACGAAATGTAAGACCGGGGAGTGATCGGGGAACGGAAAAGCGACAAGCTGCCGTAACGGGGCCGGATCCGCTAGTCCGAGTTCGTCCGGGCATAGCTGTCGGCAATCTCCCGGTAGCGCGCCGCCTCTATCCATTTCCCTCTTTTGGCGGCACCCCCGGCCACGATGCGCGCTTTCCTGGATACCATGGCCCGGGCGGCAGACAGCGCCTCCCCCGTCAATGAACCGCTTTGAATGATCTTCTCCAGCGCAGCTATGCGGAAGCGATCCATCCCCCAGTAACGGCGGGACAACTGGTCCTGGTGCCCGCCGTACTTCACGACCTGGGGAGTGGTGACGTACGCGACGGGATGCGACGCGCAGATCCGAAGCCAGAGATCGTAGTCCTCACAGGCGGGGAGCGACTCGTCGAACAGACCTATGCGGTCGAACAGCGAACGATGGATCAGCGCCGACGAGGGTGAGATGACACACAGGGGAAGACAGCGCAGGAAAATATCGCCGCCGCACTTGGTGTGCTTTTTCATCTGATTTACCCGCCGCCCCGAGCGTATCCATATCTCCTCGGTGTGGCAGATGCGATAATCCGGCAGCGAGCCCAACAGCTCCAACTGAGCGCTGAGTTTCCCGGGAAGCCACTCGTCGTCGGAATCGAGCAGCGCGATCCACTCCCCGCTGGCCGAATTGATTCCCAGGTTGCGGGCACTGCTGACACCCCGGTTCGGCTGATGCAGATAGATCGCCTGCGGAAACCGGCTGGTCACCATTTGTCGGGTATCGTCGGTGGAACCGTCATCCACCACGATGATCTGATCGGGCGCACGCGTCTGCCGTGCAATCGACTGCAGCGCGCGCCGCAGTGTACCCGATCGGTTAAAAGTGGGAACAACAACCGAGATGGAATCTGACACTACACTCAATCCGCGGCGTCATTCTGCTGCGGACAACACTTTTTCCGCCTGACAACGGGCTTTGCGCAGTTCGTTCACCATCTCGGCCAGCGGGGCGATGGTGTCCATTCGTTCTATCATCGTGGAGACCGGTCCGAATCGCTGCAGCGCGCTGGCATACAGGTTCCAGATCGGATCGGCATTGTACTGCGCCTCCTTATCCTCCGAGCCGCAGAGAATTACCGCGCCCGCCAGATGGATCTGCTGTACCCGCTGCCGGGGCAGTTTCCGGAGATAGTCGAGGGGATCGAAATCCTGATTCACGCTGCTGGCATGGAGATTGGCGGCGTCCAGCAGAATCAGCGAATCGGATCGCTCGGCCACCGCCTGCAGAAATTCCGCTTCCGGAATCTCAGGAGCCTGGTCGGTATGCTCGATCGGCACGTTCTCCAGCAGAACCTGGCGCCCCAGGTAATCCTGCACCTCCCGGATTCTCGGTACGATGTGATCGAGCGCATCCTCGGAGTAGGGCAGCGGCAGCATGCGGCCCTGCATGTCGTCTGCGCCGCTCCAGCAGAGGTGATCGGAGATCCATGCGGGTTGCAGCCAATCGATCAGATTTTTCAGTCTGGCCAGATAATCCCTGTCCAGCGGCCAGGGGCTGCCGATGGCCAATGAAATACCATGCATGACGATGGGATAGGATCTGCGGATCTGCTCCAGCTGCAGAAAGGCCTGATCCCGCTCCCCCAGATAGTTCTCCGAAATGATCTCAAACCAGTCAATATCCAGCTGTTGCCGCAACAGCTGTGGCAGGTACTCCTTGCGCAGCCGCAGTCCAAATCCCATGTAAGGTAGTTTTTTCATTTCACTCGCTGACATAGAGGGGTTTGTCGCGAAACGGGCCGACTTCTGAAGATACCCTTAACCCACATTTCCCACAAGCCGCAGAACAAACCGGAACGCCCATTGCTGCGCAGGGAGCGGACCATGCGGAGCGCTTTCCACATTAGACATATCACCGCGGCGTACAGTAGAATTCCCCCGATCGGCGACGATCCTCTTTTGTGACGCCGTTTCCCATTTAATTCCTTCTGAGATGGCTCCTTGCGGATCTGTCCCATGTACTGCGCCTGTAGGGGACTGTTTCTTTGAGAAAATCTGCTCTTTTAGTGTTACAGGACGGATCAGTATTCCGGGGAGAATCCATTGGCGCGGACGGACGCACAGTGGGAGAGGTGGTGTTCAATACCGCGCTGACCGGTTATCAGGAGATTCTGACCGATCCATCCTACTGCCGGCAGATCATCACCCTTACCTATCCCCATATCGGCAACACAGGCACTAATGAAGAGGATGAGGAGTCATCCTGTGTGCATGCCGCGGGACTGGTGATTCGGGACCTTTCCATGCTCCCCAGCAACTGGCGCAATCAACAGCCGCTGGACCGGTATCTGCAGCAAAAAGGAGTGGTGGCAATAGCCGGTATCGATACCCGCAGACTGACACGTATTCTGCGCGAAAAAGGTGCGCAGAACGGTTGTATTCTGACCGGCGCCGAAATTGACGAAAAGGAGGCGCTGGCTGCGGCAACGGACTTTCCGGGTCTGCAGGGCATGGATCTGGCCAAAGTGGTGACCACCGGGGAGCGGTACGAATGGACCCAGGGCACCTGGACGCTGGACGGGGGCATGCCCGGTGCGCTTCCCGCGGACGGGCGGCGGTTGCCGTTGCACGTGGTTGCCTACGACTACGGTATAAAACGGAATATTCTGCGCATGCTGGTTGATCGCGGCTGCCGGATTACCGTGGTGCCGGCGCAGACCCCGGCCGCCGATGTGCTGGCGCTGGCGCCCGACGGCGTGTTTCTCTCCAACGGCCCCGGCGACCCCGAGCCTTGTGATTACGCCATCGAGGCGATCAAACGGGTGATGGAAAGCGGCACCCCTGTTTTCGGTATCTGCCTTGGCCACCAATTACTGGCCCTGGCAAGTGGTGCGCGCACCGTGAAAATGAAGTTTGGCCACCATGGTGCCAACCATCCGGTTCTGGATCTGGCGGCGAAAAACGTGATGATCTCAAGTCAGAACCACGGTTTCGCTGTGGATGAGACGACCCTGCCGTCCAACCTGCTCGCCACGCATCGCTCGCTTTTCGACGGTTCCCTGCAGGGCATTCACCGGAGTGACAGGCCGGCGTTCGGTTTTCAGGGGCATCCGGAGGCCAGTCCGGGTCCGCACGACGTGGCACCGGTATTCGACCATTTCATTGAACTGATCAGAAACAGGAATACTGGGGAATAGCGGCGCATGCCAAAAAGAACGGACATTGAAAGCGTACTGATCATCGGTGCCGGCCCGATCATTATCGGCCAGGCCTGCGAATTCGATTATTCGGGCGCTCAGGCATGCAAAGCGCTGCGCGAGGAGGGCTACCGGGTTGTCCTGGTCAATTCCAATCCGGCCACGATCATGACCGATCCCGACAGTGCCGACGCGGTCTACATCGAACCGATAACCTGGCGTACCGTGGCGCAAATCATCGAGAAGGAACGGCCCGACGCGCTGCTGCCCACGATGGGCGGGCAGACTGCACTGAACTGCGCGCTGGACCTGGTGCGTGAAGGTGTCCTGGAGAAATACGGGGTGGAGATGGTCGGTGCTTCGAGGGAGGCGATCGACAAGGCCGAAGACCGCGATCTGTTCCGCCAGGCGATGAAAAAAATCGGGTTGGAAATGCCCCGTTCGGCGATTGCGCACAGTATGGAAGAGGCGCTGCAGGTGCAGGCGCAGATCGGTTTTCCGACCATTATACGCCCCTCCTTTACCATGGGAGGCTCCGGCGGCGGCATCGCCTATAACCGTGAGGAGTTCGTAGAGATCTGCGAACGCGGTCTGGATATGTCTCCGACCAGCGAATTGCTGATCGAAGAGTCCGTCCTGGGGTGGAAAGAGTATGAGATGGAAGTGGTGCGCGACCACAAGGACAACTGCATCATAGTCTGCTCGATTGAGAATTTCGACCCGATGGGAGTGCATACCGGCGACTCCATCACCGTGGCCCCCGCCCAGACCCTGACCGACAAGGAGTACCAGATCATGCGCAACGCGTCGCTGGCGGTGCTGCGCGAAATCGGTGTGGACACCGGCGGGTCCAATGTCCAGTTCGCGATAAACCCGGAAGATGGGCGCATGATCATCATCGAGATGAATCCGCGCGTTTCGCGCTCCTCGGCGCTCGCCTCCAAGGCAACCGGCTTTCCCATCGCGAAAGTGGCGGCCAAGCTGGCGGTGGGATACACCCTGGACGAACTGCGCAACGATATCACCGGCGGCGTCACACCGGCTTCGTTCGAACCCTCGATCGATTACGTGGTCACCAAGGTGCCGCGTTTTGCCTTCGAGAAATTCCCCCAGGCGCCGGACCGGCTTACGACGCAGATGAAATCGGTAGGCGAGGTAATGGCCATCGGGCGTACCTTTCAGGAGTCGCTGCAGAAGGCGCTGCGCGGCCTGGAAACCGGCAAGAGCGGCCTCGACGAGGTCGTGGACCTGGAATCCGAGAATCTGACCACCAAATTCCGCTACGAACTGCGGGAGCCCGGTGCCGATCGAATCTGGTATCTGGCCGACGCGTTTCGTGCGGGCATGACGCGCGAACGGCTTTTCGAAGTGACCAGAATCGACCCCTGGTTTCTGGTTCAAATCGAAGAGCTGGTCGCTATCGAGGCGGAGGTGCGGGCCGCCGGCCTGGATGCGCTCGACGCCGATCGTCTGCGCTATCTCAAGCGTAAGGGTTTTTCTGACCGGCGGCTGGCGACATTGGTCGGCTCCAGTGAACGCCAGATCCGTGAACGCCGCTGGAGATACGCCGTGCGTCCGGTATACAAAAGGGTGGATACCTGCGCCGCGGAGTTCTCCACCAGCACCGCGTACATGTACTCCACCTACGAGGAGGAGTGCGAGTCCTCCCCCACATCCAGGCAGAAAATCATGGTGCTGGGCGGTGGACCCAACCGGATAGGGCAGGGCATAGAGTTCGATTACTGCTGTGTTCACGCGGCGTTCGCGATGCGCGAGGATGGCTATGAGACCATCATGGTCAACTGCAATCCCGAGACGGTCTCCACCGATTACGACACCTCGGATCGGCTCTACTTCGAGCCGTTGACGCTGGAGGACGTGCTGGAAGTGATCGCTGTCGAACAGCCGAAAGGCGTCATCGTACAGTACGGCGGCCAGACGCCGCTGAAGCTGGCACGCGATCTGGAGGCGGCCGGCGCGCCGATTATCGGCACCAGTCCGGATTCAATCGATCTGGCTGAGGACCGTCAACGCTTTCAGCAGCTGGTCGAGAAACTGGGCCTGAAACAACCCCCCAACCGGACCGCCACGGATCCGGAGCAGGCGGTGGCGTTGGCCGGGGAGGTGGGTTATCCGCTGGTGGTGCGCCCGTCGTATGTGCTGGGCGGCCGCGCGATGGAGATCGTCCACGACGAAGCGGATCTTCGCCGCTACATGCGCGAGGCGGTGAGTGTCTCCAATGACTCGCCGGTGCTTTTGGATCGTTTTCTGAACGATGCCATCGAAGTCGATATCGATGCGATATGCGATGGCCGGGATGTGGTGATTGGCGGCATCATGGAGCATATCGAAGAGGCGGGAGTGCACTCAGGCGATTCCGCCTGTTCGCTGCCGCCTTACACGCTGTCCTCCGCCATCCAGGACCGGATGCGCAAGCAGATTCGCGAACTGGCGCTGGAGCTGAAGGTGGTGGGGCTGATGAATACCCAGTTTGCAATCAAAGACGGGGAGATCTACCTGCTGGAAGTGAATCCGCGCGCGTCGCGTACGGTGCCGTTCGTCTCCAAGGCGACCGGCGTACAGCTGGCGAAGGTCGCCGCGCGCTGCATGGCCGGTGTCAGCCTGGAACAGCAGCAGTTCAGAACCGAGGTGATTCCGGAAAATTTTTTCGTCAAAGAGGCGATATTCCCGTTTGTGAAATTTCCCGGGGTGGATACGCTGCTCGGGCCGGAGATGAAATCCACCGGCGAGGTGATGGGAGTGGGGTCCAACTTCGGAGCGGCTTACGCCAAAGCGATGGAGGGTGCCGGGGATCTGCTGCCAAGATCCGGCAGGGCGCTGTTGTCGGTGCGCGATGCGGATAAAAAGCGGATCCTGGGAGTCGCGCGCGAACTGAGTCAGCGTAAATTCGAACTGGTTGCCACCGGTGGTACCTGTAATGTCATCCAGGCCGCAGGTATTGCGTGTACACGCGTCAATAAGGTGGCTGAAGGCCGTCCCCACATCGTGGACATGATCAAGAACGACGAGTTCGAGCTGATCGTCAATACCACCGATGGGAAGAAGGCGATTGAGGATTCTGCCGCCATCCGGCGGGCTGCGTTGCGCCACAAGGTGACTTATACTACAACCATGTCCGGAGGCGAGGCGATCTGTCTGGCACTGAAAGAGTCCGACAGCTGCAACGTCATCAGGTTGCAGGATCTGCACAAGTAGTCCCGCAACAGAAACCTCCCCGTTCATTTTCCGGCAAGATACCGAGCGGGATCCGTTGGGAGACTCTTTTTTCACCGTCCCGGCGGATGCCGGGATTAAAAACCCTGTGTTCAAGAAAGGGCGCAGGGTTACTATTGAACAGAAAATCGAATCGACCTCTCGCCGGGTGCAGCGGAAAGGGCGGAGTCCGGATTGCGCATTCGGCTTTATCCTCTGCGTTGAATGCCGACTGTTTTTTCCGGAACGCCACGGCAGACGGGGCCGGGTGGCCAGCAAGGGTCTTGAAACTTAATTTGGAGAGTATCCGATGAATAAAGTACCCCTGACCAAGCGTGGGGCCGATTTGCTGAGAGACGAGCTTAATCAGCTCAAAAACGTTGCGCGTCCCAAGGTCATCCAGGCTATAGCCGAGGCGCGTGCTCACGGCGATCTTAAGGAGAACGCCGAGTACCACGCCGCGCGGGAACAGCAGGGTTTTATCGAGGGTCGAATCAAGGATATCGAAAGCAAGCTATCTCACGCCCAGATAATCGATGTCAGGACAATGAATGCCGGCGGCAAAGTGATATTTGGCGCGACAATCGATGTGTACGAGGAAGAGTCGGACGAGGAACATACCTTCCAGATCGTCGGCGACGACGAGGCGGATATCAAACAGGGATTGATATCGGTCAGTTCCCCTATCGCGCGTGCCCTGATCGGCAGGTCGATAGGCGACGAGGCTGTGGTTAACACGCCCAAAGGGGCGCGCCATCTGGAGATTCTGGAGGTGCGGTACGAGTAGCGGTGCTTTACTGCATCTCGCCTGACGCTTCGGTGCCGCGGATTAAACCGGCAAGCGTATTCCGGGTTTTTCGGGATTGCGTAAGTAGAACACCGCGACGTGGCCGATGGTCTGCACCAGTTCGGCGCCGGTTCTGTCAGAAATTTCGGTAATCATCTCGGTGCGTTCGTGACGATCACCGGCGTTGATGCGAACCTTGATCAGTTCGTGCGTCTCCAGTGTCAGCACGGTCTCTTTGATGACACTCTCACTAAGTCCATGCTGCCCGACAATGACAACCGGGTTGAGGTGGTGGGCCATACTCTTCAGGTGGCGGCGCTGCTTTTCGGTAATCGGCATGAGCAATTCCGGATGGAAAAAGGTCGCGCATTCTAACTTAGAGATGCGCGGCTTGCACGTCTGAATCAGTTCCGGCGGAGCTCCGGTTTCAGCGTTGGCGCAACAGAAGTCGTCTATTATGAGAAAGAGCAAAAGCAGTCGCCAGTGGCTGGATCGTCACGTTCGCGATGAGTACGTGAAACGGGCCCAGGCCGAAGGTTACCGTTCCCGTGCCGCCTATAAACTGTTGGAGCTGCAGCAGCAGGACAAACTCCTCAGATCCGGACAGATCGTGGTCGATCTGGGTGCCGCGCCCGGCGGTTGGTCCCAGATTGCGCAGCGGATCGTCGGTTCCGCAGGGAGGGTGCTGGCGCTGGATATTCTGCCGATGGATCCGATCGCGGGGGTGGAGTTCATTCAGGGCGATTTTCGCGAGCAGGAAGCGCTCGCCAGCCTGCGGGAGCTGCTGGGCGGCGAGCAGGTCGATCTTGTTATTTCGGATATGGCCCCCAATGTCAGCGGAGTAGCCGCGGTCGACCAACCCAAGGCGATCTATTTGTGTGAAATCGCGCTGGATCTGGCAAGGGAGGTGCTGAAGCCCGGCGGCGGCTTCGTGGTTAAGGTATTCCAGGGTGAAGGCTCCGACGCGTTTATCCGGGAATTACGCAGTTCCTTCGCCCGGGTGGTCACGCGAAAACCTCGTGCGTCCCGCCCGAAAAGCCGGGAAGTTTATCTGGTGGCGGGGAACTTTAATCTATAGTAGTGTACTCAGTAATAGTGATAGTCGAGTGCGTCAATAGATTGTTTTATTTAGATTTATTTCTTCTGCAGGTCGTTTTTGCAGAGTTTTGAGGGAGTTCGTCTTGAACGACATGGCAAAAAATCTGATTTTATGGGTGATCATCGCGATCGTCCTGATGTCTGTTTTCAACAATTTTACTACCCAAAAGGCCCGCCCCAACATGCTGGCCTACTCCGATTTCATTGATCAGGTCAATGCGGGGTCGGTGCAGTCGGTCACCATTAACGGGCGTGAAATTGACGGTTCGCTTACCTCTGGCGCTGCATTTTCCACCTACAGCCCCGGGGACGATGGACTGGTGAGCGATCTGCTGAAAAATAATGTCGAGATAATCGCGTCGCCGCCGGAGAAGCCCTCGATTTTGATGCAGATTCTGATCAACTGGTTTCCGTTGTTCATTCTTATCGGCCTGTGGATATTCTTCATGCGCCAGATGCAGGGCGGTGGCGCAGGCCGGGGTGCGATGTCGTTCGGTAAGAGCAAGGCACGTATGCTCGGTGAAGATCAGGTCAAAGTGACTTTTGCCGATGTGGCGGGCGTGGAGGAGGCCAAGGAGGAGGTCTCCGAGATGGTTGAATTCCTGCGCGATCCGAGCAAATTCCAGAAGCTGGGGGGCAAGATTCCGCGCGGTGTCCTGATGGTCGGTTCGCCGGGCACCGGTAAGACGCTGCTGGCAAAAGCCATTGCCGGCGAAGCCAAGGTGCCTTTTTTCACGATATCCGGGTCGGACTTCGTGGAGATGTTCGTCGGGGTAGGCGCATCCCGCGTACGCGACATGTTCGAACAGGCCAAGAAGCATGCGCCCTGCATCATTTTTATCGATGAGATCGATGCGGTCGGCCGCCACCGCGGTGCCGGTCTGGGCGGCGGGCATGACGAACGCGAGCAGACGCTTAATCAGCTGCTGGTGGAAATGGACGGATTCGAGGGCAACGAAGGGGTTATCGTTATCGCCGCGACCAACCGGCCTGATGTGCTGGATCCCGCGCTGTTGCGTCCGGGGCGCTTCGACCGTCAGGTGGTGGTGCCTCTTCCCGATGTGCGGGGGCGCGAACAGATTCTTAAGGTCCACCTGCGCAAGGTGGCATTCTCGGATGATGTGACACCGTCGCTGATCGCCCGGGGCACACCCGGGTTTTCAGGCGCGGATCTGGCCAATCTTGTGAACGAGGCGGCACTTTTTGCGGCTCGGGCCAACAAGCGTCAGGTTGAGATGCAGGATATGGAAAAGGCCAAGGACAAGATCATGATGGGCGCGGAGCGCCGCTCCATGGTAATGAGCGAAGACGAGAAACGGCTCACGGCCTTTCATGAAGCCGGACATGCTATTGTGGGCCGTCTGGTGCCGTCACACGATCCGGTCTACAAGGTGAGCATCATTCCCCGGGGCAGGGCGTTGGGCGTCACCATGTTTCTCCCTGAGGAGGACAGATACAGCGCCAGCAAGGAGCGGCTGCAGAGCCAGATATCCAGTCTGTTCGGCGGCCGTATTGCGGAAGAGTTGGTATTCGGCAAGGAGCGGGTGACCACCGGTGCCCAGAACGATATCAAGCGCGCCACCGACATTGCCCGGGGTATGGTAACCAAGTGGGGACTGTCGGATAAGCTTGGTCCGCTGACCTATGGTGAGGAAGAGGAAGAGGTTTTCCTGGGTCGTTCTGTGACTCAGCATAAAAACGTCTCCGACGAAACCGCTCACACCATCGATGAGGAGATCCGCTCCTTTATCGAAAGTAATTACAAACGGGCGGAGAATATTTTGACCGAACGTCTGGACACGCTGCATATGATGGCGGAAGCGCTGATGAAATACGAAACCATCGACAGCGATCAGATCGACGACATTATGGCGGGTAAAAAGCCCAAGCCACCGAAGGACTGGGGGGACGATTCCGAGCCCAAGTCCGGTGAAGGTGTCGATGCGTCTTCCGGAAGCGAAATTCAGAAAGACGGTGAATCCAAGGGCACTATAGGTGACCCTGCAGGTCAGCACTGAGTGACGTGATCACACTTGACTGCGCGGGAAAGCTGCTCGAGCTTTCACGGCCACGGGTTATGGGAATACTCAATGTCACCCCTGACTCATTTTCGGACGGCGGCGCGCACTTCTCGTTGGATCTGGCGCTCTCCCGGGCAAGGCGCATGGTGGAAGAGGGTGCGGATATCATCGATGTCGGGGGCGAGTCAACCCGGCCGGGGTCGCGAGGGGTCTCCCTGCAGCAGGAACTCGACCGGGTGATACCGGTTATCTCGGCGATCAGTGCCGAAATTCCAATACCGGTTTCTGTCGACACCAGTAAGCCGCAAGTGATGCGCGAATCGGTTGCTGCCGGCGCCGGACTGATAAACGATGTCACGGCATTGCGGCAACCCGGGGCGCTGCAGGCAGTCAGGGATCTCGGCGTGCCGGTATGCCTGATGCATATGCTGGGTGAACCGAGGTCCATGCAGAGGCAACCGGTGTACCGTGATGTGGTTACCGAGGTCAGGCGATTTCTGGAAGAGCGGGTCAACGCCTGTAAGTCAGTGGGCATTGCCCGCGAAAAACTGCTGCTTGATCCGGGTTTTGGCTTTGGCAAGAATCTGCAGCACAATCTCACACTGCTCAAGAATCTGCGTACTATTGCCGATATCGGATTACCGTTGCTTGTCGGCACTTCCCGTAAGTCGATGATCGGTAAAATCCTTGACGACAGACCGGTTGACGGGCGGCTGTCCGGCAGTTTGGCAACGGTGGTTATGGCGCTGGAGCGTGGTGCGGCGATTGTCAGGGTTCACGACGTTGCTGCCACAACGGACGCGGTCAGGGTTGCGTCAGCCGTTCTGGCAGCGGATTAGCGCACTGCAGGCGAACTTTGTATTGGGCCGGGGGTGGGGAAATAGTGGAACGTAAGTATTTCGGTACAGACGGCATACGCGGCCGGGTCGGAGAGGGGTATATCACACCGGGGTTTATGTTGCAGCTCGGATGGGCCGCAGGGCGGGTTCTGGGCAGGGAACCGGGCAGTAAGGTGCTGATCGGCAAGGATACCCGTATCTCGGGCTATCTGCTTGAATCGGCGTTGGAAGCCGGACTGGTTGCTGCCGGGGTCGATATTCACCTGCTTGGTCCCATGCCCACGCCGGGTATTGCCTACCTCACCCGCACACTCCACGCGCAGGCGGGAATCGTGATAAGCGCCTCGCACAATCCGTACTACGATAACGGGATCAAATTTTTCTCCGAGGCCGGCAACAAGCTGAGCGATGATCTGGAGCTGGCGATCGAGCAGGAGATTGACAAGCCGATTGTTACCGCGTCTTCGGATAAGCTGGGAAAAGCCTACCGGGTCGAGGATGCCTCCGGTCGCTATATCGAATTCTGTAAACGCACCATTCACTGGGAAATGCAGTTTCGCGGCATGAAGGTGGTGATAGATTGCGCCAACGGCGCAACCTATCATATCGCACCGCATGTGTTCGAAGAGCTCGGTGCGCAGGTGGTTGCCATTGGCGCCCGGCCCAATGGCCTCAACATCAATGCTGAAGTGGGGTCCACGCATATCGAAACCCTGCGGCGGGCAGTACTCGATGAGCGCGCGGATTTGGGCGTGGCACTGGACGGCGACGGAGACCGGCTGATCATGGTCGACGCGGAGGGTGTAGTGCTGGATGGTGACGATATTCTTTATATTATCGCCTGCTCCCGGCTTCAGGACGGCATTATGGAAGGCGGTGTCGTCGGGACCAAAATGACAAATCTCGGGCTTGAACATGCGCTCCTGCGCATGGGTCTTCCATTGGAGCGGACCGATGTCGGTGACAGATTCATCATGGCGCGCCTGCAGGAGAAGTCCTGGGTGCTGGGAGGAGAGCCGTCGGGCCACATCATATGCCGTGACCGAACCACAACCGGTGACGGTATCATCTCTGCGCTGCAGGTGATGGCGGCGATTTACCGAAGCGGCAGGAGTTTGAAGGAGTTGCGCAGCGGTATGACCAAATACCCGCAGTTGCTGCAGAATGTCAGGCTGGGCAATATCAGCGCAGATGAGGTCATGGCATCCAAGTCGCTGCACGACGCCGTTCTGGAAGTCGAATCCGAACTGGGGGGGACCGGCCGGGTACTGCTGCGCCCCTCCGGCACAGAGCCTTTGATCAGAGTGATGATCGAAGGCCAGGACGGCGAAAAGGTGAGGATATTGACGCAGCAACTGACGCGCCTGGTTGAACAACTCGCCACAACGGCTCCATCGCTGCCGCTCAGGGCCAAGGGTTAAGCGCCGAGCGCCAGGAAACAACCTGCTGAAAAACTGGCGTTTCTGTCGCCTCCGACCCGGCATCAGCAATTCTGCTCCTCCCCGGCAGTCTCTCCAATGGACCAAGTCGCCGTGCGAAAATCTCGCCGGCTTCATTCCGGCGCGGGTCCGAATCGGGTAACTCATTGAATTCCCTGGATACCGGCCTGCACCGCATGGACAGGGTTTCTGCCACCCATGCGTGTCTGAAGGGTCGCCAGACTGGCAAAGCCTCCTTTCAAGCATTGCGCACGCAGTGATAGCGTGTGTTTGGATTGATTTCGCATCCACCTGTCGGTAGTATTGCCGATTGTTTTTGTTGGTAATTTAAGGAGATGGATATGCGGCGACCACTCGTTGCGGGGAATTGGAAGATGAATGGCTCGCGCGCGAGCATCAAGCTGCTTTTGGATGGACTCAAGAGCGGAGTGGGGACGGTTAAGGTTGCAGAGGTCGCGGTATGCGCGCCGTTTATCTATCTGCCCGATGTCCAGACGCAGTTGCAGGGCACGGTCATCGCCTGGGGCGGGCAGGATCTCTCCACCGAAGCATCCGGCGCTTACACCGGGGAAATTGCCGCCTCCATGTTGAATGATTTCGGTTGTAAGTACGTCATAGTCGGACACTCGGAGCGAAGGGCGTATCACAATGAAAGCGACGAGACCGTAGCCCGCAAATATGCCGCTGCCCGGGCTGCCGGATTGGTACCCATCCTCTGCGTCGGGGAGACGCTGGATGAGCGCGAACAGGGAATAACCGAGGCAGTCGTTGCGCGCCAACTGGACGCGGTGATCGGGCTTGAAGGTGCTGCTGCGCTTGCCGACGGCGTCCTTGCCTATGAGCCGGTGTGGGCCATAGGAACCGGAAAAACGGCAACGCCGGAGCAGGCTCAGGACGTGCATGCCTTTTTGCGCGCACGGGTCGCCAGTCATGATGCGGCCGTTGCTGAAGGATTGCGTATTCTTTATGGCGGCAGTATGAAGCCCGGCAATGCCGCTGAGTTGATGGCGAAAACGGATATCGATGGCGGTCTGATTGGCGGTGCCGCACTGAAAGCGGAAGACTTTCTCGGTATCTGTACAGCGGCAAATGGTTGAAAGCGTTTAAACTGATGAAATCTGCAGGACCGTTATAACGCATGGTCCGGGCAGTCAACTTGGAACGAAGTGCAAAATGCAGACTATCTTGGTGATTCTTCATCTTTTTCTGGCACTTGGCCTGATCGGCCTGGTGCTGATGCAGCACGGGAAGGGTGCGGATGCGGGCGCGGCCTTCGGTTCCGGCGCTTCGGGTACCGTGTTCGGCGCCAGTGGAGCGGCTAATTTTCTCAGCCGAGCCACCGCTTTTCTGGCAACACTGTTTTTCGTTACCAGTCTGACACTTGCCTGGTACGCGATGCAGACGACCGAACAGACAGGATTGATGGACACGCCGCAAGCCGCGGCGCCGGCACCGAGCAAGATAGAGCCCAATGAAGTGCCTGTGATTCCCGGTCAGGAAAGGAGTGCCGATTCGTCCACGTCACCGATACCTGTGATACCGGAGTCGGTTCCGCTGCCGGGTCAGCCCAAAGAAGTTCCAAAAGTGGCAGAATAGTCGGTTTTATTCAGGTATACTTCGAACGCTTTTGCAGCCGATGTGGTGGAATTGGTAGACACGCTATCTTGAGGGGGTAGTGGCGTAAGCCGTGCCGGTTCAAATCCGGCCATCGGCACCAGACTGAAAGCGGTATCACCTGATCTGCTGGTACCGTTTTTCTTAACTGGAAATCAAAATATAACTAGTTGATTATTAATATATTTATCGGGATTTCACATTGACAGACCAAGCTTGGTTACAATAAAATTCCGGCCGTTCCGATAAGCTGATTCTATAAGCAACTCTTCCCGCAATGGGGGCTATGGAAATATGCTCGAAAATTATTTACCTATCCTCGTTTTTGTCGCTGTCGGCATTGCTGTAGCTGTGGTCATGATCGCGCTTGGGTTCGTGCTCGGAACGCGCCGGCCGAACAGTGAAAAACTTTCACCCTACGAATGCGGCTTCGAGGCGTTTGAAGACTCACGCATGAAGTTCGACGTCCGCTTTTACCTGGTGGCAATACTGTTCATCATTTTCGATCTGGAGATCGCGTTCCTTTTTCCCTGGGCCGTGGTGCTGGAAAAGATCGGCATGGTTGGCTACCTTTCGATGACGCTGTTCCTGGGGATCCTGGTGGTCGGGTTTATCTACGAGTGGAAAAAAGGAGCGCTGGAATGGGAGTAGAAGGCATCCTCGAAAAGGGCGTAATCACCACTACCGCCGATAAACTGATCAACTGGGCACGGACCGGGTCGCTCTGGCCGATGACCTTCGGTCTGGCCTGCTGCGCCGTAGAGATGATGCAGGCCGGTGCCTCGCGCTATGACCTCGACCGATTTGGAATTATCTTCCGGCCAAGTCCGCGCCAGTCTGATGTGATGGTTGTCGCCGGAACGCTGGTCAATAAGATGGCGCCTGCGCTGAGAAAGGTATACGACCAGATGGCGGAGCCCCGATGGGTGATATCCATGGGTTCCTGCGCCAACGGCGGTGGCTATTATCACTACTCCTATTCGGTTGTGCGGGGCTGCGACCGGGTGGTGCCCGTGGACATCTACGTTCCCGGCTGTCCGCCGACTGCGGAAGCGCTGCTCTACGGCATCCTGCAGCTGCAGGAGAAGATTCGCCGCACCAGCACCATAGCCAGGTAGGTGGTAGCCCATGAATGAAACAAAAAACAGTGGATCGGCCGGCCGGCTGCGGGCGCTTGCGGAAAATCTGACCCGGGTATTCACCAATCAGGGCTGCACGATCAAGCATGAGTTGGGAGAAGTCACCATTGAGATTCCCACTGAGCATCTGATCGATGTAGCCACCAGACTGCGCGATGAGCCCGACTTCAGGTTCGAGCAGTTGACCGATGCCTGCGGGGTGGACTATTCCGAGTACGGCCGTTCGGAGTGGACGACCGGGGAAGCTTCGTTCACCGGCTTCGGACGTGGCGTGGAGAGCGCCGCTGACAGTGAACCGGAAAACGATCGCCGCTTCGCTGTTGTGTACCATCTGTTGTCGATATCCCACAACATGCGCCTGCGCATGCGGGTTTTTGTCGACAGCGCGCAGCCGATAGTCGAATCCGTTACCCCAATCTGGAAATCCGCTGAGTGGTACGAACGCGAGGCCTTCGATCTTTTCGGCATTCTGTTCGGCGGGCACCAGGATCTGCGGCGCATTCTCACCGACTACGGCTTTGTGGGGCACCCCTTCCGCAAGGATTTTCCGCTCGAGGGGCACGTGGAGATGCGCTATGACAATGAGAAATCCCGCGTGGTGTACGAGCCTGTCAGTATCGAACCGCGTACGCTGGTGCCCAAGGTGATCCGGAGTGACAATCGCTACCTGGGCGATGCCAACCAACAGCAGGACCCAGCAGATGCCTGAGATCCGAAACTACACCCTCAATTTTGGCCCCCAGCATCCAGCGGCTCACGGTGTGCTGAGGCTTGTGCTGGAGATGGATGGCGAGGTGATAGAGCGCGCCGATCCGCACATTGGGCTGCTGCACCGGGCGACTGAAAAACTCGCGGAATCAAAGCCTTATAACCACAGCATCCCTTACATGGACCGGTTCGATTACGTCTCGATGATGTGCAATGAGCACGGCTATGTCATGGCGATCGAAAAGCTGCTGGGTGTGAAGGTGCCGGAGAGGGCGCTCTATATCCGTACGATGTACGATGAGATCACCCGGCTCCTGAATCACCTGATGTGGCTTGGTACGCACGCGCTGGATGTGGGTGCAATGACCATGTTTCTCTACACCTTCCGCGAGCGGGAGGATCTACTCGACTGCTATGAAGCGGTATCCGGCGCGCGCATGCATGCGGCCTATTACCGGGTGGGCGGTGTCTACCGCGATCTACCGGACGAGATGCCCAAATACGAGAACAATAAGTTTCGCAGTGATGCCGAGATTGCCAGGAAGAACGAGGTGCGGCAGGGATCATTGCTCGATTTTATCGATGATTTCACATCCCGCTTTCCCGCGCTGGTGGATGAGTACGAAACCCTGCTGACAGACAACCGGATATGGAAGCAGCGTACGGTGGGGATAGGTGTGGTCTCCCCCGAACGGGCACTGCAAATGGGTTTCAGCGGAGCCATGCTGCGTGGTTCCGGTATTGCCTGGGATTTGCGCAAGAAACAGCCCTACGCGGCCTATCGGGCGATGGATTTTGATATCCCGATAGGCCGCAACGGCGACTGTTACGACCGTTATCTGGTACGCATTGAGGAGATGCGGCAGTCCAACCGGATTATCCAGCAGTGCGTTGACTGGCTGCGGAAAAATCCGGGTCCCGTGATCGTATCGGATCACAAGGTGGCACCCCCCAACCGGGTCGACATGAAAGAGGGGATGGAGGGGCTGATTCACCATTTCAAGCTGTTTACCGAGGGCTACTGCACGCCGCCTGGCGAGGTCTATTCCGCAGTGGAGGCACCCAAAGGCGAATTTGGCTGCTACATCATTTCGGATGGCGCCAACAAGCCGTACCGGCTGAAAGTCCGTGCACCGGGTTTTGCCCACTTGGCTGCCATGAATGAGATGGTCAATGGACATATGCTGGCCGATGTCGTTGCCGTGATCGGCACCATGGATATCGTCTTTGGGGAGGTCGATCGCTGATGGGTTTCAAGAATGTTCCAATGAGCACCGTCAAGCCTTCAGAGAACAAGGAGACGCTGTTCAGCGCCGAGGTGCGGACCGAGATCGACAAATGGATCGCCAAATATCCGCCGGAGTGGCGCCAATCCGCGGTTATGGCGGCGCTGATGCTGGTGCAGCAGGAAAATGGCGGCCATCTGACAACCGAACTGATGGATAAAGTTGCCGCTTATCTGGATATGGCGCCGATCGCCGTCTATGAGGTGGCCTCGTTCTATTCGATGTTCGAACACAAGCCGGTGGGCAAGCACAAAATCTGTGTCTGCACCAACGTCTCGTGCATGATAAACGGCTCCGACCGGATCGTGGAATATCTTGAAAGGAAACTCGACACAAAACTGGGTCAATCCAGTGAGGATGGCAGGTACACGCTGAAGGAGGTTGAGTGCCTGGGGGCGTGCGGCGGGGCTCCCATGTTCCAGATCGGGAACAGGTACTACGAAAACCTGACCCCGGAACTGATCGATTCTATCCTGGACGGACTGGAGTAAAAGCCATGGCGAATGAAGTCTGCTTCCGGAATATGGACCAGGACAGACCCTGGCTGCTTGAACAGTACCGCAGCCGCGGCGGTTACGAGGTCCTGGCCAGGATTCTCACGGAGAAGACCCCCCCGGAGTCGATCATCAACGAAGTCAAACTGTCCGGCCTGCGCGGCCGTGGCGGTGCCGGCTTTCCCACCGGTCTGAAATGGAGCTTTATTTCGCGCAACGCACCGGGACAGAAGTACGTTGTATGCAATTCCGATGAGGGGGAGCCAGGCACTTTCAAAGACCGGGATGTGCTTCGCTATAACCCGCATCAGTTGATTGAGGGAATGGTGATTGCCGGCTATGCCATTGGTGCCACCTGCGGGTATAACTATATCCGGGGTGAGTTCTGGGAGCCCTACGAGCGCTTCGAAGCGGCGCTTGAAGAGGCGCGTGCGGCCGGCTTTCTGGGCAGGGATCTGTTCGGTTCGGGTTTTGATTTCGAATTGCATTCACATCTGGGGGCGGGCGCCTATATCTGCGGCGAGGAGACGGCACTGCTCGAGTCGATCGAGGGCAAGAAGGGACAGCCGAGGTATAAACCGCCGTTTCCAGCGCACTACGGCCTCTATGGCAGGCCCACCATCATCAATAACACCGAGTCGCTGGCCTCCATTCCGGTTATTCTGGAAAAGGGTGGCGAGTGGTTCAAACAGCTGGGAGTGGAGAACAGCGGCGGCACCAAACTGTTCTCGATATCGGGCAATATCAAGAACCCGGGCGTATTCGAGATTCCACTGGGCACGCCTTTTTCGGAACTGCTGGAAATGGCCGGCGGTATGAAAAACGGCAGTAAAATCAAGGCGGTGATTCCGGGAGGATCGTCGGCGCCGATTATTCCGGGCGAGCAGATGATGAAGCTCACGATGGATTACGACGCGATAGCCAAGGCCGGATCCATGCTGGGTTCCGGTGCGGTCATCGTACTGGATGACAGCAACTGCATGGTCAAAGTGCTGGAACGCATGTCCTATTTCTACTACGAAGAGTCGTGCGGTCAGTGTACCCCCTGCAGGGAAGGCACCGGCTGGCTCTATCGTGTGGTCCACCGGATAGAGACCGGGCGGGGAAGACCCGAGGATCTGGCGCTGCTGGATGATATGACGACCAAGATCGCCGGTCGCACGATCTGTGCGCTGGGGGATGCCGCCGCGATGCCGGTGCAGGGCATGTTGAGGCATTTTCGTGATGAGTTTAAGTACCATATAGCGCACAAACGCTGCCTGGTCGGTTGACCGGCTGTCCGATGTGCTGCGTCGGATCGGGCGCGGAAATCCGGTCCGTCCAAACGAATTAACTGTTTGCCTGTTGCACAGGCGGATACTGGTTTTAGAGAACAATATCAATGTCCGATGACCAGATGGTGACAATCGAAGTCGATGGCCGGGAGCTGCAGGCAAAGGCCGGTGCTCTATTGATCGAAGTGACCGATGCGGCGGGTATCACCATTCCCCGCTTTTGTTACCACAAGAAGCTCTCTGTCGCTGCCAACTGCCGTATGTGCCTGGTGGAAATAGCCAAGGTACCCAAGCCGATGCCGGCATGTGCGACACCGGTAAATCAGGGCATGCAGGTGTTTACCCGCTCCCCGCTGGCGCTCGCCGCACAGAAAGGGACGATGGAGTTTCTGCTGATCAACCATCCGCTGGACTGCCCCATATGCGACCAGGGCGGCGAGTGCGAGCTGCAGGATATCGCGCTGGGTTACGGCAGAGATGCCTCCCGTTTCGTCGAAGGGAAACGGGTGGTGCCGGAGCGCGACATTGGTCCGCTGATCGCCACCGATTTCACCCGCTGTATCCACTGCACCCGTTGTGTCCGTTTCGGGGCGGAGATCGCAGGCATCCGCGAACTTGGTGCAACCGGACGCGGTGAGCATATGGAGATCGGAACCTACATTGGCAAGAGCGTCGATTCCGAATTGTCGGGAAACGTCATCGACATCTGTCCGGTGGGCTCGCTCACCTCCAAACCATTCCTGTACAGTGCACGGGCCTGGGAACTGGTACAGCGCAAAGGTATCGCACCTCACGATTCGGCGGGTTCCAATCTCAATCTGCATGTTCGCCGCAATCAGGTGATGCGGGTGCACCCCAGGGACAACGAGGGGGTGAACGAGTGCTGGATATCGGATCGCGACAGGTTCAGTTACGAGGGTCTGTACAGCGCGGACCGACTCACCCGGCCGTTGATCAGGAAGAGCGACAAGTGGGTGGAGGCCGATTGGCAGGATGCACTGGACGCAGCTGCCCAGGGCCTGAAAAGAGCCCGTGGGACCAGCGGCAATCGGCTTGGTGCCTTACTCTCTCCAGGCGCCACGCTGGAGGAGCTGTACCTGGCGCAGAAACTGATGCGGGGTCTGGGCAGCGAGAATATCGATTTCAGGATTCGTCAGGGCGATTTCCGTGGGACTGAGCCGGCCTTACCCTGGTTAGGACAGTCTATCGCGGAGTTGGATGAATTGAATGCGGCGCTGCTGATCGGATCCAATATCCGTAAAGAGCAGCCGATTCTAGCTCACCGCCTGCGCAAAGCCGTATTGGATGGGGCGCAGATCAGTTTTATCAATCCGCTTGAATTCGATATCAACTACCCTGCCACGCAACTGGTGAACTCCCCGGCGGGTATGATTTCCGACCTGGCGGCGGTAGCCAGGGCACTCGGTGGCAGCGGCGGTCTGATCGACGGTGCGGATGTCAACGACACCCATCGCGCAGTTGCGGACCAGCTGCAATCCGCCGCAAAGGCGACGGTTCTGCTGGGTAATCTGGCGGTTGCGCATCCCGACTACGCGTTGCTCCAGGGATTGGCAAATGTGATCGCCGAGAAGAGCGGCGCGCTTCTGGGCTATCTGCCGGAAGCGGCAAACAGCATCGGTGCCAGGCTTTGCGGCGCGCTTCCCGGCGCCGGCGGCAGCAATGCGCTGGAGATGCTCAGCAACCCGCACAAAGGCTATCTATTGCTGGGCGTGGAGCCTGGCCTCGATTTCTGGAATCCGGCCAGGGCGATGGAGACACTGGGTCAGGCGGAGTACGTGGTGGCGCTCAGCGCATTCAGATCGTACAGTCTGGAGCAGGTGGCGGACGTGATCCTGCCCATCGCCGGATTTGCGGAAACCTCCGGAACCTATGTCAATGCACAAGGTGACTGGCAGTCCTTTGGCGGCGCGGTGGCGCCGGCGGGTGACTCCCGACCGGCATGGAAAGTGCTGCGCGTGCTCGGTAATCTGCTGGATGTCTCCGGCTTCGACCAGGTCAGTTCCGAAGAGATTCTGGCCGAAGTGCGGCAAATGGCAGGAGGGAGGAGACCGGAAAACAGCGGTGTGAACGGGATTGATATCGACCCTCTGCTTGATGGCACCGGGCTGACCCGGATCGGCGATATTCCGATCTACGCGCTGGACCCGCTGGTACGTCGTGCCGCCTCTCTGCAGAAGACGCGGGATGCAATCGGAGCAGGTGCCCGGATCAATCGCAGGGAAGCGGAAATCGCCGGATTGGCCGATGGCGACAAGGTTGTTGTGAAACAGGACAAATGCAGCGCCGAACTGCGGGTGGTAATCGATCCTGCGGTGCCCGATGGGTGTGTCAGAGTTCCAGCCGGCCTGGCCGGAACCGAGACGCTCGGCGGACAGATTGGCAACGTGACTCTGGAGAAGGCGTAACCGATGGATTTACTGATGAGCCTTTGGGAGTGGCTGGGTGAAAATCTGGTCGTCGTTCAGATCCTGATCAAGATCGTGATAATTGTTGCTCCGTTGATGTTGTGCGTAGCCTATTTTACTTACGCTGAACGCAAGATCA
>JAGRGQ010000048.1 GCA_020445405.1 Gammaproteobacteria bacterium | reverse complement strand
TTTGAGGGCTGGCCCTGTGTGCCCCCTTTTAGGGGGCTTTGGGCAAGTCCGCGTTCTTGGAACGCGGATATTTAGTCCGCACCTGATTTACCGTTTGCCGGACGCTTCCGACACCCCGCGCAGAAACAGGAAATATTTTTTTGTATAAATCGACTGAAAAGCGCGTAGCGAGGATTATCGGTGAGGGTCTCTCGGATCTGGTCAGGAGTGGAGCCAAGGGACTGGAAAAGGAGAGCCTTCGGGTGACTCCTGCAGGCGGAATATCACAAACCGGCCATCCGGGTGCACTTGGTTCTGCATTAACCAATCCGTACATCACGACCGACTACTCAGAAGCGCTGATCGAGCTGATCACGCCACCATTCAGTGAATCGGGCAGAGCGCTCGATTTTCTTCGCGATGCACAAAAATTCGTTTGCAGTCAGCTGGATGAGGAGATTTTGTGGGCCACAAGTATGCCCTGCGTATTGGCTGGGGGGGAGAATATACCCATTGCGCGATACGGCAGCTCCAATCAGGGCATCATGAAAACGGTTTACCGGCGGGGACTCGGACACCGTTACGGCCGCACCATGCAGGTCATTGCCGGGGTCCACTTCAACTATTCGCTGAATCCCTCGTTCTGGCCGGTTTACCAGGCCCTGGAGTCAGATCGTCGGCAGCTGCGGGATTTTACCGACAGCAGCTATATGGGGTTAACCAGAAATCTGTTGCGCTATGGGTGGCTGGTACCCTATCTATTCGGCGCATCCCCGGCGATATGCAAGTCATTTCTCGGCGGCAAAGCCAACAATCTCAGTGAATTTGACGCCAACACCGCTTATGAACCCTACGCCACCTCCCTGAGACTGGGTGATTTCGGTTACACCAACAGCATGGAAAAGGGGGTGGGCATCAAGGCGAACTACAACAGCCTGAAAGAGTACACCAGCAGCCTTGCCCGGGCGATTGAAACCTCCTCCCCGCTATGGGAAAAAATCGGCGTGGTGGTGAACGGCCGCTACGAACAACTCAATACCAATATTCTGCAGATTGAGAACGAGTACTACAGCACGGTGCGTCCCAAGCAGGTGCTGCAGGGACTGGAGAAGCCGGTATTGGCGCTTGCTCGCCGCGGCGTGCGGTACATCGAGCTGCGTTCGCTGGATGTCAACGCCTACGATCCGCTCGGAGTCAGCGCCGGGCAGCTGAATTTTCTGGAGGCATTTCTGCTGTTTTGCCTGTTTCAGGACAGCCCGCCTATCAGCGTTCAGGAGCAGCGTGAGATAGACCAGAACCAGGGCGGGGTGGCGCACCGGGGGCGTGACCCGTCGCTCTATCTGCTGCGTCAGGGTCGTGAGATCAAATTGCGACAGTGGGCAGGCGATCTGTGCAATGCGATGTCGGGAATCTGTGAAATACTCGATGGTCATGATCCCGAAAAACCGTATTCGCGCACGCTGCGGCTGCAACTGGAAAAGATCGGACATCCAGACCGAACCCCATCCGCGCGCATGCTTGCGGAGATGCGGAATAATGGAGAGGGTTTTTTTCAATTTGCACAGCGGCTCTCGCTGCAGCACCATAACTATTTCAGCGGCATTTCCATAAGTGCTGAACGCGAAGCCTTCTTCCGGAAACAGGCGGAAATTTCCCTGTCCGGCCAGGCGGAGCTGGAGTCCCGGCCGCAGGTCTCGTTCGAACAGTTTCTACGGGACTACTTCGCGCAATAGCAGCGCCGCGACAGGCATGGTCTCGGTCTCATTGCCGCTGCAGTAGCTCCAGCAGCGCCTCCGCCTCTTCCAGAAACCGGGGAATAGAGTCCGGCTCCGGCAGTTTCTCAAAGCGGTAGAACAGCACGTCACGGCCGCGTGATTCAAACACCAGATGGGGGTGATCGGCAAGATAGTCAAACACGGCGTCTTTGAATAATACCCGGGTTTTCTGATCGTCGCGCGCCAGCAGAGTGAACTGCTGATTGAACGAGTTGCGCCCATCGAAGGTCACCCGCTGCAGCCCGAAGCGCTGCCCGACGCTGCGGCGGTGTATTCGGCTGGGGCTGAGATCGAAGTCGGGCAGCGATGAGCCCGATCTGATCCAGATGACGCTCTGGCTGCGGGTTTCAACGCTATTGAAGTCATCGGCCACCGGATACCCACGCTGTCCCTCTCCGGCGGAACTGGCGTTATAGGTGAAGTCGAAGATCGTGACATCCCGGCCGCCTTTGATTCCCTGCATCCGGTTTCTTATGTTTGGCGGGCCCTGGGTGAACAGATCGAAGCCGACTTGCTCCAGCTCCGCCGGGAGCCGATGCTGCCCGGGTTGAAAATCGAATCCCAGGCGTTTGGCCGTTATCGACAGATCGTCACCCCGCTGTTTCTCATAATAGATTGCGCCGACGATGATAACCACGACGATGATGATAAATACGATCTTGGACATACTCTACTGCCCTGTCTGACGGACGGCACCCTTGCGGTGGAGGGTGAAAAAAACCGCTCAATGACTGGATGAAGGTGCACACGGTGCAATTTCCACCCGTCTCACTTCCAATTCGATATGGTGATAATCGGTCTTTTCTGTTATCCGGGTCAAATTAACCGTAGCCAGGGCGCGCAGATACTGCCCGACGACACCGAACCGCGGTAGTGCCGCGCAGGAAAACGACGCTCCAGGTCGGACGGAAATCAGGATCTTTCGCCGCCGCGGCTGAGGCAGAGCACCCGCTGCGGCTGTCACAGACCAGGTTGCGGTATTCTATGCCGTATGCAATTTCAGGAGGAGTGGTATGCGCGCAGCAACGATTCTCATGTTTCTGCTTCTATGGCCGCCGGCAACGTTGCCACAAGGCAAACCGCAGGTATGGGGGTATGGCGTCAAACAGTGCAGGAGTTTTCTGTCCGCCTTCGACGGCTGGGAGTCCGGCGACCAGGCAGGCATCGAGGAGTATCTGCGCTACCGGGGCTGGCTGTCGGGGCTGGTGACCGGATTATCGCTTGCCACGGGCAGTGACGTTTTGCAGGGTACGGAACCGGACGGCGCGTTGCGGAGAATCCGTATCCACTGCGACGAGCAACCCGACGATGACTTTTTTACCGCCGCGATGGCGCTGATCAGGCAACTCAGCCGGCTCGGTGAATAGAGCCTGTCTGATATTCCCACGCGGCCGCGCGCCTGACGATTCCGGATTTATGGCGCGACGCCGTGGGCGTAGCGTAACGGATGCTGCATCAGCGGAAAGCAACGCGGTTCGCGGCGGATTGTAAGATAGGTTTAAGAGTCCCCGGTCGGGGATCCGTAAACCCCTCGCCTTCAGGCGATGGATAAGGATACTGGGAGGAGAGTTTTAGAATAATTTACGCTGATGTGGATAGAGGAATTCCCTCTCCCTGAGAGAGAAGGCCAGGAAGAGGGGAGTTATATCAGGAAGATCAGCTTGTCATTTGCCCCTCTCCCCAGCCCTCCGCCTGAGGAGGGTGTCGCAAAGGTTTTGTCCCTTCTCCCTTTGAGGGAGAAGGCCAGGATGAGGGTGCTTAAAATCATAAGATTATCTCTTGATACCCTCACCCCGACCCTCTCCCTCACGGGGAGAGGGAACATTAACGGCATCCTCCTGAGGGGGAGGGGAGGGGGTTAACCGGGCGAACGGCCGATCGATCCGGCTTTCAGCCGTAACCCGAAGCCACCGGCTTTAGTCTGTGGCGTGTTCGCCTTCGATTGCGGTTGGGCACCTTGTCGCTGGTGTCGGCGGCTGAGTGCGGTTTCTCAGCATCCCAGCTGTTTATGATTCAAATAGGTCGATATCATCTCATCGACGACCTGCTGGTCAAAGCGGCGCAATCCACGGAGCGCCATGTGTTTCGTGCCGCTGCCGATGGTTCTGCCGGAAAATTTCAGCAGAAAATCGAGCCGCACACTGCCCCGCTTCCCTTCCACGTCGAGATGCGCGCGGCTGAATTCGAGCTCCGCTTCCGGTATGTCCACCCGCTCCAGGTCGATCTCCATGCTCTGGTATATAACGATCGGACGGGCGGGGTTGATCATCACGTCGTGCTGCGCCATCAAAGGAATGAGTATGTGCGGAAACGTATGTCCGGAGAACGCCACGTAGTTGCGGGTCAGGCTCTCCACCAAGTTCTCTTGGCGACTGTTTGCGCCGCCGCGTTCCACCTCCAGATAGCTTTTCCCCTCGCTATCCAGCAGCCCCAGCCTGCCCGCATCCTGT
Source organism: Gammaproteobacteria bacterium (assembly GCA_020445405.1). Lineage (GTDB taxonomy): Bacteria > Pseudomonadota > Gammaproteobacteria > Chromatiales > Chromatiaceae > HKST-UBA178. The sequence continues at coordinate 23,994 of JAGRGQ010000048.1, read as the reverse complement.
TCGGCGAAATGGAGTGATCGGCTGTCGTCGACCATACCGGAGAAGGTGAATCGCATCTGCTGGTTCACCCCGAATTTCGCCAGTACCAGCGCAAACAGCAGATCGCCGGGAACGCAGAAAAGCTTCGCCTCCGGATTGTGCAGCGGGTTGAAATCGTCGGCGACACCCTTGGCGAAACTGCTCGCCTGCTGCCGGGAAACGTTGATGCCGTTTTTGTCTTCCGAGTAGTAACTTTCAATCAACATGCGCGGACGGCCTTGCTCTTCGGGGCTGCTATAGTAGAGCTTGTCGGCGTCAGCCTCAATAGCAACTCCTGTCGTGCGCGCGTTAATTGAACATTTATTCGCTGTGCCCGATGTTTATGCCGAACAGTTCCATGGCATTGGACGTCGTCTGAAACGCGATCTCCTGTGCGCTCTCCTGTCTGAGTTCCATCATCGCATGCAGTACTCTGCCGAGCAGCGCGGGCTCGTTTCTTCCGCCGCGGTTTTCAGCATCGGGCTGGTCGGGTGAATCACTCTCCAGCATGATTGCGTGCAGTGGCAGTCGACTGACCAAATGCCGCAGACGATTGGCGCCCGGGTAGGTGATCGGACCGCCGAAGCTGAACAGAAAGCCCATGTCCATCAGGCGTTGCGCTTGCTGTTCGCTCCCTGAGTAGCTGTGCAGCACCCCGCGCAGACCGGGGAAACGGCGCAGGCTGTTGATTACCTCCTCCACTGACTTGCGGGCATGGACAATAATCGGCAGGCGGTATTTCACGGCGAGCTGCAGCTGCGCTTCAAACAGTTCCATCTGGCGTGCGCGATCAGCATTATCAATAAAGAAATCAAGGCCGCATTCGCCCACGGCCACCGCCTGTTCATGCGCAAGCCTTCGATCGAGCGCCTGGATATGGCTATCCTCGTGCTGCCGGGTGAACATCGGATGCAGGCCGTAGGCGGGGTATAACCCCGGGTACTCGCGGCAGACGCTTTGCACTCTGCTCCAGAGCTGTCTGGTTACCGCGGGCACTATCTGCGCAATCACGCCCGCCTGCCTGGCCCGTTCGAAGGCCTGCGCCCGATCAACGTCAAAGCGGATGTCATCGAAATGACAGTGAGAGTCGATCAAATTCATGGTTAACCGGTGTAGAGTGGTTTTCTGTTGAGTGTAGCTCAGGTAAGCTCGTTCTACGCAACCGGCTGCGCCGAATCAATATCCGCAGCGAAAAACCCGGGGGAGTGCGACATGAAGGTGGTCTCGTTCAATACCAACGGCATACGTGCCCGTGCGCACCAGCTGGAAGCGCTCAAACAGAAGTACGATCCGGATATTATCGGTATCCAGGAGAGCAAGGTTCAGGACCCGGATTTTCCTCTCGACATGGTTTCGGCGCTGGGTTACCAGGCGCACTTTTTCGGGCAGAAAAACCATTATGGGGTCGCGCTGCTTTCCAAGTGTGCACCTCTGTCCGTACAGAAAGGCTACGCTACGGATCCGGAAGAGGCCCAGCGGCGTCTGATCAGTGCAGTTTACCAGAGCGATAGCGGTGAACGGCTGACGGTCGTCAACGGCTATTTTCCCCAGGGCGAGAGCCGCGACCACGATGTCAAATTTCCTGCGAAGAGAAAGTTCTACATTGATCTGATGAATTACCTGGATAGTTCGTTCTCTCCGGATGAAAATCTACTGGTGATCGGCGATATGAACATTGCTCCCATCGATCTGGACATCGGCATCGGCGAGGATAATGCGAAGCGCTGGCTGCGCACCGGAAAATGCAGTTTTCTGCCCGAAGAGCGGGAGTGGATGACGCGTCTGACAGACTGGGGCCTGGAGGACACCTTTCGCAAACTCCATCCGGATGTAAACGACTGTTTCAGCTGGTTTGATTACCGCAGCCGTGGTTTTGAGGGAGAGCCAAAACGAGGCTTGCGCATCGACCTGATTCTCGCCACATCAAACCTGAACAGACAGTGCCTGGGTGCGGGCATAGCCTACGATATCCGGGCTATGGAGCGGCCGTCGGATCACTGCCCGGTCTGGGCGGAATTCAGTCTCTGATCGGTTTCCCGCCGAGCTATCCGCCAAGCGCAGGTTCGTTGTTGAGATCAGGGTATGCCGTTCCATGCCCGGATGCGGATGCAGTGGCTCCCGGCTTTGTTCCGCCAGCGCCGCGCTTTGGATATGTTGCCATTTTGGCATTTCTCATTGATCCCCGGCTTTGTTTCGCCGCTTGAATCGATTCCCGGGAGAGGATCATCCGGCACGCGATCATCCCGGTGGGCTGACCGAAAATTCCTGTACGGGAAAAGGGTATTCCAGGGAGGCGAGTCGGTCCGGGAGGCAAAAGGTTTGACGAAGCAATATTTTCTGGTGAAAACTAGAGCCCATCTTGGATCCCCCCGCGGCGGCCATCACGTTTATGCTTCATGGCGCGACGCGGCGGGCGTGCTGTGGCCGGTGCTGTGTCAGCGGGCCTTGAAGGCACGCATTTCGGACAGCAGTACGGTCCGCGGGGGTTTGACGGGACAGGGTCCGACTACAGGATGAGGTTTTTCATTATCTGGATACAATATTTATGCATTTTTACAAGTCGCAGCTGCCGTCGCTGTTGGTGATATTTCTGCTGACTGTGGCGGGACGCGTGCAGGCGGGTGAGTCCTGTCTGTTGCTGGTATTCAATCAATACTGCCTGGGCGGGGACATCATGGCGTTGCGTACCCAGCGGCCCGATTTTATTCATCAGCAGCAGGAAAACGAACGGTTTGCGCTGATCTACCCTGCGGGGAGGGAGAAGGATTATGTCATGGCATACCACGGCCGGATTTATAAGGTGTTGCGCAAATTCGAACCGTCGACAAGCAAACGCTACCGGGAGTGGCGTGACCGGTTGACCAGTCAATACGGGCTGCCGCGCGAAATGAGCCGGTTTCCCCTGCACGCCACAGGTCTGGCGGCGAAAATCGGCGCGATCCAACGCGGCGAAGGCCAGGCGCTGCTGAGCTGGTATCCGCAGTCAGAGCCCTGGCATATCGAGCTGGCATGGACCCGGGAGATGGGACTCCACCTCGCCTACATTATCGCCTGGCAGAGATTGCAAGAACCCGAAGAGAAGCGCACGAACTAATCGTTTTCCGGAAGCAGTTCACCGACCAGAGCATCCCCCCCGGCGGAGATCTCCCGGCAGCGGACTTCCCGAATGCAGTTGCTGAGGTTGCCCGTGGCATCCCGGTTATCGATGAATACGCGTAGAAAATTGGGGGTATATCCGGCAAGAAGATCATTTTTGACTGACGGTGCGCCCTCGATCAAAACCGCAAACCGGCGGCCGATATAGCGCCTCAGCACCTCTCGCTTCATCCGTTTGCCGATCTCATGGAGTTGTCGGCTGCGTGCCCGGATCACCTCTCTGGGAACGGGGTTGGAGAGTGAGGCTGCGCGTGTCCCCGGACGCGGAGAGTAGGCGAATATATGCAGGTGTCCGAATCCGATCCGTTCGACCAGATTCAGCGTTTGCCGCCACTCCTCTTCGGTTTCTCCAGGGAAGCCGACAATGATGTCGGTGCTCAGATTGAAATCGGGTACTTCACGTCGCGCCCGGTCGACCAGTCGCTGGAACTCATCACTCTTGCAGCGCCGCGCCATGCGCCGCAGCACCTGGTCAGAACCGCTTTGCAGCGGCAGATGAAGATGCGGCATGAAGCGCGGGTTGCGGAATAACGACCAGAAATTACCGGGCAGGTCCCACGGCTCCACCGCTCCCAGCCGCAGGCGCGGAATATCGGTTTCGGCCAGTATACTGGCCACCAATTCGCCAAGATCACTGCCGCAGTCGCTGCCGTATCCGCCCAGGTGCACCCCGCTGAGCACGGCTTCATGGATGCCTTGCTGGTGCAGCGTATTGATCTCGTTGATAATGTCGCCCGCGGATCTGCTTTTTTCTTCGCCCCGGGCCAATGTGACAACGCAAAAGGTACACTGGTAACGGCAGCCGTCCTGAACCTTGATGAAGGCGCGCTGCCTGCCACCTGCCAGCAGTACATTCTCTCCCGGCAGGGTCGCCAGTTCGGGCATCGCATGCAGGTCGAGTTCACGGCTGGTGATATCTACAAGGCGATCCTTTTCATGGTTTCCAACCAGCAGATCCACGCCCAGAGTCTGCGCATTCTGGGTAGGGTCGAGAGCGGCAAAGCAGCCGCTGACCACCAGTTTCGATGCTGGATTGTCGCGCCGGACGCCGCGCATCAGTTTGCGCGATTTGCGCACCGCCTCGCGGGTGACAGCGCAGGTGTTGATCACCACCAGATCGGCGTCGGACAGGGTGTCGGTAATGCAATGCCCCCGGGATTGAAAATCCCGTGACCAGCTCTCCAGTTCCGCTTCATTAAGGCGGCAACCGAGGGTTTTCAGATGAACACGCATAGCGATGGAATCAGTCCGAGTGGCGACGGGCAGAGTTTACGTCAGCAGGGGATGAATGCAAGAGGCTCGCCGATTGAGCCCCGTCTCTGTTATTGATCAATGTCTGAAATTTACCAGGAGTGACGGTTATCGATGAGTGAGTATGCTGCCAATCCTTTGTACTGGATTCTTGCACTGCAGGCTTTGCTGCTGCTGGGTTTGATCGCGGTGATATTCCGGCAGTCCAGGCTGTTGCGCCATCTGGAAGAGGAGCGGCAGTGGAACGCCAACGGTTTCGATCGTGTGCAGGAGCTGCAGCGCAGCCAGGAAAAATTGATAACGGGTGAGCTGACCCAGGCGGCTGCCGATCATAACAAGGAGTTGGAACTGCTGCAGCGGCGCCTGCTGGTGCAGGTAGCGCGCCTCTATCAATCTTTGGAACGGCGTTTCGGGGAGATGCAGAAGCATATCGCTGATGACTCCGGCAACCTGCGGGTGAATCTGGCGGAAAGAGTGGACCGAATGAATCAATCGCTGGAGAAAAACCTGGGGGAGGCGCGGATAGCCCAGCAGGAGAGTATGGCGCGTGGTCTGGAGGGCATAGGCCGGCAGATGATAGCGGGCCTCGAAAGTAACGCGAAAGCGGTCGGGGCCAGGCTGGAGAATCTCGCCGACTCCACCGAGCAGCGTCTGCGCGATATCAGCAGTCAGGTAGAGAAGAGATTGAACGAGGGATTCGACCGCACCAATGAGACTTTCAGCCGGGTGCTGGAACACCTCACCCGTATCGACGAGGCGCAGCGGCGGATCACCGAACTTTCGAACAATGTGGTCAGCCTGCAGGAGGTGCTCTCCGACAAGCGCTCGCGTGGTGCATTCGGTGAAGTGCAGCTCAATTCGCTGGTTCGCAATATCATGCCTGAGAGCAGTTTTTCACTGCAGCACACACTGAGCAACGGCAACCGCGCGGATTGCGTACTGTTTTTACCGGCGCCGACCGGAAATATCGTGGTGGACTCCAAATTTCCGCTCGAAAACTACCGCCGGATGACCGATACAGAGAGCGTAGAGGTTGAACGCGAGCGGGCTGCCGGCAGATTCCGTATGGACATCCGGCGCCACATCACCGCGATCGCGGACAAATATATTATCGCTGCAGAGACCGCAGATGGCGCCATGATGTTTATTCCGGCGGAGTCGGTATTCGCCGAGATCCATGCGCACCATCCGGAGCTGGTGGAGGAAGCCTGGCGCCGGCATGTCTGGCTCGCCTCGCCAACCACGATGATGGCAATACTGACCACCGCCCGCGCGGCGCTCAAAGACGCTGCCACCAGGGAGCAGATCGACTTGATCCAGAAGCATCTCAACTATCTGGCGCGGGATTTCGGCCGTTTCCAGCAGCGTATGGAGCGACTCTCGCAGCATATCCGGCAGGCCAACCGGGACGTGGAGGAGGCGCAGTTGTCGGCACGCAGGATCAGCGCCCGTTTCGACCGCATTGAAAAGGTCGAACTGGATGGATTGCCGCTGTCGCACGAGTCGCAGTCGGAAGAGGTATAATGCGGCTTTTCGTGGCCAGCCGATGCCAGCATACGGCAGTGCGGAGGGAGCATGGGAATTCATGTTGATACGCTGGCAGCGTGGGCGTCCGACAGTAGATCTGTTCAGGATCTGTTTTTTCTGCCTGTGCGTCACTCTGCGTCATGCCGGAGAGTGAAGGCCAGCGTGCCGCAGCAGCGCATAGAGCTGAGCGTTGGGGATAACGGGTCAGGATCAGGTGAATTTATTGATTTCGACGCTCTTGACCGCCGGGAAGCGGCGGCAGCACGCCTGCGGGCGGCGGTGTCGGTGAGTTGAAGTGCAGCAGCAGATGCCAGCCGGTGTCATCGTAATGGTAGACATTTCCGGCGTAGATCGGTGGTTGCCGCTGCGCGCTGCCGACTGGTCTCACCACTTCCTCCAGCAGATGGATGGCGATATCGCCCCGTTCGATCCATTGCAGATGATTGACTGAGATATCGATTTTCAACGCCTGTTCGAACACACCCTTCCAGAGTTGGCGAACCGCCTGCCTGCCGTTATGCAGCGGCTGCATCGGCAGCAGGCAGGCGATATCGTCTGAGTCGGCCCAAACCGCCATCATCTTGTCCAGATCGCTCTCGTCGATAGCGTCGTAAAAGGCGTCTTCCACGTCAGCTGCGGAATCGAAAATCCTGCTCATCGAAGTCGCATCACGGTATTGCGCATTGAGACAGAACGGCACGCCGCAACGACGGATTCAGGCCGCCGTTCACACTGCGGAGTCAAACTGTCAACACTGTTCCCAGGGAAGCCCATGAAAACGCCAGCCGTTGTGGGAACTGCGGTGGTGATCGTCGTCCAAATCTCCTTCAAAACCCTCGTCGACGTGAAATACACGATTAAAATTCGACTCAATGAGCAGCTTGCCCGCTTCCAGTGATCGCTTGCCGCTGCGGCAGATCAAAATTACCGGCGCGCAGGCGTCATCCACGGTGCAGACGGCACCACCAAGCAGCAGTTTGCGGATGTCGGTGACAAAGTCCGGGTTTACCGTCCAGTCGGGTTCGTCGATCCAGGGTACATGCACCGCCCCTTTCGGGTGGCCGACGAACAGAAACTCCATACTGGAACGGATATCCACCAATACACAGCGCGGGTCCTCGTGCATCAGCTTCAGCGCTTGTTGCGGTGATATCCCGATTGGTTCTGTGTTGCTCATCTTGCTGCTCCATAATTACGGGTCTTAATGAAGGGTTGACTGCAGCGGCTCAAAGCGCGCAAACGCATAATCTGCCGGCCTTGCAAAGTTTCGATAACGGTAAACAGATATGCTTTGTTCCGAAACAAGCCTTTTACCTGTTCCGGTCAAACCCGCTGGGGCCGGAGCAGTCGCACTGGGGTGTTTTCGGGCGGAGCCTGGTTACCAATGACTTATCAAATATAATAACCCTTTGCTGTGGATTATATAAGTCTGGTTTATGCGCTCAAAGTTCATTATATACCTGGTAGAAGGACTTTCGCGGCTACCGCTGATTGCCGTTCAGCGTCTCGGGGCGCTGCTGGGCTGGTTTTTCTACCGGATCCCCAACAGGGAAAAAGCGGTCGCCCGGATCAATATCAATCTCTGTTTCCCGGAGCTCAATACGCCGCAGAGAGAGCGTCTTTTACGCCAGTGCCTGATAGAAAATGCCAAGACGCTGTTGGAGATGCCACGGATCTGGCGGGGTGACGCCACCGGCATGGTTGAGCAGATGCAACTGGGAGATGGCGCGGACCTGCCGCAGCTTGCGCTGAAGCAGAACAGGGGCGTAATCATCGCAGCACCTCATCTTGGCGCGTGGGAGGTGGGTGTACACTATCTTGCCCGGCTGGCGCCGGCGACCATACTCTACCGCCCCCCGAGAGAAGCGGTGATGGAAAAGACCATTCTCGAAGGGAGAAGCAGTGGCGGAGCGCGCATGGTGCCGACCACAGCGGCCGGGGTAAAGGCGTTGTACGAAGCGCTGCACCGCAAGGAACTTGTGGCGATCCTGCCGGATCAGCAACCGCGCCATGTCGGTAAAAGCGCTGGGGTATTCGCACCTTTTTTCAAAGTGCCCGCATTGACTATGGTCCTGGTCAGTCGTCTGGCAAAACGAACGGGCGCGGTCGTTCTGTACACCTATGTAGAGCGTCTGCCGGGTGCCCGGGGATACCGGATGCATTTCCTTCCTGCTCCCGACCGGGTGAACGATCCTGATCCGGTAATCGCGGCGGGCGCGTTAAACCAGGGGGTGGAAGCCTGCGTACGACGTTGCCCACAGCAGTATCAATGGAGTTACCGGCGATTTTCGGTACGTCCGCACGGTGCTCGATCTCCGTATAAAGGCTGACTCGGTCGCTGCATATCTTCCGGCGTTAAAGTCTTTTTATTCTTTGGCCGCTAATGGATTCGATAACCTGCCTAACGGAGAGTCCGCCCTGTGCCGAGAAGTCACTTAGTTATTCCCTGTCAGGAATCACCTGGATTTTTTGAGCACCGCCGCTCCGCTGCAGAGCGGCGCAGTGGTGCCGGGGCGTGCCGGTTACGAACGAAAGGCAGGAATCGTGCAATATCAACAACTTACCGGTTAGCATTATATGCTATAACAGCGGCGCGTCCGGAGGCCGGTACTTCCAGATGCGCTCATCTGAGAGGCGTTGCGGTTTCCGCACGGCCACTGGTTTACGCGCTGGTCTGCCTGTTTGTGGTTGCATTTTCAGGAGCCTCTCTGGCGATAGCTGAAGAGGTGGATGTGGTCGACACGCGCATACTGATCGATGTCTCCGGCAGCATGAAGAAGAATGATCCCGCTAACCTGCGGCGTCCGGCGCTGCGTCTGCTGGTTGGTCTTTTACCAGAAGAGGCAAGGGCCGGCGTTTGGACCTTCGGGCAATATGTCAACATGCAGGTGCCGTTGGGCAAAGTGGATAAGGCATGGAAGATCCGGGCGCGGCAGGGTGCGGCCAAAATTCATTCGCGGGGGCTGTTCACAAACATCGAGGATGTACTGAATAGATCCATTGCCGACTGGCAGGGAACGACCGAAAAATACCGCAGACATCTGATTCTGTTGACGGACGGTATGGTCGATATATCCAAAAACGCCCAAGAGAACGCCGATTCAAGGCAGCGCATTCTTGATCATATTCTTCCGCAGCTGAAAAGCTACGGTGCGAAGGTACACACCATTGCGCTTTCGGAGCGGGCCGATCATGCGTTGATGAAGACGCTTTCCGATGAAACCGGGGGCTGGTATGAACAGGTGAACGATGCGTCGCAACTGCAACGGATTTTCCTGCGGCTGTTTGAAAAAGTGGGAAGGCCGGACAGCGTTCCGCTGAAGGAGAACAGATTCAGTATCGACGACAGCATCAGCGAGATGACGCTGCTCGTTTTCCGTGGAGACGGGGCCCGCCCGACCCGTGTCACCTCACCGTCGGGCAAGACTTTCGGTGCCACGGATGCACCGGAAAATGTCAGCTGGCACCGGGACGAGGGCTACGATCTGTTGACCATCGGCAACCCGGAGAGAGGTGAGTGGCAGATCCAGGCGGCACTCGACCCGGACAACAGGGTCATGGTGGTCACTGATCTGAAACTGCACACTACCGAGTTGCCGAATAAACTCGCACTGGGCGAGCAGATCCCGCTGGAAGCCTATTTTACCGAGAGGGGTGAAAAGATCACTGACCCCGGCTTTCTTGACGTGGTGAATCTTCAGGTTGAACAGAGTGATGAGGACGGTCCCGGAGAACCCAGGCCGCTGTTCGATGATGGGAAGCAGGGCGATGCAACGGCCGGAGATGGCAGCTACACAATAATCGTCGGCGATCAGGCAAAAGCCGGACGAGTGGAACTGTTGTTCGATGTCGAGGGAAAAACGTTCAGACGGGAGCAGCGACAGAGCTTTACCATCGTTCCCTCCTACCGGGTCGAGGTCATCGAGGGTGACGGGAGTGACGACTCCTCGGTGCAGGTGACGGTGATCCCCGATCTCGAACTGCTCGATCCGGCATCCATCTCGCTTCAGGGTAATCTGCATTCAGACCGGAATGAGTTGCAGCCGGTGATGCTGCTGCCGGCGGGCGGTGGCGGCGGATGGGAGAGCGTGATCGACCGTAAACTGCTGTCAGGCAGCTGGAGCTTGGATCTGCACCTGTCGGCGAAGACCGTGTCCGGAAACCAGCTTGAGATCGATCTGGAACCGCTGGCAATTACCGGACTGGCGCCGCCGCCTCCCTCTGAAACGATGACCGCACCTGCGCCCAAACCGGAGCAAGCGTCCACAGACGACGGTGTGGAACAGGACTGGCTGCTGCTGGGGGGACTGTTCGCTGCCGGCAATCTGCTGCTGTTGTTGATCGCAGGAACAGCATTCTGGCTGGTGCGACGCCGTGGCGCCCAGGATCAGATCCATCTGCTTGATGATGAAGAGGCTATGGACGCCAAAGGAGCTGCCGGATGATACAGCTAAGCCCTCTCGCCCTGCTGGCATTCGGTGAACTGCTGTTCATCTCGATCGTCATCTCCCTGGGATTTTTTGTTGCCGGGATTAACCGGAAGAGAAACGAGCGAAAGTCTGTCGCCAGACTCATCGGGCGTATCAACCAGGACAAGGAGCGCAGGCGAGCCGAGACACACAGTTTGATGCAGGAGAATTTTGGGTTCAAGGGAGAGGAGCTGGAGAGTATTGTCAACAGGATTTCAAGGGAGGAGATCCGTCTCTACCAGGGGTTGATCAATCTCTTCTGCAAGCGGGATCTGCACATGCTGGAAGTACTCCATGTGGAATGCGAAGGTGTGACCGAACCTTACCGTACTCTTGAGCTGCCGAAACCAGACTCCGGACCGAACGACGTGGAGAGCGATCTGGCCGCCGAAGTGGAGATGTTGAAAGAGGAGAATGAGCGCCTCTCCACAGAGTTGGGCGTTACCATGGATACCATGGGAAAGATGCTCACGGAGTACGCATCGATGTATGCCGGCGGTTCAGGTGAAAACCTGGACAAGAAAAAGCTGATGAGTTCCCTGCTGGCTTCCGATGCAGATGGCCACCATCAGGAAGCGGCTTCGGCGGAAGCGGTCGAACCTGCCGGTCCGGCGTCCACCGGAGCGCAGACTGTCGCTCCGGACGATATGATCATCGAGAAAGAGGAGGTTGCCGAAAACAGCCTGGACGATATTGATCCGGGACTGTTTGATGATATTGCCGCGATCGATATCGACAGCGGTGAAAATCCGGGAGATGAAACCCTCATCATTGGGGGCATGGAGGAGTCATCGGTTATGAACGATGAGACTCTGGTGGTGGGCGTCAGCGACGATGAGTTGGTTGAGCTGGATGATGGGGATCTGAGTCTGGAAAAAACCGTTGTGGACAACAACGGGGTGCTCGACGATCGGGAGAAGCAGCAGAAATCCGCCGGTTGAGCGGGGTTCCACACTGAACTCAGGCGTCAGTGTGGAACCCCGGGCAAGGGCGCTGAAAAGACGATCCGGCACGTTGCTTCGGCATCCTCGGCTGGTCAGCTGATCTCCGCCTCTTCGGACGCGCTCTCACCTTTGTTGTCAACCCACGCAAGCTTTAGCTTGTCGCCCACACTGCCGCCCCTGAACTTAAAGGAGAGGTAGGGATTTTTGGAGACGCCACCGCTCCAGTACGCAGTCAGCAGCGTTTTGCCCCCGGATTCGCAGGTCACTTCCTGGATAAAGTGAGCCGGGATCATTTTACCGTCACTGTCCTTGCGGGAGCCGGTCTCCATGGGGTGAGTCATCAGGGCTTTGACCGTGGTGACATCATTTTGCAATTTAGCTCTGATCTTAATGGAATTTGAAGCCATTTCTCTGTTCCTCTGAAATTCTGTTGGTCTGCTCTAGCCAATAAAGACGATCGAGTGGCGCGCTGATACCGGGGTCACCCGCCACACCCACCGATGGTGACTTTCACCTCTTTCTTGGCGCTGTAGAGCTTGCCGCCGGCTTTGACCACCGCAACGACGTCGCCGCTCTTGCCCATCTTGATGCGGGTGGATACAAAACCCTCGGTGCCGTCGCCAAGATTGTAACTGGCAACCAGTGGCGCCGGATTATTGATTGCGATGACGGAGATCGACTCTGCACCCGCGATGCCGGTGGATATGGTGACGGGAACAACGGCGCCGTTCTCCGCAATATCAGGCGCCTTGATATTGATATCGCCGCCCTCTTCGGTGTTTCCGTCGCCAAAAAGCGCCTGCAGCATGTCCGGCAGGGCTTTCGCGGCAAAGGCTTTGTCCGGCCATGCGGCGAGGAGCCTGCCGGGGGTCAGCAGGCCGGTCGCGACCGCTACGCCGAGCGCACTGGCGCTAAGTGAGCCTTTCAGCAGAATTCTTCTTTTTACATCGGTATCCATTACGCATCTCCTGTAGAAAAAATAATAAAGGGGAATCCGCTTCGCCCGTCTTCCTCTCCGAAACAGTAAAATCAGGTCACAAGTTAATGCTGAGGGTGATCACCGGCCGGACTGAGGAGAATTCGGACAATCACCGGAAATTTATAATTATTGCTCGATCCCTCGATGCGACAGAATGTCGGAACAATCTGATATTCAGAGAAATACCCTGATAATTCCAAACCGCTAGCATACCCGATGCGCGTCGGAGGGCAAAGTCTGTGGTATACCCTTCCCCTGATACCGCCCGCATGCCGATCAATCCCTGCATGATTACCGGTCGCGGCTCTTCAGCTCGTTCAACTCATCCTGCAGCGACTTTAACCTTGCCGTGATACGGGCACTGCGATAATAGTCGTTACTGTCGTCTTTGAGAGCGATCTGTAGCTGTTGAATGGCGGATTCCAGTTCACCGGAGAGATAGTAATACTCGGCCATGTATTGGTGGCCGAGGGTGTTTTTGCCTGCGTCACCAGCCGCCCGTGCCAGCAGCCGGTAAAGCTGTTCGTCGTCCGGGCGACCCTGCAGCTGTGCCTCCAGCAGCTTCAGGGCCTTTAGCGGAGCCCCGATCTCCAATAACAATATCGCGTTGCGCAGCGTTAACGGATGGTTTCCGGGATAGAGTTCCAGGCCGTCCTGAATGATCTGCTGCGCCTCTTTACTGCGTCCGCTTTTTTCCAGCTGCAGTGCCTGTGCGTCGATATACGCAATCTGCTCCGGGCGCTCCTGCAGCAGGATATCGAGCTGTTTTTGCGCCTGCTCGAACTGGCGATCAGCGATCAGCGCGAGTACGTAACCGTATCGCTGACTCTCTTCATTGCGATAACGATGGCTTTGCAGCGACTCCCGGAAATAGGTCACGGCGTCTTTCGGCGTGGTGAATTGCGCGCTTTTCAACGCGGCGCGCACCAGATGATACTCCAGGCTGTCCGGTGTCTGGCGATAAGGGTAGGCGCCAGCCCGGCCGCGGGCATCCGCGATACGGTTGCTCGTTACCGGGTGGGTGCGCAGAAATTCGGGCAGTTCACCACTGCTGTATAGACGGGTGGCTTTGCCCATTCTCTCGAAGAATACCGGCATGGCCTGGGGATCGAATCCCGCTTTTGCCAGGGTCTCGATGCCGATGCTGTCGGCCTCTTCCTCGTGGGCTCTGGTAAAGTTGATCTGACTCTGGGCCATGCCGGCCTGAACTCCGGTGGCGACTGCCAGACCCGCATCGGTCTGTTTCGTGGCAGCGCCGATAACCAGCGCGGTCACGGCAATTGCGGCTGCAGGCAGGCTCATACGCTGCATCGCGTCGAAGGTTCTGAACAGATGATTCTGGGTGACATGGGCGATTTCATGCCCCAGCACCGAAGCGAGCTCGCTCTCGGATTCCGTAGTGGTTATCAAGCCAGTGTTGACACCGATATAACCGCCTGGACCGGCAAAAGCGTTTACCTCCGGACTGTCGATCAGGAAGAAGTGAAACGTTCGGTCAACGTTGTTGCTGCTCGCGGCGATACGGTTACCGATCGTCTGGATGTAGGCATTCATCAGCGGGTCGGATACGACGGGCTGGGTAGCGCGCACGCTGCGCATGAATGCCTGTCCCAGACGTCTCTCTCCGCTGGGACTGAGGAGGTTGCCGGAAGGGTCGCCAATTTCCGGCAGGGAAAAGTTATCGGCGTGGCTCAGCGGAGATATGAGCGTGTGGAGAAATAAAAAAAGTACCAGCCGGGTCAGGCCGGCGCCGCGCATTCTGTTGTAATCAGACATATCTTGCATGGGTATAAAGACCGAGCAGAGCAGTGTTAGTTCAATACCGCGCAGAGAAACTGGTGGACATGGCCTGTCGTCACTGCACCGATATCCAGCGCCCACTGTCAACAGGCGCTAATTCAGTTGGATTCGCTGCCCCCACGGTACCTTCTCTTTCCCTTTGACCAGCCAGATGACCGGGTAGTTGGGTTCAGACGCCGGAAACTCCCCTTCTGCGTCGGTAAAATAGACTAACGCTTCCGGTGTCAGGCCCTGCCGCTGCACCCAATCGAATACCGGCCTGAAGCTGGTGCCGCCACCGCCGCGAAAGCTTTCGGGCAACCTGCAATCCTCCCAGGGTTCAAATACCCAGGGGCCCATCTCGGAGAGGACCGCATCACAGGCGAGCAGTGTGACCCGTGCCCGCAATTGCCCTTTCAACGCATCTATCTCGCCAAGGAACTGCCTGCAATCCTCATCGTCGATCGACCCGCTGGTATCCAGCGCAATGACCAGCTCAATCTGCTGGCTGCGCAGACTGGGGAGAATGAAATCGCCCTCTCGCCGGGAAGGCCGCGCATAGCTGTAGTCATCGCGTGCGTTGCTGGTCAGATAACGCGCCAGCAGCATGCGCCAGGGCAACTGCGGCTGCAGCAGGTGGTCAATCATGCGCGCCAATGCACCGCCCAGTTTTCCCGCCTGCATGGCCTGCTGGGCAGCCCCCGCCATTCTCTGCTGCCACTGTACCGAAAGCGTCTCCATTTCATCGGGAGTCAACGGTTGCGGCGGGGGCAGTCCGCTGCCCTTGCCGGTGTCATTTCGGGAAGCGCCGCCTGACCGGAGCTCCGCCTGTTCCGCCTCAGCTTGTGATTTTGGGGTCTGCGGCTCGCGTTTGTCGCCGCCTGAACCGCCCTTCTGGTCGTCACTGCCGTAGGCATGATTGTCCAGCGTCTTCTGATCGTCGAACTCGTTCAGGAGTGGATAGATCTCCTCTGCGGTCATGCCACGGAAATGGTCCAGCAGCAGGCTGCCGGGAGGGGCGGTCAGACCATCGTCGACCAGCAAAGGGTTGATGGCGAAGTCGCAGGCCAGATCCCAGCGATGTCTGATTCTGTGCTCACGGCGGGCGAAATGAGAGAGTGCGCAGTGTAGCGCTTCGTGTGCCAGCATGAATTGGGTTTCGTCCAGCGAAAGGGCGTCTATGTAGGCTGGATTGTAGTAGAATTTACGTGCGTCCGTGGCGGTGGTATTGCACCACTCCGCCGTAACCTCCTCCATCGGCAGGCGCAGCACCAAAGCACCGAGGAACGGTTTGTCCAGGATCAGCCGGGTCCTCGCGGCGGCCAGTTTGGTGGCAGTTTTGGATGCATCCATTGTAATCGTGGTCAGGTAGAGGGTGTCGCCGGACAGTTGCCTCGGACTCTTATTGCTCGAACAGCATCACGTCCGACACCAGTTGCGCCCACTCCGCAAATTCCGGCACCTCGAACACCGTTGAACCGATGGCACGGTGCATGTCCGAGACCAGCATGACGCCCATTTCCCGCTGGGGAAAGCGCCCGGCATAGCGGAGAATATTGCCAATGGTCTCCTGTGCCCCTCCCTGTTCAGCGGCGCGTATGGCGCGTCCCACCAATGCGGCCGCCACCGCATACTGCAGGTCTATCTCATCGGGAACGGCAATCTCCTGGCCAGCAATGATCGCATCGAGGTCGGGCATCTGTTCGAGGCTGTTGACGAAAGCGTGCAGTTCCACGCCGGCGGCAGGGCCGACGCAGGCCTGCAGGGCACTCTGCAGCAGCTGGGGATGTTGATCGAATTTCTGCAGGGCACGATGAGCAAATTCCCAGGAGCGCGGAGAAGGAAAGGCGACCGGATTATGCGCCGGGTCAAAGTCGAACAGCAGTTCGGGCCGGAAACGCAGAAAAGCGATGATGCGCTCGTCGATGCCATTGCGATATGCCCAGATTACCCAATCGTCCAGGTTGGTCTCAACCTCGAAATGAGAGAATCGGTTGGCCAGCGGTGCGGGCATGGTATAGGTTACGCCACGATCCCCCTGGCGATTTCCGGCGGCGAATATAGCCCAGTGTTGTGGCACCTGGTACTCCCCCAGGCGGCGGTCCAGAATCAGCTGATAGGCCGCTGCCGATACCGCGGGTGGGGCGGAGGTGATCTCGTCCAGGAAAAGTATTCCCTCCGCGCCATGCCGGTCGCTGTCCGGCAGCAGGGAAGGTACCGCCCACTCCACCCGGCTGCCGCTGCGGAACGGGATGCCGCGCAGATCACTGGGCTCCATCTGTGACAGCCGAATGTCGATCATCGCTACACTGTGCCTGCGTGCGACCTGTGCCACCATCTGGGATTTGCCAACCCCGGGTGGTCCCCACAACATGACGGGGGTGTGATGCCCCTCGCGGGTACTGAGAAATTCGAGGTCCAGGACGGTCAATAACTGGATGGGACGCATGACGGCTCCGGATCAACTGAACAGATTGCGCAGCGTGCGTTGCATCTGTTTATAGAGTTCAGGCGCATCCATATCCATAACCTGGTCGATCACCCAGCGGTTCTCCTGACTGTTCCCCATCAGCTGCTGGATTTCATAGCCCAAATGCCGCATGAACGGGTAACCGGGACCATCCTCGCTGAAGCCCAACTCGGAATACTCTTCGGATCGACGGTTAAGCAACGCGATGAAATCATGGCCGTAGTCGCCCGCACCCAGCAGTTCGGCGCTGTTCTCCTGCAGGTGCTCAGCGAGTCGCATGGCAAAGGCGGAGATCAACTTCTGCCGATCCTCCTGTTGCAGGCTCTGATGCACCATCCGATCCACTATCTGAATCAGAAAAATGAGGTATTCCGAGATCACATCCAGGCGCTGCCGGTCCGATGTGTAAACAAAATGCTTACCGTGCAGATTTATCGCCTTATCCATCGAGAGCTTCCAGGCGTTGAAAGCGAGAGCGCCTGCAATCTCATCCAGGGATCTCGTTGTGTTTTCATTGTGCCACTGACTTTTTAAGCGTACTGCCACGGTTGACTCCCGTTTTCGCTAGTTGTAAACGAAGGATTTTGGTTCTGGGTGCGGGCATCCCTATTGTCAGAAATATTGACGAAAAGCACCAGTGTCGAATAACTTAGTATTTTACTCAGAAAATGCTCGGTGTGAAACCCTGCGGGAAACGGTAATCAATAGTGGACAAGATGGCAATCGATGAAGTCTCTGCCAGCGTTCAGCTGAACTGTTACATTTCGGACGCCCGCTATGGCAGCGAATATGGACTCTGCACATACCTGTTGAAGATGCGGGAGTATTTTCGCTGGGAGAGAGGGCTGAGTTACTCAGGTGTAATCGACAATGAGGAAGTCGGCGAGTGGCTGAGCGAGCGGGAGGATCTGTGGAAGGGTCTGGAGAAGCGCGAATTCGGCTCCATCAAAGTGGACAACGATGAATATGATCCGTTCAACAGCGAGCGTATCAATGCTGTGTTAAACCCATATGGACTGGTCTACAGCGGCGGGATCGGCAGGTTCGGCAGACCTCATTTTTTTCTGGGGGAACTGGAACGCCGCGTCGACACGCCCGATTACTCTCTGATGGTCTCCGGACGTGAACTTGCGCGGGACCTTACCTCACCTCCGGCGATGACCCGTGACCGGGTGATATATGTGCGGCGAGAATCTCTGCGACAGATGCTTTGGGAGAAGCTGGAGAGTTGGCGCTGGCATCGTCCGGACAACCCGTTGGGCAGGGCTTTTTCCTGTTATGAGTTCGAGCGTGACCTTGAGGGTTCTCTGGACAGGATGACGGATGATGAACTGCACCAGGTGATGCTGCACGAGCGGGGCGAGTGTCTTGCAGGCGACTGGCTGGGCGAGGGGTGGAACAGAATGTTGTCCGATCTCACGCATACCCCGGCGGAATTGGCTGCGCGTGCCGTTAGGGACCATTTGGCCGACTGTTGGGTAACCCTTCCCAAAACGGTCGAATCGGCACGTGCATCCTCGCTGCATTTTTTTGTCGGTAATCTGAGTGCGATGCGCAAGTCGCTCTTTCCCGGGTTGAGGGAAGCCTATGACCGGTGGTTTGAGTCTGCCGACAGTGCTGCGCTTGAAAGCGTGGCCCGGGAGGGGTTGGAACACTGGAAATCGGTTGCCGGGTCTATGCTGAAACTGCACGCGGTCGGGGGGCGGGATGCCGCGGATCCCATTGCCAGGCTGGCAGAGAAGAGTTCGCTCTGAATCCGGTCAATACGGGTGGAGCGGCCAGTGGTGCAGTCGCTCGGTTACGACTCGAATACCGTTCCCTGCAGCTCTCCCGAATTATCGATGGTGACCCGCCGCACCCCGGGAATCCGGCTCAGGATATAACCCGCGCTCAGTAATGCGAGACTCTCGTTATCGGTTTCCAGTGCGGTCAGCAGTTTATCCGCAGCTACCTGGCAACTGAATCGCCCCGGGTTTGTCGGAGGCTAAATTCTTTGAGAGGATTTAGCAATGAACACAAACAAACGATATTCCCCGGAAGTCCGGGAACGGGCGGTGCGTATGGTTTTCGAGCATCAGTATGAGCACGAGTCCCAGTGGGCGACAATTGAATCAATTTCAGAGAAGTTTGGCTGCACAGCTGAGACTCTCCGCCGTTGGGTGAGACAGTCAGAGGTTGACCAAGGTAAACGTGGCGGCCTGTCAACGAATGAACGAGAGCGGCTCAAGGAGCTGGAGCGCGAGAATCGGGAGTTGAAGCGCGCGAATGAAATTCTTCGAACGGCTTCCGCTTTTTTCGCCCAGGCGGAGCTCGACCGTCGACTGAAGAAATGATTCGTTATATCGATGATCATCGCGATCAATACGGGGTCGAGCCAATCTGCAAGGTGTTGCCGATTGCCCTATCGACGTATTACGACTACAAGACCCGGGAGCAGGATCCTGACCGGGAGTCGAATCGTTCCATGCGTGACCGACACCTGGAACCGGAAATCCAACGCGTCTGGAAAGAGAACTTCGAGGTCTATGGTGTACGCAAGGTCTGGCGCCAGATGAAACGAGAAGGCTTCAAAGTCGCCCGCTGCACCGTGGAACGACTCATGCGAAAGCGCGGTCTGCAAGGCGTTACACGGGGCCGTAAGGCCCACTGGACCACGATCGTTGATGATTCCCAGTC
The DNA here is from genome assembly GCA_020445405.1 of Gammaproteobacteria bacterium. GTDB lineage: Bacteria > Pseudomonadota > Gammaproteobacteria > Chromatiales > Chromatiaceae > HKST-UBA178. The sequence goes on along the minus strand of JAGRGQ010000048.1, from coordinate 4,725 downwards.
CAGGCCTGCTGATCTGGTCAACCGTGAATTCAGCGCGTCTCGACCGAACCAGTTGTGGGTTGCTGACATCACGTTCGTGGCGACCTGGAGCGGATTCGTTCATGTGGCCTTCGTGATTGATGTTTTCGCCAGAATGATTGTCGGCTGGCGTGTCAGCAGATCGCTCAGGACCGACCTGGTTCTGGATGCGTTGGAGCAAGCACTCTGGTCACGGTCAACAACCGACGAGCTGATCCATCACAGTGACCGCGGCTGCCAGTACCTGTCGATCCATTACACCGATAAGCTCGCCGAGGCTGGCATTGAGGCATCCGTCGGCAGTGTCGGTGATTCCTACGACAACGCGCTGGCCGAAACCATCAATGGGCTATACAAGACTGAAATCATCCGCAAGCGTGGGCCCTGGAAGACCATCGACGAGGTTGAGTATGCCACCCTGGAATGGGTCGACTGGTTCAACAATCGACGAATACTGGAGCCGATCGGTAACATCCCGCCGGCTGAGTATGAGCTGATGTATTATCAGCGACTGGAAGCGTCATGCGAGGCAGCATGACTCACACAAAACAGTCTCCGATTTTTCCGGGGCGATTCAAACGCTGGTGAGGGTCGGGGTGTTCGATCCACTGCCGGCCAATCTGGACCCCCAGATCCATGTTTCGGTCGAGTCTGTCGAAAGCTTCGCCTGATGCTTCCAGATAGCCGTCGGGCAGGCTCAGGTTCATCGAATAGTCATCTACGATTATGTTGAGTTCCATGCTGTTGGGAGTAGTCAAGCCTGCCATATGAATATAAGCGTATTATTATCGATTACCAGCAGTGGTAAAATACCCCATACGGGCGGGGTGTCGGACGCCTGATTGCAAAACCTGAATCGGTCCGGTCGAGGTGTCTATGGGTATACCGATGTTGCTCTCGATTGTGGAGATGGGAGGCTATCCCGACTTTACGTCACTCTATCGTCGCGCAGGCTACCGGCCCGAGAAAGTCCATTCGATGCGCAATGCGCAGGCCTGGCTGAAAAAAAACAGGCCGGAGGTGGTGGTGGCGGAGTTTCATTTCGATCCGGAGCTGCGCGACCGGATGAGTAATCTGGAATCCCTGTTGGCCGGCCTGCAACGCTTTGCGCCGCAGGCAAAGGTGATCGTGTTTATCGAGCGGGCGCATCGGACCCGGCTGGAAAAGGTCAGAACCAGGTACGCGGTACGAGGGGCGTTGGACTACCCGATTGAAGAGACAGCCCTTGAAGAACTGCTCAATGCGATCGCGACAGAGGATTAAACATGCTGCTGGAAATAGCACGGGTGTTGAATGCGGCACAGCTCGCCAAGATCAACGAGATCCTGGATGGATCCGAGTTCGTCGACGGCAAGCTCAGTGCAGGCATGGCAGCCCGCCAGGTGAAGGAGAATGAGGAGTTGCAAAAGGAGCCGAAGCGGATGGAACTGCTGATCCGGATTCTGGTGAGCAGTCTGGCACACAATAAGATGTTCAACAGCGCGGTTCTTCCCGCGCGCATGGCAGATCCGATATTTGCCCGCTACCGGGCGGGTATGCGGTATGGTGAACACGTGGACGACGCGATCATGGGGAAAAGCGGTCCGAGAATGCGCAGCGATGTCTCCATGACGCTGTTCCTGAGCGATCCCGGAAGTTATCAGGGCGGCGAATTGGTGATCCGGACCCCGTTTGGAACCAGCGCGGTCAAGCTGGCGGCGGGGGATGCGGTGGTCTACCCATCATCCAGTCTGCACCACGTCGCCGAAGTGACCGCCGGCGAGCGGATGGTGGCGCTGCTGTGGGTGCAGAGCCATGTGCGCGATCCGGCCCGGCGGGAGTTGCTGTTCGAGTTGAATCAGGCGCGGGAGCATTTGCTGTCCACTGCGCCCGGGGATAACAACACCAGACTGGTGGACAGATCCTTTTCCAACCTGGTACGGATGTGGAGCGATGTTTAGTGGTTTTCAGTTATCAGCAAGCAGCTGGGCACCAGCTGCCCGCTGACATCTGGCAACTGCTTCAATAACCACCTTTGCGCTTGGTCTCCGGCAGGCCGGCAATTTTTCCGGCCTGCTTCGCCGGTCCCATTGGGAAGTGGACGTAAAGCGATTTGGCGTCAACGGTATCCAGATCGGTCCAGACCTCCTTGAAATGCTTCACCATATTTCGTTCGTTGGGCTGGTTGCCGTTGTTGTTGAAATACTCGTCCCGCAGATAGTTGATGATGTCCCAGGCTTTTTCGGTGAGGGTGATGTTCTCTTTCGCCGCGAGCTCTTTGGCCACCTCTTCGTTCCAGTCCTCCAGATTCACCAGGTAGCCGTTACCAGTTACTTCGTATGACATGTTTGGCCTCTCCTTAATTCAATGTTAAGACACTATCGTTGTTGGGTGTTGCTGCCGGGTCTATATGACGGGCGTGGGTTTCGATTCCGTATCCGGACAATGTTAAATGGGGAAAAACAAAATTTGTACTGTTCTTCAATAGGAGATTTTTGGGCCACCCCTAAAAAGATTTCTGGGGAACAAAGAGACCGCACCCCATCGATCGATGCGGTCCGATGCCCGACTCCTGCAGCGTGACGGCATCCTGGAAAGAGAGATTTGCCACCATCAGGCTGCGGGTCTCCAGCTGTTGTTCACCGGTACTCAGACGGCAGGATTTTCCGCACAGAATCTTTTTGCAGCTGACACCCAGTGCGGTGAGTTCCTGCACCGCCCAGGTTATGAACTGATCTTCGCTGGCACTTTGCGGTCCGACCACATAGCGCGAGTAGAGAAAGTTCGTCATGCCAAGGTTTCGCACTTTGGATTGTCCGACAGCCATGCGGTGTCCATCCAGATCCAGGATATTCCCGGAAAGCGCCTGTGCCGGTTCCACTCTCTCCCTGGGGAGGCGCAGAATCAGTTTGACTCTGCGTGAGAGATAGAGCAGGTCATCGGACGCCTGAGGCCGTTCCCAGCCGTTTCCGGAATCGGCGCCATGGATACTGTGCAGTCCCTCGTAGGGGTTTTCGCCGAACCAGTGCAGCGTGCGCCGAATCTCCCGGGAGAGCGGCCAGGCGTGGTCTACCGGCAGGGTTGGACAGTCGATCTGAAACATCAGGTCGATCACCCTGTCCGGCACGACAAACTGCTGCTCGTCAATCTCTTCCTGCCAATACATAACTACTCCGGAATGTGTTTTCGCAGCTGATCCCGGTCAAACCACCAGGCGCCATCGGTCAGAATGTCGAGCACCCGACCGAGGCGCGGCAGGAATTTTTCCGGGTCATTCAACTCCAGACGCTCCACCCAGAAATCGAATATCTCCTGATCTTCCACCTGGCTGTGAGTCCTGGCTACCTGCCCCAGCATCTGCCTGGTGAAAAATTGCAGATCCTCCCGCTGTTTTCCCTGGGCACGCAGCTCCACCAGGTAACCCGCGGTGGCCGCAGCTACCGCAGCTCCATCCGATCGGTCGGGGGATTCATCCACCAGATGCTGCAGCATGGCGACGCTCAATTCGGGGTCTATCGGAAATGTGACGCCCAGCCAGATAGCGTGGGCAAGCGCTTTCACCGACTCTTTCCGGTCGCTCTGAAACATGATGTCGCAGGCCTCCACGGCGCGCATCCAGAGTTGCCCGGCGACTGCTTCATCCAGCACCTGGCGGCCGATTTGCCAGGCCTGATCGAACAGATTGCCCTCCAGCAGCGCATAACCGCGATCGAGGGTCAGATGCAGCTTTTCATCCAGGGGCGCCTCCGCCGGCAGGGCGTCAATCTGCTGCTGTAACTCCGCGATGTGCAGTTCCACCAGCCTTTCCGAATGAACGGCTGCGTCTGGATCCGCGCTATCTCGCGGTAGGTGGTCGGGTTGTAGATATTTCACACTACAGCTCCTCAGGTGAAGGCCGCTTCCAGCCGATCTTCCCAGTTGGCCGGTGTATCGGAAAATTGCGGTTTGACATCGATCCGGAAGAACATCTCTGTTTGAGACCGCTCCTTGACCTTGGCAACAAGCGCTTCAAAGCTCTCGATTTCGGGGTGTTGCATCAGCACCTCACTTAGATAGAGCATGCGACCTCTCCTGCAAATTTGGGTATTTTTCGCACTGGAAACCGACGTCTTCAGAGCGGGGTGTACACCTTCACCGGCCCGGCTTAATCCCCTGGCTTCAACAAGGGAAAAATACCCTACTAAACTACTCGGATTATTTCATTGGACACCAGAATGCAGCCAATTGGCAAGATACGATGATGCTGATTGATGTTGCAATGCACCAAAATGCCGAGCACTATCTTCGACGATCAGTTCAGAAATATTATACTAACTTATTGTTATTACTACAAATAAAAAATTAATGTAATATAAAATTCATATATTAACGATTATTGTAATATCTCTTTGTGGATAGACGGGTTTTGAGAAATCCCCCCCCATTAGCGGGATATTTTGCTGCATAAGGAAATCCTAAAATGCGCTCATGTTATGGAGTCGGGCGGGTAGGTCTGCCCGTCTATACATCAAGTGAAGGTATCGCGAATACCAGGGTACTTCTCAAGCGCCATCATCGTCACTTCGAACCGGGAAATGAAGTCGATGGCTGGCCGACAAGGAGGACCGTGATTACAGACCCATGGGAGAGTGAATGATGGCAAAACCGATGCACCCCACCCCGATGCTTGACCAGCTGGAGAGCGGCCCCTGGCCGAGCTTTGTGACCGGGCTCAAGCGTCTGGCCAAA
>JAGRGQ010000047.1 GCA_020445405.1 Gammaproteobacteria bacterium | reverse complement strand
CCTGCTCTGGATGTTTGTCGTGCGACGCATGGCCGAAAAGCAGGGATTCGGCGGTTTGATGAGCGTCGGCAAGAGCAAGGCCAAGGTTTACGTGGAGAAGAATACCGGTGTGACCTTCGACGACGTCGCCGGCGTCGAAGAGGCCAAGGAGGAGCTCGAGGAACTGATCAATTTTCTGAAGAATCCGCAGCGGTACGGGCGGCTGGGCGCGCATATTCCGAAAGGAGTGCTTCTGGTGGGTCCGCCCGGCACCGGTAAGACCCTGCTGGCGCGTGCCGTCGCCGGAGAAGCCGGAGTACCTTTTTTTTCCATCAGTGGCGCCGAATTCGTCGAGATGTTCGTGGGTATAGGCGCGGCACGCGTTCGCGACCTGTTCGACCAGGCCGGCCGGACGGCCCCCTGTATCATCTTCATCGACGAACTGGACGCACTCGGTCGCGCCCGCGGCATCGGTCCCGTCTCCGGCGGGCACGATGAGAAAGAGCAGACGCTCAATCAGCTGCTCACCGAGATCGATGGCTTCGACTCGCAACGCGGCATCGTGATACTGGCCGCCACCAACCGTCCGGAGATACTCGATCCGGCGCTGCTGCGCGCCGGGCGTTTCGACCGTCAGGTGCTGGTGGACAGACCGGAGCGCAGCGGTCGCCGCGCCATCCTCGACGTTCATCTGAAAAAGATCGCCGTCGCCGCCGACGTCAACCGCGATGAGCTGGCGGCACTGACACCGGGCTTTACCGGGGCCGACCTGGCCAACCTTGTCAACGAGGCCGCGCTGCTGGCGACGCGGCGCGGTGCCGAAGCGGTCATGATGGATGACTTCAACAACGCGATCGAGCGCATCGTCGCCGGACTGGAAAAGCGCAGTCGACTGCTCAACGAACACGAGCGGCGGGTCGTCGCCTATCACGAGATGGGGCATGCCCTGGTCGCGCTGGCCCTGCCCGGCAGCGACCCGGTGCACAAAATCTCGATCATCCCGCGCGGCATTGGCGCACTCGGCTACACCATCCAGCGGCCCACGGAAGACCGCTTTCTGATGACGCAACAGGAACTGCGCAACAAAATGGCGGTGCTGCTGGGTGGACGTGCGGCTGAGATCCTGGTCTTCGGGGAGATCTCCACCGGGGCCAGCGACGACCTGGACAAGGCCACCGATATCGCACGCAACATGGTGACGCGCTTCGGCATGCACGAGAAGCTGGGACAGATGACCTACGACGAGCCGCGCCAGTCCTTTCTCGGCGAGAGCGTCCTCGGCTCCACGCCGCGCAAATACAGCGAGGAGACCGCGCGCGAGATCGATTGTGCCGTACGCGAGTTGACGACCGACGCCAGGGAACGGGCGCTTGGCATACTGCAGGAAAACCGCTCTCAGCTCGAACAGGGTGCGACAGCGCTGTTGGCCAGGGAGACCCTGCAGGGCGACGAGATTCCCCGCCCTTCGCCCGCGCCAGATCAGCAGGCACCTGCCCGGCCCGGCGCATGATCCCCGCTGGCGACCGGCCGCTGCTGAAAACAGAGAGACCGCCCGCCCGATCGGCTCATGACAGATGACGGCAGGCGGATGCAGCATTAAATATCCTTAACGTGGCGATCCGGCCGGTCGGTGGTATCTTGGTCCGGTGGATCTGGAAAAATAATTGAAATTAACCGATAACGCTCAACCCGGTATGCGGTGCTCCCTGTTTGACGCCGGGGTCAAGCCTGCCCGCGGCAGGCTCGGGAATTTTTCAGGTCTGGTATTGGTGCGGCAGGCTTCAATCGGAGCGGCAGCGGAAGCACCGGACGCCAAGCGATGAAACGGGCAACCGATGATTACAGCGCGCAGGCGGTTGAAGAGACTATCGGCACTTTACACACCGATGCCGCGCGCGGCCTGAGCGCTGCGGAAGCCGGCCGTCGCCTGGGCGAATACGGCTACAACGAGATCGAGGAGAAGGAGGAGCCGCTCTGGCACCGCATCGTCCGCCGCTTCTGGGGGCCGATTCCGTGGATGATCGAGATGGCCGCCCTGCTCTCGGCGGCGGTGCAGAAGTGGGATGACTTCGTCATCATCGCCATCATGCTGCTGGTCAATGCCGGTCTCGACTTCCTGCAGGAGCACCGCGCGCTTAACGCACTGAAGGCGCTCAAGGCGCGTTTGAGTGCCGAGACCATCGTGCTGCGGGACGGTGCGTTCAAAACCTTGCCGTCGCGGGAGCTGGTCCCGGGCGACATCATCCGGCTGCGCATCGGCAACATCGTCCCCGCCGACGTGCAGCTGCTCCAGGGTGACTATCTCCTCATCGACCAGTCCGCCCTTACCGGCGAATCGCTGCCGGTGAGCAGAAAGCCGAATGAGATCGCCTACGCCAGCACCGTCATCAAACAGGGCGAAATGCTGGCCGTCGTGGTCAACACCGCCGCCAACACCAATTTTCACTCCGTGGTGGCACTGGTGGCCAGGGCCACGCTGGAGAAGCGCAGCCATTTCCAGCGGATGGTGCTGCGCATCGGCAATTTCCTGATCCTGATCACCCTCGCCCTGGTGCTGCTGATCGCGATAGTTTCGCTGTTCCGGCACGAGCCGCTGCTGGAGATCGCCCGCTTCGCGCTGGTACTCAGCGTGGCGGCGATCCCGGTGGCACTGCCCGCAGTACTCTCGGTCACCATGGCTGTGGGAGCGGTGAACCTGGCCCGGCGCCAGGCCATCGTCTCGCGCCTCACCGCCATCGAGGAGCTGGCCGGCGTCGATGTCTTCTGCTCCGACAAGACCGGCACATTGACCAGGAACGAGATGCAGGTGGCGGAACCGGTGCTGCTCGACGGCGCCACCGAGGAGGTGCTGTTTCTGACAGCGGCGCTGGCCTCCAGACGCGAAAACAGCGATCCCATCGAGATGCCGATCTTCCGCCGCCTCGATGAGCGCTTTCCCGATGCCCGGTACGACAGTTACCGGCAGCGCTCCTTCACCCCCTTCGACCCGATCCGCAAGCGGACCGAGGCTGCGATCGAGCGGGACGGCCAGGAATTCGTCGCGGTGAAAGGTGCACCGCAGGTCGTGGTCGGCCTGGCGCAGCCCGGTGACGCGGCGCTGCAGCACATCAACACCACGGTGGAGGCGCTGGCGGGCAAGGGCTACCGCACGCTGGCGGTGGCGCGCAGACAGGGCGACGCCGCTATGCGGCTGCTGGGGCTGATCCCGCTGTATGACCCGCCGCGCGACGATTCCCACCAGATCATCTCCGAGATGCGTGACTATGGCGTCGCGGTGAAGATGGTCACCGGCGACAACATGGCCATCGCCCGTGAGATCGGGCGGCTGCTGGGTTTGGAACAGCGCACCATGCGCGCGGAACAGCTTTCCGGCAGCGCCAGCAACGAAGTGATGGCGCTGGCCGGTGTGCTCTCCGCCGCGATCTACCAGCGGCTCAAACCCGAGGTGCCGCATCAGCAGGCGCAGCGCTTCGCCGACGAGGTGATGGCAACGGTCAGGGCCATGTACGACACCCGTCTGCTGGAGCGGGAGTTCATCCACACCCACGAATCGGCCATCGTCGAGATGATCGAGTCGGTGAACATTTTCGCCGAGGTGGTACCTGAGGACAAATACCGCATCGTCGACACGCTGCAGAAGGGCGGCCACATCGTCGCCATGACCGGCGACGGCGTCAACGATGCCCCGGCTCTGAAAAAGGCCGACTGCGGCATCGCCGTCTCCAACGCCACCGACGCGGCCCGCGGCGCGGCCGACATCATCCTCACCGCACCCGGCCTTTCGGTCATCAACGAGGCGCTGAAGCAGGCCCGCATCACCTTCGAACGGATGAAGAGCTACGCCACCTTCCGCATCGCCGAGACCGTCCGCATCATCCTCTTCATGAGCCTGAGCATCGTGGTCTTTGACTTCTATCCGATCACGGCGCTGATGATCATCCTGCTGGCGCTGCTCAACGACCTGCCGATACTCACCATCGCCTACGACAACACCAGGGTGAGCCGGCAGCCGGTGCGCTGGCAGATGCAGGAGCTGCTCACCGTCTCCAGCGTCCTGGGGGTGATGGGGGTGATCGCCTCCTTCCTGCTGTTCTTTCTGCTCAGGGAGACGGGCTTTCCCGAAGGGATGATCCAGAGCATGCTGTTCCTGAAGCTGATCGTCGCAGGTCACAGCACCCTCTACATCACCCGCACGGAAAACTGGTTCTGGCGGCGCCCCTGGCCGGCGCCGCTGCTGCTGGCGGCAACCTTCGGCACCGAGATCGTCGGCACGCTGATTGCCGTCTATGGCGTGCTCATCACACCCATCGGCTGGAAGTACGCATTGTGGATCTGGCTTTACGCCGCGCTCTGGTTCGTGATCAACAACATCGTGAAGGTGTGGACTTACCGCTTGTTGCGCAATCGAAATGGGGCGGAACAAAACGGGAGAGAGAGATGAAAAAATCCAGCGACCCGCGCGCCTGTCCCAAGGTGCCCGCCCCGGCTCACCCCCGGCGGCGCCGTGAACTGCTGCCGTGGCAGACCCCCAAGGCGGCAGCGGACGATCCGCGTGCCCGTGCGCAGGTCGAGGCGATCATGGCCAGCCCGGGTTATCGCCAGGCCGATCAGGATGTCGCGTTCCTCAATCAGGACGAGACCCGCGGTGTGCGGCTGCAGATCGATTATCTGAAACCCGAACTGCTGCTGCAGCAGCACGCCGTCGAGCACAGCATCGTCGTGTTCGGCAGCACACGCCTGCATGAGCCCGAGGCGGCAAGCCGCAGGGTGGAGGGGCTGCAGCAGCAATTGGCAGCCGATCCCGGCAACGGGGAGCTGCAACGCCGGCTGAACGCAGCGCTGGCCATCAAGGCAAAGAGCCGCTATTACGAACAGGCCCGGGCCTTCGGCCGCCTGGTGGCGCAATCCGGCAGGGGACCCGGGGACGCCCGCGTGACCCTGGTGACCGGTGGCGGTCCCGGCATCATGGAAGCGGCCAACCGCGGCGCGTTCGATGTCGGCGCAAAATCCATCGGTTTGAATATCACGCTGCCCCATGAACAGTATCCCAACCCTTACATTACGCCCGATCTCTGCTTTCGCTTTCACTATTTCGCCACGCGCAAGCTGCACTTTCTCAAGCGCGCCAAGGCGCTGGTGGCGTTCCCGGGCGGATACGGCACGCTGGACGAGCTGTTCGAGACCCTGACGCTGATCCAGACCCGGACCATCGCACCGCTGCCGGTGGTGCTGGTCGGCGAATCCTTCTGGCGCCAGGCGGTGAACGTGGATTTTCTGGTGGCCGAAGGCGTCATCGACGAAGAGGACCGCGAGCTGTTCTGGTACGCCGAGACCGCGGAGGAGATCTGGGACGGCATCCGGCACTGGCATCGCACCTGCGGCACGCCGCTACCGGACAACGACAACGAATAAGGAGCAGGTTATGCACATCTCTTTTCACGGCGCCGATCTCGGGGTGACCGGCTCCTGCCACCTGGTAAGCTGCGGCGGCGCGCAGGTGCTGATCGACTGCGGCCTCTATCAGGGCGGGCGAGAACTGGACGAGGAGAACCGCGAGCCGCTGGGTTTCGATCCCTCCCGGGTGGACTACCTGCTGCTGACCCATGCTCACCTCGATCACTGCGGCCGCATCCCGCTGCTGGTGGAGCGGGGCTTTCGCGGCGAGATCATCACCACCGCCGCCACGCGCGAGCTGGCCAGGCTGGTGATGCTGGATGCCGCCCATCTGCAGGAGGAGGAGGCGGCGTGGCACGCGCGCAAGCAGGCGCGTCACGCCCGCAGGGAGCGGGAAGCGACCCCGCTCTATACCGTCCTGGACGCCCTCAACAGCCTCGACTATTTCGGTCGAACGGCGGTGTACGGCAAGGCCATCACCCTGGACGGCGGCATTCGGGCCACGTTTCTCGATGCCGGCCACATTCTCGGTTCGGCCTCGATCCTGCTGGAGCTGTCGGCAGGCGGAGCGCAGCGACGGCTGTTGTTCTCCGGCGATCTGGGCTACAGCGGCCGGGCCATCCTGCGCGACCCGGCAACGCCGCCCCATGTCGATGCGGTGGTGATGGAGACCACTTACGGCGATCGTGTGCACAAGCGCCTGCAGCCCTCGGTGGAAGAGCTGTACGAGGCGATTACCGACACCTTTCGCCGCGGCGGCAACGTCATCATTCCCAGCTTCGCGCTGGAACGGGCCCAGGAGATCCTCTACTACCTGCGGGAAGGGGTGGAGGCCGGATACCTGCCCGCCTCGATGCAGCTCTTCCTGGACTCGCCCATGGCAATTTCAGCCACCGAAATCTTCCGCCGCCATCCCGAGTGCTACAACGAGGAGGCGTCTGAACTGTTCAGAAACGAACGGGATCCGTTCGGCCTCGCCGGTCTGCATTTCACGCGCGAGACCGCCGACTCCTTTGCCCTCAACCGTATCCGCGGCGGCGCGGTCATCATCGCCGGTTCCGGCATGTGCACCGGCGGGCGGGTGCGGCACCATCTCAAACACAATCTGTGGCGGGAAGACAGCGCTGTCGTCTTTGTCGGTTTCGCCGCCCGGGGAACCCTGGCCCGTATTATCATCGACGGTGCGCAAAGGGTGCGGCTGTTCGGCGAGGAGATCCCGGTGCGCGCCCGCATCCACACCATCGGCGGATTCTCCGCCCATGCCGACCGGGAGGAACTGCTGGCCTGGCACCGGCAGCTTGGCAACCCGGAGCGCACCTTCCTGGTCCACGGCGAAGAGAAGGCAATGGCGGCCGTCGCCGGGGAACTCGGCGGCACCGAAGTGATCATGCCCGAACCGCATCAGTCGTTCCCGTTGTAACGGCACCCTGGGATGGCTTGAAAGCCGGCGGATCCGTCATACCCTGAGGCATCACCCCGTTGCCGATCAATTTCGGGAAAAGTTACTCACGAGGCGGGAATGGTTCACGGCCTTTCGGCGCTGGAGCGGCGGCTCTGCGGGAGGATAAGCGCGATGACCCCGGCGGCGATGCCCGCCATCGGGCAGCGGTTTCCGCTACGGGCATAGGGTTGGAGCCCGCCACGCGCCCGATCTTTTCCACGGCATTCCTCCCGCTGTAACCTCCGGCAAACCAACTGTCAGCTGATTTGTCGTACTTCTAAATTAAATTGTCTGACATTTATTGACATTATGTCGGACATATACTACATTCTGCTCAACGGAATCATTGGGAAAAAGCGATGCAAAGCAAAACCACACGCGTCAACGGCCGTGATCTCGGCAATCAGGTAGCCAAACAAATCGCCCGTGACCTCTTCTCCGGTGTCTATAAGCCGGGCGATATGCTGCCGCCGGAAACCGATCTTGCCGAGAGTCTGGCGGTCAGCCGCGCATCGGTGCGCACTGGGCTGCAGACACTCTCCGCGCTGGGAATCATCCGGCGCCAGGCTGGCAAAGGAACCGTTGTGGAAGAGACCCATGAATGGAACATGCTCGACCCCCAGGTAAGCCGCTGGATGATCGAGTACGCCAATCCAAACCCGGATTTCTTCCGGGACATCTACGAGTACCGACGCGCTATCGAACCCTATGTCTCCGCACTGGCCGCGAATCGTGCCACCGCCCAGGATCTGGCAGCGATCGAGCGAGCCTACGACGGCATGGCGCGTGGTCTGAAAGAGGGCTCGACCGAGCAATTCACCCAGGCGGATATCTCCTTCCACACCGCCATCTACCGGGCGACCCATAATCTGATCTGGGCGCAGTCCGTCAACATTCTGCGGCCCGCCATCATGCTGGTGATCGAAAAGTCCAACGACACCGCAGAGGAGCTCAGCGAAAGCCTGGAGAACCATCGCCGGTTGATGGAGTGCATCCGCCTGCGCCAGCCTGAAGCAGCCTTCAATGCAGCCTTGACGGTCATGCGGCGCACGGCCACCGACCTGGGCATCAACCCGACCCGGAACGACGATGAATCCAGCGCCATGATTCGGATAGAAACACTAAACGGGCGCTGACCGAGGTCCCGCTCACAACCCACCCGGATTTTCCATTTTGGAGTATCCAGATACCTGACCTTTATGGAGGAATGACCATGAAAAAGTTACACATCGCAATGCTCGCAGCCGGCGCACTGGGCCTCGCCATGCTCGGCCAGAGCGCAATGGCGGCAGAGTTCGAATTCAAGTTCCAGTCCAGTGACCCGTCCGGCAATCCCAACTTCGAGCTGCAGCAGGGATGGGCAAAATCCCTGGCCGAGAAAACCGGGGGCCGTGTCAAGGTGGAACTGCTGCCGGTGGGCTCCGTGGTGGAGCACTCCGAAACCCAGGACGCGATCGCCGCGGGAATTCTGGACGGCCACATCACCGACACCTCTTACTTCACCGGCAAGGATGCCGCCTTCGGCCTGATTGCCAACCCGGTCGGCGCCTGGTCGGATCCGGAGCAGATGTTCGACTTCATGGAGAACGGCGGCGGCAGGCAGCTGATGAACGGACTGCTGGAGCCCTATGGCCTGCACTTCATCGGAGCGACCACCCCGGGTCTGGAAGCCTTTGTCTCCAAAGTGCCGATTGACAGCGTGGCCGATCTCAAGGGCGTGAAGATGCGCGCGCCCGAAGGTCTGGTGCAGCAGGTGTTCGCCGCCGCCGGTGCCGCACCTGTCAACCTGCCCGGCTCGGAGGTGTTCACGGCACTGGACAAGGGTGTGATCGAAGCCGCGGACTACACCGTCTTCTCAACCAACCAGGCCCAGGGTCTCAACGACATCGCGCCGCATCCCATCTACCCCGGCTTCCACTCCATGCCGCTGGTGGAGATCTCGATGAACAAGGCCAAGTGGGACGCGCTGCCTGACGACATCAAAGCCGCCTTCGAGCAGACGGTGCACGATTTTTCCCGCCACCAGGTGGCTGTCCTGGCGGAGCGTGACGAGGCGGCGGCTGCTGCTGCAAAGGCCGGCGGCAAAATCACGGTGCACAACTGGTCGGCCGAAGAACGGGCCAATTTCCGCACCATCGCCACCGGCGAGTGGAAGCAGGTGGCCGAGCGCTCCGCCAACGCCCGCAAGGTCTACGACGCACTGACCGGTTATCTCAAAGAGAAGGGTCTGGTGAAATAACGCAGCAAGTGCCAACCGGCTGCAGGGTCCACCTGCAGCCGGTTCAGCCCACAGGGAGACCACGATGATGTCAGATCAAGACGTACACCACACCACCGACGACCGAAAGCGAAGCCGCGCCGTCTCTCCCGGGGCGGTTGCCCAGGCGGGAAAAATCGGCTGGCTGATCGACAAGGGCGGTATCATCTTCGCCGGCGGCATCTTCATCGCGATGCTGATCCTGATCCAGGAGGTGTTTCTCCGCTACGTGCTCAATTCGCCCACCATCTGGGCGCACGAAGCGACGATCTTCCTCTGCGCCGTCGCCTTCATCTACGGCGGACTCTACTGCGCAGCCCGCAACACCCACATCCGGGTGGTGATTATCTATGACCTGGTGAGTCCCGGGGTGCGCCGGTTCCTGGACGTGATCATCTCGCTGGTCTGCATGATCTCGGCCGCAACCTTTGCCTGGGCATCCTGGCTGATGGTGCAGCGTGCGGCGTTCGCCCCTGACGGCAGCTTTCGTCTGGAGACTTCCGGCAGCGCCTGGAATCCCCCGACACCGTCCCTGCTGAAGATCTTCATGCTGGCCGTGATGGTCGCGCTGGCGATCCAGTTCCTCGTGCTCGCGGTCAACTACGCGAGAGGCGTCACCCAGGCGGCCCCGTCCATTCAGGCAGAGGGGGAGAAGTGATGGAACTGCTCGATCTGATTCCGAACCTGAAGTCGCTGGGCATCGAATACGGTACCCTGCTGATGTTCGCGCTGCTGCTCGGCCTGCTGCTCACCGGCATGCCGCTGGCGTTCGTCACGCTGTTGGTGGCGCTGATCTTCGCCCTCGGTTGGTTCGGCCCCAACGCGGTCCCGCTGATCACCAGCCGCGTCTACTCCTTCGTCTCCTCGTTCGTCTTCGTGTCAGTGCCGATGTTCGTACTGATGGCCGCCCTGCTCGACCGTTCGGGCATCGCCCGCGATCTGTTCGACGCAATGAAGCTGATAGGCGGACGCCTGCGCGGCGCCGTGGCGGTGCAGACGATCTTCGTCGCAGTGGTATTGGCGGCGATGAGCGGTATCATCGGCGGCGAGGTGGTCCTGCTCGGCCTGCTCGCGCTGCCGCAGATGCTGCGTATGGGCTACAACCGGAACCTGGCGATCGGCGTGATCTGCGCGGGTGGATCCCTGGGTACCATGGTGCCGCCGTCCATCGTCCTCATCATCTATGGTTTGACCGCCAACACTTCCATCGGCGAGCTGTTCACCTCTGCCTTCGTCCCCGGGTTCATGTTGGCCAGCTTTTACGTCATCTACGTGCTCGCGCGCTGCTACATCACGCCGGAGGTGGCGCCCGATCCATCGCCCGAGGCAGTACCGAGCGGGGAAAAACTGCGCCTGCTGAAGGGCATCGTCCTGCCGATCATGGTCGTCATCTTCGTGCTGGGCTCGATCTATGGCGGTATCGCCTCGGTCACCGAGGCCTCGGCGGTGGGCGTGCTCGGGGTGCTGCTCTCCACGATCGTGCGGCGGGAGTTCAACCTCCCCATGCTCAAGGGGGCTGTGCTGCAAACCCTGGCGACCTGCGGCATGATCGTCTGGATCGGCATCGGCGCCAGCGCGCTGGTGGGCGTATTCAACCTGATGGGCGGCATCAAGTTCGTCTCCGCCCTGATCACCGGGATCTCCGACAATCCGACGATCATCATCCTGTTCATGATGCTGATCCTCTTCGTCCTGGGGATGTTTCTGGACTGGGTCGGCATCGCGCTGCTCACCATGCCCATTTTCGTGCCGATCATCAAGAGCCTCGGCTACGATCCGGTCTGGTTCGGCGTTCTGTTCGCAATGAACATGCAGATCAGCTTCCTGTCGCCGCCGTTCGGCCCGGCCGCGTTCTATCTGAAGAGCGTTGCCCCGCCGGACATCTCCCTCGGCGATATCTTCCGCTCCATGCTGCCGTTCATAGCGATACAGATTTTCTCCGTCGGACTGCTGATCGCCTTCCCCGGCATTACCGGTCGTTGAATCGGGAATTCGACAGGAGCGCTACATGAAAATCACCAAACTCACAACCTGGCAGGTGCCTCCCCGCTGGCTGTTCCTGAAGATCGATACCGACGAGGGGATCGCCGGTTGGGGTGAGCCCGTCGTCGAGGGACGCGCGGCAACCGTGGAAGCGGCTGTGCACGAATTGTCCGACAGCCTTGTCGGGCGCGATCCGCGCCGCATCGAGGACATCTGGCAGATGCTCTACCGCGGCGGCTTCTACCGCGGCGGGCCGATCCTGATGTCGGCAATGGCCGGCATCGACCAGGCGCTGTGGGACATCAAGGGCAAGGCCCTCGGGGTGCCGGTGCACGAACTGCTCGGCGGAGCGGTGCGCGAGCGCATGCGCATGTACTGCTGGATCGGCGGCGACCGGCCCGGCAATGTCGCCCCGCAGGCGAAGGAGGTGGTGAACAACGGGTTCACCGCCTTCAAGATGAACGGCACCCCCGAGCTGGCCATCGTCGACTCCCACCGCAAGATCGACGAGGCGGTGGCGCGCGTCGCCGAGGCCCGGGAGGCGGTCGGCGGCGACATCGGCATCGCCATCGACTTCCACGGCCGGGTTCACCGGCCCATGGCCAGGGCGCTGCTGCGCGAGCTGGAACCGTTTCATCCGCTGTTCGTGGAGGAGCCGGTGTTGCCCGAGCAGCTCCACTGCCTGCCGCAGATTGCCGCCGGACTGGGCTACCCGCTCGCCACCGGGGAGCGCCTGCACAGCCGCTTCGCGTTTCGCGACCTGTTCGAGGCGCGCGTGGTCGACATCGTGCAGCCGGACATCAGTCACTGCGGCGGCCTGACCGAGGCGCGTAAGATCGCGGTGATGGCCGAGGCCTATGACCTGGCCCTGGCGCCCCACTGCCCGCTCGGCCCGCTGACCCTGGCCGCCTCGCTGCAGCTCGATTTCATCTCTCACAACGCATTCATCCAGGAACAGAGCATGGGCATCCACTACAACGTGGACAACGACGTCCTCGACTACCTGGTGGACCCGGAACCGCTGCGCATTGTCGACGGCTACCTGCCGCTGCTGCAGCGTCCCGGGCTGGGTGTCGAGATCAACGAGGCATTCGTACGGGAGAGGGCGCGCACGGGGCATCGCTGGCGCAATCCGCTCTGGCGCCACGAGGACGGGAGCGTCGCCGAATGGTAACGCCTCAGCACGCCTTCGACCGCGCCTTCGAGCGCATGCCTCTGGTGGCCATCCTGCGCGGCGTGGAACCGGACGAGGTGGTGCGGATCGCGGACCTTTTGATCGACGCGGGCTTCACATTGCTCGAGATACCGCTGAACTCACCGGACCCGTTCACCAGCATCCAGCGGCTGGTCAGGCACTGCCCGGGTGAGGTGCTGGTGGGCGCCGGGACCGTGCTGCGGGTGGAAGATGCCAGGCGTCTCGGCGGTCTCGGTGCCCGCCTGCTGGTCACCCCGAATACCGATCCCGCGGTAATCCGGGCGGGTCGTGAGGCGGGGCTGGTACCGATCATCGGCTGCATGACGCCGAGCGAGGCATTCACCGCACTCAACTGCGGTGCCTCCGCGTTGAAGGTATTTCCCGCAGGCCGCCTTGCGCCGGGCTATGCCGGCGACATCAAGGCGGTGCTGCCGGGCGGCACCCGGCTGCTGGGCGTGGGCGGCATCGGCTTCGGGCAGATCGCCGCCTACCGCGCAGGGGGATACGACGGGTTCGGCATCGGCGGCAGCCTCTACCGCCCGGGCCGTCCGGCCGACGAGGTCGGAGCGCTGGCACGGGAACTGGTCGCCAGATGGCGATCGGGGAGCTGAGATGGCGCGGCAAGTGATCATCGTCGACTGGGGTACCAGCAACTTCCGCGCCTGGCTGATCGAGCAGCGAAGCGGCAAAGTACTTGCCGAAATCGCGGACGGGTCGGGCATGGCCGCCCTCGCCCCGGCGCAGTTTCCCGCCTATTGTGCCGATCGCCTCGGCGCTTGGCGCCGGGGCAACGCGCCCGCTGTCTATATGGCAGGCATGGTGGGAGCGGCCCAGGGCTGGACGCCCGCACCACAACTCCCGATGCCATTGAAATCCGCCGATCTCGCCGCCCGGTTACTGGCCGCTCCCGGCATGGAAAACGCCTGGATAGTCCCGGGCGCGCGGGTTGCCGGGGACGCCGCGCGGGGCGTCGTGCCGGACGTGATGCGGGGAGAGGAGGTGCAGATCTTCGGTGCCATGGAATTGAGCAGCCAGCGCAATGGACTGCTCTGTCTGCCCGGCACCCACAGCAAATGGGCGCGGGTGACCGACGGTACGCTGGCGCACTTCACCACCTCGATGACCGGTGAGGCATACGCGCTGCTGCTGCAGCACTCGATCCTGGGCAGCGATGTAAAGGAGAAGGGAGCGCCCGCCCCGGTGGATGGCAGCGCCTTCGCCCGCGGTCTGGGACAGACAACAATCCCTGGGGGGCTGCTGCACCAGCTGTTCACCACCCGCGCCATGCTGTTGGAGCAGGCGCTCCGGCAGGATGAGATCGCCGGCTTCCTCTCCGGTATGCTGGTCGGCAGCGAGATAGCGGCAATGACTGGACTCTATCCGCCCCGGGAACAACAGGCGCTGCTGCTGGTCTGCAGTGAACGGCTGCGCAAACCCTACGAATATGCGCTGGTACACGCGGGCTATGAACCGCGTTGGATACCCGCGCGGGAGGCCTCGCTCAAAGGTATGCGGGAGATAATCCACCTGCATGGAGGTGAACATGGCGGCTGATCACGAACGCCATCCATCCCGTTTGATCGTGGTGATGGGTGTCGCCGGCTGCGGCAAATCCAGCGTCGGCATCGCGTTGGCGAGGAGGCTCGGGCAGCCGTTCATCGATGCCGACGAGTTCCACCCGCCGGCCAACGTCGCCAAGATGTCCCGCGGCGTCCCGCTGACCGACGCGGACCGCTGGCCCTGGCTGGACAATCTCGGAGCGGCAATGCAGGCGCATGCCGATAGAACGGGTGGCGTGGTCACCGCCTGCTCCGCGCTGCGACGAAGTTACCGTGAGCGGCTGATCATGGCAGCCGGCGAGTCGATCCTGTTCATCTTCCTCGATGGCACGCAGGCGCTGATCGCAGAGCGCATGGCCGCGCGTACCGGCCACTTCATGCCGACCGGCCTGCTCGACAGCCAGTTCGCCACCCTGGAGCCCCCGGGGCCGGACGAAAACCACCTGAAAATAGACATCGGCCCGGGCGTGCCGACTCTGGTGGAAAGCATACACAATCAACTGAATGACAGGACGGAAACCGAAAAATGAAACAGATTGAAAGCATGGGCATACTCGGATTGGGTGTCATGGGCCGGAACCTGGCGTTCAACCTGGCGGACAAGGGATTCACGGTTGCCGTCTACGACGCCTGGGAGGAGGCGCGCAGCCGGTTTGCCTCAGACCAGGCAGCGCAGGGATTCAGCGGCATCACGCTGGCGGACAATCCCGCCGCCTTCGTCGCGGCACTGCCCGCGCCGCGCACCATTCTGATGATGATCAAGGCAGGCGAACCGGTGGATGCCGCGATCGGGCAGCTGCAGCCGCTGCTGCAGTCCGGGGATACCCTGATCGACGGCGGCAACTCCCACTACACCGACACCATGCGGCGGGAGGCGGCGCTGCGGGCAAAAGGATTTTATTTTATCGGCCTGGGCGTCTCCGGCGGTGAAGAAGGGGCCCGCCACGGGCCCTCCCTGATGGCCGGAGGCGATCCCGGCGCCTATGGACGGGTGCAGCAGATGCTCGAAGCGATGGCCGCCTCGTTCGACGGCAAACCCTGCTGCGCTCTTCTGGGCACGGACGGCGCGGGGCACTTCGTCAAGATGGTCCACAACGGGATCGAGTACGGCATCATGCAGCTGATCGCCGAAAGTTACGCACTGCTGCGGGATCTCGGCGGCCTGGACCACGATGGAATGGCGCGGGTGTTCGACGGCTGGAACCGGGGAGAGCTCGCCTCCTACCTGGTGGAAATCACCGCCGGCATCCTGCGCAAAAAGGACGAGTTCAGCGACGCGCCTCTGGTCGAGATGATCCTGGACAGCGCCGGCCAGAAGGGAACAGGCCGCTGGACTTCCGAAACCGCCCTCTCCCTCGGCATACCGCTGCCGACAATCACGGAATCGGTGTTCGCCCGTGCCCTCGCCGCGCACAAGGCGGAGCGGGTCGCGGCCGCCGGGATAATTCCGGGGCCGGCGCGGACACCCTCCTCCGGGCAGCTTCCCGGGTTCGTCGACGCGCTCCGGGACGCGCTGCTCGGGGCAGCGGTGGCCACCTATGCCCAGGGTCTCGCCGTGATCGGGGCGGCTTCGCGGGAGCATGGCTGGGCGGTCGACCTGGCAACCGTGGCCGCGATCTGGCGCGCCGGCTGCATCATCCGCTCCGCGCTGCTGGACGACATCATGCAGGCCTGCCGGAGCGATGCCGCGCTGCCGAACCTGATGTGCGCCCCAAGGTTCGCGGAGATCCTGGCGCGCACGCAGCGCGGCTGGCGCAACACGGTCAGCCTTGCGGTAACGCACGGCGTGCCGGTGCCGGCGCTGGCTTCCGCCCTCGCCTACCTGGACGGCTACCGCAGCGCCCGGTTACCCGCGAACCTGATCCAGGCGCAGCGGGATTACTTCGGGGCGCACACCTACGAGCGGACGGACCGGCCGGGGGTGTTTCACACCCAGTGGTAGCAGTGCTCTCGAAGCCGACACGATACGGCGGGAGGCGGTACTGCGGTCAATGATGTCCGGGGAACTAAGACGAGCGTGCGGTATCGGCCATGACCTTCAACCCGGCTGCATCGCCATCGAGGTCTTCAAAGGCATAGGGATTGAGGAACTGGCGGCCCCACAGGAAGGCACGATCGATCTTGTTGAGACCGGCTTCGTCACAGACGGCGTCCCACTGTCCGATGATGCAGGTGAGCTGGTGTTCCGCGATGGCAATAGCCTCCTCGCGGGACAGAAGAAAATGTCCGGCAGCGTTCAGGCAGGACGAAATCCGGCTCATGCGATCTTCACCGGCAATCAACATGGCTTGCGAAGCTTCGTGGCCAGTCCGGTTTTGCGGACAGATGTCGTAGGCCGGAGTCAGGCGTAGCGTTTGCCCGTCCCAGAAGGCGGCGTGATTGCGCGCATGGTCGTCAGTGTTGCCGCACAGGATGTTGAAGACGAGCCGCGAGAACAGCTCCCGCAGCGTAGCGGAAGCATCGGCAAAACGATGCCGAATGAGTTCCGCAAGGTCTTCGTAGCCGGCATAACGGGCCATCATCTCATCGAGCGCCAGCATGGTGAGCGCGGACACCATAAGATTGCGCTGCCACCCTGCTTTCGAATGCACGCGGTCAAAGCGCTCAATCAGAAGCACGTCTTTGTGCAGGGAGCTGGTCAGAGAGACGCTTGCCACGTTCAGCCCGCACAGGGCGGCCAGCCGCATGGCCACGAACTCGGCCTTGACGACACTGTAGAGATCGGTGGTCGAGGAAAACTTGGCGATGTATTTCCTGTCGCCATCATCGACCTGCGCCTTGGGCCGGGCACCGCCGAGCGATGTCCCGTGCTGCAATGCCTGATCGAGCTCCGGGCTGAGCGGCATGCCCTTTTCGATGAGGTCTGCGGCCTGCACCAGCTGCTGAAGGGAAGCGGTCGCCGTCCCGCGCGGGACATACTCGGTAGCCGAGCGCTGAAAGTCGAGAGCGCCGATCCGGTCCGAGCCGGATTCCAGCAGGTAGGTCAACTCGTCAAGCTGGGCCGGGTCGGCCTTGGCCCCTTTGGTGCCGAGTTTCCTGTTGATGATGACGCGCCGCCCCCAGGCATCGGGCGAGCCATCGCGGATGCAGGCGGGCATGCTCAATCCGGGCAGCAAGGGAATGAGCCCGGATTGCAAAGGCAGCTCGGGGGCATAAAGGGGGATAGCGTTCTTGCGTGCAAGATAGCTCTTGCCGTAGTTGAACATCAGATGTTCGCCATCCACGGTCAGCTTGCCCGCCACGACCGGCTCGATGGCGCCGGGCAGCCAGACCCAGACGAAGGCTTCGCTATAGGGAGTTTTAGAATTCATCATCCACCGACTTTCTGCGCTTGCGCACGGCACTCGGCAACAAGGCCAGCTTGTCGTCGGTGCGGGCGATGTGGGAAGCGAGCGAGCCACGCTCCCCGTCGAACAGGGCGACGCCGACCAGCGCCGCCACCTCGAACACGAGGCCGACGGCAACGCTCAGGTCGCCCTTTTCGATCTTCTGGAGCGTCGCCCGCGAGATACCGGCGCGCTCCGCCAGATCGTGCTCGGTCCACTTGCGCTGCTTGCGCCCGAGCTGGATCTGCTTGGCCAGCAAGATAGCGGCTTCGCGCGTGTACCGGGAATATGTTCTCTCTTTTACCATGCAACCTGTCCATATTGACCAGTATAATGGTCACAAAACTATTTCATGACTATTTTAATAGCCATTTCTTGAGTAAAAGTCAAGGACAATTGACCACCAGATTAGCCACGAAGAGACTTCATGACCATTTTACTGGTCATATTCATACAATCAGGCACTCCGGGCGGCCCGATGGCCGACCCGGCATGCGGCCATCCCTGGTCCCGAAAAAAACCGGGGCTTACGCCCCGGCCCTTTCGCGGTATATGTCCTCGATTGGGAGGAACTTGTAGAGAGGGAGAGATTCGAACCCTCGGTGTTTTCTTTTTTCAATGGGTTACGTAGTCATCGCGTCCAACACGAGCTGGACCCTACCGATCGGAAACCCATGTTGTTGATCGGATCAGGCGTTCGGGAAATCCGAATTATGCATGAGGGACAGTACCGAGTGATTTACGTAACGAAAATTGCAGATTTAATTTACGTCCTGCATGCGTTTCAGAAGAAGACCCAAAAGACGAGAAAGCACGATATCGACGCTGTAAAGCAGGCACTTAAGCAGCTTCAGAATGAGGTATGAAAGATGAGTAAGAATGACCAGTTTAGCAGCGTCTGGGATGCACTCGAGGAGGACCCTGTACGCCAGGAGAACCTGAAGCTACGCTCTGCATTGATGATGGAAATTGCAGAGCGAATTAAGGATCAGGGAGTGACGCAAGCCCAAGCTGCCGAGGTGCTGCATATCACCCAACCGCGGGTCAGTGCCCTACTAAAAGGAAAGATTAATGATTTTCGCCTCGACAGTCTGGTCGACATGGCCCACCGATTAGGCATGCACGTTTCGATCAACGTGGCCGCATAAAGAGCTGTGACCGGCAGCAAGGTTATCTCCGGACTCTACAGCTGGGTAAAAGTATCTGTTGCAACGTCTGCCAGGCAAAATTCCAGGCTATCCTTTCCTGCTCCAAACGGACATTTTGCCCCCATTTGTTTAGCTTGATGGACTGGTACAACGCCTGCTCAGCATTAGACAGCAAGGGCAATAATTCCGCATTGTGCTGTGCCTTTTCTTCCACCCACAGATCTCGATGACCATGGAGTGTTCCCTCATCCATCAATACCGATTTCAGCTCAGGGAGATAGCCTCTGGCACGATTGAGAATCGCAAAACCATGCGTATCCAAATCCCCCCAGTAGACGCAGTGGGACTTGGCAACCCAGGGCAGACAACTCAGCACGTCGACGCCATAGCCCAACTGCATGATAACCACCGACCCCGGCAGATCATCGAAAGCAAGACCGGTCTGCAAATTCTCGACAATGAAAACGTTACTAACAGTGAGATCGAGTTCAGCCAGTTGCTCCCAGGGTGCAGATATGTCGCTAAGACCGCCAACCCGCCGTCTCAGGTGATCATCCAGTATGCGCAGACGGACGAGCTGCGGTGGTGCCTTCAGCCCGCAGCGGTGGAAGAAATCACCTTCGCTTGATTCGCCTCGCGCTGTCTCAACGAGGTCAGCCAGCAGCCCTTTACGTTTTTCAATCCACTTGCTGTCCAAACCACTCACGGGTACTTGCCTGGGGTAAAGATTGGAAGCAGGATTCTTATCAATCCAAGCGACCATATCGACCAGACGTCGATAATCCACCTCGCTGTAGTCAGCGAGTAAGTCAAAATAACGAGGCAGCTTACTAGCAAGCCGAGGCCAAAGCCCGATTAGCTCCTTATATCTCAGCTGGGATCGAGCCCATCGCTCTGCCTCCCCAATCCATTGTGCAACCTCTGCGGGACTGTCCAGCACCAGTTTCTCGGGAACGCGCTGTGTCCCAAGTTTACGCCAACGCCGATCGCTCCAGGAGAGTGATCCCGCGCCACGCCAGGTTTGCCAGGCCGCTACCCAGGCACGGACATCTTCAACCTGCTTCAGTGCCTGGCTCTCGGTGGGGATGCCCAGAGTGACCTCCAGCGGCCAGAAAAGTCCTTCGGGCTGTTCAGGGTTGCCGCTTATATCCAGCCACTGCCGATGCTTGTTTTTAAAGCGGCGCTCCAATTCCCTTCGAACATCATCAGGAAACTTCAACAGTGGACTCCTGATGCGCATGAGCGGGCAGTTTCAGGCGCTGATGCTCCAAATCGTACTCGATCATCATGACACCGGAGACCCGCCGGTCGCTGATATCGATAAAACAGGCGCCGCCTATAAACGGCTCCAGGGTCATAACCGATTTCAGCGGTGTGGCGACAACCATCTGAAAACCGAAGTTCTTGAAGATATTCATCGCCAGCGCGGTGAACTCATTGTCGGCCTTGTCAAAGGCCTCATCAAGCACCACCGGTGCATACATCGGCACACCATGGTCATAGCTGCCCAACTGGTAGCGCAGCGCCGCGGCCAGGCAGGTTGTGGCCAGCTTCTGTCGTTGACCACCGGATTTACCCGAACCACTCCGATAGACCTCAACCTCGACACCGCTCTCATCGGTCTCCCTGCCGATGAATTCCATGTGCTGCCGCACATCCAGCACCACCTGACGCCAGCGCTTGTTATCCGGCTCCTGGCTGGAGAGGCGCTCCACCAGACGACGTAATGCCAGAAAGCGCGACTCCGCCAGCTCCCTATCCTCGCTCCAGGCGTGGCTCAACGCCTGCTGGATCTCCTGTTTGAACTCGCGCACATCCGGTAGCTGGCGGTCGCTGGGATCGATTTGCAGATAGGTGGTTTGGTTGGTGCTCTGGTTGAATGGCACCTGGGCGAGACTGTCGTTAACCAGATCCATGCGCTCCAGGATCTCCTTGCGCGCATCGCTCAGATAGGTGGAAAGTGCCGCCAGGTTCTGGTGGCTTTGGCTCTCCAGTAAATCGAAAAAGCGCTGCTCATGGGCTGGCAGTCCATCACTCTCCAATCGTGTCAGTTTGGCGAAAAAGTCCGAGGCAGCGGCAAGAGTCGCGTCGAGTCCCTCCGCCTCCGCAGGCCATTCGAAAATGAATTCGTCAAACTGCTTTTCGATGAACCGCTCGCACTTGACCACCTCTTTGGTAAGGGTGTCCATCTCGTTACGGATTGATCTCTCCACAGAGCGAATGAAGCTGTCCAGATTATTCAATTGTACTGGTTCTGTCAGTGACTCGAATCGCTCGTCCAATCCCTGCTGTTGCCGGGGTGTCAACGGAACAATGGTTGGATCATCCTGGAGACTCTTTAAGGTCTCCTCGTGTTCATTGACTTTACCGACAACCTTCTCGTAGTCGATGGTTGTCCTGCGCAGCGCTTCATCGGCATCCTTGACGACCTTCTTCTGCCGCACGATCTGATCGGCTACATTCTTCAGCTCCGTGTTACCTTCCAGGACATCACGAATCCGGCGTTCCAGCTTGTCGATGCCCGTTAGCAGCGGGGCAACATCCACCTCTTGCCACTGCAGATTGACCAGCGTCTGACAGTGGATTGCACGCTTGGCCCGGGCACCCTCCTGGTCAGTGAGCGCCTTGATTCGTTCATCCAGATTAGAGATCTTCCCTGCAAGCTCCTGTGCCTGCTTGCGGTAGAGTGCCAGCTTCTCGCTGTTGTCAAATCCCAAAACCCAAAAGCGACGATCACCAACGCCACGACGGTCATCTTTCTCATGCCGAGTCTTACTGTGCTTGACCTGTCCCTCCTTGGTGATGGCTTTATCGACATCTATACGCCGAAAAGATTGGATTGAATTGACGCAGGTGTAGTCGAACCGGCTACGCAGCTCCGTGTTCAGCCACTCTGATTGATTACACTCCTTGATATTCAGTTTGAGCACTAGTGAATCTACTCCAACTGACATGGTTTGCCATTGCTCCACACGCCCCGTCCGGTAATAGACCAACCTCTGCCCAAGATGGCGACTATTTATATGGTTGGAGAGCGCGGAATAGTGGCGTTCATCCACCAGCAGGGAGAGTGCAAAGCCATGCAACACCCGCTCAATGGCACCTTGCCACTGCGCCTCGTCCGGTTTCACCTCGATCAGCTCACCGATAAAAGGCAGCGCACTCTCTGATACACCGATGGAAGAGGCAATCTCCTGACGCAGATCCAGCATATGCGCAGGGATATTGGAGGGCTGCCGTTCCAGGGCCTTCACCTCGCCAGCCGTCTGAGTAAACGCCGTCTCGGTCTCCCTTTTCTGGATCACCAGCAGATCCCGCTTTTCGCGAAGCTCGCTACTGCCACTCTCCCAGCGTTCAATCTCCTGACGTGCATTACCAACCAGCTCGGCAAACGCTTGCGGAGAGTTGGCAAAGACCCAGTCAAGTTGGCGGCAGGCTTCCTTGGCCTGTCCCTGCTTTCTCAGGCACTGCTCGCGCTGCTGCTCCAGCGCAGATTTCTCCGCTTGCCAGGTTTCCACCTGGTCGCCACCAACCTCCCTGTGCCGACGCTCCATTTCTCGCAAGGAACCGTTATGCTGGTTGAGCGCAGCCTGTTTCCGGCTGATCTCACCTTGCAAGCCGTCGGCCTGAATATTCAAGCGCTCGATCTGCTCTTGCAGCAGGTCGATACGACGGCGTCCACCATAACTGTCGATTCCTGCCAGAAGTTCATTTAGGCCACTGCGTTCATTCGACAGCAACTCCCGCTGCTGATGCTTTTCTCGTGCCGGAACCAGGGTCTCCACTTGCCGACGTGCGGTAACCACCGCTTGGTGCGCCGCATTAAGTTCATCGAACTCGCTGACCAATCGATCGGCCACTTCGAAGGTCGCTGGCTTATCCAGCATGAAGTCCCGCAGGAAGGCATTGAGATCGCCGAGATTCTTGGCCGATTGGGTCTTGTGCAGCAGGCGCAGCGCCATATCGCTCTCGATACCGAGCAGGCGACGAAAGCGTTCACCATAGGCACTGAACTCACTATGGTGGAAAGCATCCATAAATGATTGCTTGAGTTTCCGCACGTCCAGATTGGACTGCCCGAACACCTCCAACTCATTGAGTTCAAATGGTCGCTCGAGGATCAAGAAATGACGCTTCACATCGCCAGGCCCGTTGGCATTTCCGCGCAACCACATAAGCTGCACCAGCACCACATGTTGACCCGAAACGTTCCGGTAGGTTAGCGCCAAGGCCGACCAGGTCGTCCCGGGGCGCAGATAACGTGTTGCAATTTCGCCGGAGGCATCATCTTTCTGCTCCGCCCAGGCACCCCGGATATAACTCACCAGGTTTCGGTCCCGACCGGTTCTCTCCGCCTCTCGTGCCGCGGCATTAAAATCAACCCAACGCGGTGGTACCAACAAGGCGGCGATCGCATCGAGTAGTGTGGATTTTCCCGCGCCCGAGCGCCCCACAAATAGAAAGCCCTGCTCCGAAATCGGTACATCGTGGAGCCCGGAAAAGGTACCCCAATTGAACACCTGAAGCCGGGACATGCGGAACTGCTCAGGCGCGAAGAGGTTTAACGTCCTTGCCTCAGCACTCACTGCCTTTCCTCCTCGGACGCCAATTCTTCCTCTTGCTCTGGCGACTCCTCAACCCCTCTCATCTCCTGATAAACCCGAGTCAGCGCCTGAATCTCCTCAGCGGAGAACAGAAGCTTCAGCGTCGGTGAGATTTCAAAACGATCCTCGCTCGAACGAATCTTGCGCAAGATACTGTGTTTCTTGATCTTCTCGATCGAGGCTTGAATACGCTTCTCAAACAGTGCCCGGTCGGTGTTGCCAGCTTGTTCGTAAACCCCGAGAAACTCGATGATCTCGTCGGTCGATACCACCGCACGGTCACCATGCGCCTCGGCCTGCGTGAGTTGCTGACGAAGGTGGAGCAGCAGAATGGAATCAAGAAAGGTCAGATTGGCGCGGCGCAGGAGCCGGGGTACTTCGAGATCGCCCGTCTCGGCCTGACGGGTAAAAGCCACTTGCAGGTCACGGTCGATCACCAGCTGCAAAAACAGTTCGGATAATCGACTACGGATAGCCATTTCATCCCGAATCAGGATCGGCCAGAGCTTGGAGTGCCGCTGGCCATCCAGAGATGGGCCGGCAAGGAGCTGTACCAGCGCACGGCGGGCATCCAAAGACAGCCCACCGCTATCGCCCTGATACAATGCCTGGTCCGACTCCTGCTCGGTGTCCTCTACCTTGAGCATCTCTTCCTCCGACGCCCCATCTTCAGACAAATCATCAGACCAGTTCATCTAAGCGATCCCTCAAGAAATATATTTTTGGAATACGGGCTTGGCGTCCTTGATCATCTTCACCCACCCAGGCCACCGTCTCGACACTACCGCCCTTGATCCCATGACGACTGCCCAAAGCCAGCAGCCCAACTACACTCCCCAGGCCCTGCTCAGCCGGGAAGTGTTCCAGTACATCTCCGATCGAAGCCTGCTCTCTTTGTTCGAGCAAGGAGCAGACATGCTCTTTTAGTGTGCGAAAATCGATCTCCGACTGCGCCACCAACTCGCTGATCGATTCCAGATCGATGGACGGTGGCTCGCCTTCACTCATCGCCTCTGGTTCCGCCTGCAACGAAGGATCGTAGAGCATCCATTGTGACAAGGAGCGCAACCGGCTACTGGTCAACTCCAGGGAATATTCCAGGGACTCGATTGCCTTGACCTCATCCTTGATCGCCAGCGCGGCACGTTGTGCCTCCTTCAATAGCTGGTTTATGCGGCGCTGCTCGAGATACTCACGACTCTGTACGAAGTGCTTAAGGCTGCGGGCGAAGGCCTGCAGCACCTCATGGACCGCGCCACCCTGCTCAAGCAGATTCCTGGTCAAGCGCAGCAGGAAGCGGCGCTCCCGCATGTCGAGCTCGTTGACAAACCCGCGTGACATCACGCCGTCGAGGGACTCTTCCAGCATCGCCGCCTGCTCAGGATCGGTGAGCAGACGCCAGAAGGCGGTGAATGTCCGGCCTGCCTCGCTCTCCGCGATCAGATCGATACCGGCGAACAGCGAATCGAGCACTTCGCCCCGATTGCCCTCGCTATCCATAATGCGCTCCCGCAGTTCGCGATTGAGCTGCTCGAACTGATCACGTACACGGCGGAAATCGCCCGTCAGATTGTCGGCAAGGGAGATGATCTCCCGGATCCGCTCCAGGGCAGTATCACGCGGCAGAACCCGTAACTGGCCCTTTTGGATTGCGTCAATCTCTGTTTCGATACGGGCCTGCTCGGCTTTCAAACGCTCAATCCGGCGCTGCCTGTCTGCATCGGTATCCTCGGCCAGCCCCGCCAGCGCCTGGATCACCAGCGACAGGCGGCTCTCGGTTGCCGCCGTATGGGGTTCGGCGATTGCAGACACAAACCGAATCGCCTCCACCGTAGCCGTTGAGAGCTCGTACTCCTCCTCGGTGGCCCCCGGCGGGAACCGCCGTTCGAGGTAGCCGTCGCTCAGCCAGTTGGCCACATAGGCCTGCGCCGTTTGAGGGAAATCGTCCCCCTGGGCCCGCAGCTCTTCCAGATCCCGCGTCAGCCGCTCGAACAGAATCGAGGCCGGCAGGCTGCGCTCCCTTTCATAAAGGTGCGACTGAAGCAGACCAATGACCGTCGGTCCATTGCCAGAGGCGAGCAACCGCCACAGCGGCTGGGTGCGCATGCGACGGTAGGTGGCAATATTTTTGTCCGCTTTCATTCGATTCCCTGCAGCATGACTTCTCATCGACAATTGCTGACAATCTACTGTCGACTAGACTTCCGCACCCAGCAGTGTCAGACAGCCATTGAGTTTTCTATCCGCCAATTGTACCTGAAGCATTCACTTCCATATCGATATGACGCTCTCGATGAAGGCAAACCCGTCCATGAAACCTATATTCTCAGCGTATCGAAACGGTAATGACCAGGTCAGTTTGGAAGAATCAGGAATTTGTTGAGAAGCCACCGTAAAAAAGCGCAACAGCAGGCACAGTGGACCATCGCATCTTTTGATTCGAACACGTCGCCGCGTAGGCTAGTAGCAACCTACACTTCTCCGAAATCGAGGCTATCCCGGTGTGTCCATGACTTCGAGCATGCATCGATCGTGTTGGCAACTGATTGAAAAAAAGCTAGTTATTGAGACCGTACCGAAGGATTTTGGCAAAATCTCAAAATGACAAGCAACTGTCTGTTTTTATTATATTACATGGCGGAGAGAAAGGGATTAGAACCTTCGATGTTTCCATGTATTTTTATGACTTACCAAGCCATCGTGTCCAGATCATGTCCAACGGAAAGAGAGAATTGGTTCTGAAGATTCTCACTACAACCAATTCTGTGATATTCTCTAAGAAATTCTACAAATATGTAGAGGATATATTTATATGTCTACAAACACACAGGTTTCTGCTTATATCTCCGAAGAAACCAAGGCCCAGATGGAAGCATACGTGAGGAGTCACGGAGTTAAAAAAGCCTACCTGATCGAAGAAGCACTACTACATCACTTGCAGGCATTACGGGAGATCCCCGAGGATCTTATCATTCCATCGCGGTTGGTATTGACCAACGAAGCGATGTCACAGATTGCTGAGCACCTGGCTCCGGAGCACCAACCCACAGAGGCTCTGAGAGCATTGTTTCGTGAGTAACGCGGAGCAGGAAATCTGCATACGCCGTCTTGAACCCCTGGATGAGCGCTCGGAATTTCATAGCGGGAATATCGATCTGGACCGATTCTTTCAGCGCTATGCAGGGCAGAACCAGTTCCGTCACCACATTGGCACCACCTATGTTGCTGTCCAAGAAAACCGAATCACCGGATTTGTGACAGTTTCCAGTGGTGAAATGGTAGCGGAAAGGCTGTCGAAAGCCCTGGGCAGACGCCTACCATTTTACCCCCTGCCTATCCTACGTATCGCCCGGCTGGCAGTCGACAGGCGATACCAGGGCCATGGCATTGGCCGGCTGTTGCTACGAGCTATGCTGGAGCTTGCCCTGGAGATGAGGGACCGAGCCGGTTGTATCGGCGTTGTGGTGGATGCCAAACCCGATGCAGTCACCTTTTATTCATCCTTGGGCTTCACTCCGATCGACCTGATCAGTGGCGCCCTCGGCGATCGACCTGAGCCCGTTGCGATGTTGCTGCCCATTCAGCAGATTGAGGTAGCCGTAAGAGAGGTAGACGGGACGACAGGATAGATAGAAATTATACGCCAAGACTGGCCAACCGGTTCTATTCCGGTGAAATAGCTCAATCGATCTCACCCTCTTGTAGAGCCTGGAGTGTCTCATCCATCAGTCCGCTCACCCCATCCAAACACGACAAAACTTCTTCTGGCGCCTTGCCTTGTATAAGAATATTGCACACCAGAAGCAAACATTTACGCATATACTGGAAGTTCCTGACCGACTCCCAGCTCATACCCTCGTCAATGTGGAACAAGGAGGTTGAGCTTCCGTTCAGGTATGTCAGGGGAAAGGATGACCAGCCTGTGGTCGCTCCAGGGCTTGTGGAGTACCTTCGGGAGAAGCGGGGGGTTTTGAGTTACCCTTTTCCAGTGACTATTTTTCGATAGACTTATAAATAGACTCTTGTTTTTTGATATTAATGAACATTTTGGCAAAAACAGGAATTGCAATTGGAATACTTGCAGCAGCTTACGCTGTCACGGTGCATAAGCAACTAGATTCTTTGATGTACTATACAGTTGATGAAGCATCAGAAGTCACGCAAATAATTAACACAAAGATGCAACCTCCTTATGAGGGATTAGATGACCTTTCTGATAAGTATGGGTTTGATCTAGAGCGATATTTATCTGACGATGATCTCTTTGGGGAGATTATACAATCCAGAGGTTACGCTTTGCTGCTTGATAAATCTGATCGCACGCTTTCTCTTGTTCATAATGGCGTCCATATTGATTCATGGCAGGTCGTTCTCGGACATAACCCTGATGATAGGAAAGTGCTTTGGAAGGATGGCGCAACACCTGAAGGAGTGTATACGCTCGGGACCTTGGTTCGAGATGTAGGATATCATCCGCCTAGCGGCTATATAACAAACTATCCGAATGCGAAGGATAAGCAGTTCTTAAGAATCATAAAAGATAAAGGCTTGGTAAAACCCGATCATACATCAGGCATATTCAGGATCCATCAGTACGATCCAATGGGCGGAAGCGACGGAAGCGCTTCAATGAGCAATACAGATTTTGCAGAGCTCGTTGATTATGAGCTTGCTGCTACGACTCCGCTCTTTATTGTTGAGTAAAGATATTGCAAAAACACTACAAGAAATAAATGCAGGCCAATATACAATCTCTGGCTTGCATTAACACTAAAAACATGTTCGAAAATAAGACCCATGATATCAAATTCAGATCTTACAAAAAAGATCAGAACAATTGGATTATGGAATCCCTCTGTCAAAAAAGCTTGGTTTAATGAATATATCAGAATCAATACTGTTATAATTCCAGATCTTCTTGAATCATTAAATTTGACCACACAAGACATCGCAAGGATGTCCACGACCCCGGATTTTCATGCTCAACTTTCGGAGATATATTTAGGGAGTGGAATATAATGGGACCGATTGATTGCTCAATACGGTTGTCAAGGTCTTACGGATAAACAAGATCTATCTCCACTGGAAAAAAGCTTACGGGAGGATGGCATTAAATTTTTTCGGGATAATGGGAGCATTCTGGCGCAGAAAACAATTGCAGATATTGCAGATATTGCAGAAAGCGAAGACGAGACTTTCGACCAAACATTAGATGATATCAATTGGACTAAACTGACACACAATACGGTTCATTTTGAAAACCTGATAAATATGTATGCTTCAGGAGTTATCGCTCGACAATTCAGCGTTGTACCAAACATACGAAAAATACTACAGGGGACAGAGGTTGCTCATTACAGAGATTGGAAATATGATTTTGATAATGCATACGCAGAACTACTGAATGGAAATCCAACAAGCTATGATGTCCGTGCAGTACTAAAAAATATCATATCTGCAATTGGAGTGTCACTGATCAGCTAATGGAGCCACCGATGATCGCCCTAAAGGCGCCACGGCGGAGCGCGATTTCAGCGCTTCAGACGGGGTGATTATTTCGCGGTTTTAGGCGCTTTTGCAACCACTGATTTACCGGCTCCAGATCCACCCCGCGGTGTGCGATAGCTTTTGCCGTCGAGTACCAACTGGTAGGCGGCATGACGAAGCCGATCCAGCGTCGAGGCCCCGAGTAGCTTGTTGGGGAACGCCTCACCCCATTCAGTGAAGTCGAGATTGCTGGTGATGATGGTTGCGGCGCGCTCGTAGCGTTCGGCAATCAGATCGTGGAAGTCCTCATCTTGACCGGGCTTGAGGGGTTTAAGACCAAAATCGTCGATGATGATCAGCGGGACGCGGATCAGCGCCTGCATTTTTCGCTCTATGGCCCCGGTAGCACGAGCGGCGTTGATCTGCGCGAGCAGGCTGGACTGCGAGGTAAACATCACATCGTAGCCCAATCGAACCGCGCAGTGGCCAATCGCTTGCGCGATATGGCTCTTGCCGGTTCCGCAGGGACCGGCGATCAGCACAGGGACCTTCTCTTCGATGAAACGGCACTGAGCGAGGTCGTTGATAAGTTGC
>JAGRGQ010000046.1:6401-29246 GCA_020445405.1 Gammaproteobacteria bacterium | reverse complement strand
GATCGCCTTTTATTCCCAGCGACTCTGCCCGGCCGGTAAGTTTTTTCCGGATACTTTTGGCCGTAATCGAACGCACCAGGTGGTGCAGGCCATAGACAATGATCAGGAGCACAATGAGGCTTCCATACAGCATCCACGGCGTCGAAGTGAAAGATTCCAGCCAGGGCGGTGCGAAACTGAACCCCTGCCAGTAGCCCAGCTCGGAGCTGAAGAAAAGCAACAAAACCAATATCAGACCGAAGATGATGCCATCTCCCCAAATAACCCGCTTCTTCCACAGTTGCAGTGCTGCAGTCAATTCAGGTACCGCCTTCTCCTCGATGTCCCGTGAAGTTTTTTCCAGTGCCCCCACGATACGGTAAGCGCGCTCCACCTCGACTTCTCTCATGCGGGTATGGATCTCTTCCAGGTCAGCATCGCGCTTTCTTTCGAAGCGTTGTTTCAGGTTCTCATCATCGATGGGCAGAGATTGATCCGGACTGTAAATGGTATAGAAGCGACCCGCGGTCAGACCGCGGTCTCCCATTGCGCGCTGCCAGGCCGCGACCACCTCCTCCGGGTTGTCTTCACGGGCGGTGGCATCTATCTGATTCAGTATATACAGGAATTTTCCCGAATCCGGCCGGCTGATGGTATTGGTTACCAGGTGGTCCAGGGTATCTTTCATCGCGCCCGGCTCCGGATGTCTCGCATCGAACAGCACCAGAACCAGGTCGGAGAGCCCGATGATATGGTCTGTGATTCGCAGTGTGGAGGTGCGCTGGGCATCGGCGTCAAACCCGGGAGAGTCGATAAGAATCTTGCCCCGCAACTGTTCGCTGGGACAGGTTTTCAGCTGCAGATAGGCATCGATGCGCCGACCCTCCCCCTTGGCCACCCGCTCTATCTCGTCGCTCATCTGATAAAAAGGGAATCGGGGATCCGAGTCCAGCGCCACGCCTGGCAGGGAGTGGGCGTTTTGCTCCCGGCTATAGCAGATGACGCTGAATCTGTCGTCTACCGCCTGATTGCCGGTTCGCTGCAACTTGTAGCCAAGATAGTGGTTGATAAATGTCGATTTTCCGGCTGAAAACGTCCCCAGCACTGAGATCAGCGGCCACCATGGAATCTGGGTTGCGTAGGAGTCATCCGGGTTAAGCAGCCCCATATTACGTGCTACGCGGTCCAGCTTCCTGAAGCTCTGAACAGTCTTCAGCAGGACAGGGTTTTCCTGCTCAAGATGGCTTTCAAGATGTTTGAGACGCCCTTCAATCAGTTTTCCTGCGCTGCTCATTTCTGCTCCGGATTCTTGTTGGATGTTAATACCTGCGCCGTTTGATTTCGGCCCAGTGTTGGATGGATGCCTGGTGGTCTATCCATCTGCCCCATCGGCTCGACTCCACATGCTTGCACTCAGAGCGCCTGTGACCATAATACCCTGTCTTGCATGCCTGGGAACAGCCCGGAAACAGTGCGCCGGGAACAAGCGGGAGAACGCGCTCCATCGCACCGAACCGGCAATTGTTCTGGACAAATGGCACCCATATGAACCATAATATTTTTATATTCTAATTATCTTTTTCTTATCTTTCGCAAACCGTGGCATTTGTTGCAATGGAAAGGGGGTTAAGGGATACTGGCGCGGTTGTAAATTGATGTGCTCCGCCCGCAGCGGGAAGAGGCTTGCAACTGAAAAACACAGTCTAATAAATAGGAATTCGGAGGTTAAACATGGCTGAACTTTTTTCCGACGCCTGGATGAAAGGCTTCATGGAACAGTGGAACTCAGATCCGGAGTTGACCGGGTCCCTTGAGCAGATCGGTTTCGGCAGCGTCATCGGCTACGGATTTGAAGGAGAGGATCAGCCGAGAGGTGTCATCAGCGTCGAAAACGGAAAAGCCGTCAGTGCCGGCGCTTACAATGGCGAAACACTGAACTGGGATATTCGGTGCGCTGAAGCCCAATGGAACAAGTGGATTGGCAAGCCGCCGGGCATGATGGGGCTCGGCATGGCCTTTACCTCGGGTAAAATGAAATTTAAAGTCGGTGATTATGGCGCCATGCTTAAAGATCCTCGCATGGCCGCACCGT
This sequence comes from Gammaproteobacteria bacterium, assembly GCA_020445405.1. Taxonomy (GTDB): domain Bacteria; phylum Pseudomonadota; class Gammaproteobacteria; order Chromatiales; family Chromatiaceae; genus HKST-UBA178. The sequence continues at coordinate 27,175 of JAGRGQ010000046.1, read as the reverse complement.
TTATCAAGACATTCTCTGTAATGGGCAGGGTCTAGCATAAGCCGCTTTCCCTGTTCTAACTATAGATTGACTTGGAAACGGCTTCCTCGACCACCGTTAAAGCTGTACAAATATCATTCAGGTTAAATTCGAGATGGGACACAAAGTTCAAGCGCTCGCAATGTCAGCGGGTTTGACCGTTGTTGCGGCACTGCCGGTTCCGGGTTGGTCTCAAGCCGGCGGCGAATACTTTACGGTTCAGCAAGCGCGCGGTGCCCCTACCGTTTCTCTGGGCGGGACGGTCATTCCATACAAGGAGGTCACGCTGGCGGCTCAGGTGCCAGGGCGGGTGAAGTATCTGGCGGGCATCGAAGGCGATGTGTTTGAGAAAGGCACACTTTTGGTCGCACTGGATGATTCGGAGTTGATTGCCAAGAGAAATTCCGCGCTGGCGCAGCTGGCAACTGCGGAATCCCAGTTTCGTTCCGCCGGCATAAAATATGATCGCGAGTTATGGTCTCCCCAGTCTGAGTCCGCTCCCGGCGGTATGGGGATGCCCAACCTGTTCGACCAGATGTTCACGCAGCCCATGGAGAGTTTCTCAGGAAACCGCCACCGGGGCGTTGAGCGGCGTGCGGATCTGTTTAACTCGGGAATCCAGATAAATCAGGCGCGAAACGCAATTATGTCTGCGCACTCCCAGATTGAGGCGATTGAAGCGAAAATAAGAGATGCCAAGAGCGTCGCCCCATTTGACGGGGTGATCATGACCAAGTTCATTGAAGAGGGTGACACCATGCAGCCGGGTCAACCGCTGCTTGTGTTTGCGGACGTCGAGTATCTGCAGGTGATGGTTGATGTTCCGGCCAGACTGAGACCGGGCTTAAGTGAGGGAATGATGCTGCAGGCCCAATTGGATGTCGGCGATCAGGTGGTCCCTGTCCGGGTCGCCCAGATATTCCCAATGGCGGATGCGCAGCGGCACACGGTAAAGGTGAAATTCGATCTGCCTCAGGGGGTTTCCGCACCGGGTATGTATGCCAAGGTGCAGGTGCCGGACTTTACCGCGCCGGCACGCAACTACCCCGTGATACCCACCAGCGCGATCCGTTACAATGGCAGCCTGCCCGGAGTCTATGTCGAGGGCGCGGATGGACAACCGGAATTGCGGCTTATCCGCGTTGGAGAGAATCTGGATGGTGGCTACACCAGCGTGCTTTCCGGCCTGAGCGAGGGCGAAAGAGTTCTGCGCAATCCGGGGAGTCGAATTTCGTCGGGCTGGGCAGCCCCGACCAGAAATTAAAGTCAATCGTTTGTCTTTTCGATCCCGGGTCAGAGCAGCCGTTGTAGCACACAGCAGCGGTGCCCGTTACATAATTAAAAAAGTGTAATCGTATCAACATGAACCAGGAAGACCCGAAAAACGGCGAGCAGGAATCATCGGCTCCGTTGACAGACGAAGAGCTGGGATTAGCCGGTCGTTCAGCACGTTTCTTCATCAACTCCCCACTCTCTCCGCTTCTGTTCATCGCCATGATGCTGATGGGGTTGCTTGGCCTGGTGTTGACCCCCAGACAGGAAGACCCGCAGATATCGGTTCCGATGGTGGATATTTTCGTTCAGTATTCGGGCGCATCGGCGGAGCAGGTCGCGAATCTCGCGATTGAGCCGTTGGAGCGGATCATGAGCGAGATCCCCGGAGTAAAGCACGTCTACTCGGCAACCCAGCGCGGCTCCGGCATGGTGACGATTGAGTTTGACGTGGGCGAAGCGATGGGTCCGTCGCTGGTCAAGGTCAATGATAAGATCGCCACCAATATGGACTTGATGCCGCCCGGGGTCTCTCCACCCCTGGTTAAGTCTAAGAGCATCGACGATGTTCCGGTGGTCAACATCACACTCTGGTCAAAGGATCTGGACAAGGACGGGATCAATGATGTCGATGACGGACAACTGCGGATGCTGGCGCAGGATGTTCTACAGAGCATCAAAGAGATTCCGGATACCGGTAACGGCTTCGTGGTGGGAGGGCGTTCCGAGCAGGTCACAATTGAGGTGTACCCGGAACGTCTCGCCGGTTATGGCATCAGCCTGGATCAGGTGGCGGAGGCTGTCCGCACCGCCAACAGCGAGAAGCAGGCTGGCGGTGTTGAGTCCGGCAGCACCCGGTTCACCGTGACCACCGGCTCTTTTTTGAAGACACTTGAAGATGTCAGCAGTCTGATCGTTGGGACGCACAATAACGTACCGGTCTACGTCCACGATATCGCCCGGGTGACCCAGGGTCCGGGGGATGCCTCCCAAATGGTGACGTTCTACACCGGACCTGCCGGAGAGCATGAGGTTTCGGTCAGCAGTTCACCCGCGGTGACGATTGCAGTGGCCAAAAAAGAGGGCGTCAACGGCGTCACGGTGGCCAACAATATCATCAATCGTGTCGAAGATCTCAAGGGAACGCGGATTCCGTCCAACGTGGAGGTCAGCATCACCCGCGATTACGGCGAGACTGCGAATGACAAGGTCAATGAGCTGATCTTCAAGCTGTTCGTCGCTACCGGGTTCGTTTTTCTACTGGTGCTGATCGCGTTTCGTGCCCTGCGCCCGGCCATTGTGGTGGTCCTGGTGATACCTGTTGTGCTGCTGATGACGATCTTTTTCGCTTTCGTCACCGGATATACCATCGACCGTGTCAGCCTGTTCGCGCTCATCTTCTCGATCGGAATACTGGTTGATGACGCCATCGTCGTGGTGGAAAACATCTATCGGCGCTGGCTGGAACAGGGCAGGACAGACATGGAGACTGCTGTGGAAGCGGTCGCCGAGGTCGGCAATCCGACCATACTGGCAACTTTTACCGTGATTGCCGCGCTGCTGCCGATGGGTTTTGTAAGCGGCATGATGGGGCCGTACATGGAGCCAATTCCGGCCCTGGGATCGGCGGCGATGCTTATTTCACTGTTCGCGGCGTTTGTCTTCACGCCCTGGCTTACGATCTCCAGATGGTTGCGTCCGAGCATGTCATACCTGCAGGTGGCGGGAAGAAGGGAGCACCGAGAGTCGGAGTTGCTCGAGGGTTTCTATCGTAAACTGCTGACCCCGCTGATCGAACATCCGCGTAAGAGATATCTCTTCAGAATCATCCTATGGGGTAGTTTTTTCTTCGCATGCTCCATGTTCTATACCAAGTGGGTGGCGGTGAAGATGCTGCCGCTGGACAACAAACCGGAATTTTCCGTGGTGCTGGATATGCCCGAGGGCACGGCACTGCCGGTGACGGCCAACGTCGCTCACAGCATCGCCGAGACGGTTCGCAAAATGCCGGAAGTGACCGCAGTGCAGGTCTACGCCGGTACCGCGAGGCCGTTCGACTTCAACGGCATGGTGCGTCACTACTATCTGCGTCAGGATCCCTGGCAGGGTGAGGTGCAGGTGCAGCTTCTGCACAAGTCGAAGAGGAAAAGATCCAGTCACCAGCTTGCGGTTCAGGCGCGTGCGGAGATATCCGAGTTGTTAAAGGATACCGATGTGCGATTCTCGATCGTGGAGATGCCTCCAGGACCACCGGTCTTGCAGTCGGTCGTGGCGGAGGTACACGGACCGAACGATACAATTCGTCGCCAGGTGACGCAGGATCTGACTAAAATTTTCGAGCAGGCGGAGAGTCTGCGCGATGTCGACAACTATATGCGTGATCCGTACCAGTACTGGCGCTTCAATGTGGACACCGAGAAAGCGGTGCGCCGGGGTATTTCGGTCGACTCCATCAATCGCAATCTCTCCATGGCACTTGGCGGCATGGTGCTCGGTGATGTCAAACAACGTGCCGGACATGAACCGGTCAATATCATCATCCAGGTTCCGCTGGCCGAACGTTCCCAGATAACCAGACTGGGCGATCTGCCCGTGCTCTCCCAGACTGGAGCCAGTGTACCGTTGCGGGAATTGGGACGCTTCGAACAGGTGCCGGAAGAGGGGATTATCTATCACAAAGACCTGCGCGCCATTGAGTACGTGGTTGCCGACGTCGGCGGCGAATTGGCCGCACCCGTTTACGGGATGTTCCAGGTCCAGGATATTCTGGCACAGGGTTATACAGCTCCCGATGGCGTTACACTGGATACATACTGGTTCGGACCACCCGCTGATGACCGGGTCTCCAGTATTGAATGGACCGGCGAATGGACGGTCACGTTCGAGACATTCCGCGATATGGGCGGGGCTTTCATGGTGGCCCTCGTGCTCATCTACATGCTGGTTGTATGGGAGTTTGGTAATTTCAGGATTCCGGCGCTCATCATGGCGCCGATACCGCTGACGCTATTGGGCATTATCCCGATGCATGCGATCATGGGTGCCGAATTTACCGCCACTTCGATGATCGGCTGGATCGCGCTAGCCGGTATCATTGTGCGCAATTCCATCCTGCTGGTGGACTTCTCCGTGCATGAGGTACAACGCGGCGTTCCGGTTGCGGAGGCCGTCATTCGTGCGTGCAAGACGCGTACACGCCCCATTATGATTACCGCGCTGGCACTGGTCTGCGGCTCCAGTGTGATATTTACCGATCCGATTTTTCAGGGAATGGCCATCTCTCTGGCATCCGGTGTGATGGTGTCGACCATTCTGACCCTGATTGTGATTCCACTGGGATGTATCAAGGCGAGCAAGGCTTTGATGGAGGTCGCAGCCATCACTTCCACTCCCGGCGCACCACCCATGGCTGAGGAAGCAGCGACAGAGAAGATGCCGAAGCGTCCAAAAACCCCGATTTTGATTAGGCTCTGGGGTGGCGCCATATCTGTTTTGATGATGCTTTTCTATGCGCTTCGCGGCATCTTTCTACTGCTGGGGCAGTTGTTCAGACGAAAGCCCACCGCTCGATCGCCGGTTCCAGGGGCAACTCCGGTTTCAGATGGTGGAAATGGCACTGCCAGCCCTGAAACTCCGCCAGCTCCGGTTCCGTCCCCGAGCGGTGATACCGCCAGCGCTGCGCCCGGCGGTGCCATGGTGAACACCGCGGAACAAAAAGCGCATGAGCCGGTGGAAAAGGAGAAGCCGGCAGCCGAAACGGATGAGGTGGCCCGGATTACCGTTGAAAAGCCGTCGGAAAACAAAGCTGTCCGGAAAAAGGTGCGCACCGCGATGATTGCCAAGTCCGAGACCGCGGAAGTGATTGTCGCAAAGACACCGGTTAATCCGAGTGGCAGAAAAGCGGTAAAGCCAGCGACGGGATTGAAAAAAAATACGCCTTCAGCGCCAAGACCGGCACAGGATAAACCGCAAACAGAAGCCGGTCCGGAAGGCCTGACGGATCGGGCTGCGGAAAAGAGTGTAACCGCTCCAATCTCTGTCCCGGCAACCGAGAGAGTGTCCGACAATATTACGCGATCAGAGACGAAACAGCCGGCTGTCCGGAAAACCGTTAAATCCAGGGCGGAAGGCGGCTCTAAAAAAGAGGGGCGCAGGGGGATTAGATTGAAAGTCAGCGATACGGATGGCTTCGAGTCCTAGGGAAAACGCAACCAAAGGGATAGGGTTGGTGCGTTACCAGTCCAAAGGGGTAGGTGTCGCAATCGGGGGGTATGGGCGCATCGTCCGTGTCCCGCTCCTGTCTGTGCATCATGATCTTGGGGGAGGGTCTGATATCAGCAGCGGAAGATCAGGTACTGCATCGGTTACGAAACTTCTACTCGTTCTGGCATTGGCGCCGCATACCGCCGGTGGCGAGACAATCGGTGGTCCGGGTTATCGATATCCCGGTATGTTTCAATACGATTATCAAAGCCAGAGCCCAATTGAAGCTTTCCCGGTGGATCCAAAGCCGAACGCGGTGGCACCGAGCTTCAAGCCGGAGTTCAGAAATACGGATTACTATTCGCTGTCTCAGGGGCTTTATCTTCAGCAGCATATCGCGCGCATGGGTTACAGGTTTCGGGATATTTCCGAAGCCGATGACGCGGGGTTCAATACCGCCCGTTTTCGGCCGCAGCCTGCCAGAGGCTCCGGCTATTTATGGAGATCGGGTGAGGGCTGGGCAGGGCCGGCTCCGATATTCAGGCCTCTGGATAATGTCGAGTTGAAAAAGAGTGAAGTGACAACAGGAAGAGGTGCTGCATCCGGGCGCGCAGTCACTCCCGCCTACGGACTGGCGGTCTACGGTATCGATGCACCCGGGTATACTCCTGCAGTTCCGGTATTCAGGCCAATGCCTTAGCGATTGGTAAAAGAGGATTCAGCTTATGAAAAAGCACGTCAGTTATCCACTCATTCTGCTTACCGCATTGGCCGGTATGGCATTTAGTGAACTTGTGAACGCCTCCCCAATGCAACCTCCGCGGCACTATCCGCCAGATCATAAGTTACCGTTTTCTGCCGCCGGCAACATTGCGCGTTTCGCCCCACATTACAGATTTCGCCCTGTTTCCGGGGGTGTGGTGAACAATCTCTATCGGCCGCCGTCCGCACGCTATTTCCCGGAGCCATACAGGGCGACAATGCCGCCAGGATATGCCTATTCACCGAAATTACAGCCCACCAGGTATTATGGTTCGCACCATGCCGGGCGAAACGCGCCCAGGAGTGCGCGCTTCGCTGCTCCGCGCGTGGGCTGGTTTGGTAAAAATCACTTCGGCAGCCCCAGAGGCGTGTCTCGCTGGGTGTGGAGGGATCCCTCGGCGCCAGCAGGCTGGTATGCCAACATGCAGCGCGGTTATCGGCCGGGCATACCCGGCGGTTTCAGGGTCGCGTGGCCGGGCCCACAACCGGGGTACAATTTCGGGCGCTTCAGGCCATTGCCGGTTAACCGGCCGATGCTGCCACCCGCAGTCGCAGCACATCGGGGCTGGCGACTGCCTGCCTATCAGCGATCTTTCCTGCCGCCCCGCCCTTTACCGGCTTTTTTACCCGGAGCCTATCAGGCGCCGATGGAGCTGGCCCATTTCCCCGCAGTGCCGCAACGCTGGCAAGGAATGGCGGATAGCCGGCGATACCCGCCTGTCCGATACATGCGCTTTGCCCGCATGGACAAACAGGCCGCCTTCTCCCTGCATCGCTATCCTTTCCCCAATGGAAGTAGCCGGCAGCGGGTGGCATTCACGCCTGCTCGTTTCGTCAATTTCCGTCCACTGTCGAATGCCGGTTTTGCCCGCAGTGCGGGTGCGCTGCAGCAGTATCGGTTCAGGCCGGACAGCCGGTTGGCCGAAATCCAGGAGGCGGTCGGGGTCATGGATATGCGCTATCGGGTTCCCGAAGGAATACCGGCTCGTCCGGCACCTTCGCCGACCGCCGGCTATCGTTTCCGGCCGGACAACCGTCTGAGTCGGCAGTTTCCGACCACATTCCGGCAGTTGTCCCCGCACATTGCGGCATCCTCTGGTCCGGCGATAAAGGGTTATCACCCGGAAGAACTGAAACGGTTCCCGGCATCCGGATTGCGCTCGATGCCTAACAGCCTTACAGATTCTGCAGATGCAGTCGACCTATATAAACATTCGGTACTCGATCCGGTAAGTTTTATACAGGACGACGGATTAAAACCGATCGTAGACGACACAACCGGTTAAATGAGGTGGTTGCATGATAACGGTCGTTGGCAGTTTGAAAGGGGGATCAGGTAAAAGCACGGTTACATTCAATCTGGCAGTCTGGTTGATTCGCGCCGAATGCGACGTCCAGGTTATCGACCTGGATCCTCAGGCAACGCTGAGGGATGTTGCCGAAGTGCGTGAGGAGGAGGGCTATAACCCTCACGTCCCGGTGAAGGGAAAACAGCAACTGGATAGTCAGAAGCTGAAGAAGGCGGATGAGGTGCTGATAGATATCGGAACCGCGGATCTGGAAACGATGAAGAAGGCATTGACCATGGCGGACCGGATCATTGTTCCGGTTCCCCCATCGCAGGCGGATATCTGGTCGACTCAACGCTTTATCCAGTTTGCGAATTCGCTCAATCCATCCAGAAATGTGGAAATACTGGGGTTTATCAACCGGGGTGACACTCACCATGCGGTGAGGGAAACGGATGAAGCGGCGGCGGCATTGGTATCGCTTCCCGGTATCAAATTCTTAAAGCCGCGTCTGTCCCAGCGGACGATTTTCAGGCGCTCGTTCAGCGAGGGTCTTGCAGTATTCGAACTCAATGCCAATTCAAAGGGAGCGGATGAGTTCATTGCGCTTTGCGTCAAACTGTATCCTGAGCTTGTAAATGGTTAAATAACTATTCATAACAGTCGCTTATCAGGTATATGTCGGCAACAGCCTGAGTTGTGCAGCGGAACGTCTATGGTACACTTGGCCGACACAGGCACCGCAGGTTGACTCGCTATGACCGAAAACACATCAACTACGCAAACGGCTCAGGTCAAAGATATTAACGATGACAAGGCAGACAGGTCTTTTGAAAGGCTTTCACAAGCGTTCGAAACCAGCGCCCGTCGCTGGGAGTTGATTGTCTATCCCTCTCTCTTCGGTTTCATTCTGTTGGCCGGGTATGGCTTTTTTCTGATCTACAATCTTACCCGTGACATTCATTATCTTGCGATAAGCGTTGACTCGAATATGACGGTAATGGCGAGCAACTTTCAGGCGGTTACAGACAATATGAACCATTTGACTGCAAATGTCAGGGTCATCGCGAATAACATGGGGGATATCAGTAATAAAATCAGTACGTTGGAGCCAATGCTGACCAGCATCGATTCAATGGATCAGACGATGGATTCAATGGACCGGGCAATAAACTCTATCACCCAAACTACTTATAACATGCGCAACGATATGGCCAATATAAATAAAAACGTATCCCGGCCCATGTCGTTTCTTAACACCTTTATGCCGTGGTAATGTGCAGCAGCGCGGGAGTAGCGGCCGGTCGACTGCATACCTGCTGATAAGTGTCGAATCGCGGAACGCTCAGGTACCGGTAAATTCGTACGAGATGCTGTCGGAGGGCTCTTGTAGAAAGTAGCCTTGAATATAATTTACGCCGATGGTCCACAAAACCGCCAGACTGTTGGCATCCTCCACCCCCATGACGATGGTTTTGACGCCGTGGCTCTGGGTCTCCGTGTTCAGTTTGACCAGAGTGTCCTGTAAAGCCTGATTCCCCGCGATCCCGTCCACCAACGTGGGATCGAATTTGACGTAATCAACAGGCAGATGCTTCAGCAATGTATCGGATTTTGAAAGCACGCCGTAACGATCGATCGCGATCTGACATTTGATTTTCTTCAGGCCATCCAGCAGCGCCCTGGCTTCGGTCATGTGACTGCGCAGATCCGCCTCCCTCAGCTGAAATATCAGCCAGGCGCCCTTTGCCCTTTGATCCCTGAGACAGTCACATATCCAGAGCAGCGTCTCTTTGTCTTCCAGTGACTCGAGGGAGAGCGTGACGAAAAACTGCACTTTCTGGCCCTTCTCACGCTGCGAGACCAGTTCCTGAATGGCGTGTTTTATCACCCAGCGGTCGACCAGCGCCATCTGGCCGTTCTGCGAAGCCGCACCCATAAAATGGTTCGGCAGGATCTCATCGCCATTGGTATCCAACAGGCGGGTGAGAACGGCATAGAACTCACGGCTCTCTCCCTGAAGACTCACGACCGGCTGGAATACCAGTTTGAAACCATCATTTTCCAGAGCGCCCTGGATCAGTTCGTTCAGTCGGGTTTCATTGGCTTCTCCGCCAAATTCCGCCTGCATCTCCTCCGCGTCATAGAATGCCGTGCCCTGGTTGTCTCCGGTGCGGGCCGCTCCACAGGCACTGTATGCGTTGTTGATGAACTCCTGGCTGTTTGGGATGTTTCCGGTAAGCAACGAGATTCCAATATTACAGCGGGGCTCTATCAGATCCTTGTCAGACCGGAAAAGATGCGCTGCGACTGACTTGTGCAACTGACCGGCCAGGTTTGAAGCCTGATCGTTTGTCGCCTCCTGCAGGATGGTAAAGCTGTGGTCTCCGAATCGGGCCAGTAAGCCGGTTTCGCCTAATTCACCCCGAAGCAGGTTGGCAAACTCCAGCAACAGGGAGTCGCTTGCGCCTATGCCTACATCAGATCGAATCTTCTGAAATTCATCGATAGTGATGTACAAAAGCGCCAACGGTTTAGCGGCGGATTCGCCGCTGGAAATGATTCGGTCCAGATGGCCGGTAAAAAACTGCCGGTTGTACAATCCGGTCTGTGGATCATGGCTGCGTATCTGTTCGATTTTTTGCTGCAACTGCTTGTCTGGCGCACTGTCCCTGATGATTATCTGGGTGCATGGCTCGCCGTCAATGGACGCGGGGGAAAACTCCAGCGTCGCTTTAAAAGGCTCCCCTGCGCTGTTTTGACAATTGATCTCCAGATCACCCTGCGAGGATTCGGCCGTACGCAGAAATTTTTTGAACTTGGGCAGATCTTCAGGCGCTATCATGTCGAGGATCGGAAGACCTTCCAGTTCCTCCATTTCTATGTATCCGAACATCTGCAGGTAGACCGGGTTGGCGAGTACATGCATCCCTTCATGGATGTAGGCGATGGCGTCACGCGAATGCTCCACCAGCGTGCTGCACCTGGTTTCCGCTTCACGCAATCGCCTCCGGGTGTCGTCCAGTTCACGCTTGATCAAAAGATCGCCGAATTCCCTTTTCACGACCAGCTGTAAGTGCTCCGGATCGTTGATGGATACCACATCCCTGGCACCAAGTCGCAGCGCATTCAGAAGCGGGTCAGGTTCCTGATCCTTGTACATGATGATCAGAGCTGCATCAGCGTTAGATTTGAAGCAAAGGTCGATATTTCTGTCAAATTCGGATTTTTCGACATCCGCTGAACACAGAACGATATCGTATGCCCCCGAATTCAGTGCGGCAACAATATCCGCCTCGGTGTTGACACGTACTGGATGTATCGCCATACCTGCATTGCGCAATGTGCTGATTTGACCCTCCGCCGAATCAAACGAACTGTCGACAATCAGAAGTTCAATCGCGCGGTCCATGTTAGTCATATCTTGTTCCAAAGGAGCGGAAGGGTGGCATTCCTGCACTTTTGATTGATGAGCTGCAACGGTAATCTACTTCGCACAAGCATCAGCTACCGCTAAATCGTCGTCCATATACTGTCAAAGTCCGAATCAGGATCCCGATCCCGACTGTCTTTACTCCGTTCCTGCGAACCCTCTTTAATGGATTTATACTGAAACTGGGAGAAGGCACCGGTGGACTCCATCAGCCTGCTCAATATCACCTCCGATTCACTGCCGCCGTTATTCAGTATCACCCTGTCGCCGGAGTTGAATGGAAGCGCGGGCGTCAGCAGCGTAGGCAACTTGCCAGTGGATTGGTTGTCAGGCAATAGAATGCATTTTGCGGCGGATTCCGGCTTGTTTGAAGCGCCCGATTTTTTAGCGGTTACCGCATCTGAGGTAAGCCCGATAATCTCCAGGCCCACCTGCAGCGAATGTCCAGGGATATTCCTGAGCCAGCGGCTTACGCCGATACGAAACTCGTTGCCTTCGTTTGCAGACAGATGTATTCCGAGCACTTCGCCAACTCTGATTTTCGGAGTGTTAGGTCCCGGCCACAGAACGCAGTACCCCCAGGCGCTTTCGTTGTCGGTTGTACAGGAGAAGGGTTCTGTCGGCCCGCTGTTCGAGACCTTGACCCACTGAGGCAGCGAACTCGGATCGTCGCCCGTTCCCTGGATGCCGGTGGCGTAGATCGTCTCTCCCAGAATGGGACTGTCCAAATTATCCAGTTGCAGGTCCGGGATATTATGAACAACAGTAGTCGGGGAGTTTATCAGCGGCAGCTTTTCCCGTGGACTGAACCAGTCGATATCCTCGTTCTCCAGTACCGGGGTTTCTGCCGTCTCGGTAACGGTGGGTGTCTGCATCAGCAGCGTGTGAATATCGGACAGTCCCACAGCCAGATTCAGTTCAAAGTTCAGGTTCGTACGCACGTACTTTCGCTTCTGTGCGGTACTCAGAACCTGTATCAGCTTTTCCATCAGTTGCTGTGGCAACCGGTCTTCCTTCTCGATCGGACTGTCACGGCTCTCATCACCGGACGATTCATTTATCGTATCCTGCAGCAGAGAGACCAGTCCCCCGGTATTGAGTTGTCTGCAGTGTTTGTCGATCGGTGAATTCTGCAATTCAATATGAAGGGGAGCGGCATTGGAATTCAGTCTGGCGATGAAAAGTGTCGGTGAGGACGACATTTGATCGGGTATTCCCAGTCTGACCTTTCCGGCCCATTCCGGCAGCATCCCATAACACTGTTCGATCTCGCGTTGCCTGAGCCGGTAGGGGGAGATTATCGCGAATAACAGTGCCTGAATGAAAATGTCCTTGATACTGCTTTGCGCCAGCTTCTGCTGATCATCCTTTACCGGCAGATCCTGAAGTTGATTGGATTCAGCGTAAGCGTATAGTTTATGCAGTTCCCTCCAGGTATTTCCCGGGAATGGATCATATACAATCACCGACTGATAAAGCACACGCAGGAGGCAGCTCATGGCTCTCTGCATTGCGATTACCAGCAGTTTCCGATCCGGCTTTTTATCCTCTCCGATGACCATATCGTGAATTATTATTTTGTATGCCGTCGCGAGTTCGATATACAACTCCCGATTCAATACCGCGATTTTCCGATTCTTGGCGGTCAGGGGGAATGTGTTGTCGTGATAGTATTTCCTCAGGTTTCTGGTGATGTACCCGATCGGAACCCGAAACAGTTCTGTGGTTTTGATTCTTGGAAGGATGGGTATCTCGACCCGATTCAGCTCTACCAGGGTCTTGAAAATCTGGCGTGAGGTCTCCCCGATATTTGCCATCGGCAATCCGGATATCCAACGCTCCACCTCTTTCGGATCTCGAAGAAGCGAATCCGGCGGCGGCGGTGTGCGCTCTGGGATATCGAGTCGGAATATATCTTGTTTCTCCATCGGAGAGATGCGTAGTCCTATTGGTTCAATATGGCTGTACAGAGTGTATCGGCGCTAGATCCATACTTCTTCAGGTCGGGAACAATAACCTGGTTCAATCTCTAAAGTGGATCCACATGCTACTATAGCAGGTGATTGATTGTAAGGTTGTTTCTTCATATTTGTTAATCTGTCGGCAAACTCTCTGGCGCCTTTAATTCGGTTCATCCCAGGGGGATTTTCGACGCCGCGCCGGCCTCTTCCCGCACCAGCCTGGGAACCAGATATCCGGGTAAGCTTGCGCGCATCTTCCGGTGCAGGTCCAGCGCGACCGCATCCGTCACTTCGAAGTGCGCCGCACCCGCCACCCTGTCCAGCTGATGCAGATAGTAGGGGAGCACTCCCAGCGAAAACAGCTTCTCGCTCAGTTCACAAAGGATGCGCGCATCGTCGTTCACCCCTTTTAACAGAACCGATTGGTTAAGCAGTGTGACCCCGCTCTCTCTGAGCGGGGCAATGGTAAGTCTGTGTTCGTGGCACAGCTCCCTGGAGTGATTGGCATGCAGCACCACGATCGGCTGCATTCTTGTAGCTGCCAGCAAGTCGATTAATTCCGGGGTTACCCGATCAGGCAGAACCACCGGCAACCTGGTGTGGATGCGAAGCCGACGTATGTGTGGAATCGCCTCCAGCCTGTATGTCAGTTCAGCCAGACGATGGTCCGGCAGCATGAGCGGATCGCCTCCGCTCAGAATAACCTCACTGATATCCGCCGCCTGTTCCAGATAGGCGACCGCGGCAGACAATCCCTCCCGGCCTGCGGTGGCATCGGCGTACGGATAGTGCCGGCGGAAACAGTAGCGGCAGTTGATTCCGCAGGCGCCGGTTGCGATCAGCAGCGCGCGTCCCCGGTATTTATGCAGTAAACCGGGTACCGGCGACTGCGTAAGGTCGGATACCGGATCCAGTACAAAACCCGCCTTTGAAATAGACTCTTCCTGCAGCGGAAGAACCTGGCGCAACAGGGGGTCATTTGGATTGCCCTTCTCCATCCGGCCGGCGAACCAGCGGGGAACCCGCAGGCTGAACTTTTGCTGGGACGCCGCCGTTGCCGGCAGCAGATGCTTATCGATTTCCAGATAGCGCAGCAGCTCAGCGGGATCGGAAATTGCGTCTGCCAGCTGGCGTTGCCAGGAGAGGGCCTGCAATGCCGGGTCGGTTCGATGTATCATGGACGTTTCCTGAACGTTAGTGTGGTGAGAGAGATATGGCGAGTTACAGTACCAACGAGTTTAAGGGCGGCCTCAAAGTGATGCTGGATGGAGACCCCTGTTCGATAATCGAAAATGAGTTTGTCAAACCGGGAAAAGGGCAGGCTTTCAACAGGGTCAAGATCCGAAATCTGAAGACAGGCCGGGTCATAGAGCGCACGTTCAGGTCCGGGGAAACGCTGGAGGCGGCTGATGTGATGGAGGTTGAACTTCAGTACCTCTATAACGATGGCGAGTTTTGGCATTTTATGGACCAGCAGAGCTTCGAGCAGTTCAGCGCCGATGTAAATGCGGTTGGCGAAAGTCAGAAGTGGTTGAAAGATCAGGATGTCTGCATGGTTACTCTCTGGAACGGGAGCCCACTGAGCGTTGACGCGCCTAACTTTGTGGTGTTGACAATAACCGAAACCGATCCGGGACTGAAGGGGGACACTTCAGGTGGCGGGGGAAAGCCGGCCACGCTGGAAACCGGCGCCGTGGTGCGCGTACCGCTGTTTGTTCAAACCGGAGAGATGATCAAGGTCGATACCCGCAAGGGTGAGTACGTTTCCCGGGCAAAGGAGGGATAAACTTCTGTCCCTGGAGTGGCGCCCGACGGCATCTTTTGAGAATCTGCTGCTTCGTTCGCAGCTGCTTTCCGCAATCCGCGCATTTCTGGGAGAGCGTGGGCTGACCGAGGTCGAGACCCCGGCCTGCTCCTCCGCCGCGGCCACAGATCCGGCACTCGATAGTCTGACTACCCGGTATACAGGTCCAGGCGCGCCGACGGGATTGCCGCTCTACCTGCACACATCTCCCGAGTTCGCAATGAAGCGCCTGCTGGCTGCGGGCAGCGGACCCATATATCAGATCTGCAAAGTTTTCAGGGATGGCGAAGCGGGTCGGTATCACAATCCCGAATTTACCCTGCTGGAGTGGTATAGACCGGGCTACGATCACCATCGGTTGATGGATGAGGTGTCGGCGCTGGTGCATCGTGTCGTTGCCAGGCCGCTTTCAGATACCCGCATGAGTTACAAGGAGTTATTCCAGCTGCACCTGGGGATTGATCCGCACAATGCGTCAATGGCCGCGCTGCGCGGCTGTGCGCTCGAGAGAGGCATAACGAATGTCGATGGACTGCGCATAACCGATTCCGATACCTGGCTCGATCTGCTGCTCACCCATTGCATTGAACCGGAGATGGGTCCTGGAATTCTGCTGGTCTACGATTTTCCCGCCAGTCAGGCGTCCCTGGCCCGAATAAGGCCTGGAACAGTGCCGTTGGCGGAACGATTTGAACTCTATCTGGACGGCGTGGAACTGGCGAATGGATTCCACGAACTGGCTGACGCACGGGAGCAGAAGCGGCGTTTTCTGCAGGACCTGGAAAAAAGACGCCGACTTAACCGGCCCGTACCGCCTGCGGACGAACGCTTGCTCGCAGCGTTGGAGACCGGACTGCCCGAGTGCTCGGGCGTCGCGCTGGGTATAGACCGACTGTTGATGCGCATTGCCGGAGCCGAACATATCGAGCAGGTACTATCATTTCCCATCGCGCGGGCCTGACCACCGGGCGCAAACAAACGCTGGTTGACCTGTCCGCGCCTGCGATACTTTGATTGTATCCCTGCAGGCGGTATCCACAGCGCCAATCCCTTTCTTGCTCAGGGCGCCCGACCAATTGACTGTTGTGGTCCCTCAGCTTCAGCGGTTCAATGGGAAGCGGTTTTTTCCAGCGTTCCGATCTCTTCACCCATGCATACATCCACGCCGGCCTGCAGAGACTGGCTCCAGCGGACCGCGTTTTTCGCAAACAGCAGGATGACCGTGGAACCCATGTTGAATCGGCCCATTTCCGCGCCTTTTTCCAGTTCAACGGCATCGGGTGGCGACCCGCTGTAGTTCCAATCGGTTACGCTGCGCGATCTCGGCGCTACGCAACCCGACCAGACCGTATCCATACTGGCGACGAATATTGCACCGACCATAATGACAGCCATCGGACCGGCTTCGGTCTCGAACAGGTTAACAACCCTTTCATTGCGGGCGAAGAGGCGGGGAATGGCGCGGGCACAGGCGTTGTTTACGCTGAACAGTCGTCCCGGAACATGCGCCATTTTTTGCAGCCGGCCGGTAAGCGGCATGTGAATACGGTGGTAGTCTCTGGGAGAGAGGTAGATCGTGGCGAAACTTCCATCCTCAAATTTTTTTGCCCATTGCCTGTCGCCACCCAGCAGTTCCTCCAGTGAGTAAAATTGCCCTTTGGCCTGAAACAGCAATCCGTTTTTTATCGTCTGGGCCTGGCTGACAGAACCATCCACCGGCGAGACTACCGCGGTATTGTTGCCGCTTAGCGGCCGTGCTTCGGTTTTCAACGCCCTGGTAAAAAAAGCGTTGAAGCTGGGATATTTTTCCGCATCCGGTTCCTGCGCAATTTCCATATCCACCCGATAGACGCGAATCGCCGCACGGATCAGCAGCCGCTTCAGCGGAGGCCATTCGCTGCGGGTCAGTACGTACATCAGCGACGAGAGCAAGTGGTGGGGAAGAACCAGCAGTATCAGGGCAAACAGCCTGTCGGCAAGACCCATGTATTCCGCGCTATCGTGATTCTGCTGATTCATTCTGCTTCGCCAAATGCTAACTGTTTTATGTCTGCAGCGATACTAGCCGCATCCACGACGCCGGTAAACAGGCCGATAAGATTGGCATCGGGGTCGATCAATGCAATGCTGCTGCTGTGTTCTATGCGGAAATCCTTGCTGTCCGCGGTGGCTGAGTGTCTGATGATGATGCCCAGCGAGCGGGCGAGTGACCGAATCTCTTCCGGCGACCCGGTCAGTGCCAGAAAATCCGGACTGAAACGGGACATCAGGGAGTTTAACACTGCAGGTTTGTCGGTGTCAGGGGCGACGGTGACAAGCAGGCCCCTGGTGATTTGCTGCAGATGAGGAAGGGCGGCCAGCCGGTTCTTGACATGCGTGATAAGGATCAATCTGTCGCGGACGCTATTCACCGCCCCGGTATAACCGAATATGACGAGATTCCAGTGGCCGGTCAGGCGTTGTGCGTCAAACGGGTTGCCGTAATGGTCGCGCAGCGACAGGTTTGCCAAGGCCTGCGGTTTTTCCAGTGCCCTGAAATTGAGAAACCTGGGCACCATCGGCGCATGCCGGCTGCCCAGGTAATAACTGCCGTAGAAGACCGCGACTCCAACGATAAACAGAACCAGTCTCTTCGCTGCAGAATGGGATATGCGCCGTTGTCTCATAATCTTCCGGTCCGCATCGCTTTATCACGCTGCGCTGCTTTTTCCGGCCAATCCAATATGCCAATGGCTGAAAAAATGTTGGACTGAACTGCGTTGAGATCCAATTTTCAACTACTGGGTTTTCACTCTGGCAGGCCGGCTCTTTCGTTTGCGCGGCTGTTTTCCGCGATCGGGCGTGGCGGGCCCGCCCAGTCGGCTGATATTGAGTCGGCGACCCGCAACCCAAGTGCTTTGCAGTGTTCTGAAAATCTCTTTCGGCATGCCCTCGGGCAGATCCACGGTGCTGTAATCGGCATGGATCTGCAGTTGACTGATGTACTGCCCTTCCAGACCCGCTTCGTTGGCAATTGCGCCGACAATATTGCCTGCTTTTACGCCGTGCGTCTCGCCCACCTCCAGTCGGTATCGCTCCATGCCTTCGGCCGGACGATCGCTGAACGCTGGTTTGGTTTTCTGTTTTGTCGGGACCTGGTGCTCGATGCCGGACCCTGCAGCCGTGGTTTTATGCGTTGATCGGGGTGAACGTTCCGGCTTTTTTTCCGCTCGGTGTGCCGGCTGATGCAGCAGAAGCGGCGTCTCACCCTGCGCCATTTTTGCGAGCCCGGCGGCGATTTCAATCGCCGGGATGTTGTGTTCCCGCTGGTACTGTTCAATCAATTGCCGGAACATCTCCAACTCCTCGGTTGCCAGCGCATCGGTGATTCGCTGCTTGAACGCAGCAACCCGCCGGTCATTGATTACAGCGGTGGACGGAAGCTCCATTGGCGGAATTTCCCGGCCAACAGCCCGTTCGATGTTTCTCAGCAAATGTTTCTCGCGCGGCGAAACGAACAGGATTGCATTGCCCTCCCGTCCCATTCTGCCGGTACGGCCGATGCGATGAATATACGATTCGGTATCTGTGGGTATGTCGTAGTTGACCACATGGCTGATTCGTTCCACATCCAGCCCCCGCGCGGCCACGTCGGTTGCCACCAGAATATCCAATGTGCCCTGCTTCAACCGGGCCAGCGTTCTCTCCCGTTGCTGTTGCGATATGTCGCCGTTCAGCGCGGCGGAGGAGAAGCCTCTGGCCTGCAGTTTTTCCGCCAGCTCCTGCGTGGCGAGCTTGGTGCGGACAAATACCAGCATGCCATCGAAGGCCTCCGCCTCGAGGATGCGGGTCAGGGCGTCCAGCTTGTGTAAGCCGCTGACCATCCAGAATTTCTGGCGTATCGTTTCTGCCGTCGCGGATCGAACCCTGATACTGATCTCTCTTGGTTCGCGCAGATACTGTCTGGCGATTTTGCGTATGATCTCAGGCATCGTGGCGGAAAAAAGCGCTATTTGCCTCTCCGCGGGTGTCTGTTCCAGGATCCATTGCACGTCATCGATAAAGCCCATGCGCAGCATTTCGTCTGCTTCGTCGAGCACCAGACCGTGCAATCCCGCGAGATTCAGCGTTCCGCGCCGCATATGGTCCATCACGCGCCCCGGTGTTCCCACTACGACATGGACACCGCGTTTGAGCTGGCGCAACTGACTGCCGTAGTCCTGCCCCCCGTAGATGGGTACTACATGGAAACCCTGAATATGTTTCGCATACCGCTGAAAAGCCTCGGCCACCTGAATTGCAAGCTCTCGGGTAGGCGTCAGCACCAGCAGCTGTGGGATGTTCTTCCGGACATCGATTTTTGTCAGCAGTGGCAGCGCAAAAGCCGCGGTCTTTCCTGTACCGGTCTGTGCCTGACCCACCAGATCATGACCTTCCAACAGCGGTGGGATGGTCAACGCCTGAATCGGCGAAGGTGTTTCGTAACCAACGTCGTCCAACGCTTTTAACAAAGGATCGGAGAGTCCCAGATCCCTGAAACCGAGGGGAGAAGCTTCTTCAACAAACATGGGGGTACCTGAAATCAGAGGGAGAATGACCGCATCCGTTATAGAGGTCAAGGATATCGGATATGCGGTGTTTATTATAATATTCTATTCTGTTCTTTGCAGAAGTTTGGCCACGACAGCGGTTTGGGAAGATGCAATGCAGATATGGGTCGATGCGGACGCCTGTCCCAATGTCATCAAGGAGATTCTGTTCCGGGCTGCGGAGCGTAGACGGGTTATGCTGACATTGGTTGCGAATCGGTTGCTGAATGTTCCCCCGTCCAGATATATCACAAGCGTCAGAGTGGCGACCGGGTTCGATGTGGCGGACAATCATATCGTGAAACAGATGCGGGCCGGCGATCTGGCCATTACCGCCGATATTCCCCTCGCCGCCATGGTCATTGAGAAGCGGGGCTATGCGCTTAATCCCCGGGGTGAATTCTATAGCGACGACAACATCAGACAGCGTCTGGCCATGCGTAACCTGATGGAAGAGTTGAGAGGCGGCGGTGAACAGATCGGGGGACCTGCCCGATTGAGTCAGGGGGACAGGCACGCTTTCGCCAACGAGCTGGATCGTTTTCTGACCCGCAATCTTGCTCCCGGTTGACCGGCTGGCGGCTGGCCTCCATAATCACCCCGCAACCCGGCAGCGGATAAACTCAGTTCTGTCGTGATGCTGCGGGGATAAGCCTTTAAAAAAGGGACGACAGCGATTCCTCAAAGCTGCATACCGCGTTATGGTGGCCCGGATCGGTCCCCTCGCAACGAAAAACTGTGAACCCGGTCAGGCCTGGAAGGGAGCAGCCGCAGCAGTCAACTCGTGTGCCGGGGTGTGGCGGATTCGGGCCGCCGCCAACGCCACT
Source organism: Gammaproteobacteria bacterium (assembly GCA_020445405.1). Lineage (GTDB taxonomy): Bacteria > Pseudomonadota > Gammaproteobacteria > Chromatiales > Chromatiaceae > HKST-UBA178. The sequence goes on along the minus strand of JAGRGQ010000046.1, from coordinate 7,038 downwards.
GGATATTCACATTGTTCCCCGGACACTGCGGGATTCCGGGACATACCGGCTGATTCCCTCCGGGTATCCGGAACGCCCTTCCCAGTTACAAAGTTCATTCCCAAGCAATTGCCTGATTTGTGTGTTATGGCCGTTTTCGGAACGAAACCCGTTAAGTAAGAGGCGGGTCAGCCGTCAAGGTTGCATGATTGTTTTGTACATTGCAGATGGCGGGTGACCTCATGGCCGGGAACTACGAAGACAATTCCAATCTGGTTCGCAAGCGGGCAACAAGAACCTTTACGGTGGCGTTACGGAACCCAAACATAGAGAAAAGGATGAGCTGGAAGAATCCGGGGCGGGGCTGGAAGGTTGAAATCCGGAGCAACACTTTCTGTACCCAATATTTGAAGGCACCCGAAACGTGGATCCGGTGTTTGGAGACGACGTAACGGAAAGTGCCGGCGTCGCGGTGCTGATTTATTGCCAGGTACCGGACGCCGCTACCTTCTCTGCCGGCCGCTGAAATTCTATCGGATTATGCAGATAGTGTGGCAAGTCCATGATTATGATTTTATTCGATCGATAGTAAGGAGTGGTCGGAAAAGCAGTATGATCATCTTTGCCCGACCGGTTTGCCGTGTCTTCATCCGCCATC
>JAGRGQ010000046.1:0-6391 GCA_020445405.1 Gammaproteobacteria bacterium | reverse complement strand
GTCAGAATCAATTAAAATATTTATCTAACAATTAGATACAATATATATTTAATCTAAATAATAAAAAAAGCCGGGTCCAGGCGCGGCATTACCGGGACGGGTGATTCAGAGGGATTGTGCTGACGCCACACTCACTAGGCACCCGACCTTGGGAGGGTTAGAATGTCAATCCTCTGAATTTTGGAATCATCCGCCCCCATGAGTTACCAGGTTCTGGCAAGAAAATGGCGTCCCCGCATCTTCAGCGAACTGGTCGGTCAAGAGCACGTGGTGCGTGCGCTCAGCAATGCACTGGACAATGACCGCCTGCATCACGCCTATCTGTTCACCGGTACCCGGGGTGTCGGTAAGACCACGCTGGCGCGTATATTTGCCAAATCGCTCAATTGTGAAACGGGCGTCAGCTCCACGCCGTGCGGACAATGCTCGATATGCCGGGAGGTGGATGAGGGTCGTTTCATCGATCTGCTGGAAGTTGACGCCGCATCCCGGACCAAAGTGGACCAGACCCGGGAACTGCTCGACAATGTCCCTTATGCGCCGGTGCGGGGCCGTTACAAAGTCTACCTGATCGATGAAGTACACATGTTTTCCGGCGGAAGTTTCAATGCGCTGTTGAAGACGCTGGAAGAACCTCCGCCACATGTAAAGTTCATTCTCGCCACGACGGATCCGCAGAAGGTTCCGGTCACTGTACTTTCCCGCTGCCTGCAGTTCAATCTCAAGCGGCTGCCGTTCGAGCAGATCCGCGACTATCTCGAATCCATTCTTAAAAAAGAGGGGCTGGCGTACGAGCTTCCGGCGCTGGGGCTGTTGTCCAGAGGCGCGGACGGTAGCATGCGCGACGCCTTGAGTCTGATGGATCAGGCGATTGCCTTCGGCGGCGGCAAGGTGCTGGAGACTGACGTGCGCGCCATGCTCGGCACCATCGCCCAGGAGTGGATTCACGATCTGCTGCAGCTGCTGGCCGATGCGGATGCACAGGGCGTGATGGCCCGGGTGGCGGAAATGGCGGAGCTCGCGCCCGATTTCGGCGGCGTGCTGCAGGAGCTGCTTGCACTGCTGCACCGCGTGGCACTGGTTCAGGCGGTTCCTGAGATATTGGATGACAGTAGCGGAGACAGGGAGCGGGTATCCCGGCTGGCGTCTCAATTGGCTCCCGCCGACGCACAGCTGTTCTATCAGATTGGACTGATAGGACAGCGGGATCTGCCGTTGGCGCCTGATCCGAGAATGGGTTTCGAAATGGTTCTGCTGCGCATGCTGGCGTTTCGGCCGGATCGTGCAGGCACGCGGGACTCAACGGGTCGCGCGGCCGGTGTCGATGGAAAACGTAATGCCGAGAATCGCTCCGCCACAGCGGTCGCGGATACACCGCAGCAGACCGGATCCGACGAATCCGCCACACACGTGCATGTTGATTTAAGTCAGTGGCATAAAGTGGTCGGATCGCTCGAGCTTGGAGGAATCGCGCGACAACTGGCCAATAATTGTGTTTTCGAAGCCTGGGACGGTAAGCTTCTGAAGCTCAGGCTGGACGCCAGCCACCGGCAGATGCTCGTTGCGAGCAGTGAGCAGCGATTGCGCAAAGCGCTGGAGAACCTGACGGAAGGCGGTATCCACCTGCAGATAAGCATCGCCGATCTCAGCGATGCGGCCCAGCCCACACCGGCCCAAACCCAGGCCAGAGTGAGACAGGAGCGGCAGCAAAATGCTGAGGCGCGTATGGAGAATGATCCGCTGGTCCTGGCGATGAAGGAGCGCTTTACCGCGCGCATCGTGCCGGGCTCGGTACGGCTTGTCGACGAATAGAATATTGTTGAATTGGCAGAGGATAGAGAGATGAAAGGCGCAATTGGAAACCTGATGAAACAAGCCCAGAAAATGCAGGCGGATCTGCAGAAGGCTCAGGAACAGCTGGCGCGGGAGGAGGTTACCGGCGAGTCGGGCGGGGGACTGGTAAAAGTGACCATGAACGGCAGGCACGAGGTGCGCCGGATAGAGATAGATGAGAGCCTGATGAGCGACGACAAGGAGATGCTGGAGGACCTGGTCGCGGCGGCGATCAACGACGTGGTGCACCGGATCGCAGAAAAGACCCAGGAGAGTATGTCGGGACTGACCGCCGGTATGGGGCTTCCCCCGGGCATGAAACTCCCGTTCTAGCCCGTCGTGTCCGAAAAACCGTTGTTGGATCAGCTCATGGAGGCGCTCCGCTGTCTGCCGGGTGTAGGGCCGAAATCCGCCCAGAGAATGGCGTTTTATCTGCTCGAACGCAATCGGGAAGGCGGCCTCCACCTGGCGCGTATTCTGGTTGATGCGATGGAGCGGGTGGGACACTGTGAACGTTGCCGGACTTTGAGCGAATCCGAGTTGTGCCCACTCTGCGCCAGTCCACGCAGAAACGCGAGCCAGATCTGTGTTGTGGAAACGCCGGCCGAAGTGACGGCATTGGAACAGGCAACCAACTATGAAGGCCGTTATTTCGTGCTGGGCGGCCGACTGTCGCCGCTGGACGGTATAGGTCCCGCGGAGATCGGCCTGGACCGGTTGGAGAAGCTTTTGCTGGAGGGTGCGGTGGAAGAGTTGATTCTTGCCACGAATCCAACGGTGGAGGGCGAGGCGACCGCACATTACATCGGCCGGATCGCCAGGGCCAGGGGCATCAGGGTGACGCGGATTGCGCATGGTGTTCCGCTCGGAGGGGAACTGGAATACGTGGACGGTGGTACGCTGCTACACGCTTTTGCCGGACGCAGGGAGTATTAGCCTCATTCGCCGGTAATGACGGGAGTTAAAATATGGCGCAGAATCCGTTCTGCACAACGACTTTCGGTGATATCGAATCGTTACGCCACCAGGCATGAAACTGACACTGAACATACTCCACTATCCGGTGCAGTCCCGCGTACAGATTACCAGGCTGCCGGAACCCGTATCGGAGTCCGCGGGAGACCCGCGGCGGCGGGTTGTGCCGGCGCCACCCCCCTTAGCGCCGGCCCCGATGGCGTCGGTGGACCTCAACCGCCGGGACCGGCAGTTCAGTCAGCAGAGCCTTGCCGGCGAACGGATTCCAATGCGCGGTCAGCAGGCTGTTCAGGCTTACAGCTCGATAACGGAAATCGATCAGCGTAACCGGATGAGCGAACTTCTCGGCCTGGACGAGTACGCCTGAGAACCTTCTGTTTCGGCTGCCGGGCGCCAGCAATGGTGCATCGAGTGTCGGCGTTTTGCGCCGCTTTACGCTTGCTTGAGTGGCTGAAGTCCAGGCGCGCACCGCGGGTTTCCGCAGCGCGCGTTCCAGCTGGCGTATTCGCCGCGTAACGACTACTTTTTAACAAATCCGGAATCACCCTCTCCCGGTTCAGGGAAAAGTGGATGGACTCTCCGGACGGCATCGCTCAATAGCACCGGGTGACAGGCATGAGAAGTGAAAATGGGGCGCAGTTGAGGCAGCATCTCGCCGCCGAGTATTCACAGCGATTCAGCTGTGATTTCAGCGATATCGAGAACTGCCAACTGCGGACGCTGCTGGATATCTACTACCGCCACGTCTCTCCGGCGGATCTGGAGAACATCGGTGCCACGGACCTGATCGGCGCCGTGATTGCCCACTGGCAACTGCTCAGGGAGTGCAGGGACGGCACCCCACGAATTCGGGTATACAATCCAGGCTTCGAGGAGCACGGCTGGCAAAGCCCGCACACCATCGTTGAAATTGTCACCGATGATATGTCCTTTCTCGTGGATTCACTCTCGATGGGATTGAACCATGCCGGTATCACTATCCATCTGACCATCCATCCGGTGGTGGGAACGGTAAGAGAGCAGCAATCGAATAAATTGCTCGCGATTCACGAACTTTCCACCGGCCTGGGCAAACCGGAGTCGATGATCTGCTTTCAGATAGAGAAGCAGGTATCCACACAGGTGCTGGAGTCGATCGAGCAGATGGTGCGCTCGGTACTGCGTGATGTAGAGCTGTCCAATCACGACTGGCAATCAATGAAACAGCGGGTCCTGGGAATCGCCGAAGGCATGGCCGCAGAGACCCTGCCCGTGGATAAGCAGGAGCTGGTGGAGGCAACCGCCTTTCTTGAATGGGCGGTCGAGGATCACTTTACCTTTCTCGCCTACTGTGAATTCGATCTGCGCACAGAAAAGGGCAAACAGCGCCTGGCTGTTGACGATGAATCGAAGCTTGGTCTGTTTCGTGATACCGGCAGCTCAGGTCACGACCCGCAATCCGTGGTACCGGTTGTGAGTGACAGATATACCGGTTTTCCGGGTCATCTGATGGTCACCAAGGCAAATGTCAAAGCAACAGTGCATCGCCCGGCCTACATGGACTATATCGGTGTGAAAAGGTATGACGACAAAGGCGAGATTACCGGGCTTTTCTGCATAGTCGGGCTTTTCACCATTGCCGCATACAGCAGTCCGCCCAGGGATATACCTCTGCTGCGGACGAAAGTGGCCGAGGTTGTCGGTATGTCGCGGATTGCTCCCGCCAGTTTTTCCGGCAAGGTACTGCAGATGATTCTGGTCACTTTTCCCCGCAACGACCTTTTCCAGATCACCGTGGATAAGCTGGCGGAAATTTCTTTCGGGATACTTGGACTGCAGGAGCGACATCAAACGCGGCTGTTCATGTTCAAAGACGCGTTCAATCGCTTTTTCTCGATCCTCGTCTATCTGCCGCGGGAGCAGTACAACCGTGAACTGCGGCTGCGAATACAGAAGGTGATGGTTGCTGAGCTCAAGGGCAGCGAGGTGGAATTCAACACACTGTTCTCCGAATCGACGCTGGCCCGCCTGCATTTCATCATACACACTTCGCCCGATACGCCGTTGGAGTACGACCCGACCCAGCTCGAGCGCAAGATTATCGAAGCCTCCAAGACCTGGCAGGATGAGCTCAGGGAGGAGCTGTTGGAGAAGTATGGCGAAGCCGAAACCGCGCGCTATCTGAAACAGTACGCATCCGCCTTTCCCGGTGGCTACCGCGAAGATTTTTTTCCGCGCACCGCGGCGGTTGACATCGCACGCATCGAACAGTCCCGCAAAAGCAACATGCCGGGAATGCATTTCTACCGTCCGATCACCGAGGCTTCGGACCGGGCCCATTTCCGGCTCTACTCACTGCATCAACCCATCCCCCTGTTTGAAGCCATCCCCATTCTCGAGCATATGGGGCTCAGTGTGTACGGTGAACGCCCTTACCACTTACGCGACACCGCGGGGGAAGTCTGGATCCATGATTTCTCCATGCGTTACGCAAGGCAAATCGGGGATTTCAGCGAACAGACCAGCGCAAGGTTTCAGGAGGCTTTTCAGAAGATATGGGAAGGCGCGGCGGATAACGACGGTTTCAATCAGCTCATTCTGGCAGCCGGGCTCTCCTGGCGACAGGTCATCATACTGCGCGCCTACAGTCAGTATCTGCAACAGATCAAGACGCCCTACAGCCGCTCATATGTTATCAGAAGCCTTACCCAGCATCCGGATATCGTCAAGGCGATGATTGAGCTGTTTACACTGAGGTTCGATCCCAAAGTGAAACGCAGCGAGGTGCAACTGAAGAAGATCCTGACCCAGATCGAAACGCTGCTGGAGTCGGTCTCTAGTCTGGACGAGGACAAAATTCTGCGCAGCTTCGTCAACCTGGTAATGTCCACGCTGCGCACCAACTACTTTCAGACGGCGGCCGACGGAAAACCAAAATCCTACCTCTCGTTCAAGATCGACCCCAGCCAGGTCAGCAACATGCCCCTGCCCCGGCCCATGTTCGAGATTTTCGTCTTTTCCGCGCAGATGGAGGGTGTTCATTTACGGGGCGGCAAGGTGGCTCGCGGCGGACTGCGCTGGTCCGATCGCATGGAGGATTTTCGCACCGAGGTGTTGGGATTGATGAAGGCGCAGACGGTGAAGAATACCGTGATCGTACCTGTTGGTTCGAAAGGCGGATTTGTCGTCAAACGGTTGCCCGCGGAGGAGGGCAGGGAGAAGACCATGGCCGCGGTGATCGAATGTTACAGGACTTTTCTGCGCGGCATGCTGGATCTTACCGACAACCTGGTCGGCACTGAGGTGGTGTCACCCGACAATGTGGTGAAGTACGACGGCGACGATACCTACCTGGTAATAGCGGCGGACAAAGGGACCGCCACCTTCTCCGACATTGCCAACGGCGTGGCGGCGGAGTACCGGTTCTGGCTGGGTGACGCTTTTGCCTCCGGCGGTTCGGCCGGTTATGACCATAAGAAGATGGGCATTACCGCAAAAGGTGCCTGGGAATCGGTGAAAAGAAACTTTCGCGAGTTGGGCGTCGATATTCAGCGGCAGGATTTCAGGGTTATCGGCATCGGCGATATGTCCGGTGACGTCTTCG
>JAGRGQ010000045.1 GCA_020445405.1 Gammaproteobacteria bacterium | reverse complement strand
CAGCCCGGTGCAGGCGGGATACATCAACGATGAGATAAATCGACTTAAAAAGAAGTATACGGATATCCCGGTCTATGCTGTGGTGACCGACCTGTGCGCGTCCGGCGGCTATTATATTGCGGTCGCTGCCGACAAAATCTATGTCGACAAGGCGAGTGTCGTGGGCTCCATCGGCGTGTTGATGAACGGCTTCGGATTCGTCGGGAGCATGGAAAAGCTTGGGGTGGAACGCCGTCTGCTGACCGCTGGCGAAAACAAAGCGGTTTTTGATCCTTTTTCTCCAGTCAAACCCAAAGATGTGGTGCACATGAAAAAAATTCTTGCTCGCATTCACAGGCAGTTCATCGACGCGGTTAAGGCCGGCCGGGGAGAGCGTCTGAAGGAGAGCGAGGAGCTGTTCAGCGGACTTTTCTGGACCGGGGAGGAGAGTATCGAACTCGGGCTTGCTGACAGTCTGGGCAGCAGCAGTTTTGTCGCGCGTGAAGTGATCGGGGCGGAGGATATCGTGGATTTCACCGCCAGCGAGGATCTTCTGGAACGATTTGCAAAACGACTGGGCGCCGGTGCCGCGTCAACCCTGGGCTGGATTTCCGGTGCCTGGAATGCACCCTTGCTGCGCTGATTTTTCTAGGTGTCGTCAAAAATGTTCCAGTAGGGAGTTGACAACGCATGTTGCGAAACGGATTGCTGTTTTTATTGCTGTACCTCTTCTGTTCGCGGGCCGCGCTGTGTCTGGAAGTCGAAATAGCCCGCGGTATCGGGAAGTTCGCGGTAAAACATGGCGAGCGGCAGATAACGATCCTCAGAAACCAGGATACGGAGGCGATGATTACGCCGGATTTCGCGCGAACTTCACGCCCCTGTCCACCATTTTGTGCTCAGCCGATGGAAGTGGCGGGCGGAGTCAAAACGATCGGTGAGATTGAATTGATTCAGTTTATGCAGACAGACCTGAAGGATGGTTCCGGTATTCTGGTTGATGCCCGCACACCCGACTGGCATGAACGGGGCACGATTCCCGGATCGCTCAACATCCCCTATACAGCACTGAATCCTGCGCAGGGCGCAGACGATCTGACGCTCGCCGAGTCTCTCTCTCTGCTTGGGGTTGGCTGGCAGGATGAGACTTGGGATTTCAACAGCGCAAAAACTGCGGTTCTATGGTGCAACGGGCCCTGGTGCGGACAGTCCCCTGCTGCCATCCGGGGCATGTTGAGTCTGGGCTATCCTCCGGACAAAATTCGCTATTATCGCGGCGGGCTGCAATTGTGGCTGCTGTTCGGGCTACCGGTTGTCTATCCCGACGGACGGCTCCGGGAGGAGTGATGCAACCTATCCCTGAATCGATCGGGTACCGCGGTTGCCATCGTGATGACGGTGTCCGGCATCCGCTTTGCCAACCGCAAGGACCGTCACGCCGGGCGACCGGCCCGACACTGCATTGGCGGCAAACCTGGGCACAGGATTTGTCCAGCCTGTTGCCTTGCCGGTCAATTCCGGGAGAATTTGCGCCATGATCTTTAGCTGACTGCTCTCCGGTGGTTCGCACCTGTGCAGTGCCTCTTGCCGGTATAGAAATTAAGCCTCTGATAATCATACGGAAAAATCTTTAACTTCCAGGGTTATGCTAAACTTTCAACGGTTGAATCGAACCTGGTTCGAGGGTGCACGATATGTGGTTCCGTTGCGTATCAGCAAAAAAGCCATGTGGGAGAAGTCCGCGTGTCTGATCCTTTGCTGAAACAATGCCGTCGCAACACTCAGTCGATCCACCGCTGCTTGCGTCGGAGTCGATCCGCCACCCGGGGTTAAGAATTTGAGATGGGTGGCCGAAGTGCATTATCAGGCATCTCCTGCACCCCAAGTTTATGCACTTCTGCTTCGACCCTGAGCGGGGAAGATAGAAGCGGATGTTTCTGGACCGACACAAACATTTGATCAATGAGGAGAGATAACTATGACGGGCAAACGAGTGGCGGTGGTGCTGTCGGGTTCAGGGGTCTACGATGGAAGCGAAATTCATGAAGCGGTATTGACTTTGCTGGCGATCGATCAGCAGGGGGCGGCATATCAGTGTTTCGCGCCCGATATCCTGCAACATCATGTGATAAATCACCTGACTGGAGAGGCAACCGATGAAGTCAGAAACGTTCTCGTGGAATCGGCGAGGCTGGCACGAGGCAACATAAAGCCGCTGTCCGAATTGGATGCGGACGAGTTCGATGCCATCATTTTTCCCGGAGGGTTTGGGGCTGCGAAGAATCTCTCCACCTTCGCCTTCGAAGGAGCCGACTGTTCAGTCGATAACGGTGTGGTCGCTGCGGTACGGGCCATGCTGGGCAGAGGCAAGCCGATTGGAGCGCTCTGCATCTCTCCCGCGGTTATCGCAAAAGTTATTCCGGGCGCAAACGTCACGATCGGTGAAGATGAAGCCACCGCGGCGGCAATTGAAACAATGGGTGGAACGCACAGGCGCAGTGGCCACGGCGCGGTGGTTGTGGACGAGGAGCACAATCTGGTCACCTCCCCCTGCTATATGCTGGAAGCGACGGTAAGTCAGATCGCAGATGACGCGGCAAAAACTGTGGCGGCGCTGCTTGAACGGAGCCACTGAGCGCAGTGACCTATGGTGCTGGAAAACCGATATTACCGGGGGTTGGTGTACAATCAACCGGTTGTTCTCATTCAATGCGGTGGAGTATTTAAAGGAATGATTAGTTATTTGCCCGTCATGCGCATACTCGCGTGTGTATTTGCCGTCTCGCTACTGGTCTCCTGCGGAGGCAATAAAGAGGATCGAAAAACCAGGTACTTCGAGCGGGGAATGGAACTTTACAATCAGGGTAATTACGTAAAGGCACGCCTGGAATTCAAAAACGTTCTGCAGATCGATCCGAATGATGCCGAGGGTTATTACATGTTCGGGCAGATAGAGGAGCATGAACAGGATTGGCGCAAAGCCTACGCGTTGTTCACCCGGGTCATCGAGCTGAATCCTACGCATCCCGGGGCACTGGTCCATTTGGGACGGCTGTATGCGCTGAGCGGTGCTCCCGAGAAGGCATTGGAGTCGGCTGCCGCGGTATTGAAAAACGATCCGGATAATGTTGGTGCTCTGGTGTTGAAGGGACTCGCCAACGCCAGATTGGGGAAAAAGGATATCGCAATCCAGGAGGCAAAAAGCGCCGTCGATGTGGATTCCGGAAACGCAGATGCAATTTCACTGCTGTCTGCGCTCTATGCCGACAAGGGTGATATCGCTGGTGCCATCGAGCTGGCCCGAAAAGGGATAGAGAAGCAACCGGAGTCTGTCTCACTCTATATTCTGCTTGCCGGACTTTATGAAAAAGCCGGTAACACAAAGGGTGTGATCGATGCTTTGGAACGAATGATCGAACTGAAACCGCACGACTTGGCGGGACGGGTCCGTCTGGCGGCTTATCATGTCAGGAAAGGCGATAAAGCCGAGGGTGAAAAGGTCCTGCGGGAAGCAGTAACGGCGATTCCCGAGAGTTTCGAGGCTAAACTGACACTGGTCGACTACCTGGAAAAAGAGGGCTCAGTAGACCAGAGTATAGCGCAGTTGAAAGAGTTCATCGCGAGCTCTCCCGACACCTATGAACTGCAGCTTCATCTCGCGCAAATTTACCTGAATCACCAGAATCTCGAGGGGGCCAGGCAGATTTACCAGCAGATTATCGATAATGCCGGTGACTCGCCCGATGCCGAAACCGCCAAGACCAAGATGGCGGGGCTACTGGCATCCGAAAACAAAGCGGATGCCGCCAGGGTTTTGATCGAAGAGGTTCTAAAAGAGAACCCAAGACAAAAGGACGCGCTGTTAATCAGGGCGGCCTTGTCCATTGATAGCAACGAATCCGACAAGGGAATAGCGGATTTACGTACTTTGCTCAAGGACGACCCCGGTGACGTCAAGGCACTCCGTCTCAAGGCGAGAGCCCACTTGTTGAAAAAAGAGATAGCGCTGGCGCGCCAGAGCCTGGAAAGCGCCATCCAGGCGAGTCCACAGGAAGCCGCCGCGAACGTTGAGTTGGTGCAGTTGCTGGTGAATACCGGAGAGCTGGATGATGCGGTAACCGTATTGGAGAGGATGCTGCGCTTTGTCCCCGACAACCTTGCGGTAAACAATATAATCGCCAGAATTCGCGCCAAGCAGCAACGTTGGGATGAGGTGCTAAAAATTTCGGAACGACTACGCGAATCCCATCCAGACAGTCCGCTCGGCTACTACTATCAGGGAGTGGCGCTGCAGGGCGAGAACAGGTTGGAGGAGAGCGTGCAGGCCTTCGAGCAGTCGTTGCAGCGCAATTCCGATGCGACAGAACCGTTGATCGGTATGTCCCGCAGCCTCCTGTTGATGAACAGAACTGACCAGGCGCTGGAACGGATTCAGCAGGTTGTGATTCGGAATCCGAAGCATTTTCTGGCAAAAAATCTGGAGGGCGAAGTGCTGTTGGGGCTGAAGCGCTATGCCGATGCGGAGACCGCGTTCGAGGCAGCGCTGCAGCTCAATCCGAAATGGGACCTGCCCTATAAAAATCTGGCGAAGACTTTTTTTGCCCAGGGGCAGGTGACCAAAGCCATCGATGTCATTCGAAATGGATTCAAGTCAACCCAGGACCCTCTGCTCGGGCTGGAACTGGCTACGCATCTCGATCGTTCGGGTGAGAGTGAACTCGCCGCGGGAATCTACAAAGTGCTGCTGGAACGTTTTCCAAACATGACTGCAGCCGCCAACAACTATGCGATGCTGTTGATCCGGGGTGCCCCAAGCCAGGAGAATCTGAATAAGGCAGCGGAATTGGTGAAACAGTTCGAAATCTCGAATAATCCGATCTACCTGGACACGCTCGGATGGGTATTTTTGAAGCAGGGCAAGTCGGAACGAGCGATAGATGTACTGAAAAGGGCGGTGAAAGGACAAGAGGATAATCCGGAAATCAGATATCATCTTGGTGCTGCATATTACGAGGCAGGCCGGACCGAAGATGCAAAAAAGGAGTTGGAGATGTCGCTTGCTTCAGGCGCGCAGTTCGAGGGGCTGGAACGGGCAAGACAGATTCTGGCTGAAATCGGCAAGGGTTGAATCCGCGCATTCTCGTGCGATTTCGATAAGTGGCTGCATAGACTGCCGGCTCGATTGTGACTATCCTTTTGATTGCAAAGTTAAAATTTAATAGTAAAGGAAATATGAAAAATTGCCGCTATTGCTATTGCGGGTCAATGATTCGTGATCAGGTAATATTCGATAACAGCAACAACTACTTAAGGTAACTGGCAAGGATGTACGAAGCGTTTTACGGCTTTAAAGAAAAACCCTTCACTTTACTCCCGGATCCCGCATTTTTGTATTTGGGTGATAAGCACAGCACTGCGTATTCGATGCTGGAGTACGGCCTGGTGAATCAGGCCGGTTTCACCGTGATTACCGGTGAAGTCGGCAGCGGTAAAACGACGCTGATCCGGCATCTTCTGGACCAGATGCACGACGATGTCACCGTTGGGTTGGTGAGTAATACGCACCGGGAAATGGGTGAACTGCTGCAGTGGGTACTGCTGGCGTTCGGTCAGGAGTACAGGGAAACGAATCGGGTGGCGCTGTTCGACTCTTTCACCCAGTTCCTGATCGATCAGTATGCCCAGAACCGGCGAACCGTTTTGATCATCGACGAAGCCCAGAACCTGCATCCCCAGGTGTTGGAAGAGTTGCGTATGTTGTCGAACGTGAATGCGGACAAGGATCAGGTGCTGCAGTTGATACTGGTGGGCCAGCCTCAGCTACTGGGTCTGCTCAAGCGTCCGGAACTGCTGCAGTTTCGCCAGAGAGTATCGGTTGACTATCACCTGCCCGCGCTGGATGAGACCGAGGTGCATAGCTATATACTGCATCGGACCCGGCACGCGGGACGCGACAGGGCGGTTTTTACCAAAGATGCAGTGCACCTGATCTACCGTGCAAGCAAGGGAATTCCCCGAATTATAAACGTGATTTGCGATACGGCACTGGTCTACGGCTTTGCCGACGATAAACGCCGTATCGGTCCGGAACTAATAAAGAGTGTTTTGGAAGACAAAAGCAAATCCGGCTTTATCTCTTATACTGACGCAGAAGATCAGTCATGCGCGGTGCTCGAACCGGAACAGGAGCGCAAGAAGGTGGCTGAGTTTAACAAGGATATGGCAAAGCAGCTGTTTTCAAAACTGAGCAATACCTGATAATTTCCGTTCCGAAACCATTTTTTCCGTCATCCGGGCGGCGCCGCGGGAAAGACGGGATACAAAAGCATGGGTTTCGGGATCGGGGGCAGACGGCGCTGGATCGGAAACCGGCCTCGGATGCGATCTGAACCGGCATCCTGCGGGGGTGCTGTTGACGATTATTCTCTCCTGACCGGCTCCTCCGTTACAGTTTGACTTTCCGACTCCTGCAGTTCGCTCTCCTCCGAAGATTGGGATTCCATTGATTTGACAGGAGTGATAAGAATCAACATTCCCATCAACGGGTGATCTATATAGTGAAGTTCACCACTGCGCATCCGTCGATGTTCGTTGAAACGGAAAGTCTGAAAACCGCCCGGTAGTCTGACGGCGCCTGCTGGCGTTTCGCGCAGCAGCAGATCAAGGTCGACGTGAAGGTAACGGCTGATACTGACTTTCACCATGCCTTCCACCAGCGGTGTACCCGGCGTGACCTCCCTGTCAGACCTGAGATAGAAAGCACTTGCTGAATTGCGGCTGAATACCGGTTGGCGCCATGCCGTATGGATTACCGGTGTCAAATCCCGATGGGACTTTTTCAGTGCAAGTTCAGCCCCGTTAAGCTGCCAGCTGCCCGTCGAAACGAGCGCATAATTGCCGCTGCGCGCGCTATCCCAGTCCAGCTGTTCCGCTGACTGCGGCCAGATTTCACCGCTGGCGCCCGGAGACCGGTTTCTGGTGAAGAGAATCAGCTCTACCGTATACCAGGGGGTCAGGCTGGGATCGGCCCGCACTGAGTGGGCCTGCGGGACAAGCATTGACATCAGCAGGATGGCAATAAACGGCACGTTCTTTCGCATGGTTTAATCCTAGTTTTTACCGCCGATTTCGTCCAGCAGGGCGGTCACCTGTTCAATACGATTCTGCGGATCCGGCATATCTCTGAAGAAACGGATCTTGTCTCCGCCATCCAGTTTAAACTCATTCGGCCGGGTCTGAATCAGATGAAGCAGTCTCGCAGGGTCGATATTCGGTGTTCCCCGAAAAAGAATTCTGCCCGATGCAGGACCTACTTCGATTTTTTTTATACCAATAGGATTGGCCTTCAGCTTCATGCCGGTGATGGCGAAAAGGGTTTTGGCCTGATCAGGAAGCATGCCGAATCTGTCTATCATCTCAACCTGAAGCTCCTTCAGTTCGGTGTCATCAACCGCACTGGCGATTCGCTTGTACATCACCAGACGGGTATGTACGTCCGGCAGGTAATCCTCCGGAATCAGTGCCGGTATCTGCAGATCGATCTCGGCACCGTGATCCAGCGGACGGTCGAGGCTGGGCTGTTCGCCGGCTTTGAGGGCTCTGATCGCCCGTTCCAGAAGCTCAGAGTAAAGGGAAAATCCGATTTCATGAATCTGCCCGCTCTGTTCTTCTCCAAGCAACTCACCGGCGCCTCTGATCTCAAGATCGTGGGTGGCCAGGGTAAAGCCGGCACCAAGATCTTCCAGCGATTCAATTGCCTCAAGGCGTTTTTTCGCATCCGGTGTGAGTGTCTTGGGAGGCGGAGTGATCAGGTATGCGTACGCTCTATGATGGGAACGGCCAACCCTCCCGCGCAGCTGGTGCAGCTGCGCCATGCCAAGTTTATCCGCCCGGTTGACCAGAATGGTATTGGCGCTGGGTATGTCTATTCCACTTTCAATAATCGTGGTACAGACAAGAATATTGAAACGCTGATGGTAGAAGTCCCGCATAATGGCTTCCAGCTCGCGCTCCCGCATCTGTCCATGCGCGGTCTGGATTCTCGCTTCCGGCAGCAACTTTTTCAGTTTCGCTGAGATTGCTTCAATAGTCGCAACCTCATTGTGCAGAAAATAGACCTGACCACCGCGTTTGAGCTCGCGCTGGCAGGCTTCGACAATGAGACTGTCGTTCCACTGGTTTACGAATGTTTTGATTGGATGACGCTCCGCCGGTGGTGTGGCAATGATGGAGAGGTCGCGTATGCCCGCCATCGCCATATTCAAAGTGCGCGGAATCGGTGTTGCAGTAAGTGTCAGCAGGTCCACCTCCGCCCGCAGCGACTTGAGCTGCTCCTTATGGCGAACTCCGAATCGGTGCTCTTCATCGATGATGACCAGTCCCAGATTCTTGTACACGAATGAACCCTGCAGCAGTTTGTGGGTTCCGATCACGATATCGATGGTACCGTCAGCGAGGCCCACAGTTACTCTCTTCTGTTCCTGGGCATCGTTGAAGCGCGACATGCTGGCGATTTTTACCGGCCAGTCCGCAAAACGGTCGGAGAAGTTTTGATAGTGCTGTTGCGCCAGCAGGGTGGTGGGGACCAGCACCGTGACCTGGCGGCCGCCCTGCACCGCGGTGAACGCGGCGCGCATGGCAACTTCGGTTTTGCCGAATCCCACGTCCCCGCAGACCACTCTGTCCATCGGTGCCGGATGGGTCATGTCCGACAGCACCTGCTCAATGGCATGCTGCTGATCGGGTGTCTCTTCAAAATCGAATGAGGCGGCAAACGCATTGTACTCCTCTCCGGGATGTGGAAAGGCAAATCCCTGATTGGCTGCGCGCCGGGAATGAATATCCAGCAGTTCCGCGGCTACGTCCCTGGCTTTTTCTGCGGCTCTGCGTTTGATTTTCTCCCACTGCTCCCCCCCCAGACGGTGCAGCGGTGCATTTTCGGAGGCCACACCGGTATAGCGACTGATCTTGTGCAGTGAGGAGACCGGAACGTAAAGCTTATCACCCCGGGCATATTCCAGCGTAAGAAATTCGGTCTGCATACCGGCGACATCGAGTGTCTGCAACCCCCGATAGCGTCCCACGCCGTGGTCTTCATGCACCACCGGTTCTCCGATATGGAGCTCGGTAAGATTGCGTACGATCAGCTCCGCATCCCGTTGCCTGGTGCGCCGCCTGCGCTCCTGGCGGACCCGTTCCCCGAGCAGTTGAGTTTCAGTGATAACGACAATTTCAGGCTGCTCCAGCCAGAGTCCTTTTTCAATCGGGGAGGTGGTTAGCGCCAGTGTCTCCCTGCCGTGCAAAAATTCCGGCCAACTCGCAACAACTTTGGGATGGATGCCGAACTGACCCAAGGTGTCTAGCAGCAGTTCGCGGCGTCCGGCACTTTCGGCAACGAAAAGTATGCGGGCGGTGTGAGCGGCGACGAAAGTCTTAAGCATACCGGCGGGCTGGGCGGAACGCGTCTGAATGCTGACCGGCGGCAGCATGCGGCTGGGAAAGTTAAAATAACCCGAATATCCTTTGTCTCGCTTTTCGATTTCAGACCATTGAATCCGTATCGAGCGGCCCCGCTTCATGAATGCAGACAGTTCAGCATCACTCAGATAGAGTGCATCGGGGGGTAGCAGAGGCCGCTGCGTATCGTGGCGCCGTTGCTCAAAACGCTGTGCAACCTGTGCCAGAAACCCGCCGGCTGCCTCCTGTGTGGTATCGAAGCGGATTGTCAGGAACCGGTCGGGAAGAAATTCGAACAGTGTGGCGGTCTCTTCATAGAACAACGGCAGGTAATACTCCAGTCCGCCCACGGCATGCCCTGCGGAAACCTCGGGATAAATGAGCGTGCGTTGTGGATCACCTTCGAATTGATTCCTGAATGAACGCCTGAAACGTTCAATGCCGGCTGCATCGAGCGGAAACTCCCTTGCCGGCAGCATGTCGATATGGTCAGTCCGGTTCAGTGTCCGCTGGGTTTCGGGATCGAAGGTGCGGATACTGTCGATTTTGTCATCAAAAAGGTCGATCCTGAACGGCAATTTACTTCCCATCGGGTAGAGATCGAGCAGCGAGCCGCGTACTGCAAATTCTCCATGCGCGAACACTTGCGAAACGCACTGATATCCGGCCGCTTCCAGTTGACTTCGGATGCGATCGAGAGAGAGGGTGTCACCGCTCTTCATTATGAAAGCGTGGGCGTCTAGGTAGGATTTGGGCAGCAATCTTTGCAACAGGGTGCTTACCGGTACGATGAGTACGCCTTTGTCAACGAAGCTGAGCCGATGCAGCGTCCGCAGGCGCTGAGACACCAGCTCAGGCAGGGGTGAGAAGACGTCGTATGGCAGCGTCTCCCAGTCCGGCAGCGAGAGAATGGGAATGCCGCTTTCAGACAGAAAAAAATCAAGGTCGTGCTGCAGGTTGTTCGCGTCCTGCACCTTGTCCACAATCACCAGCAGCAAACCGTCGAATCGTTCCGCTGCAGAGGCAATCGCCAGTGCTCCGCAACTGCCATGCAGCCGTCCCCACTGAAGTCGTTCATTGTCGCCTGAGGGCAGGGGTGGGAAACGGGGATCGGCAAGAGCCTCTGACATCGCTGTAACCGGCATGGGTGGAACAGGGAAGTATAAAATTAAAATCCGATTTTCTCATACTCGGGGGTTGCGCTGAAAGGGCGGATTCCTGGATGCCGATTGCGCAAAGTACATTCCAATGCGGCAGGATCCAGGCGAACGGAAACGGAAAAAATCCAACCCCGCTTGTAATCCGGGGGCGACTGGCGATACTGTTGGACTCAGGTTCGGCAACTTCCAGAGGAGGTCATCCGGATGCTGCCCGAGATCACGGAAACATCCTCGATCAGATTAAGAAAATCGCTGCTTTTAAGACTGGGTATCGCGATGGTGAGTATCACGATGCTCGCGATAATCGGTATGTTGAGTTCGGTCCTGATTGCACGTACTTTGGACGGGTTTGCCGCTGCAATCAATCAGGCCGGGACATTGCGCATGCAATCCTATCGGATCGCCAGCAGCTTGGTGCACGTAGAACGCAAACCGGGAGAGGCGTTAGGGGCAGGCACCGGGGAATTGGTGAAAGAGTACAATCTGCGGCTGCTCAGCCCGCGGATTCATAACGTTCTCGACAAAGGCGCGAGTGACCGGGTGATGCAAGCCTATCTGGCGGTCAAACAGCGTTGGCAACAGCAGATGGAACCGCCGTTGCAGGCTTATATATCAGCTCAGAAAAATTCCGTCGAGAGTACGGATGGAGAAAAATACAAGACCTTCTACCTTTCGAACGTGGATGGATTCGTCCAGGATATACACCACTTCGTGAAAGTGCTCGAACTGGATGCTGAAGAGAAGACCAGACAGCTCCATCTTATCCAGTTGGTCTCGCTGGTGCTCACCCTGATCGTGGTGTTTGTCAGCCTCTATCTGACGCACACCAATGTATTACTACCCCTCAGGGACCTGCTGGTTTGCGCCAACGCAGCCAGGCGCAGGGATTTTTCCGTTCGCAGCAAGTATCTGAACGACGACGAACTGGGCCAGCTGGGATCCGCCTTCAATCTTATGGCCGAGGATCTATCCCGGATCTATGAAGATCTTGAGAACCGCGTCAAAGAGAAAACCGCAAATTTGGAGCGAAGCAACAAGTCGCTGGAACTGCTGTATGCCATTTCCAGACGGCTCGGCGAATCCCCCCTTTCAGAAGCGGTTCTGACCGATCTTATTCACGATATCGAGCGACTTACAGGATGTACGGGAGGAAGTATCTGTCTTGGCCGACCCGACGATGGACAGGCTTTCTGTCTGGCGACGACCCAGCTGCCATCGGAGAACGGGGCTGACTGTATCTGCCGCGAATGCGACAACTGCTTTGGGAAGGGGGATTCCCATCAGTTTGAAGTTGAATGGGGCAAACAAGGCCTCAGCCGATTTTTCTCCATTCCCATCAGGGATCAGGAGCAGCAGTTCGGTGCAATGGTGCTGGAGTTGCCCGGTCAGGGGGAAACCGGGTTGGATGAGTGGCAGCAGCGCCTGCTGGAAACCATTGCCAGCCATATCGCAATCTCCATCAATATGGCCAGGCAAGCCTCGCAGAGCCGTATGTTGTCGTTGCAGGAAGAGCGCAGCGTGATCGCAAGGGAGCTGCACGATTCGCTCGCGCAATCACTCTCCTATTTGAAGATACAGGTGAGCCGTCTCGAGAAGGAGATCAAAGAGGATACCGGTCAGTTGGCGGCGTTGCAGGTTTCCGGCATGTTGCGAAAGGGTTTGAACGGCGCTTACCGGCAGCTTAGAGAGTTGTTGACGACATTCAGACTGCGCATTAATCCGGAGGGGCTGTCTGCCGCACTGGAGGATACCGTAAACGAATACCGCGAACGGAGCAAAATAGAAATCGTGCTTAACAATCGGATCGCGAACTGTCAGTTCAATCCAAATGCCGAAATCCATGTCATTCAGATTGTCAGAGAGGCGCTATCCAATGTGCTGCGTCATGCCAATGCCACCAGGGCTAGCGTTGATGTGGAGTGCAAATCAGGCGGCATAGTGAATGTGCTCATCGACGACGATGGCATTGGCTTTGGAGAGGAGAGCGAAATGCTGCGACATTACGGTCTGCCCATCATGCAGGAGCGCGCAGAGTGGTTGGGCGGGAAATTGCGGATAAGTGAGTCGCCATCCGGTGGCACCAGGGTTACACTTACCTTCTCTGTAACCGGGGCCGATGGGTCTCCGTCGCACAACCATCTGATCGAAGGTATGTAGGCAGCGCTATGAATCGAACAGCCCCGATCAGGATACTCGCAATTGATGATCATCCTCTTTTCCGCAAGGGAGTATCCGATCTGGTCGAAATGGACGATTCAATGCTGCTGGTCGGTGAAGCCGCCAATGGCGTAGAGGGGCTACGCCTCGCGCGGGAGCTCAATCCGGATTTTATTCTGCTGGATATCAACATGAAGGGCATGAGCGGTCTGGAGACGCTGGCGGCGATAAAGGATGCCGGCATAGAGGCGCGTGTTTTGATGCTGACTGTTTCCGACAGCGAGGACGATGTAATCGCTGCGTTGCGGCTTGGCGCGGACGGCTATCTGCTGAAAGATATGGAGCCGGAGGATATATTGCAGTCGCTGCGCCAGGCAGCCGACGGTAAAGTGGTAATCAGCGAACGCCTGACCCAGTTACTGGTTCATGCGCTGCGGGAGGATGGCAAACAAGCGGGTGGCACTGCCGTCAATCTGACCGAACGGGAGTCGCAGATTCTGCAACTGGTGGCGCAGGGACTCAGCAACAAAATGATTGCAGGCCGGCTGGGTATATCCGAGGGAACGGTCAAGGTGCATGTCAAGCATCTGCTGAAAAAACTGAAACTTAACTCGCGGGTGGAGGCGGCGGTCTGGGCGCTGTCGCAGCTATGAGTTCAGGGATATAACCTGGTACGAGTCTCGGAAATACCTACAAAGTGGTACTTTCAATACCTATGGTGCTTTATACTGGATATACTTAATAATTAGTAACTTATTGTTGTAAATAAGATTTCTGTGATTTATTGATTGATATCAAGGTAACCCCGGGTACACCTTGAGAATATAGCATGATCGTAGAATTCGTAGTCGACGTTCATGCAAAGGACTATTAACAGAAGTCAGTTTTTGTCCGGCGATTTCAAGGGGCTTCACCGTTCCATTCGTCCGCCGTGGGCAGTGGCTGAGGCATTGTTCATTGATCGCTGCACCCGATGCGGTGAATGTATCGCCGTCTGTCCTTACAACATAATCAGGGAGGGGCGCGGAAAGTTTCCCCTGGTTGATTTCTCTCTGCATGGTTGCGATTTCTGCCGCAGATGCGTCGACATCTGCGAAACCAAAGCACTCTGTCGCGATCCGGATGTCGAAGCCGCCCCCTGGTCTCTGAAAGCAACCATTCTCCCTGCCTGTCTCTCATTGAATGCCGTTATCTGCCGCTCCTGCGGTGAGGTCTGTGAGGAGCGGGCAATCAGCTTCAGGCTTGAACCCGGAGGCATTGCGCGTCCCGATATCGATACGGAATCCTGTACCGGCTGCGGAGAGTGTTTCGCGGTCTGTCCTGTCAAAGCAGTGGAAATATCACCCAGTGGCCCGGATACACGGGCGGCGTGAAGGAGAGTCAACAGAATCATGAATATATGCAGCGTAATTGTCCATGCCAGGCCGGAGCAGACCGCCGCGGTGCAATCCAGGCTGGGCGAACTTCCCGGCGTGGAGGTTCAGGGCGGGGACGAAACTGGCAAGTTTATTGTAACGGTGGAGGATGCCGATGGCGTGTCCGCCGCCGACACGATGATGTCGTTTAATTCTGTGGAAGGTGTAATTAGTTCAACCCTAATCTATCACTACGGTGGGGAAGATCTGGATGAGGAGGTAATACGTGAAGCTAACTAGACGTGATTTTGTAAAGAGCAACGCGATTGCGGCTGCCGCATCGGTTGCCGGTATAACCCTGCCTGTGGCGAAGACCGCGCTGGCCGCGGAGGGAGATGACGGCATTCGCTGGGATAAGGCGGCGTGCCGTTACTGCGGCACCGGCTGCAGTGTTCTGATGGGTGTCAAGGACGGTAAGGTTGTCGCCAGTCAGGGCGATCCCGATGCCCCGGTCAATAAGGGCCTCAACTGTATTAAAGGCTATTTTCTGCCGAAGATCCTTTATGGCCAGGATCGCCTTACCCAACCGTTGCTGCGTAAAACGAACGGCGTTTTCGACAAGAATGGAAAATTCGAGCCGGTATCCTGGGAAGAGGCGTTCAAGACCATGGCTGAAAAGTGGGTCGCAGCGCGCAAAGCCAAGGGTCCCAAGGGCGTCGGCATGTTTGGTTCCGGTCAGTGGACCGTGTGGGAAGGTTATGCGGCATCCAAACTGATGAAGGCGGGCTTCCGCACCAACAGTCTGGAGCCGAATGCCCGCCACTGCATGGCTTCTGCTGTCGCAGCGTTCATTCGCGGATTCGGTATTGATGAGCCGATGGGCTGCTATGACGACCTGGAGCACGCGGATGTATTTGTCCTTTGGGGCGCCAACATGGCCGAGATGCACCCGATTCTCTGGTCGCGTCTGACCGACACCCGCCTGACCAAGCCCGGCTGCGAAGTCCATGTGCTCTCAACATATGAGCATCGGTGCTTCGAACTGGCAGATAACGGCATGGTATTCGAGCCGCAGACCGATCTGGCGATCCTCAACTATATCGCCAACTACATCATTCAGAATAAGGCCTACAACCAGGAATTTATAGATAAGCACGTCAACTTTACCCAGACTGCAACTGATATTGGCTACGGACTGCGTGCCAGCGATCCGCGTGAGAAAGAGGCCAAGAACGCGGGCAGCGGTGCGCTGACCAAGATCAGCTTCGAGGAGTACGCCAAGTCGGTCGAGCCCTATACGCTGGAGTATACCTCCAAACTCTCCAAGGTCCCTCAGGAGAAGCTGCTGAAACTGGCCAAAGCCTATGCGGATCCCAACAGGAAGGTGGCTTCCTACTGGACCATGGGCTTCAACCAGCACACCCGCGGCGTCTGGGTCAACGGTCTCTGCTATAACGTTCACCTGCTGATGGGTAAGATCTCCGAGCCCGGCAACAGCCCCTTCTCTCTCACGGGTCAGCCCTCTGCCTGCGGCACCGCGCGCGAAGTGGGCACTTTTACCCATCGTCTGCCCGCTGATCTGGTGGTCGCCAATGATGGTCACTGCAAATATGCCGAGAAGGTGTGGAAATTGCCGGCCGGCACGATTCCGCGTGCCAACGGTAAATCGGATGATGCGGATCAGACAGACATCAGCGGCAAACCGATGGGCAAGACCCTGATCCATGCAGTCGCCATGCACCGCGCGTTGAAAGACGGCGTGATGAACTGCTTCTGGGTGCAGTGCAATAACAACATGCAGGCCGCGGCCAATATGAACGTGGAGTCCTATCCCGGTTGGCGCAACCCGGACAATTTTGTCACCGTGACCGACCCGTACCCGACGGTCTCTGCGATGGCAGCCGACCTTGTGCTCCCGACCGCCATGTGGATCGAGAAAGAGGGCGCCTACGGTAACGCCGAGCGTCGCACCCAGTTCTGGCGTCAACAGGTGACGGCACCCGGCGAAGCCAGGTCCGACCTCTGGCAGATCATGGAGTTCTCCAAGTACATCAATGTCAAGGATGTATGGCCGGAGGATCTGATCGCCAAGATGCCAGAGTACGCCGACAAGACGCTCTATGACGTGCTCTATACTAACGGTCAGGTGGACAAATTCCCGGCTGAGCAGGTAACCGACAGCCGCGGCAACAACTACGATAACGACGAGTCCGCCCACTTCGGCTACTATGTGCAGAAGGGTCTGTTCGAAGAGTACCGTTTGTTTAATACCGCCGAAGGTAAACCGAAGAAAGGACATGAAATGGCCGACTTCGGGGACTATCACAATGCGCGCGGGATACGCTGGCCGGTAGTCGACGGCAAAGAGACGCTCTGGCGTTTCCGCGAAGGCTACGATCCGCACGTTGCCAAGGGTGAGGGCGTCAAGTTCTACGGCAAGCCGGACGGCCGCGCCAACATCATCTCCGCGCCATACGAGCCGGCTGCCGAACCGCCGGATAAGGAGTTCGATCTCTGGCTCTGCACCGGTCGAGTCCTTGAGCACTGGCACTCGGGTTCGATGACCCGTCGCGTGCCCGAACTCTATCGTGCCGTCCCGGATGCGGTGGTATTCATGCACAAGAACGATGCCAAGAAGCGCCGTCTGCGCGATGGTGCGATGGCGAAAATTGCATCCCGTCGCGGCGAAATCCTTGCCCGGGTCGAGACCCGGGGCCGTAACCGGCCGCCCGAAGGGCTGGTATTCATCCCCTGGTTTGACGCCAGCCGGCTGGTTAACAAGCTGACACTTGATCAGACCGATCCGATCTCGAAAGAGACGGATTACAAGAAGTGTGCGGTGAAAATCCTTAAGGCATGATCGGGTGCCACCGGTCCGGCGCAAGCCGGTCCGGTGGTCCGGAATGGAAGATATCGAACACCGAAGCGATTGAGCAGCAGTTCAGATGAAAGGTTCAGAAAAGGCAAAAGGCAGTGGCGTAAACCGCCGGCAGTTTATCGGCAATATGCTGAAAACCGCCTGTGGGGTTGGCCTGATGGGGATGGGGTTGGGTATGTATTCAAAACAAGCCTCTTCACTGCCGGCCATGGCAATACGTCCACCTGGCGCTCTGCCCGAAGAGGAGTTTCTGGGCGCTTGCATCCGTTGCGGCATGTGTGTGCGGGATTGTCCGTACGGGATTCTCAAGCTGGGGCAGTTGGGCAGCGATGATGTGGTTCCCGGAACGCCTTATTTCACGGCGCGAACCGGCCCATGCGAAATGTGTGTGGACATCCCTTGCGTGCCGGCCTGTCCGACCAACGCGCTGGATCACGGCCTCACCGACATTAACGCTGCCCGCATGGGACTCGCTGTGCTGGTGGACCAGGAGACCTGTATCGCTTTTCTGGGCCTGCGCTGCGAAGTCTGCTTCAACATCTGTCCCATCCGGGGAGACGCCATCTCGCTGAACTATCGCCACAATACGCGCTCAGGCAAGCACGCACTGTTCATTCCGGTGGTGCACTCCGAAGCCTGTACCGGCTGTGGTTTGTGCGAAAAGGCGTGCATCCTGGAGGAGGCGGCAATCAAGGTGTTTCCGACGCATCTGGCGAAGGGAGAACTGGGCAGGCATTACCGGCTCGGCTGGAAAGAGAAGCAGAAGGCAGGCGAAGCGCTGGTAGCTCCGGATGCAGAGCATAGGTACAACCTCCCGGAGGGGGTGCAATATGATCTGCAGGGCAGGGGGTTGATCATGGACGGGACGGATAGTCAGCAAGAGCCGGTCTCGAGCAATCCGTTGGATGTCCTTAATAACAATCCTCTGGATACCCTGAACCAGGGTCTGGAGAATCAGTGATGGCCACTAAGCCCAGACTTGGGAGCGAAGCCGTTTCAGCCAAAGGTTGGTTTAAGGCAAATAAATGGTTGATCCTGAGACGTCTCAGCCAGTTCGGCATATTGGGACTGTTTCTGCTGGGCCCGCTGGCGGGCGTCTGGATCGTGAAGGGTAATCTGGCATACAGCATGACGCTGGATTTTCTCCCGCTCAGCGATCCACACGTACTTCTGCAGGCGGTACTGGCGGGGGTGCAGCCGCACAAGGAGGCAATCATCGGTGTGATCATCGTGGTTGTCGTCTACATGCTGATTGGCGGCAGGGTTTTCTGCTCCTGGGTCTGCCCGGTGAATCTGGTCACCGATCTTGCCTGCTGCGTACGCAGAATGCTCGGTATCCGCACAAGCACCCAGATTTCCCGTTCTTCCCGTTACTGGCTGCTGGGAGTGACGTTGCTGTTGCCCCTGGTTACCGGCTCCATCGTATGGGAGATGTTCAACCCGGTATCCATGGCTTTTCGCGGCCTGGTATTCGGACTGGGCATGGCCTGGATGATCCTGCTTGGAATCTTTCTGTTCGATATCTTTGTTTCAAAAGAGGGCTGGTGCGGGCGGCTCTGTCCGGTCGGGGCATTCTACAGCCTGCTGGGACTTAAGAGTCTGGTGCGCGTGGTTGCCGAAGACCGTGAGAAGTGCGACGACTGCATGGATTGCTACGAGGTCTGTCCGGAAGAGCAGGTAATACGGCCGGCCCTGAAAGGAGCCGGGAAGGGGATAGGTCCTGTGATCCTCTCTTCAAACTGCACCAATTGCGGGCGCTGCATCGACGTATGCGCTGAAGATGTCTTCCATTTCGGAAGCCGATTTGCCAATCAGAAAACGAACCCAGGATCTGCTACGGGAAAAATGAAAGAGAGCGCCTTTTCCGATGCAGCATAGATCCAAAGTTTACCGGTATTGCAGATAAGCGTGATGATGGAGAATGAAATGAAAAAGACGATGATAACTCTTACGACCGCTCTGGTGGTCCTGATATTCAGTGGCGCGGTTGTTGCCGGGGCGGTTGAATCGCTGCGCGGAGAGCAGCCGCTGACCGAAAATGCGAAAGAGCCTGCGAAAAAGCAGGCGCTGGTAGTTAAAGGCGGCATTGAAAGAAGCTACAAGCAGCAGCCGCCGGTGATTCCCCATGCGATTGATAAAGACGAAATCAATCTGAAGGTAAACACCTGCCTGAACTGTCACAGTGAAAAAACTTTCGAAGCGAAAAAAGCTCCGAAGGTTGGTGACAGCCATTTCATCGATCGCGACGGGAAGGTGCTGAAGACCATATCCAGCCGTCGCTACTTCTGCGAACAGTGCCATGCACCTCAGCTGAACGCCGACCCTCTGGTTGTAAATAACTTTGAAGGGGTGAAATAGCTTTTGCAGATAAATGGATTCCCGGTCCGGATGGCCGGGAGTCCCTGGTTATTCAATCAAGTCGATAAAGCAGGGGAACGTAATGACATCGGGCGAAAAGAGGGGCACCTTCGGTGTATTGGTAGTGGGGGTTGTTTTGGGTATCGCCCTGTGGGGTGGATTCAACTGGACCCTGGATTTGACCAATACAGAACAGTTTTGTATCAGTTGTCATGAGATGGAGGCCACGCCTTATAACGAACTGCAGGAGACCGTCCACTTCACCAATCGAACCGGGGTGCGTGCGACCTGTCCGGACTGTCATGTACCCAGGCCATGGATCTATAAGATCGTTCGCAAGATCAAGGCGTCCAACGAGTTATATCATCATTTCGTGACCGGAGAGGTCGATACGCCTGAGAAGTTCGAGTCGAACAGGATGGAGCTTGCGCAGCACGTCTGGAAAGCGATGAAGGAGACAGACTCCAGAGAGTGCCGCAACTGTCATAAGTTTCAGTCTATGGATCTGGAAAAACAGCAGTCGCGGGCGGCGGATGCTCATGATCCGTACTACTGGCAGGCCGTGGATGGCAATGAACCGACTTATACCTGTATCGACTGTCATAAAGGCATTGCGCATTCGCTGCCGGAGGGGTTCGATCCAACCTGGAATTCGCCGGGAGAGGGCTGAACAGCCGCGTAACACGGCAAAAAGCTGATCGACAGCGGCTACAACAGCCTGAAGTGTGGCATTCAGTAACCTGGCAGGTGTACACCTGTCAGGTTAGTGTTGATACTGTATGAGAGTGGAAGTATTACTCACCTGAATCGGAGATCCCAACCGGTGATGGAACTAATTGATCCTTTTGGCCGCAGAGTCGAATATCTGCGTCTGTCGGTAACTGACCGGTGTGATTTTCGCTGTTTTTACTGTATACCAAAAGGATTCAAGGATTTCACCGAAACCGGGAATCGCCTGAGTCTGGAAGAGTTTGTTCGCCTGATCAGGCTTTTCAGCGAATTGGGTGTGGACAAGATCCGTATCACCGGGGGTGAGCCGCTGGTGCGACCGGATATCTCGGAGATGATTTCACGATTTTCCAAGTTGCCGGGAATCAGCGATCTTTCAATGAGCACCAATGCCTCTCGGTTGGCGACGCATGCCCGGGAACTTAAAAAAGCTGGTATCGGGCGTATCAACGTGAGTCTGGATTCTTTGCAACCGGATCGGTTCCAGCGTATCACTCAGGGTAACCTGGAGCAGGTCATCGCCGGACTGCTGGCAGCACGGGACGCGGATATTCATCCGATAAAGATCAATATGGTGGTTATGCGTGACAGAAACCTGGACGAAGTGGGTGACATGGTTGATTTCTGCATCGAACATGGTTTTACACTCAGGTTTATAGAGACGATGCCGGTTGGCGCAGCCGGGCAAAGTGCCAAACTGAGCTATGTCAGTCTGGACGAGGTGCGCACTTTGTTGTCGCAAAGGTTTGAATTTGAACCTTGTAAAATGAAGGGCGCTGGCCCGGCGAAGTATCTGAGAATAAAGGGTGAACGGCTAAAAATCGGCTTTATTACGCCGATGTCTCAGCATTTTTGTGGTAGCTGCAACCGCGTAAGGCTCTCCTGTGAAGGGACGCTTTATCTCTGTCTGGGACAACAGGACAAACTGGAGATGCGCCCATTGCTGAGACAGGGTTTGAGCGATGCTGAATTAAAATCGGAAATACTGAAAGCAATTCAGCGTAAACCGGAGAAGCACGAATTCAACACCAGTCCGGATCGGGTGGTGCGGGTGATGTCAATGACCGGCGGGTAGTCGGCCTGCACTATGCGCGAAATTTTCCGCTGAGTGGGTCTGGTCTCAGCGTTAATGCAGAGGTTATGGCAGCACCTTTTTAAACGGCTTTACAGTAACCTTCGAATACACCCCGGTCAGCATATACGGATCATCGTCAGCCCAGGCTTTAGCCTGTACGAGATCGTCAAACTCGGCAACGATCAAGCTGCCGCTAAAACCCGCGGGGCCGGGATCCTCACTGTCGATGGATGGATGAGGTCCGGCCAGAAGCAGCCTGCCCTCGTCGCGTAGTGCCTTCAGCCTGGCAACATGTCCGGGCCGGGCCTGAAGGCGCGCTTCCAGACTGTCCTCCCTGTCTACCCCCATTATCGCGTAATACATTAATTCCCCCTTACCGAGTCTTCCTGATTCTGATCCCGAACGTGGCGTGCCATGTAGAAAGATTGAAGAATGACGAAGATGACGGTCAGACCAAGCATGCCGAACAGCTTGAATTTAACCCATGCCTGTTCTGAGTAGTTGAATGCAACATAGAGATTGAGCACGCCCGACCCCAGAAAAAAAACCCCCCAGGAGAGGTTCAGGCGGGTCCATATGCGCGCAGGTAAATCTATCGCATGGCTCATCATGCGTTCAATCATCGATTTATTCCCGATAAACTGACTGCCGAGAAATACTATGGCAAACATCCAGTTCACAACAGTCGGTTTCCATTTGATAAACAGCGGATCGTGCAACAACAACGTCAGACCGCCAAAGACGACCAGCAGTCCAAGCGTAACCAGATGCATCTTTTCAATTTTTTTCCGGAATAACCGCAAATAGCCGACCTGGAGCACGGATGCGGCGATGGCCACCGCCGTCGCCACATAGATGTCATACAGCTGGTAAGCCACGAAGAAGAGGAGAATCGGCAGGAAATCGGTCAGGAATTTCATTGCGTCGTCAGAGCTTGCCGGTACGGATGCACGGTGTTGCATCGCCAATTAAACGATGCGGATCAGGGTTCCCCAGGAGAGATCCGCTTCGGGAAGGGGTTGTTTTTCCCGATGACAGCGCTTTGGTTTCACTTGTATAGCGCGCATACCCGGCGGTTCGGGCGCTTGGTCCGGCGAAAAAATGATCTCGGTTGATGGTCATCCGCATGATTATTGAAAGGCCCTGGTTCAGTGAATTGTGGAAACCGGCGGGTATTCTCGGTAGTAGCGCTCTATGACTTCGCGTACTTCCTCAGGATATCCCTGTAATCTCACCTGCTCCATCCCTTCGCTGAAAAATCCCGGGGCGACATCGGGCAGTTGATGGGCTATATCCGCAAAAGCCGTTTCCATCAGCTGAGTCGAATGGGTTCGGGTAGCTACTATCGCACGGTTGAGCAGCAAAAGATGACGGGGATTGTGCATCGTGTCTTCAACGAGGTATCTGGATGATTCGACCGGCGATGCGGCGTCCAGTATTTCCCCCATGACATGGAAAAGACGCTCCAACTCCGTTGACTCCTGCGAATGATTTGCGATTCGCGCAATTCCATTGACTACCAGCTCGACTGAACTCAACTCGCCGTTCTGACGCACTGCCCAGAGACCCAGAGAGAGCGCAAGTTGTTCCAATCGATCCACCTGCCCGCCAAGACCGAGATCGGTGGAGAGCCGGGAGAGCTCGGCCAGCATGTTGAGTCCATAGTCTGCCAATTCACTGATATCAAACTCTGAGTTTGCCCCATTTCCGCTCCCCTGACCGGGATTTTTGTTCCACTCATGAATGCGAAGAACTTCAATCAGTTGTCTGAGCGCGTCTTTCAGGAGTTCCGGCGGCGCTTTTTCTTTTGAGGAAACAGAGGCATTGCCGTCGTTCCACGCGTCCAGTATCTCTTGAACCGTATCGGACAGATTTTCTGCAAACCAGCTGAGATCAATGGGTGGTAATTCCATAGAGCGAAGTTGAGCGAGTGGCTGACCTTTGACACTGCAGCATACTTTACCCTGCGAGCCCATACAAATGACAGGCATGATTTCTCAACCACTCCATGCAAAACGGGATCGGGCTTTTCCAGGGGGGTGGTCTCAGGGGGACGGGGAGCCGGGGATAAGGTGAGAACGGAGTACACTCGAATGCTGGGATTATGGATGACCCCATGTCCCAATCGCAGGGGCGACGATACGGGAACATAATATATTCCCGACAAGTGAGTTTCCACCCGCTATTCCCTATACAATGCAGTCATGAACGTAGGATATGACCTGCACACACATTCCACCGCCTCGGACGGCACGCTGGAGCCGGCGCAGCTGGTACGCCACGCAGCTGAGTCGGATATCAGAATGCTCGCGCTGACCGATCACGATACGACAGCGGGAGTGGCCGAGGCTGCCAGGGAAGCAAAAAAACTGGGAATCGCGTTCGTTCCCGGGGTCGAGATATCAGTGACCTGGGGCAGCAATGGCATTCATATTCTGGGGCTCGGCATAGACCCTGAATGTACACTACTGCAACAGGGTCTGGAGTCACTGCGTGATTATCGTCTTTGGCGGGCACGGGAAATCGGTCGCAGGCTCGATGAAAGAGGCATACCAGGCGCCTACGAAGGAGCGCTCAGACTGGCTGGTCAGGGGCTGATTGCGCGGCCGCATTTTGCCCGCTATCTGATTACCAGGGGTATGGCACCCGATATGCGGACGGTTTTCAGGCGCTATCTGGTTCGGGGAAAGCCCGGCTATGTCCCAAGCCGCTGGGCAAATCTCGAGGATGCAGTCTCCTGGATCAGGGCGGCGGGGGGGCAGGCGGTCATTGCACATCCGGCCCGCTATCCGCTGACCAGGACCAGATTGCGGAAACTGCTGGGGGAGTTCGTTGCTGCCGGTGGTGCCGGGCTGGAGGTGGTATCCGGTGCGCACAACCGCGATGAAATCCGCACCATGGCTTTTCATGCGCACGATTTTGGCCTGTCGGCATCGCTGGGCTCGGACTACCATGGACCGGAAAGTCCATGGGTCGGACTTGGTCGGTTGCCTGATCTGCCTGCAGGGTCCACGCCTATCTGGAAAGATTGGAGGGATACACCTCCTTTGTAAGTCTGCAATAAGGTATTATGTGCTCTTTTTGCTCTTGGGTTGCTAACAGCTACCATTATTCGGACCGCGATGGCACAATTTTTTCAGATTCACCCGGATAATCCCCAGGTAAGATTGATCAGGCTGGCAGTGGAGATCATCCACAAAGGTGGGGTTGTCATTTACCCCACGGACTCGAGTTACGCTTTGGGATGTCATATCGGGGATAAGGGGGCGATGGAGCGTATCCGGCAAATTCGCCGGGTGGATGACAAACACAACTTCACCCTGGTCTGCCGCGATCTGTCGGAGATTGCAACTTATGCTCGGGTGGGAAATCAGCACTATCGGCTGCTTAAGCTGCTGACGCCGGGTCCCTATACTTTCATCCATCGCGCAACCAAACAGGTTCCCAGACGTTTGCAGCATCCGCGGCGCAAGACAATCGGAATACGGGTGCCGGATAACGCTATCGTTCAGGCGCTGTTGGACGAACTGAGAGAGCCGCTGATGAGCTCCACACTGATACTTCCGGGTGAGGATGTGCCGATGACGGAGCCCTATGAAATGGGGCAGATCCTGGGACACGCGGTGGATCTTGTTATCGACGGCGGATATTGCGGTCTGGAGCCGACAACGGTGCTGGATATGGAGGATGAGACGCCGAAAGTGCTGCGTGTCGGTAAAGGGGATGTCTCTCTGTTTACTCAGGTTTAAACCAAAATGGAAGCACTTACCACAATTCAGAAACTGATTGTGTTCTCCCTGCCCATTCTGCTGGCAATTACGGTGCATGAGGCGGCGCACGGCTGGAGTGCGAGCCGACTGGGTGACTCAACCGCGAAAATGCTGGGCCGGGTGACATTTAATCCGTTCAAGCATATCGATCCGATCGGTACCATTGCCGTTCCGCTTATCCTGGTGATTCTGGCAAAATTAACCGGTACGCCTCTGTTTCTGTTTGGCTGGGCCAAACCGGTTCCGGTAAATTGGAGGAATCTGAACAATCCCCGGCGCGATATGGCGCTGGTGGCACTTGCAGGTCCGGGTGCAAATCTGTTGATGGCGGTAATCTGGGCGCTGGCGATAAAAGTTGGAGGTGAACTCTATTCGGTTTCGCAGTGGGTTGCATTGCCGCTTATCTATATGGGTGGCGCCGGAATACTGATCAATCTGATTCTGATGGTACTCAATCTGATGCCGATCCTGCCGTTGGACGGAGGACGTGTGTTGAACTCGTTGCTGCCCGCACGGCTGTCGTCGCAATACCTGCGTCTGGAGCCTTATGGGCTGATAGTCATTATCCTGCTGCTGATGACAGGTATGCTGGGTCGGATACTCTGGCCCCTGGTTGATTTCTTTATGGGAATCCTGCCGGTGCCCGATGTACTTATTCAGCGCCTGATTACCTTTTTATTAATGTAAGATCAAGGACTACCAACTTGAACACATTTCCTTCACAGCATACCCGGGTATTATCCGGAATGCGTCCCACCGGACGCCTCCACCTCGGTCATTATCATGGCGTGCTGAAAAACTGGATAGAACTCCAGCACCGGTACGAGTGCTTCTTTTTTGTCGCTGACTGGCATGCACTGACAACGCACTACGAAGACCCGGGTATTATTCCGGACAGTGTCTGGGAGATGGTGATCGACTGGCTGGCGGTGGGTATCAACCCGGGTGAGGCCAAGCTGTTTATTCAGTCCCAGATACCGGCGCATGCAGAGTTACATCTGTTGCTCTCCATGATCACCCCGCTTGGATGGCTGGAACGTGTGCCGAGCTACAAGGACCAACAGGAAAAGCTGAAAGGCCGCGACCTCGCAACCTACGGATTTCTCGGTTATCCCTTGCTGCAGGCGGCTGACATCCTCATGTACAAGGCCGGGCTGGTGCCGGTGGGTGAGGATCAGGTGGCCCATGTCGAATTGACCCGCGAGGTGGCGCGTCGTTTCAATCACGTCTACGGGCGCGAGCCGGGATTCGAGCAGAAAGCTGAACAAGCCAGAAAAAAAATGGGCAAGAAAAGTGCGAAGCTCTATAGCCAGTATCATAAAGCCTACACTGAACAGGGAGATCAGGCAGCGCTGGAAGCAGCCAGAGCGCTGCTGGAGAACCAGCACAATATTGCGGTAAACGATAAGGAGCGGTTATTCGGTTATCTGGAGGGTAACGGTCGCACGATTCTGCCCGAACCGCAGCCGTTGTTGACCAAAGCCTCCAAAATGCCCGGACTCGATGGTCAGAAAATGTCCAAATCCTATGGCAATATCATATCGCTGCGGGATGAACCCGCGGTGGTTGAAAAAGCGCTCAGAACCATGCCCACTGACACCAATCGGGTACGCCGCACCGACCCGGGTGATCCTGCCCGCTGCCCGGTGTGGCAGTTCCATGAAGTCTATTCCGAACAGGATGTGAAAAACTGGGCCGAAGCGGGTTGCCGCAGTGCAGGAATCGGTTGTGTCGATTGCAAGCAGCCGATCATCGATATGGTATTGAATGAATTGAAACCCATCCAGGAACGGGTGCGCGAATTGGAGCAGGAACCGAAGCTGGTGCGGACTATAATTGCCGAAGGGAATGAGCAGGCGCGGGATGTGGCGCGGCAAACCATGCAGGAGGTGCGCCGGGCCATGTCACTGGAACTTTATTAGGGCTGCCATGGCCACCAGTCTGGAAACCGGGGGCGATGCGCTGCAGTTGCCGGAGCAGGAGGAGATGCCTTTTGCGGTGGTTCAGGGCGTTCCCTGGTCTACAATGCCAAAGGATCTGTATATTCCGCCAGACGCGTTGGAGATATTCCTGGATGCTTTCGAGGGCCCGCTCGACCTCCTGCTATATCTGATCAAACGACAGAATCTGGATATTCTGGAGATTCCTGTTGCCCAGATCACGGCACAGTACATGGAGTACGTGGGGCTCATGCATGAGTTGAAGCTGGAGCTGGCGGCCGAATATCTGGTGATGGCGGCAATGCTCGCTGAAATCAAATCGCGCATGCTGCTGCCGCGGCTGCAGGAGGATGAAGAGGACGATAGCGACCCAAGGGCCGAATTGATTCGCCGGCTTCAGGAGTATGAGCGTTACAAACAGGCGGCTGAAGATATAGACTCGCTTCCCCGTCTTGGCCGGGATGTATTTCAGGCCAGAGTCGAAGTGCCGGATAGAACCCATAACCGCCGACCGCCCGATGTGGAACTCAAAGAGATCCTGTTCGCGCTTAATGATGTATTAAAAAGGGCTGATAAGTTTGCCCATCACAAGGTGGAGAGCGAGCCGCTTTCGGTCAGGGAGAGGATGAGTCTGGTACTGGCGAAGATCAATGCCGCCTCGTTCACCGAGTTCACATCGCTGTTTCCACTGGAGGAGGGGCGAAAGGGAGTGGTGGTGACTTTTCTTGCTATTCTGGAGCTGATCAAGAATTCTCTTATCGAATTGGTGCAGGCGGAGTCTTTTGGCCCCATTCACGTGAAAGCTAAATCTTCATAGGCGTCGAAAAATGCCCCTCGATATGACATCTGAACTGAAATTCAAGCAGATTGTGGAAGCGGCTTTGCTGGCGTCCGGCGGCCCTATGACGCTGGACCTGCTGCAGGAGATTTTCCTGGAAGACGAGCGGCCGGACAAGCAGACGCTGCGTGCTGTCATCGGGGAGTTACAGGCGGATTATCAGCAGCGGGGCATCGAACTGGTTCAGGTAGCGGGCGGCTACCGTGTCAATGTCAAAGCCGAACTGGCACCCTGGGTCTCGAGACTCTGGGAGGAGCGCCCGGCAAGATACTCCCGGGCCATGCTGGAGACGCTGGCGCTGATCGCGTACCGGCAGCCTATCACCCGGGGTGAAATCGAGGAGATTCGAGGAGTCAGTGTCAGCAGCTATATCATCAAGACCATGATGGAGCGTGAGTGGATTCGTATCGTTGGTCATCGCGATGTACCGGGGCGTCCGGCACTGTATGCCACTACCCGTGATTTTCTCGCCTATTTTGGATTGAATGGATTGGGCGATTTGCCGACTCTGCAGGAGATTCGGGATCTGGATTCAATAAACCGGGAGCTCGAACTGAATACTCCCGGATCCGAATCCGCGGCGGAGACTGGCAGAGAAAATCCGGTTTCAGGAAGCAGCGGCTTTGACACGGAGGCGTCCGATGAACCGCATGATGCAGAACTGGCTGAATTCACGGTGGATGACTCTGATTCTTCGCAGCGTGTAGTGGCAGTGGATGCGGAGGCCGCCGGCAAGTTGGAAAAAAATGACAAATAAGCCTGAAATACCGGCCGGCGAACGTATCCAGAAAATCCTGGCCAACGCTGGTTTCGGCTCGCGTCGCGAACTCGAACGGCGGATTGAAGCAGGTGAAGTCAGGATCAACGGCAGGATTGCCAAGCTCGGAGACCGGATTCTGCCGACTGACAAAGTCATGATCGGCCAACGCAAGGTGGGAAACAGGCGACTGCTGGAAAATACCCATCGCACTATTGTCTACAATAAACCGGAAGGGGAACTGGTTACACGCTCCGATCCGAAAGCGCGGCCCACGGTATTTCAGCGGCTCCCAAAGCTCGATTCTGGCCGCTGGATTGCAGTGGGACGCCTCGATATCAACACTTCGGGACTGATGCTTTTTACCACGGATGGCCAACTGGCGAACAGGCTGATGCACCCTTCAGGCCAGATTGAAAGGGAGTACGCTGTGCGCGTTCTGGGAGAGGTATCCCACGAGATGTTGGAAAAGCTGGTCAACGGCGTCGCACTCGAGGATGGGACGGCCCGCTTCGAAGACCTGGTCGAATCCGGTGGAGAAGGAGCCAATCGATGGTTTCATGTGGTTATCATGGAGGGTAGAAATCGGGAAGTACGGCGGCTTTGGGAATCGGTGGGTGTCCAGGTCAATCGTCTGAAACGCGTCAGGTTCGGACCGGTTATGCTGGATACCCGGTTGCTTGCCGGAAAGTGGCGGGAGCTGCGCAGCCAGGAACTGGAAAAGCTGCTTGAGTTAACCGGACTCGGATCCGGGGAAACAGCGCATTCGTCTGCGCGCCGTTCGAAACCGGATGGTCAGCAGACAAAGCACTCGCAGGCAAAATACCGGCAGCGCTCAAAAACATAGCGGGGTAGACATCCGGGAAGCGGAAAATAACGCGCTGCACAACAGCAGGGGATCAGCGTTAGATCCACCACTCTGAAAGCAGCCGTCCGACGCCGGATTCGGGCAACGATCAACCCCCGCCGGGAAACCGCTCCGGCGGGTTGTATCTAAACTAGGAGAATCTGTGTAAGCTCAGCCGTCGGAAGCAGCTTGCAGGTTAGCCGCATGCAGACCCTTCGGGCCCTCCTGTAGCTCGAACTCCACCTTCTGGCCCTCCTTCAGGGTTTTGTACCCTTCCATGGCAATGGCTGAGAAATGAATGAAAATATCCTGCTCTCCGTGATCGGGGGTCACGAAACCGTATCCCTTGGCATTATTAAACCACTTAACTACGCCGGTAGCCGTAGACATATCTATACTCCTCTACTCCTCACTTATACTTCATCACAAAACGATGTTGAATCCAGGGTTTAGCAATTCCATATAAGAGACGGGGCGATCAACCGTAGGAATCAAATCCTGGATCACATGGGGAATGAGGCCTTTCCGACCTTGCTTTTTTGACATTATTTCCCCATGTAGTTAAAAGTATAGCCATCGGCAAGCATTGGTCAAATATTGTGCATGCATGGATTGAGGAAGTTCCCGGCAGGCGGATTTAAATCTTTCCGCAGACTTAGGGTTTTTTTGTAGTCCCGTACCTGTTGAATGGTGATTTTCCGGGAGCGTTAACGGTGTTATCGTTAACAGAAGCACCTCGTGTGACGCGATTTTTCGGCTAAAATTCCAGATTATGAGCAACACCAGAAAACAGGATCCGGGAGGCGACCTCGCAACCCAGGAAGCCCAACCGAAAGTAAAGCGGCCTCCGTTGTATAAGGTCATGTTGTTGAACGACGATTACACGCCGATGGAATTTGTGGTACAGGTACTGGAATCATTTTTCCGCATGAACAGGGAAAAAGCCACGCAGGTGATGCTGCATGTCCATACTCGGGGAGTGGGGGTCTGCGGCCTGTTCACCCGGGAAATAGCTGAAACCAAAGTTTCCCAGGTGAACGATTATGCACGCAGTAATCAGCATCCATTGTTGTGCACTATGGAAGAAGCCTGAACCGTTCGGCTCTTTCGGGGTCAATAGTCAAGTTCCATCGCAGCAGGCGGATTGAATTATGTCGATGTTGAGTAAAGAGTTGGAGTTCACACTGAACCAGGCCTTCAATCAGGCGCGGGAGAGGAACCACGAGTTTATGACCGTGGAGCATCTGCTGCTGGCACTGATTGACAATCCGACAGCAGCCAAAGTGCTGCGGGCCTGCGGCGCCGATAGCGAACGGCTGCGCGTCGAAGTGAACCGCTTCATCGAAGACAATACACCGCGTCTGCCCAAGGATTCTGGCAGGGACACCCAACCCACGCTCGGTTTTCAGCGGGTGCTGCAACGGGCGGTCTTTCACGTCCAGTCATCGGGCAACAATGAGGTAAACGGCGCCAACGTGCTGGTAGCGATTTTCGGCGAGCAGGAGTCTCAAGCGGTCTTTCTGCTGACCCAACAGGGCATCAGCCGCCTCGATGTAGTCAATTACATTTCGCATGGTATTTCCAAGGTGCACGGCGAATCCGAAGAGGCGAATGGAGAGCACTCGGTCCAGGACGATGTCAATCTGGAACCGGGTGCCGCACCGGCCATACCAAGGGGGACACCGTGGTCTGGGTGGCGGATGAGAAGGTACTCTA
>JAGRGQ010000044.1 GCA_020445405.1 Gammaproteobacteria bacterium | reverse complement strand
GCACCATAGTCACGTATGTTAAAAGTAACGATTGCATCAGCACGACCGTTGACAGCGGTCTCCAGCACCATTTCGTCATTAGGGTCCCGCAGCGTGGGACGCCATAAATAATGCGTTTTTACCGGCTCGATCAAAGCGGTCAAACCTTCTACGAAAACATGCGCTTGATCATGGGTTAGACCTGCGGCTGTCCAATGGACAGGTGATGTGCACTTTGCCTCATATTCAAAAAACAGCGGCACACTCGCCAGTATCACTATTTGGTGATCAAGCGCCGCACCCACCAAGGCAGCGGATGCTCCTCCTGGACTTCGGAGGGCGGCAATGATGACATCGGTGTCCATCACAAATCTATCAAGTTCGGTTTAAAGTACAAATTGTCTACGGCCGACAGTATTATCTATACAACGGCGCAACTTTTAATTCATCGAAATACCAACGATAACGGTTAGGAAATGAACGAAGCCACTGGCACAATGATCGGCTGGCGCACACCCGCGGCGATGCTGGGTCTGCTGCTGATCTCTTCGCTGATACTGATTTTCGGTTTCTGGGAAGGCATCGTCAGCATGGTCGGTATCTGGAGCAACAGCGAGGAGTACGGCTACGGCTTCTTCATTCCGGTCATCAGCGCCTACCTGATCTGGCAGCGGCGCAACGTACTGGCGCAGCAGGCGTTCCGGCCATCCTGGCTGGGCGTTGCCCTGATTCTGATCGGCGGCGCTTTTTTCTTTCTGGGTCAGATCGCCACCACCTTCACGCTGGTCCAGTACGCGTTGATCCTCTGCCTGCTGGCGGCGGCTTATGCGCTGATGGGCTGGAGCGCGTTCAAGTGGGTCGCCGGGCCGCTGCTGCTGCTGTTTTTCGTGGTGCCGCTGCCGCCGTTCGTCTACAACAATCTCTCCGGCAAACTCCAGCTGATCTCCTCGGAGATCGGCGTCGCGGTGATCCGGATGTTCGGCATCAGCGTGTTTCTGGAAGGCAACGTCATCGATCTGGGGACCTACAAACTGCAGGTGGTCGAGGCGTGCAGCGGGCTGCGCTATCTGTTCCCGCTGGTGAGCATCGCGTTTCTGGCCGCCTATCTGTACAAGGTGGAGATGTGGAAGCGGGTGCTGGTGTTTCTCTCCAGCATTCCGATCACGATTCTGATGAACAGTTTCCGCATCGGGGTGATCGGCTACCTGGTGGACAACTACGGCACCGAACAGGCGGAGGGCTTTCTGCACGACTTCGAGGGCTGGATCATCTTCATGGCCTGCTTCGCGATCCTGCTGCTGGAGATGACGCTGCTGGCAAAGATCGGCAAACGCCGCTATACGCTGAAGGAGGTGTTCGGTCTGGAAGCGCCCAGGCCGCTGCCCGACGGGCTGGAGATGAAGGCCCGCCCGGTGACGCCGGTTCACTACGGCATCCTGGCGTCGGTGGTGCTGATCGCGCTGAGTTCGGTCTATATCCAGGTGCAGGGGGAGGTGCGTCCGGCCCGCGCCGATTTTTCCGGCTATCCGCTCGAAATCGGCGAGTGGCGGGGAAAGAGCAGTCTGCTGGAGAGCATCTATCTGGACTCGCTGAAACTGGATGACTATCTGCTGGCAGACTACCGCAGCGAGCGGGGCGGACAGGTCAACTTCTACGTCGCCTGGTACGCCTCCCAGCAGGCCGGTTCCGCCGCGCACTCG
This sequence comes from Gammaproteobacteria bacterium, assembly GCA_020445405.1. Taxonomy (GTDB): domain Bacteria; phylum Pseudomonadota; class Gammaproteobacteria; order Chromatiales; family Chromatiaceae; genus HKST-UBA178. The sequence goes on along the minus strand of JAGRGQ010000044.1, from coordinate 30,921 downwards.
CCGCGCTCGTGCATCCCGGGCGGCGGCTGGCAGATCAGCGATATCACGACACGCGAAGTGGACGGCATCTCCGTGGCGGGCCGACCGCTGAAGGTCAACCGCATTGAGATCAAACGCGGCGATGTCAGGCAACTGGTCTGGTACTGGTTTCAGCAGCGCGGACGGGTCATCACCAACGAGTACCTGACCAAGTGGTATCTGTTTCTGGACGGTCTGACCCGGCACCGGACCGACGGCGCGCTGGTCCGGCTGACCACCGCGATAGGCATCGGCGAACAGTGGTCGGACGGCGATCGGAGACTCCGCGATTTCGCGCTGCAGGCCGTGCCGCTGCTGGATCCGCATGTGCCGGAGTGAGCCGCTGACTGTTGCCGTCCGAAGGTAAGGATTTTTCGGGGTTGGTCACGGCGCGTGGACTGTCTTCCATTGGTCGCAAATGCACTCTCCCCGCTAAACCGCTTTCCAAATTAAAAAATTTGAATAAAATTTTAAAATGATACTCATCTTTGTGGGGTGACCGTGAGTCATGCTTGCAGAGCCGATTACTTCTCTCACAAGCATAAAACACTCCTCAGTCGTCGAATTGCTTCGGGCGGTTGACGGGGTTTCATCGGGTAACGCGTCAAGGAAAATCGGGAATGGCTGACGGCAAAGGCCGGCTGTTGGGATGGGCGGGGGCCGGGCTCGTTTATCTATCGCTGCAGAGCGGCGTTGTCTTCGCGGATGCGAAAAGTCTGATCTTCATTCTCGACGCCTCCGGCTCCATGTGGAGCCAGATCGGGGGGCGCAACAAAATTGCCATCGCGCGCGAGGCGCTGGGCGGTTTGATCCGCGATCTGCCGGACGCAACCGATACCGCACTGATTGCCTACGGCCATCGCCGCAAGGGCGACTGCGCGGACATCGAGACACTGACACCGCTCGGCCCCATCGACAAACCAGTCCTGACGTCCGGCATAAACCGGCTGAACCCGACGGGAATGGCTCCGATAGCCGATGCGCTGAAGGCGGCGCTCGCACAGCTGCGCGGCGGCGATCCCACCATCGTGCTGATCAGCGACGGGCTGGAGAGCTGCGGCGGCGATCCCTGCGGGGTGGTTTCCGCTGCGAAGGCGGCGGGCACCGGGTTTCGGCTGCACGTGATCGGTTTTGGTATCAGGGAGAACGATGTCTCCCAGCTCGAGTGCGTCGCGCAGGCCGGCGGCGGCCTCTACTTCGACGTGCGCAGCGCCGCCGAACTGAGCCGCGCGCTGGCGCTGGCGGTGCGGCAGCCGGTACCGGCCGAGACGGGGCGGTTGTCGATCACGACGCTGACCAACGACCGGCTCAGCGACACCGCGATCACCATCGCCAGAGCGGGGGAGAGCGCGCCCGCGGCCGCCGGCCGAACCTATACCGGCGCACAGACCAACCCCCGTCTGTTCACGCTGCCCGCGGGAGACTACGACGTGATGCTGCGCGCGCTCGGGTTCGACGGCGACACGCAGCGCCGCTTCGAAGGCGTCGTGATCCCGGAGGGCGAACTGCTGGCGCGTGTCGTCGAATTCAGCACCGGCAGGCTGAGCGTCAGCGTGGTGGTGAACGACAGGCCGGGCGATGCGCTGGTCCGGGTGATGCGCAGCGGCGACGGCAGCCCGGTGGCTGAACGGCGCAGCGGCGCTTCCAGTCAGCGCAATCCCGTGCTGTTCGAGTTGACCGCCGGATCGTACGACCTTTCGGTGACGCCGGTGAATGCCAGAGCGGGTGCGCAGAAGAACCTCGTCCGGATCGATATCGCGCCGGGTGCAAACATCGAGCGGGAGGTGGTTTTCGGCACCGGCACATTGTCTGTCGGGGTAACCCGCAACGGAGTGCCGGGCGACGCCAGAGTCGATATTTTCGAGTCCGGCGGTACGAAACCGGTGGCGCGGGGGCGCACTGACGACAACGCCAGAGGCAATCCGAAGCAGTTCGTGTTGCCATCGGGCAGTTACGATATCGTCATCGAATCGCTGGAGATCAGCGGCGCTGCGCCGCAGCGGTTTGAGAACATCGTGCTGGAGCCCAAAAGCCGGCTGGAGCAGTCCCACAACTTCAACAGCGGCAGCCTGACCGTCGCGGCGCTGTTTGCCGGGAAGCCGGTGGATGCGCGTTTCTCCGTGGTTTCGGTCGAAACCGGCGGCGAGGTCGGCAGCGGGCGCACTTCCGCGGCAGGCAGGGCACTGCTGCTGCGACCCGGCCGCTACCGGATTGCGATCAGCGGGGTGAAGCTGAAAGGCGACCCCCGGGCGGAGATCGACGTCGAGCTGGCGGCGGGGCAGGTGCTCGAGCAGCGGATTGAACTGAAACCGGCAAATTGACAATACCACACAGGGGGATGGGTCATGGACGATCCAAAAACCAGGAGTCCCCTCTCCCATCGGATGAGGGTGTCAGCGCGCTGCCAACACGCGAATTTTCCCGGGGCGTCACAATTTTTTTCAGACTGTATCGGGTTACCGCTGTAATATAAGGAATAAGAAGCCCGAAAACGGGCGGCTATTGCCGGTGGCGTTCGCCGGTTCGGATTAATCTGCCATTTGAGGAGAAAAAGATGGGACTTTTTGATTTTGTGAAAAGTGTGGGGAACAAGATTTTCAAACGGGACGATGAGGCCGCGGAGAAGATCCAGCGGCATATCGAGGAGGACAATCCCGGCATCAAGGACATGAAAGTGGCATTCAACGACGGCGTGGTTTCGATCACCGGCGCCGCCGACAGCCCGGAGGCGATGGAGAAGGCGGTGTTGATGGCCGGCAACATCAAAGGCGTCAGCGAGGTCAAGGCGGATGCGGTAACGGTGCCGGCATCCGCGCCGAAGGCCGAATACTATGTCATCAAGTCGGGCGACACGCTCTCCAAGCTGGCGAAGAAATACTACGGCAATGCAAAGGATTACCCGAGGATATTCGAGGCCAACCGCGAAGTGATCAAGGATCCGGACAAGATTTTCGTGGGCCAGAAGATCCGTATTCCGCTGGATTAGCGACTGCCGCCTGCCATCCCCGTCATCCCGGCGCGGGCCGGGATGCGGGGAAAATGACGGCGGGAAATTGTTTTGACAAGGAAACCCGACAATGAGCGAAACATTCCAACCGATGCAGTATCTGGACAAGGCACTCAACAAACTGCGTGATCTGGGTCTGGTTCCGGAGACCGCCGAAGAGGCGCCGATCATCGCGCTGATCGAGAAAATATCCGATCTGGACGAGGATCGCATCGTCGCCATCGCGCGCACGCTGAACCAGGCGTCGCTGTTCAACGAGGTCGTTCGCGAACAGGTCACGGAGATGAAAGTCGGTCAGCGCTATGAAGAAATAACAAATGAATTCAATAGCATCAGAGACGATGCTAAAGCAATGGTTGATCAGTTGAGCGATGGCCGGATAGACACCTGGGAGCGCATTCAGAATGTCTGGGTCAAGGTCTCCCGGGGCGACATCGCCAGCCGTTTCGACAAGATCAAGAGCGCCTACCTGGAAGTGGCCGCCGATTCGAACGATCAGATTCAGCGCGAGCACCTGATTCTGGAGGCGTACCGCGATTTTCGCGGCGCGATGAAACAGTCCGAGGTGCTGGCGCTGGAGGTTTTCAAACTGGCGCAGACCAGGCTGGAGGAGGCCAAGAGCCGGTTGCAGGGCGCAATGGAGGTGCTGGAGAAGGCTGCCGGTGCGGAACCGGCCGAACGCGCCAAACTCGAGTTGGCGCGCGACGAACAGCTGCGCCGGCTGCAGAACGAGGAGCAGCGCTACCAGATCGCTAAGGACCTGGCGGACAATCTCACGGTCAGCTACAACACATCCGAAGTGGTGATGGCGCGCCTGATGCAGACCACCAACGCCAAGGAGCGCGTCTACGCCCAGGCGGTCAGCTTCTTCGGCACCAACGAAACCGTGCTTACCGCGCTGTCTGCCTCTTTTACCGGTATGTGGGGCCTGCACGAGAGCACCGAAACGCTGAACGCGATGAAGGAGGGTGTCAGCAAGAGCCTCGAAGTGCTGGCCGACGTCGGCGGCAAGGTGCAGAAGGCGGCGCTGGAGGCCGGGTACGGCCCGACCATCCGCGCGGATGCGGTGAAACGTCTGGTCGACTCGGTGGTCAACTATCAGGAGCAGTCGCGCTCCATTATCGCGGAGATGCGCAAGCTGAGTACGCGCAACGCGGAGGAGATCCGCGAGGCGGTGGAGGAGGGAAAACGCCAGCTGGCCAGGCTGGCGGAACGGGGCAACGCGCTGGAAATTACCGGTGACTGATGCGGCGGTAATCGACGACAAGCGGCTCAGCGATGTCATGCTGGCGATGGACGTGGTGGATACGCTGCGGCATCGCCGGCTGCTGGTCGAGCGCGAGCTGCAGTCCGACCAGCGCGACGAAAAGCTGATCGACCGGCTGCGCGATATCTACCGCTCCCAGGGAATCGAAGTGACCGATGAAGTGCTCCAGGCGGGCGTCGAGGCGTTGCGCGAAGAGCGCTTCAGCTACCGGCCGCCGCACAAAAGCATGGCGGTGCGGCTGGCGCGTGTATACGTTCAGCGCGGCAGGTGGGGAATGCGCGCCGCTGTCGTTCTCGGACTCCTGCTGCTGTTGTGGCTGGGGTACGTCTACTTCGTTTCGGGACCGGCCGAGCAGCGCCTGCAGGCGCAGGTGAACGCGCTCAACGGCGATATCGGCGCCACCACCGAGCGCATCCAGCTACTGGAGCAGGAGGCGAACCGGATCGAGGCGGCGCTGGACGGCTACGCCGACGGTGTGCCGGCGGCGTACCGGCAGGTTGCGGCCACCAAGCTGACCGGCGCGAAAACTGCGGCGTCGCAGGCGGATGAGCTGATCGATGCCGCCAACGGACTGAATCAGGAAGCAAACCTGAACAACGGGAACTTCGCCGCGCGCGCCGCGGCGGTGGGGGAGAAGCTGCAGCGGCAGCAGGCGCTGGTCGTCCGGCTGGATCAGACCCTGAAACAGGCGCGCACGCTGCTGGCGGACATCGATTCGCTGAAGATATTTCCGGCGCAGCTCGCCCAGCTGAAGGAGGCCGCGCTGGCCAGTGCCAGGGAGAAGGAGGCGGAGAGACTGGCGATCCAATATTACGACAGCGGCATGAGCGCGCTGCGCGGCGGCCGCATCGACGAGGCCGAGAAGGCACTGACCGAACTGCGCGGATTGAACTCCCTGTTATTGCAGAGCTACAGCCTGATGGTGGTTTCCAGGGAAGGCGAGCTCAGCGGCGTGTGGCGGGTGCCGGAGCGCAATCCCAACGCGCGCAACTACTATCTGATCGTCGAAGCCGTGGGCAGCGACGGCAAACCGCTGAACATGACGATCACCAATGAAGAGGACGGCAGCCGGGTGCAGACCCGGAAATGGGGGTTGCGCGTGAACGAGCGCGTGTTCCGGCAGATTGCGGCGGACAAGAACGATGACGGCATTATCCAGGGCCGCAGGATCGGCGAAAAGCGCCGCGGTTACCTTCGTCCGGACTATCTGGTGGAGACCACCGGGGACGCGATAACCCAGTGGTAACGTTTTAGGGCCCGCCGACACGATGCGAATACCCGGGGAGCGATGCGAATTGGATACCAGCGGTTTGCCTGAACAGGTTCTGCGGGTCGGCGGGGATCCGGCGGATCTCCTCCCGCTGTCCGCTCCGGCGCCGGCGCGGTCGTAGCGGGGACGTCCCATGTATACCGGCAGACAGGCACTCGGTTCGATTGACAGTGCGTTGCTCTTCGCGCAGGAGCGCATCAAGGAGGTCGAGCAGAGCATCGCGCAGACCACGCAGCGGCTGCTGGATCTGGAGCGGGAGGAGGTGGAGAACTTCCGCGAACTGGCCCGGATCCGGGTCGATCTGCTGGCTTCCGGCGAGATCATCAGCCATCTGGACGAAAGCGAACGGGCCACGGCCGCCATTCTGGATCAGCGCGCCCGGGCCCACGCCGCGCTGACGCAGCAGATCCGCGACTCGGAATCGGGTCGCCAGTCGCTGGAGCAGCGGCGCAGCGGGCAGGCGCAGCGGGTCGATCAGGCGGAGGCCCGGCTGGATCAGGGCGAGGCGCAGACGCAGCAGCGTCTGCACGCCGATGCCGGTTACCAGCAGCAGCTGCAGGCCGCGCAGCAGGCGGACCGGGTTGCCAGACACGCGGAGGAGAAGACCGGCCTTGCGCTGGACGACCGCAAGGAGAAGGGCCAGCCGTACGAAAACGACCCGCTCTTCAGCTATCTCTGGAAGCGGGGATACGGCACGTCCGAATACCATGCTAATCCGTTGACGCGCTATCTGGATGACTGGGTGGCGGGACTCTGCGGCTACGGCGATGCGCGCGCCAATTACGCGATGCTCAACGAGATTCCCCGGCGTCTGCAGGAGCATTCGGAGAAGCTGCGGGCGCAGGCGAACAGCGAATATGAAAAGCTGGCGCAGCTGGAGTCGAAGGCGGCCGCGGCGGACGGCATTCCGGCGCTGCAGCAGGCGCTGGCCGATGCGCACGCCGCGCTTGCCGCGCTGGATGACCGGCTGGAGGAGCAGCAAAAGGCGCACCAGGAGCTGCTGCATCGCAACGACACCTTCGCCGCCGGGCAGGACAACTATTTCATCCAGGCGATCGACTATCTGGCATCGGAGTTGCGGCGCGATGATATCGACACGCTGCATCGGGATGCCCGGCTGACGCCGACAGCGGAAGACGATGTGGTCATCGACCGGATTATGCGGCTGCGTTCGGACCGGCAGCGCATCGGCGGAGACCTGGAGCAGCAGCGCGCACTGCTGAAGAGCCAGCGGGAACGTGCGAACGAGCTGGAATCCCTGCGTCTGGAGTTCAGGCGGCAGCGCTACGACAGCAGCGGCTCGGTTTTTGCAGACGGCACGCTGGTCGGGATGATGCTGAACGAATTTCTCAAGGGCGTATTGAGCCGCGACGGATTGTGGCGCGAGATCGCACGCCAGCACCGCCGCAGCACCACCCACTCCAACCCGGATTTCGGTACCGGCGGTTTTTCCCGGCGCGGCTCCACCTGGGGCAGCGGCGGCAGTTGGGGCGGGATCGGCAGAGGCGGCGGCATTGGCAGAGGTGGCGGCGGTGGCGGCGGCTTCAGGACCGGCGGCGGATTTTAACGCCGTTGTACGATTCTCCTTGGGGTCTCAGCCGCCTCGCGAAAGAGGATATCATTCTCGAAATAAGTTGATATATCCTGTGTAACTTACAGAAAAACAATTGATTTTAATGCTGTCCCATCAAGCTTGATCAGGGCGCCGGTAACATCCCCCCACCCCAACCCTCTTCTCGGGGGAGAGGGGGTTAATCGCAGGAGGGAATTGCAAAGGTTCTGTCGTCCGTGCTATCCGCAGACCGCCGCTTGCCGCCGATGCCGGCTGCGGATCCAGCGGCAGTGCGCAACCTGCGAACTGCCCCCCAATGCCGGAGACGGCTTGGTGCTATGATTAATATTTGAAGACAGCGGCGCTGGTTTTTTCCGGGTTCCTGCTGAACGCGTTCGCTGTCGGCAGTCAGCCCGCCAAAAGGAATTTGGGACTCCTGAATGCACGGTCACTCAACACGCCTTCCCTCTCCGGCCACCGGCCCGTCGCCGGTGCAACGCCTGCCCGGCGAAGCGACAGGCCGGCAGGTTTCCCGGCGGATGCCAACCGCGCGCTCGGCAACGCAGCGCGTTTTCTCCGCGGGTACCACGCTCTTCGCGCTGCTGATTTCGCTGCTCGCGCTGACCGGCTGCGGTTTTGCGACGCTGGATCAGATGCTGGTGGAGCGCGGCCCTGCCGCCGAGCTGCGGAGCGGCGGTGAGGTGGAGGTGATACGCGAAGGCAAAGCGATTCCGGCCGAAGTCGGCATGATCCTGAAAAAGGAGGACGTGATTCAGACCGGCGCGGGCACCAGCGCGGCGATCGGTTTTATGCTGGCGGGAGAGATCATTCTCCGTCCCGAGACCCGGATAAAGATTCTGAATCCGTCGATCTTCGAATTTTTCGGCGAAATCTTCATCCGCGTGAAAGGTGCGTTCGACATCCACACCGAGTACGCCACCGCGGCCTCGGAGGGAACCGAGTACGTGGTAAAAGTCGGGCGCGGGGATCGCGTCACCGTCACGGTACTGGCCGGCCAGGTGCGCCTGAGTTCGAACACCAATGCCTGGTCGCCGCTGCGGCTGGAGGCACGGCAGCGGGCCGGTCTGGACGGCGCGGCGCGACCCGGCACCGAACCGGTGTCGCAGCAGAGCTTCAATGCAACCATCGACTGGATCAACCGGGTCCAGTCGATCACCCACCGGGAGGCCGTCAGGCTGATCGTACCCGACCTGGAGGGGATGACGCAGACCAGGGCGGTGGAGGTGCTGCGCGGGGCGCAACTGCTGCCGGGTCAGGTGCGGAAGCGGCTCACCGGATCGGCGCCGGTCGGAACCGTGCTCGGCCAGCAGCCCGCATCCAACTCGCGGGTACCGTTGAACTCGCAAGTGGATCTGGAACTGGAAGCCGAACCGACCGAGGTACCGAGACTCAAAGGGGTGTCCGAGCAGCAGGCGCTCAAACGGCTGCAAAGACGCAGGCTGACGCCCGGCACTATCTCCCGGGTGCTCATCGGCGGCAAGGTTGGCACGGTGGCGTATCAGGATCCGCCGGCCGGTGCCGTGGTGATGGTGGATTCGGCGGTAAATATGTCGATCGTAGCCGAGTCGGCGCAGGTACCCGCGCTGCAGGGGCTTTCGCTGGATGCTGCGCGCAGCCGGATCCTGAGCAGTGGGCTGCGGGTTGGCACGCTGTCACACCGGATTAGCGGCGATGTCGCGGTGGGGGAGGTGGTGTCACAGCAGCCGTTTCCCGGCATGCTGGTCTTCTCCGGATCCGAGGTCTCGCTGGTGATAGAGGCGGATTCGGTGCTGGTGCCCTCGCTGATCGGCAACAGTCAGGAGCAGGCGGTCAATGCGCTTCGTGCCATGCGGCTCGGTATCGGCCGCATCGATACGCTGCGCTCGCCGCAGCAGCGTGCGGGAACCGTGCTCAGCCAGTCGCCCGCTCAGGGTGCCCGGGTGGCGCCCGGAACGCCGGTGAATCTGACCGTCGCGGCGGAGGCGGTGAGCGTACCCGATCTGGTCCGCAACCATCTCAACAACGCTTCCCAGCTGCTGCAGTCGCAGCGTCTGCGGCTGGGACAGGTCACCCGCCGGTTGAGCGGCGGCTACAGCGAAGGCACCATCCTCGAGCAGTACCCGCGCGCGGGCGAGCAGGTCGATCCCGGCGCAAGCGTGTCGCTGGTGGTCGCGGAGGCGGGAGTGCTTGTGCCGAACGTCACCAACGCCCATATCAACAGCGCCGGACCGACGCTGTCGAATACGGGGTTGAGTTACTCGGCAAATTACACCGCCACGGACCGCTACAGCGAGGGGACGGTGATGCACCAGTCCCTCGCCGCGGGAACGCTGGTGAAAAAGGGCGCCGTGATCTATCTGACCGTTGCGAAGCGGCAGCCGACGTGCACCGTGCCTGCGGTTTTGGGTGATTACCAGCAGGCGCTGCAGACGCTGCGCGGCAGCGGCTTCAACGCGCGGACCAACGGCGATACCAGCGCCTCGGCCTGGGTGCAGAGCCAGTATCCCAGCGCCGGTGCGCAGGCCCCGTGCGGCTCCACCGTCGTCCTGACCACGATACAGAAGCCGCAGATCGAACAGCAGCCGGCCGGCGTTTACAAGCCGGTGCTCCCGGGTAAAATCTTCGAGATTCTGGTGCCCAAGCCGGCGCCGGTGATCAAATAGGCGGCGGCCGGGCAGGGCGGTAAATGCCGCGCTTCCCGCGCCGGGCGCATGCGGGAAACGGTTACCAGTCGCGTGAAACGGCCCACCCCGTCTGCGCCCGGGCTTGGATGCGACGGGCTAACGGTTCTGTTCGACCACCTCCCCCATATGCGAGCCGACTTTGAGCCTGCCCTGGTAGATCGTTGTCGTGCCGAAGCGCAGATCGCCCTTAGGCCCATTCATTCTGGCGTTCTGTTCCCAGGTCCACATGTGACCGTCGCGCGAGTCCAGAATGAACACCTTGGGACTGAGCGCCGCGGACTGGGCGCTGGCGCCGCCCTCGTGCAGCACGATGGCGCGGTATCTGCCGTCTTCATCCGCCGCGGCAGCAGCCGGCAGCGCGGCGGTGGCTACGATCATGCACAGCAGCAGAAGACGGCGCCCGGCTTTTTTTTGCCTCGAGGTGGCTGTGGAAGCGCCGGAACCATGATATGAATTTTTTGATTTAATCATAATAAACAATCCTGTAAGTCATCTGTTTAAAGTCATATATAAGGAATCTGCGTTTAAAGTCCTGAATTCGGGATCTGTAAAGCCCTCCGGTTTTATCCCGAAGAGAGAGCCCCACTCACCCCATCGGGGGAGATGGGTTCGGTTGAGGGGGCAGCGCTTTTTTCAAATAAATCCGCTGACCGGAAAAGTTATCCATGGTCTATCGATTGAACCCCTGTAGAATACGCCGATGCCCACAGACCCGGAAATTTCATCTCAAGCGGCAGCCGCGGAGTTGAAGATCGATGATCTTCAAGGGCCGCTGATCCGCTTTTCCGGAAACTGGGAGAGCAGCGGGAGGCTGCCCGCGGTGGACGCGCTGGTGCGGCAGTTTCCGGACCGCGCCGCCGGCGAACTGCGCTTCGACTCGTCCGCCATCGCTGCCTGGGACAGCCTGTTCGTCACCTGGATTCTGCGCCTGACGGAGGCGCTCCAGACGAGAGGCATCGGGGTGGCATACGACGGTCTGCCCGAGGGCGTCCAGGGGTTGATCGCGCTGGCGCGGGCGGTGCCGGAGCGCAAGGGCGCACGGCGCATCAGCGAAACCGAAGGGTGGCTGACGCGCATCGGCAGACGCGTTCAGGGCTTGCTGGACGACACCCGGCGACTGCTCGCGTTTCTCGGCGAAGTCTCGCTCGCGTTTGCGCGCATGCTGACCGGGCGGGCGCGTTTCCGGCGCTCCGACCTGGCGCTTTTCATTCAGCAGACCGGGGTGGATGCGCTGCCCATCGTCAGCCTGATCAGTGTCCTGGTGGGGCTGATTCTGGCTTTTATCGGTGCGCTGCAGCTGGCCCTGTTCGGTGCCCAGGTCTATATCGCGAACCTGGTGGGCATCGCCATGGTGCGGGAGATGGGTGCGATGATGGCCGCCATCATCATGGCCGGCAGGACCGGGGCCGCGTTCTCCGCGCAGTTGGGGACGATGCAGGTGAACGAAGAGATCGACGCATTCAAAACACTCGGCATCGATCCGGTGGAGTTTCTGGTGCTGCCGCGCCTGCTGGCATTGACGCTGATGATGCCGCTGCTCTGCATCTACGCCGACCTGCTCGGCATCGTCGGGGGCATGCTGGTGGGGATCGGCCTGTTCGATATCTCGCCGACGCAGTATATCGAGCAGACCGTTTCGGCGGTCACGCTGACCGACATCGGCGTGGGCATGGTCAAGAGCGTGGTATTCGGCCTGCTGATTGCGCTGGCGGGGTGCATGAAGGGAATCCAGTGTGGCCGTTCGGCCTCTGCGGTGGGTGAGGCCGCCACCTCGGCGGTGGTCGCGGCGATCGTCGCCATCGTCGTCTCCGATGCGATAATGACGCTGATCGCCAATGCGTTGGGGGTCTAGCCATGTCCGCGCCCGTCCCCCACATCGAGGTGCAGGATCTGACCATGGCGTACGGCGATTTCGTCATCCAGCGGGATCTGAACTTCACGATAAACCGGGGCGACATTTTTATCATCATGGGCGGCAGCGGCTGCGGCAAGAGTACGCTGCTGCGCCACCTGGTCGGACTGAAATCGCCGGCCAGGGGCCGCGTGCTCTATCAGGGCGTGGACTTCTGGCAGACCGGCGATAAACAGCGCCGGACGCTGATGCAGCGCATCGGCGTGCTCTACCAGAGCGGCGCGCTGTGGAGCTCCATGACGCTGGCGGAGAATATCGCGCTGCCGCTCGGGGAGTACACGGATCTCTCCGAGCGGGAGATCGGCGAGATCGTCTCACTGAAGCTCGCACTGGTCGGACTCGCCGGTTTCGAGGCCTATTATCCGTCAGAAATCAGCGGTGGCATGCGCAAGCGGGCGGGGCTCGCGCGCGCCATGGCGCTGGACCCGGACGTGCTGTTCTTCGACGAGCCCTCGGCCGGGCTGGATCCCATCAGCGCCCGGCTGCTGGACGAGCTGATTCTGGAACTGAGGGACAGCCTGGGCGCCACCATCGTCGTGGTCACGCATGAACTGGCCAGCATGTTCGCGATCGGCAACAACTCGGTTTTTCTGGATCCCGAAACCAAAACCCAGATCGCCGGCGGCAATCCGGTCACGTTATTGAACGAATCGGCCGATCCCCGGGTGATTCGGTTTCTCACCCGTGGGGAGAGGACGGCGGAGGAGAGGAGATAGTATGAGCAAACGGGCTGATCCGGCGCTGATCGGTGTATTCGTCGTCGCTGCGCTGGCCATTCTGGTCGCCACGATAATCTACTTCGGTTCGGGCAAGTATGGCGGCAACTGGTATCGCTTCAATATCTATTTTCAGGGCAACGCGGCCGGTCTCCAGGTGGGCGCGCCGGTGGTGCTGAAAGGGGTCAGCATCGGGCAGGTCTCGAGCGTCCAGGTCGGATTCTATCCGGAAGACGAGGATTTCATCGTGCCGGTGGTGATCGACGTGGATGGGGACAGGATACTCTGGAGCGACAGTTTTATCGCGCAGAACCGGCATGAGCCGCTGCAGAAACTGATCGAACAGGGTTTGCGGGCGCGTCTGGACCTGCAGAGCATCGTCACCGGCCAGCTGCGCGTGGACCTAGGCTTCTACCCGGAGACGGCGGTGGTCTACCGCGGCCGCGACGGGCTGCATCCGGAGATCCCGAGCATCCCGTCGGCGATGGACGAGTTGATCAGGGCGCTGCAGGATTTTCCGGTCGAGAAGCTGACGGCAACCAGTCTGCGCATCGCCGAGGGTCTCGACCGGCTGGTGAATTCGCCCAAGGTGACGAGCATACTCGACGAACTGCATGCGGCCACCGTGGATGTGCGCAGCATGGTCGGCGCGCTGGAGCAGCAGACGCTGCCCGCGGGCGAGAAGATCGCCGTGCTGCTGGAGGAGGTCCGCGTGCTGGTGCGCGACGGGCGCGCTTTGATGGCGTCGCTGCAGCGCGATCTGGACAACGTAACCGGCGATACCCGTTCGCTGATAAAGCATCTGGACACCGGGCTCGAGCCGGCCATCGCCGATATGCGCCGGGCGGCCGCGTCCGCCGGGTCCGCGTTCAACGCCGCCGACAACACATTCAAGGCCGCCAACGAGATGATCGGCTCGGATTCGCCGCTGCGCTACGAACTGCTGACATTGATGCGCAATCTGTCGGACGCGGCGCGCTCGCTGAAGACCATGGCCGATTACCTGGAGCGCCATCCGGATGCGCTGGTGCGGGGCAAGCGGTAGGTCGGGGAGCGCGCGACGCTGCGATACAGGCTCTCAACATTCGCCGGGTGCCATACGCCGATAACATTGCATCCGGCCATACTCTCCGGTTCATTGAGAAGAATCGCTTTCATTGCGGCAGTTTGATGCCGACCTTCACAGCGAAGATGCCACCGTGTTAATGATTTTTTACACAATTATTAGGTCTTATATTCCTAATCTATACCGGGCGTTGAGCCACTGTTACACGGCGTGATAAGGTAGTTTCATTGTCATTACGATGAGTTGTTGCAAACTACACGCGGGCGAACTCCCTTTGGATCTCTAGCCTGGCAGTTCGCTGTTAATGCACCTGTTCAGCGGAAGCCGGTTTAATTCGTTATATAAAGTCAATAGATAAAAAACCAGCTCTGAATTTACGATTTATTTGCCAGCAAACATGTTTGCGGCATCAATCGATTAGGGATTCATTCTTACATGGCCAGTTCCGTAACTCCAGATTGGGGGGATTTCTCGTATCGTTGGTCATTGCCCGCTGCAATCGTAGTGGCCGTGGTGCTGGGAATGGGTGTGGTTTTTTCGGATACCCTGGATGTGATGGTATCGACCTGGAGTAAGTACGAATATTTCTACTACGGTCACTGCTTTCTGATCGTTCCTATTTCGGCCTGGTTCATCTGGAGCAAACGGCGTCAGCTTGCTCGAATCACCCCCTCTCCGGAATACCGGGTGCTGGGCCTGATATTACCGGCTGGCTTCGCCTGGCTGTTGGCGTACCTGGCTGAGTTGCCTGTTGCCCAGCAGGCTGCCCTGATTGCATGCCTGATCCTGGTCGTCTGGCTGATCCTGGGGACCCGGGTCGCGAAAACCCTGGCTTTCCCGTTAGGGTTCCTTTTCTTCGCGCTTCCGGTCAGCACCGAAAGCCTGCTCCCTTTTCTGATGGAATTTACCGCGGATTTTACCGTCTTCCTGGTGCGGATCAGCGGCTTCGAGGTCGTGCAAAACGGCACCAGCTTTCTCATCGGAAATCATCGCTGGGTGGTCGTGGAACTGTGCAGCGGCAACCTGTATCTGGCACTCATCATCACGGTGGGCGTGCTGTTCAGCTATCTTGCAGCTACCAGTTGGCGGCGTCGCCTCATGTTAGTGGGTTTCACCCTGACTATCCCGCTGATCAGCAACGTGGTGCGCACTTACTTGATTGTCCTCACGTTTGAACTCGATGTACCCCAACTGGGTCCGTTGAAAGAACATGAGATTTTCGCGGAGGTTGGCTTTTGGCTGGTCGTGGCCACTCTGTTTCTGCTGGGATTCCTGGTACGAAAACCCCACAAGAAGAACAGGGAATCCGATAACATACTTCCGGACAGGCCGGTAGGAAAGCCGGTTCCGCAGCAGGCCGGCTCTTTTATCACTGCGGGTTTGACTGCGCTGACCGCGGTTTTGATCTGGCCGGGTCTTGCCTCCGCCATCGATCGTGTGGAACCTGAGAGCAGCCTGATTCCACGGACAGCACTGCAGAATCTGGGCGGTGTCAACGGATGGCAAGGATTTATCGATCTGTCAACGGACTCATTTGCCGAAACCGAGGTTCCGGTTGACGCCAAATTTCACCGGCTTTATGGCAACGGTCGGCAGCTGGTTTTCCTGTATGTGTGTCAATACCACCGCCTGACAAAGTGCATGTCCGAGATGCAGCATATGCAGTATGTGATGACGCAAGCGAATGGAGACGGAAAAACAGGTCGACCCATCCACCGTCGAATTCGCCTGGGTGAGCGTACCCTGGAGGTGGTCCAGGATCAGATAAAGGACGGGCAGGGATCAGTGTTGAGCTGGCACTGGTACCGCTATGGCAGCCGATCCAATGCGAACCGTGCGCTGGCGCAGCTTTGGGAGGTCTGGTCCCGACTGAGTAACGGCAGACAGGATGTGGCGATGATTATACTGAGTACAGACCGGGTAAAGGACCGGACCCGCGGTGAGCAGGTGTTGCAGTCGTTTGCCGAGAGCATGCTTGTTGAGATAGAAGCCGCATTTGTCAAAAGCCATCGCCCAACCGGAGAGTAGTGGCAAAGTATCCCGATCCCGAAATCGTCATCCATTTTTATTATAATCCCACGTTCGTTGTAAAAATTTCCGGGGTCAACCGACGCCGGCGCCCGCCTATTCCATGACCAGATCCCGTGGCAGATGACATTCGAATCCCTACCAACCCAGCGTGAAATAGACGCCTGCATGCTGATCGACCGGCATGGATTCAGGCAGCGGCTCAGCAGTTTCAGACGGCGTCAGAGCGAGGGTCGTCCGTCCGATCAGGGCGCGGCGCGTCTGCGCGCGCAGGTCACCGCGTCCGCCGCGCTGGCGGTGCGCCGCCGGGAGACGCTGCCGTCGCCGGATTTTCCCGCCGAGCTGCCGATCAGTGAAAAATGGGAGGAGATCGCCGGGCTGATCGAAAAACACCAGGTGGTCGTGCTCTGCGGCGAGACCGGCTCCGGCAAATCGACCCAGCTGCCGAAGATCTGTCTCGCGCTCGGACGCGGGGTGTACGGCAGGATCGGGCACACCCAGCCGCGTAGAATCGCGGCGCGCAGCCTGGCCGCGCGTATATCCGAGGAGCTGGGAAGGGAGCTGGGCAGTTCGGTCGGATACAAGGTGCGGTTTCACGACCGGGTCAGCCGCGAGAGTCATGTCAAGCTGGTCACGGACGGCATGCTGCTGGCGGAGATTCAGCAGGACCGCTGGCTCAACGAATACGACACACTGATCGTCGATGAAGCGCATGAACGCAGCCTGAACATCGATTTTCTGCTCGGCTATCTGAAGCAGCTGCTGCCCCGCCGACCAGATCTCAAGCTGATCATCACCTCCGCCACCATCGATCCGGAACGCTTCTCGAAGCATTTCGGGGCTGCCCCGATCATCAATGTCTCCGGGCGCGGCTTTCCGGTTGAGGTGCGCTACCGTCCACCGCTGGAGGCGGCGGACGGGGAGCGGGACGAACCGCTGCAGCAGGCGATACTCGACGCCGTGGATGAGCTTTCGCGCATCGACCGCGGCGATATCCTGGTGTTTCTCAGCGGAGAGCGGGAGATCCGCGAAACGGCCGAGCATCTGCGCAAACACCGGCTGCAGCTGACCGAGGTGCTGCCGCTCTACGCCCGGCTCGGGCCGGCGGAGCAGAACCGGATATTCCACCCCGGCGGACAGCGCCGGATCATCCTCGCCACCAATGTCGCCGAGACCTCGCTGACGGTCCCGGGGATCCGCTATGTGATCGACACCGGCTTTGCGCGCATCAGCCGCTACAGCCATCGCAGTAAGGTGCAGCGCCTGCCGGTGGAGGCGGTATCCAGGGCCAGCGCGGACCAGCGCAAGGGCCGCTGCGGCCGGGTCGCGGCCGGGGTCTGTGTGCGGCTTTTCTCGGAGGATGATTTCAACACGCGCGCGGAATTTACCGAACCGGAGATCCTGCGCACCAACCTCGCGTCCGTGATCCTGCAGATGACGATACTGGGCTTTGGCGAGATATCGAAGTTCCCGTTTCTGGACCCGCCGGACAAGCGCCTCATCGCGGACGGCTACCGGGTGCTGGATGAGGTCGGGGCGGTTGACGGCGAACGCAGGATTACCCGCCTGGGGCGTCAGCTCGCGCGCCTGCCGGTCGATCCGAGGATCGCGCGCATGCTGCTGGAAGCCGCCCATGCGCAGTGCCTGGAGGAGGTGCTGGTGATTGCCGCCGCGCTGAGCGTGCAGGATCCGCGCGACCGGCCCATGGACAAACAGCAGGCGGCGGACGAGGCGCATCATCCCTACCGGGACGAACAGTCCGATTTCATCGGCCTGCTGAAACTCTGGCGCACGCTGGAGACGCAGCGCCGTCACCTCAGCCGGCGCAAGTTCCAGCGCCACTGCCGCGACGGTTTTCTCTCCTGGACCCGGGTACAGGAGTGGCACGACGTGCACCAGCAGCTGCGCGCCCAGATGCACGAAATGGGTTACCGCGAGAACAGCGCGGCCGCCGGGTACGATGAGATTCACCGGGCGCTGCTGACCGGACTGCTCAGCAACATCGGCGTGCGCGCGGGCGGCGGTGAGCGCGAATACCTGGGCGGTCGCAACAGCCGCTTTCTGATCTTTCCCGGCTCCGGGCTGTTCAAGAGCCAGCCGAAATGGGTGATGGCGGCGGAGCTGGTGGAGACCACCCGGCTTTACGCCCGTACGCTGGCTGTTATCCGGCCCGAATGGGCGGAGTCGGCGGCCGGTCATCTGGTGAAACGCAGCTATTCCGAGCCGCACTGGGAGAAGGGACGCGGGCAGGTCGCCGCCTATGAAAAGGTGGTGCTCTTCGGGATCACGCTGATCGTCCGGCGCAAGATCAACTACGGCCCGATAGATCCGGTGCTGTCGCGCGAGATCTTTATCCGCTCCGCGCTGGTGGACGGCGACTTCGAAACCCGGGCGCCGTTCTGGCGTCACAACCGGGAGCTGATCGACTATCTGGAGAACCTGGAGCACAAGTCGCGCCGGCGCGATCTACTGGTGGATGAGCAGGTGATCTACGAGTACTACGACAAGCGCATTCCGGAGGGCATCTACAGTACCCCGCAGTTCGAGAAGTGGCTGCGCGGCGAGAGCCGGCAGCACCCCAAGCTGCTGCATATGCGGCTGCAGGATCTGACGCGCCAGGCGGGAGACGCGGCGCCCGACCGCGACTATCCGGACGAGTTCGAGATCGGCGGCATGCGTCTGCCGCTGGTCTATCATTTCGACCCCGGCAGCGAAATGGACGGGATCACGCTGAAAGTCCCGGTCACGATTCTCAATCAGGTCACGGACGAACGCTGCGAATGGCTGGTGCCCGGACTGCTGCGCGAGCGCATCGTCGCGCTGCTGCGTTCGCTGCCGAAAAACCTGCGCGTGTCGTTCGTACCGGTACCGGACTACGCGGATGCCTGTCTGCAGGCGATGGAACCCTCAGGCAAGCCGCTCACCCGGGCGCTGGCAGAGCAGCTTGAAGCAATGACCGGCGTCTATATTCCGGAGGATGCCTGGCAGGAGCAGCTGGTGCCGGATTATCTGCGCATGAACTTCCAGCTGCTCGACGATAAGGGGCGCCGGATCGAATCGGGGAGGGATCTGGCGCTGCTGAAGCAGCGCCACGGCGATCCGGACAAGCGCGGCTACCATGCGCTACCGGCGACGGGTCTGGAGCGGGAGGGGATCAAAAGCTGGGATTTCGGCCAGCTCCCCGAGACGGTGGAGAGCCATCCCGGGAAGATCAGGCTGACCGGTTTCCCGGCGCTGATCGACCGGGGCGACTGCGTCGACCTCAAGGTGCTCGACGCCAGGCGGAATGCGCAGCACGCGCACCGTGCCGGCGTCAGACGCCTGCTGATGCTTGCGCTGCCGAAAGAGATGCGCTATCTGCGGCGCAACCTGCCGGGCCTGCAGCAGATGGATCTGCAGTACGCCAGGGTCGCGGCGGCGCCCGCAGGCTGGGAGACGCCGGGCCGGGCGGGCGTGGAGGAGGAGTTGCTCTCGCTGGTCGTCGATCTCACCTTTCTGGAAGGGCAGCCGGAAATACGGTCGGAACAGATTTTCCGGCAGCGGATCGAGGCGTGCAAAGCTAACCTGATGGCGCAGGCGGAGGAGGCGAGACTGTTGCTGGAGGAGATCCTGGGCGCTTATCAGCAGCTGCGCAAAACACTGACGTCGACTAACCAGATCAACTGGATGGAGTCGCTGGCGGATATGAAACAGCAGCTCGACCGGCTGGTCTACCGCGGGTTTCTGCACTACACACCCTATCCGCAACTGCGGGAGTTTCCCCGTTATCTCAAAGCGTTGTCGATGCGGCTGGAAAAGCTCGCGCACGCGGCCGCGCGCGATCAGAAGCTGCTGGCTGAGTTCCGCGAGTTGTATCGGCAGTGGCTGCAGCGCGAGGAGAAGTATCGGCTGGAGGGGAAGCTGGATGCGCGTATCGAGGAGCTGCGCTGGCGCTTCGAGGAGCTGCGGGTGTCGCTGTTCGCGCAGGAGCTGGGCACCGCTTATCCGGTCTCGCTGAAACGCATCGAAAAGCGCTGGAAGGAGCTGGAGCTGTGAAACATTGCCATTGCTCCAAAATTGCTCTCACTCCGACAGATTGTTCTTTATCCATTGCGGCGAAGGTCACGTTTCACAACGTTGAACTACATTTCCGACCTGCTAATACATTCACCAAAATCATTCGCAATTTATGTCAGTAAAATTTACACTTTTTGACAATATTGCAAGTTGCAGTGAGATGAAAGTCCTCAACGCATTGTTTTTATTTGGCATTACTTTTTACGGCACAATATTTGCTTAAAGATAAAAAGGGATTTGCTAGGGGTGGATTTCGGCTGATCCGAATAATGTATCGTGATAAACAATAAAAGGGAGAATCACATGAAAACGCTTTTCAGGTCCATCGTCGCGGGTGTGGCGCTCGTTCTTTTTTCCGTTTCCGCTCAAGCATCGTTGCTTTATGATTTTCAGTGGACCGGTACTCTGAAGATTACCGGGTTTTCGCTTGCAGGTCTGCAAAATCCGGATGCCAATATCTTCACAACGAAATTTGAGTGGACCCTGGATCCGGGAAGCACCACCTTTATTGGGACGCCAAACGGCTCTCCAACCACAACAACAGGAGTTTTTGATGTTACCGGTGTTGGACCTGGTCTGTTACCGATTGGTATCGCTACCGAGGTCGGCGGTTTTCTTTCCGCCAATGGCATCACTGGAAACTTTGCAGCCCTTCCGACCGTTACATCACCACCGGCACCGGGCACACCGTCAACACTGTTGCTGGATGATTCTCCTTTCAACTCGAATCTCACTTTTACTTCGATCATATCGACACCCTCGTCGCTTATATACGAGTTGACCGAAACGCCCCTTGGTTTCCCCGGTACCACAACGCTGGCGGCCGTTTTCAATCTCCTGGATGGCTCAGTCTCTCCGCCGCCGGATGGCGTAATCGAGCGCCCGTTTACGTTATCAGCACAAGTGACTCAGCTTGATCTTCCTCAGGTTCCGGCTCCGGTAGTCTTACCTATGTTATTGTTTGGTATAATGGGTTTGTATCTTTCTTCGAAGAGAAGAGCGGAAAATCTGGCTTGATCCGCTGAATCGGGGCGTGTCTTTTCCCGAACAACAGCTCTTTTTGCTCTCGACTGGCAGTTTGTTTTTGAAGGATCAGTGAAAATGAAAACAATAAAAATCGGCTCACTACTGGGCATCCTGCTTTTGATCGGTTCAGCATCCGCATCTGCGGCGCTGCACGAGTTCGACTGGACCGGGAAAACGACCGTTAGCGGCTTTGTGCCTGGGTCAGGTACAGACCCATCTGACGATTCAGATCCTTATACCATGCGTTTCGAGTGGCTGATCGATGGCGGCAGTTCGTTCACCATCGGCACTCCTAGTGGCGCACCTCTGACGGTCAGCGGAAATTTCACCATTCTGAGTCTGTTCGGTGCCGGCGCGGATAAGGAGTTGCCCGTTGAACTCATTACAGGTGTTGCCGCGCTGTTGCCGGTTGGGTCAAGGACGTTTCCACCCGGGATGTCACCGCTGTTCCAGGCAATAGCCGGAGCGTCGGGAAACCCTGACCCTCTGGTTGAAGTGCCGTTGATGGATGCGCCATCGTTGATTGATTCGGTGTTGAACATCAATGAAATTCTGTTCGATGGCAGCCTGCTGGTGTACAGCATTACAGAGGTGCCGCAGCAGAATCCGCCCCTGGGTACTCTCTCCGGTTCTTTCGCGCTGCTGGATCAGTTCGGTAATAACGACGGCATTATCTCCCGCGATTTCGTTCTGCATGCCACCATATCCGAAGTCCCGCTGCCGGCGGCATTCTGGCTGATGGGTTCCGCACTGCTCGGATTGATGGGTATCAGCCGTCGCAGGGCCAGGCTCCTGGTAGCGGGAGCGCCTGTAAATCATTGATTACCGGTAATACTCGAAAAGCAACAGTTATCTGACAAAATACAGCTGACGATAGCAAACCACCCGGGTGTTCTCCCCGGCTGTCAGCAGAAGTGGTAAAACAATAAACAGATTGTTATCTGCCCTCGCGATCAACCATCAGACCGGCGGCAGAATGGAAAAACAGGGATATATAAAGGGCAGTGAGATGTGGGAAGTCAACACATTTTTATTGACATTTATTGTGTCGATCTCCGGGGTTTATGTACTGATACCGGTTGCCACGCGACTGGGTCTGGTCGACGCTCCCGGCGGAAGAAAGCAGCATGAAGTCCATACACCGTTGATCGGTGGACTGACCATTTTTTTTACGCTCACACTGTTTCTCGTATCTTCGTTTCTTCTTTCCGTTTACCCGACGCATCATCCGGCGCTGATGGTTACGATCACGCTCATTCTGGCAACGGGAGTGATCGACGATGTTGTGAACCTGGGTTTCCGCTTGAGATTTCTGTTACATGCGCTGGTCGCGCTGGTAATGATCCATTGGGGCGGGGTAGTGCTTGTGGATCTTGGTCAGCTGATCAGTTCGGAGCTGTTGCTGCTGGGTATTTTTGGCATACCGCTCACCGTTTTCGCCACTCTCGGAACCATCAATGCCCTCAACATGGTGGATGGCATCGATGGTCTTGCCGGCGCTTTGTCCGTCGTTGTTTTCTCCTATATCGCGCTGCTCACCTACGCTGCCGGCAGCAACTACTTTTTTTTCACGCTTGCGGTGCTGGGTGCTCTCGCCGGTTTCCTGGTATTTAATTTTCCTTATCGCTCCCGGCATCGCGCCAGCATATTCATGGGTGATGCGGGCAGTAATCTGCTGGGTTTCATTCTCGCATGGCTGCTCATTGCACTCTCTCAGGGTGAGGAGCCGGTTATTGCTCCAGTCACCGCGCTCTGGCTCTATGCGGTGCCGCTGTTGGACACAGTTTCGGTCATGGTGCGCAGAGTGTGGCTGAAAAGGTCGCCCTTCAAGGCGGACAGAGGCCATCTGCACCATCTGCTGGTGGATGCCGGCTTCAGGGTGCGTCAGGTCGTCTACCTGATGGCGTTCCTGCAGATCGTTCTCGGTGGAATCGGGGTTTTGATGCTTCGAAACAACGTGCCTCAGGCCATCGGTTTCTTCAGCTTTCTCGGATTGTTTGCCGTTTATCTGCTGCTGATCAGCCGTACCTGGCGGGTGGTTCCGCTGCTGCGAAGGGTCCACCGTATGCTGGGATTGACGGTCGCTGGCGCGCGCAGTGTCTATGTAGGTAATCTGGACCCTGCCTATGCGGAGTTGGTCGTCTCCGGAATGCTGGATTCGGTTGCCAGAAACCGGAAGTTTTCTCTCCACGGCTATAACCGCGCTCACTCGGGAGTGAAGAGAGTCTTTGCCGAGATCGAATGCTGGTCGGCTGCCGACATGCACGGACTGATCAAACTACTGACGCGCAATGCGAATGACAAGACCCAACTGGAGATTCGCCAGTTTATACCGCGCGATCTGAAAAACGACCGCAGGAAACAGGACTGGAAGCCTGTTGAGTGCCGGCGTGACAAATGCCGCAGACAGAGCGAAGTGGTCTCAAATTTCGGGAACAGACTCACCTATTTCCGCTATCCGGAGTTGCCCATTCAGAAACAGCCGTCCCAGAGCGCGTTTTCCGGCAACGGCAGGAACCTGGATACAATACAATGAAACAGTGGTATACCGTATACACCAAGCCAAACAGAGAGTCGGCGGCAGAAGAGAATCTGCAGCGTCAGGAGATCAGGACCTATCTCCCGTTGACCAGCGAGAAACGACGACGACGGGGCAAGTGGCTGGACTGCACCGTGCCGTTGTTCTCCCGCTATCTGTTTGTGCACATGGATGTTGCGGTGCAGAGCACGGCCGCCATCCGATCCACCGTCGGCGTCAGCAATCTGGTCCGGTTCAGCGGTGAACCGGCCGCGGTGCCTGAGGGGTTGATTGAACTGCTCCGCGCCCGCACCGACACCGAGACCGGACTGATCGATATCGGCAAAACGCAATTCCAGCCAGGTCAGAAAGTCATCGTCGTGGACGGCCCCTTCAAAGATATCTCCGGCATATTCCAGCACTCCAACGGGGAGCACCGCGCCATGATTCTGCTCGATCTGCTGGGCCGCCAAAACAGCGTCGCTATAGACAATGATCTGTTGATGGGTACTGTTTAAAAAGTCTCAAATAGCGGATCCTTAACTCCCCCGGCTTTACCGGTGCAGCGTCATGCCGGCGAAAGCCGGCATCCAGTGAAACAGGCACAGCAGGTGGAGTGAATTGACATCTATTCCATTGGCAGAGTAATAATGACAGAAAACTGCCGATCGATGGTGACGCCAGTTCAATGACCAGGGCCAAGTATGCCTGATTTAAAGCAATTGAAAAACACG
The DNA here is from genome assembly GCA_020445405.1 of Gammaproteobacteria bacterium. Lineage (GTDB taxonomy): Bacteria > Pseudomonadota > Gammaproteobacteria > Chromatiales > Chromatiaceae > HKST-UBA178. Next base: position 7,067 of record JAGRGQ010000044.1, on the reverse strand, counting down.
CTCCATAACGTGCTTCGATCCTTCCCTGAGGTTGAAGCCGCCTTTCTTTTTGGGTCAGTGGCAGAGGGCCGCGCCAGAGAGGGGAGCGATATCGATCTCGCCCTGGTCCCGGCAGATAACCTGCTGAAAGAGAGGAAGCTTGAGCTGCTCGCCGCAATGACAGAGGCGGGGCTGGACAATCTGGACCTAGTGATTTTGGATATTGAAGACCCGGTATTGCGCTATGAGGCTATCCGGCAGAATTGTCTCGTTTATGCCCGGGAGGGGTTCGACCGTGGAGGCTATTACTCCAGAGGGATGAGGGAGTATTTCGATATCGAGCCGATACTTGCCGTCCAGCGCGAAGCCTATAAAAAGAGATTGGAACGTGGTCAGACCTGAAGTACTGAAAAGAAGACTACAGAAACTGGATGAATATCTGTCCATTGTTAAGAAGCTCAGTGACTACAATCAAGAAGAGTTCGTGACGGAGCCGGAGCGTTATGGCAGCGCAGAGCGGTTTTTGCAGCTCTCAATAGAGGTTATCAACGACATGGCTAGTCATGTGGTGGCAGACAACGAACTGGGCACGGTTACTGTAAGTAGTGATATACCAAGGTTATTTCAATCGAGCGGGTATATCACAGATGAACTCTGCGCCAAGTGGATACGACTGATAGGTTTCCGAAATATTCTCGTTCACGACTACCTGGAAGTAAATCGCTCCATTGTGCATGAAGTACTTCGGGAGAGTTTGAATGACATAAAAGAACTGCAACGAGTTTTTGCCCAGTTTCTATAACAGTTTAAGCAAATCAAACGGACATCTTGTACGTACTTATTCGCTTGCCATGACTGCGAAAGGCCGGAATCGAAAACAACGCAACAGTCAATTAAGCCATTGAATAAAAAAAGAATTAACTTCCGGAAAACTTCAGAAAAATCCCCTTTCAATAACCTTTGACATTCCGGTAGAATTCAGCTTAGCCAACGATTCCGATAATTTAGTTATTTACTAAAGTTATGGCTGCGGAAGACGCTCAAAACAGAGGCGGTCGAAACCTTGCCGAATGGTTATCGGGGTGATACAGATTGCGAACAAATTTTATACAGTGCCCTGCACAGTAGGGCGGTAGCGTGCCTGAACCAACAAACCCAGACAGATCCTCACATAACTTTTGTTTGAAAAAATCCTGATTGTCTGTGTCGGCAACATCTGCCGCAGCCCGATGGCCGAGGCATTGATGCGCAACGGCTTGAGCGAGGCAGGCAACACAGAAACCATTGTGCAGTCTGCCGGCGTCAGCGCGCTGGTGGGGCAGCACACAGACGACAAAGCCAAGACACTGCTGCTGGAAAAGGGGATCGATGTCTCACGACATGTCGCCCGGCAGTTGAATCAGAGTCTGGTAAACTGGGCGGATCTGGTGCTCGTCATGGAGCGATCCCAGCTCGATGAGATACAACACCAACACCCCACGGCCCGGGGCAAGGTGTTCCTGTTGGGGCACTGGTCGGAAACCGAAATCAGGGATCCCTACATGCAGGATTTCAGCGCATTCCAGACGGCTTTTGAACAGATTGAGCAGGCAGTCCAAGAGTGGAGTGCAAAAATAGTCAACAGTTAGCGCTTGTCCCGAACGATAGAGAATAAACAGTAAACCAACAACGGCAGAACTGATGCAGCGCACCCATACATCGATCACAAAACTACTGGCCGCCATTGCCACCCTGTCAATCCTTTCAGGCTGCGCAATAGCGCCGGGCATGAATGCCAATTTCCCGGACAACAGATCCAACATCCGCCTCCCGGCAAAGGATGACGAAGTCAGGCAGCCGGAGAACGTCTCCATCCAGCCGATCACGGCGGAACTGATCATGCAGCAGGAGCGGGATTTCTACCCGCAAATAGGCTCTCCTGATCCGCTGATAGAAGAGTACAGTTACAAGCTGGGCTCAGGGGATATTCTCAGCATCATCGTCTGGGACCACCCGGAACTGACCATCCCCGCCGGATCCGAGCGCTCCGCGGAACAGTCCGGTACCGTAATCAACGAGAACGGCACCATCTACTACCCGTACGCGGGTATAGTGCATGTGGCGGGGCTGAACGTGAGGGAGGTACGCGACCTGCTCACAAAAGCGCTCTCCCGGGTGATCGAGAATGTGCAGCTGGAAGTGCGCATGGCTGAGTTCAGAAGCAAGCGCATCTATGTCGTGGGAGAGGTGAGAAACCCCGGTATAAAAAGAGTGACCGACATCGCGCCCACGGTATTGGAGATGGTGAACCAGGCGGACGGTTTCACCAGCGATGCGGACTACCGCAACATCACGCTGACGAGAAAAGATAAGACCTACCGCCTCGACCTGCAGGCGTTGTACGAAAACGGCAACGTCGAGCAGAATGTGCTGCTGGAACCCGGCGATGTGATCAACGTACCCGACCGCCAGCTGAACAAGATATTCGTGCTGGGCGAAGTCAACAATCCCGGGTCCCTGCTGATGAACAAGAGCCGCAAGACGCTGGCGGAAGCGATCAGCGATGCGGGCGACGTCGACAACAACACCGCCGACCCGAGCCAGATATTCGTGATGCGCGGCAACAACGGCACGCCAGAACTCTATCATCTCGATGCGCGCACACCGGATGCCATGCTGCTGGCAGACCGCTTTCCGCTGCAGCCCAGGGACGTGATCTACGTGGACGTATCGGAACTGGTTCGCTGGAACCGGGTGATCAACAACGTGCTGCCGACGCTCAGTTCGCTCAGCACCGCCAGCGGCACCAGCTTCCCGCTGTTCAAGGGTGGCAGATAACCAATGCGAGCCCCAACCGAACAAACAATCCCGTCTCAACCAAACCCGGATCTGCAACTCTACGATCTGGAAGATGAAGGGCTGGATCTGCGCCACTACATCGGTCTCTTCCTCGAACACAGATGGCTGATCATTCTTCTTACCGCGATTGGCACACTGCTGGGCGTTGCGATCGCGACCTTCTCCACGCCGGTCTACAAGGCGGATGCACTGCTCCAGGTTGAAGAGAAGCAGTCGACCCTGGGTGCGCTGGAGGATGTCTCCTCGTTTATCCAGATGGAGACACCGCTCAATGCGGAGATCGAGATCCTCAAGTCACGCATGGTGCTGGGCAAAGTGGTCCGCAACCTGAAACTCGACCTGTACGCCGAACCCAGATATTTTCCGAAAATCGGCAGGGGTATATCCCGCGTATTCAAACCCGCAGGCGGAGAGGTGGCCAAGGCCTGGTTCAACCTGCCGGAATACGCCTGGGGCGGAGAGGAGATCAAACTCGAATCACTGGAGGTGCCGGACGCTTTGCTCGACAGGCCGCTGACACTGGTGGCGGGAAAGCAGGGGGAGTATCGCCTCTATTACCCGGAAGAGCGACTGATCCTGGAAGGGACGGTGGGCGTGCGGACAGAAGCAATCCTCGAAGGCGTTGGCAAGGTTTCCATCTTCACCTCGCTGCTCAAGTCAAGGCCGGACACTCACTTCACTGTTGTCCGGCGCTCCGAACTTTCGGCGATAGGCCAGATTCAGGAGCGATTGAGTGTGGCGGAGAAGGGGAGGCAGTCCGCCATGCTGGCTTTGAACCTGACCGGCTCTGACAGAAACGTAATCGTCAGAACCCTGGATGAGATTGCCAATGTCTATGTGCGCCAGAATGTCGAGTGGCGCTCCGAAGAGGCGGAGAGAACCCTCAATTTTCTGGGAGAGCAGCTGCCGCCGCTGAAGGACAAGGTGAACGCCGCGGAGATGCTCTACAACAGCTACCGGCTGGAGAAGGGCTCGATCGACCTGGCGCAGGAGACCCAAACCGTGCTGGCGTCGGTCGTCAGTGTGGAGAGCCAGCTTGTCGGTTTGCAGCAGGAGCGCGAAGAGCTCCGGCAGCGATTCAAGCCGGCGCATCCCACCATGCAGGCGATAGATCGCAAGATTGCCCGTCTGCGATCAACGCTGGATGCACTGGACAAAAAGGTTGAGAATCTGCCGGACACGCAGCAGGAGGTGCTGAAACTGGAGCGGGATGTCCAGGTTAACACCGCTCTCTATACCGCGCTGTTGAACACCGCACAGGAGCTGCGCGTGGCCAAGGCGGGGACGGTAGGCAACGTGCGGATTATCGACTCCTCCGTCGTATCAGGCCCGATAGAACCGAGAAAAAGCAGGATCATGATTATCGCCACAATGCTGGGACTGTTTCTCTCGCTGCTCGTCATTTTTATCAACAGAAAACTGCAAAGCGGTGTGGAAGACCCGGATGAGGCGGAGCGGCAGTTGGGCATTCCGGTGTTCGCCAGCGTGCCCCACAGCGAACAGCAGGAGAAAATTGATAAGACCGGAAAACGGAGAGGCCAGGAGGCCGTGCTGCTGACTGAGCACGCAAACGAGGACCCGGCCATCGAAAGCCTGCGCAGCCTGCGTACGACACTCCATTTCCGCTTGATAGATGCGCCGGACAACATTCTGTTGATAACCGGCCCCAGTCCGGCTATCGGCAAAACCTTCATCTCGACCAATCTGGCGGCTGTATTGGCCCTGTCAGGCAAACGGGTCGTCATCGTCGACTGCGACCTACGCAAAGGCATTCTGCATCGCCAGCTGAGAATCCCAAGAAGTCCGGGCCTCTCCGAATTGATCGCGAGGGAGCAAGAGTTAGGCCAGGTTGTCAATAAGACGTACATCGAAAATCTATATGTTATTTCCAGCGGCAAGCTTCCGCCAAACCCCGCGGAACTGCTGTTGAACGAAAACTTCAACCTTCATTTGAAGGCGCTGTCATCATCATTCGACTTCGTGCTGCTGGACGCACCCCCGGTGCTTGCGGTGACCGATGCTGCCATTATCGGCCGTCAGGCCGGAACCACTCTGGTTCTGGCGCGCGCCGGCCGGCACTCCATGCACGAACTCGAGCAGACCGTGAAGCGGCTTCAGCAGGCAGGCGTGGATGTGCGGGGTCTGATATTCAATGATATGGCGTTGTACAGCAGCCGCTACAGTTATGGCTACGGATACAAGCGGTATACGTACCAGTATTCGTACAGCCGGAAAAAATCGAAAGGTATATTGGGGGGGCTTGGAGCCAAGGACGGATCTGATTATCAATGAACCTCAGCCATTCCCAAAGCCGAAATGGAATTGGCTGCCAGCGAACGGCAATAGGTAGGGTGGAACAAGCGAAGCGGTTCCACCAAACCCAACTATCAAAAGTGCTAAGACTTTGATTTATATCACCCTCATCCTCGGCTCGGGCTCCTGCTTCGCTCTACCGACTCCATCCATGGAGTCGTAGCCTTCTCCCCCGAAGGGAGAAGGGACGCGACCTTTTACAATACCCTCTGAGAGAGGGCATTTTTGCACCAGCTGTGATGGCAAGAGCAAAAGCCACTATTTTTTCATGTTGACCCCTGAAATCATCCATCACGGCGCAGTCGACGGGGTCACAGGCTCCTGCCACCAGGTCATACTGCCTGACGGCCTATCCATACTTATCGACTGCGGTCTGTTCCAGGGGGCGGAAACCGCATCGGACGGCGCTTCCGCAGAGCAACTGGAAATAAAATTTCCGGTGGTGAATGTGGCCGCATTGGTCGTAACCCACGTGCATATCGACCACGTGGGCCGGATCCCCTATCTGGTGGCGGCGGGTCTCAAAGGACCCATCATCTGCACCCAGGCATCCGCCCATCTGCTGCCGATGGTGCTGGAGGATGCACTCAAAGTCGGGTTCACGCGCAATCAGCGGTTGATCGACCGCTTTCTTAAACGGATCCGGGAACAAATCGTTCCTTTGCCCTACAAACAGTGGCATGAGGTTATAGCGGGCGGCGGATTGAACGGAACCTCCCTGAAAGTGAAGCTTTCACCAGCGGGGCACATCCTCGGTTCCGCCTATGTGGAAGTGAATGTGAAACAGAACAGGGAGGATCACCGGATCCTCTTTTCCGGGGATCTTGGCGCACCCTATACACCCTTGCTGCCGGCTCCCAGCTCCCCTTACGGTGCGGATACGCTGGTATTGGAGAGCACCTACGGTGACCGGCTGCACGAAAACCGCAGAGACCGAAGGCGGCGTCTGCAGCAGCTGTTGCTGCGGACCCTGGCCAACCGGGGCAGTGTACTGATCCCCGCATTCAGCATCGGCCGGACACAGGAACTGCTTTACGAACTCGAGGATATCATTCACCGGAATCGCCAGAAGCAGGCGGCACCCCAGGTGATCTGGGACGATCTGGACATTCTGATCGATTCACCCCTGGCGGCGGATTTCACGCAAGGTTACATACAGCTCAGAGACCACTGGGACAGGGAAGCGAAGCGCCGGCTCAGCACCGGCCGGCATCCGCTGGCTTTTGACCAGCTGACCACCATCGACAGCCACGAAACTCATCTGCAGACCGTCGACTACCTCGCGAAAACCGCACGCCCGGCCATCGTGATCGCCGCCAGCGGCATGTGCAGCGGCGGCCGGATCGTCAACTACCTCAAAGCCATGCTCGGAGATGCGCGCCACGACCTGCTGTTCGTCGGCTATCAGGCGGCGGGTACTCCGGGACGGATCATCCAGAAATACGGTCCCCGCGGCGGCTACGTGGAACTCGACGGAACACGATACGACATCCGCGCAGGCGTGCACACCATCAGCGGCTATTCCGCCCACGCGGATCAGAAAGATCTGATTGACTTCGTTGACCAAATGCGCAGGAAACCGCAGCAGGTCCGGCTCGTGCACGGCGAAGAGGAGACAAAACAGACCCTTGCCGTGGAATTGCGGAAACTGCACCGGGATATGGATGTCAGAATTCCCTAGGGAAGGTCTGACTAATCCGTCATTCCGGACGAAGCGAAGATCCGGAATCCAGGCTGCGCTATTCAAGTTGTTACTGGATCCCGGCCTGTTTCAGCAAACCAGCGCGTACGTTACAATCACAATATGACCCCAGCCACTGCCGAAAAGACAATGCAAGAGATCCCATCCAGGGTAAAAGAGCTGGCTGCCCAGGTGGCTTACAAAATTCACCAGGAGCTGGGTGAAGATACCAGCGTCATCTGGTTTGGATCATGGA
>JAGRGQ010000043.1 GCA_020445405.1 Gammaproteobacteria bacterium | reverse complement strand
TGTCCGAAATGCGTGGCTGCAACGCGCGCTGCGCAGCTCATTGAGAATGCAGCGGCAAGCCGACCGCGGCAGCGACGTACCTGGGGAGCAACCCCTTGGGGGGCCGTGCGATTATGGCACACGGCATTGTTGCAGATCGCTTCTGCAGTATCGTCCATACCACGCTCGAGCGTCGCGCCATGAATCAAAATCGGCACGATCGCGGCTGCGGACATTTGTGGGACAGGTTCAATGCAAGCCAATATGCAGCTCTCTGCTATGGAGAGCTGGGTTGAGTGGTAGCACGTATACTCTCAAGCTTGTTGAGGACCGTCCTGGCCCTCAAAATCCGCTCCGTGAGCTGCTGCTGGTTGGGATCGAGTTTCATCGCCGTTTCCCATACCGCGATGGCCGCGCCCGTTTGTTGATTCCGGTACAGCCTGTCGCCCAGGCGCATAAGAACCTCCACCTCGCCCGCAAGTTGTTCCTGCAGGTCGGACAACAGTTCGCGCACCCGCGGACTCTCCGGATCCTGTTTCAATGCTTCATCAATTTTAGCCATGGCATTGGCCAGCGCGCCCTGCCGGCGCTCCTGCATCGCCTCGGAGAGCAACTGCTCCACGCGATCCGCCCTTGCGCGCTCCTCTCGTCGATCCTGTTTCGCTTTCACGGCCCGTTCAATGGCTTCGATGGTGCTGGTTGCAGCGGCGAGGCGCCGCTTGGTTTCCGGCAGCGGGGAAATTCGGTATGCCATGCTCAGGCAGCGTCTGGCCAGCCAGACATTCTCCTGTTCCAACTCGATACCACAATTTACCAGTTCCGGCTCCTTGCCTTTCAGATAGGATTGCCAAAGCACTATCCGTGCCTTGAGCAACTGATTGTTCGGATGTCCCCTGGCAAGCTCTTCAAGCAGCGGCAGGGATTCGATCAGCCAGCGCGTTTCCGTCAATAACAGCTGATTTTCCAGAACCAGCTGCTGCAGCCTCCAGCTGCGCTCGTACTCGGTGATAAGCCGCCTTATCTCTTCGTTCCGGGGAAACTTTTGTTTCGATGCCTGCAATAAACCCAGCGCCTTTATCACTTCTCCCTGCTCCCGGTATTCCCTGGCCCTGTCCGTTACCGCTCCAGCCGACGGAACGGAGTCAAGAAATGAACCGATCTCCCGGGACTGCTGTGGAGAGAGCGGCAAAGAGCTGCAACCGGCGACCAGATTCACCATCAGCACTATCCAGACGAGTGTTGCAGGCTTCCTCATATTTCCGGAAAAATCGAATCGAGACTTTCTCTGAACAGATCGTCATTCCGAAACCGGCCGATATCGGTTTCATAGGTCAGAACCGGTCCATTCCTCCCTTTTACCCTGACCTTCCCCCGGCTGCTGGGTTTTACAAACTCCTGCATACCCGGCTGCGATGCCGCTTCTCCGGTTAACAGGACGCTGCCAGGATCGGCAAGGCCGCAGATTCTGGAAGCCACATTCACGGTATCCCCCACCACCGTATACTGCATACGTTCATGACTTCCCAGATTGCCTTCAAACATAATTCCGCTGTTGATGCCAATGCGGAATCGAATCGCGTTCTCACCTTTGGCGGTGCGCCTCTCGTTTATCCGTTCGGCCACCAATTGCATCAGCACTGCACTGGTGAGTGCATGAAAACCATGCAGCTCGTCGTAACTGGGGATACCGAACACGATCATGATGCAATCGCCGATGAACTTGTCCACGGTCCCATGGCAACTGTTCCCCGCAACCGCGAAGTAGTGGAAGAATTCATTGAGAAGATTGGCCAGATCCTCCAGTTCCAGCTGCTCCGAGAGCTCAGTAAAACCGACGATATCGCAAAACAACACACTGCCTTCGCTTCTTACGCCTCCCAGCTTACTCTCGCCGTTACTGGAAATGACCTTTTCGGCGATACTCGGCGAGAGATAGCGGGACAGCGCTTTTTCCGCATGGCGCTTCGCCTCCACACCCTCCGCCATTTTGCGGAATGTCGTCAGTACGCGCCCTATCTCATCCTCCCTGTTCAGCAGTTTCACCTCGCAGGCATCGCCTCTGTCGAACGCCTCACCCACTTCGACCAGGTGGTGGATTGGCCGGCAGAAGCGATAGGCGAGAGGAAACGCAAGCAGCACCCCAACGGCTATCAGTCCCACCGTGGTCAGGATCAATGCATGCAGCATGGCGCGAAGTTCACGTTCCAGCGGCTGCAGATCTATAGCCATGAGCGCATAGCCGACCTGGGTGTTCTGAAACGACACCGGCTTCAGGTAGGAGACTGTACTGCCGCTGCTGCTGGTCCATGCCTGGGTACCCTTGCTCTCGAAAAGCACTTCCTGCCTGATGATCTCCTCCCCATCCTGCACCCCGTCAAACGGCCGTGTTCCCGCTCTTGCCAAAGTGTTGCCCGACAGATCGAAAAGCTGCATGCCGATAATCAGCTCGTTCTTCTCCTGCTCGCTGACCAGCACCTCCAGCGAAAGAATATCATCCGCCATCAGTGGTTCGCTGGCGGAACGGGCGAACTGGTCGATGATCATCTCCCCCAGCAGATCTGTCTGCTGACGGTAACTCACCTGCTGCTGACCGATAAGAAACCACCCCAGCAGCGCCATTACCAGAGTTATCAGTGCAGCGATGCTGATCGACCAGCGAATAGCCAGGGGTATCGGATAAGTATTGAATCGATCGTACAGTTGCATCATGCTCAGGGCCTTCCTGGCTCATCCGTGCCGGTCAGCAAGGCATTCTTGCGGCACCAAAGGTTAGTCTGTAGTGGAGAATCTTATCACCAAATCCGGGAAAACCAGGATTATCGCTTGCATTGGGAAGCGCCGGAAAAGCATGCCGGGGAGCGGGCCTCGGTACCCGACCGGTTACCGGTGAGGTGATGCCTTGAACCCGTTACCCCGGCAGAAAGCCTATTACTACGCAATCGCCACGGTATTTCTCTGGTCCACCGTTGCCACCGCGTTCAAACTGACACTGGAGCATCTCACTCCGCTGCAGCTGCTTTTCCAGGCAAATCTCGTGTCGGCCGTCACGCTTTTGCTGGTGCTCGCGTTCGAGCGGAGATTGCGTGAGCTGCGCTGTCTGGGATATTCCGATATCAAACGTGGTTTTCTCCTCGGACTGCTCAACCCGCTGCTCTATTATCTGGTGCTTTTCAAAGCCTACGATCTGCTGCCGGCTCAGGTGGCGCAACCGATCAACTACACCTGGGCAATTATGCTCTCTCTGCTTTCGGTACCGTTTCTGGGTCACAGGCTTTCGCGTTCGGAACTGATCTCAATCCTGATCTGCTATTCCGGTGTCGTGGTGGTTGTTACCCATGGCGATTTTCATAACATCCCCTTCAGCAGTCCGCTGGGGATCGTGCTGGCGCTTTCCAGCACGCTGATCTGGTCTTTGTACTGGATCTATAACACGCGCAGTTCCCTGGATCCCGTCGTCTCACTTTTTCTGAACTTCGCAAGCGCGCTTCCGTTGACCGGGGCGCTGAACTGGTTTTCCGGAGAAACGCTGACGCTGGACACCACAGGTTTGCTGGGTGCGATGTACGTCGGCGTAGTTGAAATGGGTCTGGCCTTTCTGTTCTGGTTGAAAGCAATGCGGCTCACGCACAGTATCGCGAGAATCGCCAGTCTGATCTATTTTTCACCATTTCTTTCCCTGCTGCTTATCCAGTTCGTTCTGCACGAAGATGTGCGCTGGAGCAGTATCGCCGGCCTGGTGCTTATCGTATCCGGCAATTTTTTTCAGCGCTTTCCCGCAGAGGCAAAATCTGAAAAAAGGAGCGGTTGACGGCCTCTTTGCGCCGCAGGCGCGGATTTCCACGGCGACCGTTACCGCATCCGGTTGCTTCAACCGTCAAAAGAGCGTAGTTTCTTTCGCCTTGAAATACAGGCCGGTTATTTTGCTTGTCAGGCTATGAACGAAAAGATATACATCGGCGCACAGGATCTGTTGCTCGACTCCTTCAGGCTGGGACTGGAGATATATAAAAGTGGATTTCGTCCCGATTTTATTGTGGGTGTGTGGCGTGGCGGAACACCTGTTGGGATTGCAGTGCAGGAGATTCTCGATCGCTATGGTGTAAAAACCGATCATATTGCGATACGCACCACCTCTTATACCGGCATCGGGCAGAGGGCAAAGGCGGTGCAGGTGCATGGCCTGAACTACCTTCTGGACAACATCAACTGGACCGACTCCCTGCTGCTGGTCGACGATGTTTTCGATACCGGACTCAGCATCAGGGCAATTATCGATTCGCTGCGGGAGAAAGCACGCCGCAACGCACCCGAAAATATACGCATTGCCACACCCTGGTTTAAACCGGGGAATAACCGTACGGACATCGTACCCGACTATTTTGTTCACCAGACCGATAGCTGGCTGGTATTTCCCCACGAACTCGACGGACTGACCGATGAGGAGATGCTGACTTTCAAGCCTGGCCTGAGGGAATTGATCGAAGAGATCGGCATCTGAACTCAGCGCGGTGCTGTGCGCTTCACCGCGTTTCCCACCAGTACAGTGTAAAGCTCCACTATCTGCAGTCCAACCTGACCCAGAGTCTCCTGACACTGTGTCAGAGACAATCCGGTGATCTCCCAAGCCTGGTCATCGATGTTGTCGCTTGAACTATCCGTGTCACTGGGCCATACCAGATCGTAAGCCAGCGCTTGGGCAATATGAACCAGAGCGGTTTCCATGCGGTGCTCCGTTGCACTGCCCGGCTCGTGATGATGTCGAATGACCTCGGATATACTCCGGGGCAACTGCCAGCTTCGAATCAGCTCGTATCCCACTTCACCATGAGAAAATCCCAGTACATCCTGCTCCGCCTGCGTAAACAGTTGATTCTTGCCACGGGCGATCAACAGAATATCCCGCGCCAGCGAAGTCAGGTGCCACAGCAGTACCAGACGGCCTATGTCGTGCAGCACGCCGACTACAAACAAACGTTCCGGGTGCAGCAGATTGCACTGCTTCGAAAACTGCCGTGCCAGGATGCCGGTGGCGATCGAGAAGTGCCAGAAGTCCTGCATATTGATCATGCTGCTCGGAATACCGCTGAACAATCTGCAACTGGTGGTGACAATGGTGAGATCGCGCAGCTCCGCTGTTCCGACGAAGGTTATCGCCCGGGATATGGTAGCCACTTTACCGGGCAACCCGTAATAGGCGCTGTTTACCAGGCGCAGCAGGCGCGCACTCAGGTTGGTGTCCTGCATGATCACCTGCGAAATATCCTCAACAGAACTGTTTGCATCCTCGACCATCTCGTTGATCCGCAGGCAGACCTCGGGGAGCGAGACCACCTGGTCGATACTGGCTACAAGTTCCGTGGCTGTTTTCGGTTTCATAGGCATTACGCTATTTCGGAGTAGAACGTTGCTGACGCTTTGACCGGTTGCAGCAAGAACAGACCGCCTTCAGATTATAACGCCTCCTGCCGCTAGTAGAGGTGCACCAGATATTTGTTACAAGGTTACCTTAAACGCTTTTCCAACAGCAAACCACTGGAACAGGACGGATGTCTACAGAAAAAAAAGTGTCCACCGACGGTATCTTACTGATGCTTTGCAATTCGGTTTCCGAAGTTCTTACATCTGCGACCGGATCGGGAATCAGCTATTCTCCCATGGTACAGAAAATAAATAAGACCTGCCTGAAACCGGATATCGGTTGCTTTGTGTTGTTTGATGGTGGTTTTTCAGGGCTGGTTGTGGCCAATTTTTCGGCTGCCGCGGCACTTGAAATCTATCAGACGTATCTGCTCAATATGGGCATACCCCGCACGGAACTGGCGACTCAGCATACTTCGGACGAGGTGGGCAATGTCATGGGTGAACTGATGAATCAGATCGTGGGCGACTTTACCTGCAGAGTGGGACAGGAGCTGCTGACTTCGATCAGTCAGAATCAGCCCAAAATGCTGGCAATAAACAAGGAGGTAATGATCTCCGTTAATACCAATCTGGATAGACCTCAGGCCCGGCGCGTGACATTCAAAACCGCGCAAAACAATATTTTTTATCTGGAATTTGCGGTCGATAAGACCGAATTCATACAACTCCACGAATTTGAAAAACAGGACGATATCAACCCTGACAAAATCATCGACGAGGCTGAGGCCAAGCGAAAAAAATCGATTGCTCCTCCGGTTTCGGAAGCGGAAGCCCTGGATAATGATCTGCTGGAAAAGCTCGGTTTCTGACCGGTCCGCTACTGCCTCAGCGAAAGATCGACCATACTCATTCAATTGGTAATGCGCAGTCTGGTAAATTTGAGTAACGCGATGAAAATTGGCGCTTACAGGAACCTGTCGGGACTTGGCGTTCGCTTGAGATGCAAATCAACAGGACCGGTTCAAAAAGGGTTGTAATGCGTCTCCAACCCCAGCTTTTCGCAAATAAGCGCGTAGGCATCCGTCCAGGCCCCCGGCTTGAGCACATCCACATCGACACGGTGCAGTTGACCCCGCTTTTGAACTTCATCCAGTTTGGGTGACAGCGCCATCCCCCGCTCCTTCAGCGTGAATACAACTGTCGCGGGCATCGCAGCGGCAATCTGGGCCGCAATCTCCTGGGGACCGACCACAAGCGCGCCCCGCTCCGATGCCTGCAGGGCCGATTCCAACTCCCGTTTCAAAATCCCGATATAATCCCCGCCGTACTCGATATAAGCCAGGACTTTTCCGTCGGCATGCAGAATATGAAACTCGGATTCCGACAGATGCCGGTATCCCGCGTCGTTTATCGGGCCGCGGGTGGTAAACCAGAGTGGGCGAAGAAATCCATTTTTGACGAGCAATCGGCGCGGCGCGCTGCGACTGCCGGTCCAGACGCTGCCGGTGACGCACACCAGCATTTTACTTGTTGAAATCTCCATCGCTTCCAGACCGGCAATTGAACAGAAATGTCATGGAACCTTTCGCATAATCCCCCGCGAACCGTATAACTGTCCGTAATACGTACCCGCAAGACGCACAGCACACAATGTACGTGCGGGCTGCGCAACATAGCAGGCACGCTTTTCGGACGCAACCCCCTGGGGAGCACGCGATTCTGGCTCCGGGCTATGTTGCGCCCCGCTGATGCAACATCGAATGCACACGCTCGCCGCGGTCGCTGCCGCGGGGGATTTTGCGCAAGGTTCTAACAGCCCATAATCCGCTGCCGCCGACAGGCCGACTATTGCGTTACCTGAATCGTTACCAGCTCATCCCCCGCCTCGTCTGAAAGATGGACGGCGCAGGCGATGCAGGGATCGAAGCTGTGGATTGTGCGCAGTATCTCCAGCGGCTGTGCGGTATCGGCGAGTGTGTGTTCATCCTGCAGCGCTGCCTCGTAGGCGCCCGGCTGACCGGATGCATCGCGCGGACCGGCGTTCCAGGTCGAGGGAACGATTGCCTGGTAGTTGGCGATTTTTTTGTCTTCGATCACAATCCAGTGTCCCAGGGCGCCGCGCGGGGCCTCGGTAAAACCCGCCCCCTGGCAGCGGTTTGGCCAGGTGGAGGGCTCCCAACTCCTTTCATTGAAGGTCCTGGTATCTCCTCCCTTGATATTGCTCACCAGGTCGTCATACCAACCCTGCATACTGTCTGCCAGCAGCTTCGACTCCAGCGTCCTGGCCGCGGTTCGGCCCAGGGTCGAGAAGAGCGCATCGATCGGGAGTTCCAGCTGTTTGAGCACGGCGCCTGCGAGTTCTCTGGTCGGTTCGTGACCCTTGGCGTACAGCATCAGCACCCTGGCGAGCGGACCCACCTCCATCGCCTTCTCTCTCCATCTGGGAGATTTGATCCAGGAGTAGGGATCCTCAACGACCAGATGCTCGAACGGCGGCTCCGGTCCGGTATATTCCAGGTTGGTTTCACCCACGTACGGATGCAGTCCGCTCTCTTTGCCTGCGTCGTATGCATACCAGGAGTGGGCGACATACTCCTGAATCTGTGCTTTGTCGTGCACATCGATTTCGTGCACGCGGCTCAGATCCCGGTCCAGGATAACCCCGGCAGGAAACAGAAATCCGGATGGATCGCTCATACTGGTGGAGGGAAGGTCGCCGTAGCAGAGAAAATTACCGAGCCCCTCACCGCGTTTGAACCAATCCTTGTAAAACGATGCGATCGCCAGCGTGTCCGGCAGGTAAACCTGATCCACGAACTGGCGCATTTTTGTAATCACCTCCTGAACCTGAGACAGCCGTTTGGCGTTGATCGCAGAGTCGGAGTTGAGATCGATTGGGCAGGCGACACCGCCCACCAGGAAGTTGGGGTGCGGATTCTTGCCGCCGAATATGGTGTGCAGCTTGACCACGTCGCGCTGCCAGGCGAGCGCTTCCAGATAGTGCGCCACCGCCATCAGATTGGCTTCCGGCGGCAGCTTGTACTGCACGTGCCCCCAGTATCCGTTGCTGAAAATTCCAAGTTGACCGGATTCAACAAAATTCGCCAGTTTCTTTTTGGTGTCGGAAAAATAGCCCGGCGAGGATTGCGGCCAGCCGCTCAGCGATTCGGCAAGTTCAGACGTCGCCTTGGGATCGGCATTGAGCGCGGAAACCACATCCACCCAATCCAGCGCATGCAGGTGATAAAAGTGCATCACATGATCATGGATGTACTGAGCGCCGATCATCAGATTGCGAATCAGCTGGGCGTTTTTTGGTATTTCGTAGTCGAGCGCATCCTCCACCGCCCTGATCGAGGCGATACCATGAACCAGTGTGCAGACACCGCAAATGCGTTGCGCATAGGCCCATGCATCACGCGGGTCGCGTCCTTTCAGGATCGTCTCGATTCCTCTCACCATCGTGCCCGAGGAGTATGCCTGACCGATCCTGTTCCCATCCATCCGGGCTTCGATGCGCAGATGACCCTCTATCCGTGTGATAGGGTCAATGACTATGCGTTCGCTCATTGCAGTTTTCTCCGCTTGTTGACCGCTTTTTCAGGCCACCGGCCCGGCGCATCGAACGCGCCGGGATGACGAGGATTGAAGAAGCCAAATGTTGCTCGACGATTACCGTTCAGTCTCCGATCGGCAACTGGAACCTGTTCCATAATCCCCCGCGGCCGTGGCGGTTTTAATTCATGGTGCGGCGGTTCGCGCGGGATTATGAGACAGGTGCTATGCATCCTCCACCAGATGATGCGCTACCAGTTCCGTCAATCCCTCGAGTGGAAGCTCGACATTGTACTCCTCGAGCCCCTCCTCGATAACCAGCCGGCAGTTCGCACAGGCGGTGACCAGTTTGCTGGCACCGGTCTGTTCGATCTGCTCTTTCTTGCGCTTAAACACTTTGAATCGCAGCGCTTCGGCATCGCCGATGGCGCTGACACCGCCGCCGCCGCCGCAGCACCAGTTCCATTTGCCATGATCCTGCATTTCGACAAAGTTGCTGCTGACCATCTCCATCAGTTTGCGCGGAGAATCGATCACGCCACCCTTGCGCGCGATCGAGCAGGGATCGTGAAAGGTCATTCGTTCGCTCGACAGATTTGCCGTTTTGATTCTGCCGCTGGCACGCAGTTCGTCCAGCAGTTCGAGGATGTGGATCACCTTGAAAGGGAAAGGCCGGCCGATCAGGTCTGGACCTTCCCAGCGTATCGAGGTATAGGCGTGGCCGCATTCCGGTGAAATCACGAATTTGACCTTCAGTCGCTCCGCGCCATCGACAATACGCTGCACCAGTTCTCTGGCAATATCACTGGAACCGATCTGGATACCGGTATTTGTCGCTTCGAAAGCATCGGAGCAGAGCGTCCAGCTTATCCCTGCCTGTCTGAAGATCCTGGCAAGCGATTCGATGTACTCGGGGAAGTTGATAATCTCCATGGACGAGAGCAGCGGCATATAGTCTGCGCCGGCCACGTCGAGCGGAATCTTCAAGCCACTGTTCGCCTCGATATGCTTTATCTGCGACGACAGCGCCTTGAATCTGACACCCATGGGGCTGCCGATCGTGACCGCTCTTTGCGCTGCACCCTGAACATCGACGGGCGAGTTTCCCGATGCCACCATCCCCTCGCGCGCTTTCCGCACCATATATGAAATGTCGTTGCCAACCGGACAGACCAGCGAACAACGTCCACACATGGTACAGCTGTCGTAAAGCAGTTCCTGCCACTCCCGCAGCAGCTCATCGGTCACCGGCCGGGCCAGCCCCAGCAACTTTTTCAGTTTACCAACCAGCGTATAATCCTGCTCCCAGACCCGGCGCAGCGGTTCCAGCTTATGAATGGGGGTATATTTCGGGTCTCCGGTCTCGGTATAGAAGAGGCACGCTTCGGCACACATTCCGCAATTGACGCAGCTGGAGAAAAAGGCGGCGACCGGCGCATCAACCTGCTCCCTGAAAGCGTTTAGACCGCGTTCCAATGTTGCTTTGGTCATGATTGAACCCCTCTGCGGCCGCTCATGGCGCCGTTGTACCAGCGCGCCAGAAACAGAGTGAACGTGTGCATCAGCTTAGTGAACGGGAACAGAATCAATAGAAGCTCGATGCTCAGAAGATGCAGCCCCATCGCCAGCGGGTACGGATTTATCATCCGATGGTAGGCAAGATATCCGGTCAGCAGCGGGAGGAAGGTGAGTACCCAGACCAGATAGTCCTCCCCGCCGCTTAGCATCTTCATAACCGGATTGGTCAGCCGGTTCCAGAGTGCGGCAAGCAGGCCCACGACACCCAGCACCGCAGCCGCGTCCACGATAGGATTGGGCAGTCCCGGCCAGCCAAATCCGAAAGTCTCCCGGAACAGTTCGATGTGTGGAATAAACAGCAACAGCGTGATCAGCAGGCCCACATGAAACACATACCCGGCAATCACGGTGAGCGGCTGCCGTTTGAATGTGCCACCATCCGGCAGTGTCCGGGTCAGGATCGTCTTCACTCCCGGCAGGAACTCGCTGCCCTTGGGCTCCGCAAGCGTGCGCTCCCGTCCGAGCGAAACTATCTCGAACAGGCGGATTATCAATCCTATGATGAAAATGGCAATCGCCACATCGAATGCGGTGCCCCTCGTCCACAAGAGAAAATCCATCGAATCGTTCATGAGATTTTCTCCAGGTCGTCAATGGTCACCCGGTCGTGCCGCTTACGTGCCGCCACTTTGGTCTTGTGATTGATGCCGGCTGCCACCGCGGCGACACCCAACCCGGCGGCGGCGGCGTAACTGGTGGTACGCGAGATATCACCCACTGGAATCGAAAGCGCGTTATAAAAGCCGCCGGCATCCCAGAAATCGGGCTGGGAACAGCCGAGACAACCGTGCCCTGACTCCACCGGCCAGCTGGTGCCCTCGTTCCACTTCACCGTTGCACAGGCGTTGTATGTCATTGGACCCTTGCATCCCAACTTGTAGAGACACCAGCCCTTCCTTGCCCCCTCGTCGTCGAACGTGTTCGCGAACAATCCTTTGTCGTAGAACGGACGGCGATAACAGCGATCGTGAATACTGGTGCCGAAGAATGCCTTCGGTCGCCCGTACTCATCCAGTTCGGGAAGCGTTCCGAAGGTCAGAAAGTGCGCCAGGACACCGGTGATTACGACCGGAATCGGCGGACATCCGGATACGTTGACTACCGGTTTATCGGTAACTATGTCCCGGACCGAAACCGCTCCGGTCGGATTGGGGTCAGCCTTGGGAAGTCCACCGAACGCAGCACAGCTGCCTACGGCTATGACCGCGGCCGCGCCGGCGGCTGTCTCCTCCAGTATCTGCAGGTTACTGAAGCCGGCAATGGTCGAGTAGCCCGGATTTCCCAGTGGTATGGCACCGTCCACGACGACCAGATAGTTGCCCTCATTGGCACGCATCGCCTCTTCCCGGGCCGCCTCGGCTGCGTGACCTGAAGCCGCCTGCAGTGTGTGATGGTAGTCGAGCGATATATGGTCGAAAATCAGATTCTCCAGCGTGGGGGAGTGGCTGCGTGTCAGCGATTCGGTGCAGCCGGTGCACTCCTGGAACGAGAGCCAGATAACCGACGGCCGACGGGCTTTATCGAGTGATGCCGCGAGTGCCGGTACCATAGCCGGCGGCAGTGCCATCATCGAGGCGGTTGCGGTGCAGAATTTGAGAAAACCCCGCCGGCTGACGCCATTCCGCCTGAGTGCATCGCCCAGGGTTTTTATTTTCTTGTCTACCATGTAGCCTCCGATAACTCATTCATCAGACCAGCGTTCCATCAGCCTGCGGACTTTCCAGGGCTTCCCGCAGCATCAACAGGCTTTCGGCGATATCCTCAGGCTGCGAAGCCAGAATTGCGGGCAGTTTTGTGATCTCCAATTGAAACGCCAGGCGTTCGCTGCTGGTACTCCGGTGCTCTACGATCCAGACACCGGCGTATCTGCTCTCCCAAATCAGCGACTCGCCCATGGCTTCCAGCTTTGCGCTCACCTCCCCTTTTCCGAGGAAATCGATCAGCTGCCGCTCGTCTCCCGGACCAAAGGGAATGGCGCTGAGATCGAGCGTTGTCGCTACGCCCTCGAGTTGAAGCCGGCGCAAGGCGTGGGCTATTTCGTGGAGGAGCGGACGGGTGTTTTGAAAGCACCCATCCGTTGCTGCGGATGTCTCAATCAGGATAGGAATGGTGTCTCGCGCATCCACTGTAACTTCTTAAGAGTGTGTTTGAATTGTTCACTGTTAAGACTAAGGCCGTTGCGTGATTTTGTTTTTGATGCAGATCAGTTATTCAGAATTAATAATTAAATAATCAGTTACTGATCAATAGGCACGGGAGAGATTAGCCATGCTAGCGTTTGTGATTCCACCGGGCGATCAGTTGCATCACCGCATCCACTGCCGCGGAAACAGAATGCTCCACCACCGGGGAGAGTGATTCGCCCCACCCCATGTTGAATGGCTCAATGCCGACGAGCGCGATCTTCTGCGGATAGTGTTCGCAAAGTCTGGTGATGTCGAGCAGATCGCCAAGTCCCACCTCGTGCACGCTTTTTCTGCTGCCCTGCAGATATTTTTCCATCTCCCGCCCTTCATAGCAGACGACGCTGCCCGGCTTTTTGCCGGTGTGGGCCGCATCCACCACTATCAAGCGAGCATGATTTGCCAGTTCGCCGGCAAGGCTGAAACTGAGCGTTCCCCCATCCAGAAACGTCACTCCCGGAACACCGGCGCACTGATTCGCCATTCGATTGATGACATGGACACCTACGCCTTCGTCGGTCAGCAGCGTGTTGCCTATTCCCAGCACCAGCGTGGATGTATCTTTCAATGCCGTTTCCCGATGTCACGCGCAGCGGTTGCGACGCTGATTGGTGTTTAAATTTTCCCTTGTGTTCCGATACTTAGGAAATTCGCTAAATATATCTTATTGTTTTCATTATATATTTGATTTCTCTAATAGATCAACAGCGGTCTTGACATACAGTGCCCAAGCGCCTAATCTTTTGCCCACAAACACAATATATAGTGTTACGCGGCTTCTTTCGACTGACCTGGCACAACATATAGGGAATTGGCTGTTTTTCCTCGGCTACGGTCACCGGCTTTGCGCCATACTCACTCTAGGTATCTGCGGTAGCAATGGAACGCGGAAGGTGAAGAAGTGGTTCGAGGAAGCTCCTTTGGGCGGTATTATCGCGGTACCACCAGCTGCGGTCAGCTCTCCGGTCTGACCGGTCATCAATTCAGGATATGCAATGAAATCAGCTCATCTCAAAGCCGTTCCCACCAGTGCAGCGGAAGTCCCTTTTCAGGAGGCGTCGCTGGACATCTGGAGTACCAAATATCGCCTTAGGGCGAAAAACGGCACCCCGGTGGACAAGGATATAGACGCCACCTATACGCGCGTGGCAAAAGCGCTGGCTGAAACCGAAAAGACGCCTGCGCTGCAGGAGGAGTGGAGCGAGAAGTTTCTCTGGGCCCTGCGTCACGGGGCGATTCCGGCAGGCCGCATCATCTCCAATGCCGGCGCGCGTGAACACAAGCCCTCCACCTCGACCATCAACTGCACCGTCTCCGATACCATTCACGATTCCATGAACGAAATTCTGGGGAAGGTGCACGAAGCGGGACTCACGCTCAAGGCCGGGTGCGGCATTGGCTACGAATTTTCCACGCTGCGCCCGCGGGGTGCGTATGTCAGCGGCGCCGGCGCCTACACCTCCGGGCCGCTGTCATTCATGGATATCTACGACAAAATGTGCTTCACGGTCTCGTCCGCGGGGGGAAGGCGTGGCGCCCAGATGGCCACATTCGATATCGGCCATCCCGATGTGATGGACTTCATCCGCGCGAAGCGGGAAAACGGCCGGTTGCGTCAATTCAATCTTTCGCTGCTGATCAGCGAAGAGTTCATGGAGGCGGTTAAAAACAACCGCAAATGGGATCTCGCCTTCCCGATCAGCGGGAGAGAAGCGCATGCGGACGGTCTCGACCCTGCCAATTCGGAGCAGGTGGTCTGGCGGGAATGGCCGTATAAAAACGGATACATTGTGGACGACAGGGGCAGAGTCGCCTGCAAAATCTACAAAACCATCCGCGCTCAGCGGCTTTGGGACGTCATCATGTCGTCCACGTACGATTTTGCCGAGCCGGGTTTTATTCTCATCGACAAAGTCAACGAAATGAACAACAACTGGTTTTGCGAGGATGTGCGCGCCACCAATCCCTGCGGTGAGCAGCCGTTGCCTCCCTACGGCGCCTGCCTGCTAGGATCCATCAACCTGACCAAATTCGTGCGCTACCCATTTACCGGTGAAGCCAGTTTCGACTGGGATGAGTTTCGTAAAGTGGTGGCGATATTCACACGCCTGCTGGACAACGTGGTGGAGATCAACGGGCTGCCTTTGAAAGAGCAGCGCGATGAGATCATGCGCAAACGCCGCCACGGCATGGGTTATCTCGGACTGGGCTCCAGTATTGCCATGCTGAAGATGAAATACGGTGATTCGGACTCGCTCAAATTCACCGAACGGGTCACCCGTGAACTGGCCATGGTGGGCTGGCAGACGGGTCTGGAACTGGCCAGGGAGAAAGGGCCCGCACCGATCATGGAGGAGGAGTTTATCGTTACCACCGAAATGCTTGCGAAACGGCCGGAAATGGCGGTGGACAACTGGCAGGCCGGCGACAAGATAAAAGGCAGGGTACTGCACGCCCGCTACAGCCGCTACATGCAGCAGGTGGCGAGGGAGAATCCGGAACTGGTGCGTGCACTCGAACAGGAAGGCTGTCGTTTCTCGCACCACAGTTCGATCGCACCCACGGGTACCATCTCTCTGTCACTGGCCAACAACGCCAGCAATGGTATCGAACCCAGCTTCGCCCACCATTACGCGCGCAATGTCATTCGCCAGGGGAAAAAGAGCAAGGAGAAGATCGACGTTTTCAGCTTCGAGCTGCTCGCCTACCGTAAACTGGTCAACCCGAAGGCCATGCCCGATTCCGAAAACCCGGACGAGAGGCTGCCGGAATACTTTATCTCCGCCGACGACATCAGCCCCCGGGAACACGTGGACATACAGGCAGCCGCCCAGAAATGGATCGATTCCTCCATTTCGAAAACCGCCAATGTACCGACCGACTATCCCTACGAGGAGTTCAAGGACATCTATCTCCGCGCCTATGAAAAAGGCCTCAAGGGATGCACTACTTTTCGTTTCAACCCGGAGGCCTTTCAAGGCGTACTGGTAAAAGAGCAGGACCTGGAGAACACCACTTACCAGTTCACACTCGAGGACGGATCGATCGTGGAGGTAAAGGGAAATCAGGAGATCGAGTACGATGGCGAGATTCATTCCGCCGCCAATCTGTTCGACGCATTGAAGGAAGGCTACTACGGGAAGTTATAAACAGGCTGGAAGCCTGGGCAGGATAAACGCATACGCACGACGGGTTCACCGCGTCGTGCAACAGGATAAAACAAGCGCAGGCTCATGGCCGCTGCGCATTTAGGTAACACTATGACTATCAAGATCGATAAGAAGATTGTGGATTACAGCGTCATCAGCGAAGAGGAGGCGTCTCAGGCAGCACAGGCGGAGTCCGCCAGATCCGACGACAATATCATACACATGCACGAGAAGGTCGCGCGTCCCGAGATGCTGTTCGGCTCGACCTACAAGATCAAGACCCCGCTGAGCGAGCATGCGCTGTACGTCACGATCAACGACATCATCCTGAATCACGGCACGCCGCATGAGATACGGCGCCCGTTCGAGGTATTCATCAACTCCAAGAACATGGACCATTTTCAGTGGATCGTTGCACTGACCCGGATTATTTCGGCGGTCTTCCGCAAGGGCGGGGATATATCCTTCCTGGTGGAGGAGTTGCGCTCCGTTTTCGATCCTGCCGGCGGTTATTTCAAGAAGGGCGGAAAATACATGCCCTCGCTGGTGGCCGAGATCGGCGACGTAATCCACTGTCATCTGGTGATGATAGGCATGCTCAAGGTGGATGGCCCGGACGAGCACCAGCGGAAACTGATCGAAGAAAAACGCGCGCTGTATGAAGAGTCGATCGATCGTTCCGATGTTGACCACTGCAGCGAATTCCCGGAAGGCGCGCAGCTCTGTAAAAAGTGCAGTACAAAAGCGATGATTCAGATGGATGGTTGCATGACCTGCCTCAATTGCGGAGAGTCGAAGTGCAGTTGAATCTCTTCCGTACTCTGCTCGGAAGACGCAGACCGCACTGAAACCGGTGCGTACCGGGTCCGGGGAGGATAGGATCCGGAACGGCGAGTGATTGGATCAGTAGGGTTCTGGAGAACAGCACCGCTATGGACAAAAAAAAAGTAGCATTCATCGGCTTGGGTGTCATGGGCCATCCCATGGCCGGCCATCTGGCCAAAGCCGGCCACCAGGTCCGGGTTTATAACAGAACCACGGCCAAGGCGCAGACCTGGGTCAACCAATACCGAGGCAGTTTCGGCCAGACGCCGCGGGATGCCGCTGAGGGGGCGGAAATAGTCTTCGTCTGTGTCGGCAACGATGACGACCTGCGCTCGGTGATTTACGGTGAGCAGGGTGTTTTGGCGGGCATGGCGCCCGGCTCGCTGCTGGTCGACCACACAACCGCATCGGCTGAAGTGGCACGGGAAATAGGCGCCCTGACAGCGAAATCCCAGGTGGGATTCCTCGATGCTCCGGTATCCGGCGGCCAGTCGGGTGCGGAAAACGGTACGCTGACGGTTATGCTGGGCGGTGATGCCGGGCACTTCGAACGCGCCCGGCCGGTAATTCTCTGCTACGCCCGCGCGGCCGCACTGCTCGGCCCGATCGGCTCCGGCCAGCTTACCAAAATGGTCAACCAGATCTGCATCGCCGGTATCGTGCAGGGACTGGCGGAGGGACTGAATTTTGCGCAGCGGGCGGGTCTCGACGGAGTCAAAGTTGTGGATGTGATATCCAAAGGTGCAGCACAGTCCTGGCAGATGGAGAACCGCGGATTGAGTATGCTGAATGATGAGTTCGATTTCGGCTTTGCCGTGAACTGGATGCGCAAGGACCTGGGTATCTGCCTGAACGAGGGACGCCGAAACGGTGCCCGCTTGCCGCTGACCGCGCTGGTCGATCAGTTCTACGCGGAACTGCAGGAGCTGGGTGGCGGCCGTTGGGATACATCCAGCCTGATCAGGCTGCTGAATGGATTTTCAACGAAAGCGTAAGTCGCTGACAGGGCTCCAACAAGTTGGCGACGATCCGGTTTATCGCCTGCCGCGCCGCCCTTGACGTATCTTCAAACACCACCTGGAGACTGGCTCCGACCGGCATCGTGTGCGCCGTGCGCACTGTGATCACCAGTTGGGTGCAACCTCGCGGCGGGCCGATTGCAGACCGATGACGCTCAACAGCTCAGTGGTATCTATCGGCTTGGCAATGCAGCGTTCTACACCTGCATCCTTCAACCGCTTTTTGCTCTCTTCATCGATAAATCCGGAAACGCAGATGACCCTTGCGGAGCTTGTTTCCGGATCGCGTTTTATTGCCTGGCAAACCTGTACGCCATCGATACCCGGCATCATCAGATCGAGCAAAACCAGATGTGGACGGAAGCCCGCGACTTTCTGGCCAGCCTCAAAACCATCGGCGGCGGTCTCGATGACGACATCATCCTCAGTTTCACTGAGTATTTCCACCAGCAGTTCGATCCACTCCGGTTCATCGTCGGCGATCAATACGCGCAGCTGTGCATCACTCTCCAACTGAAGTGCAATCCCGTGACTCCTGGCGAACCGTTTGACTTCCCGCAGCATATAGCGGCGGTGTCCACCTGGGGTTACTTCAGCTTTAAGCATCCCTTTTTGCGCCCACATCCTGACTGTGACTGTAGCTACCCGGAGCATGTTTGCGACTTCAGTGGGAGTCAAGTAGGGTTTTCTAATTGTCATATATCACAGTTCCAACTCATGCTACCCACTAGCGCAGTAATGATATCACACAAAAAATTGTGTGCAGCAATTATCGTTAATATCGTTTAGCCAACAGAATCAAAAACATAAGGCTGCTTTTAAAGCTTTTATCAAGGCTCTGTTTTGGAGTGTGAGGGGAATCTCAAACGTGAATTGGTTGGTGTAAGCGGCAGTGATGGCTCAGATCCATTCGCCTATCGGTTCAATGCAGCGTGCGATGCGATTGCGCCCAGGCTGACAGTGCATCACCGGGCATCGGCTTGGCGATAAAGTATCCCTGGGCAGCGTCGCAGCCGAGCGTCGCAAGCAAATCCCAAGTCTGCCGGTTCTCAATACCTTCCGCGATCACCTTCATGCCCAGTTCGTGACCCAGCATTATCGTGATCTTGACGATCGCCAGCGCCTCTTCGTCGGTCAACGCATTCACTACGAACGATCGGTCGATTTTCATCTCGGAAAACGGAATTCGGTGCAGCTGAACGAGCGACGAGTAACCGGTGCCGAAATCGTCGATTGAGAGTGCTATTCCTTTCATCCGCAGCCGGGTCAAGGTATCCAGGGATTTTACCAACTCCTGCATCAGGGCCGACTCCGTCACTTCAAGCGTGATCTGGCCCGGGTCAAGACGATGCATCTGCAACTGCTCTTCCAGCATTGTTGGAAGGCCCAGATCTTTGAAGATATCGGCTGACATATTAATCGAAACCAGGGTCTTCAGGCCCTCTTCCAGCCATTTGCGACATTGCGTCAGCGACTGGTTCAATACACAGGTGGACAACTCAACCAGCAGGTCGGCTTCATGCGCCAGTTCGAGAATCAATCCTGCCGGGAGCAGCCCGCGGTAAGGATGTTCCCAGCGCACCAGTGCCTCGACGCCAATTAATGTCTGGCTGGCGATATCGAGCTGCGGCTGAAAGTAGGGAACGATTTCGCCGTTGTCGATCGCAGCAATAAACTCATCTATCCCCGGTTTCTCCAACCGGCCGGTATCGGACAGGCGGCGCATGGGAAGCAGCGCCGGTACCGTCGCCAACAGCTGCTCCAGCTCTTCGTATCGAATAGGCTTGGTGAGACTGCCAATGACATGCAGTCCATGCTCCGATGCGAGTTCCTGAGCTGAATGCAGCACACCCGCATTGTAGCCGCTGATCAGGATTACGGATGTGTTGGATCCGCACTCGGCCAGGAAGCGTATGATCTCGATACCGTCAGTACCCGGCATCATCAGATCGAGCACCACGACATCTATGTCGCTAGAGTAGACAGAAGGAAACGCCGCGGAGCTGTTACTGGCCAGCGCATCGTAGCCGGATTCAATGGCGACATCCCGCACAAACTCAGCGATATCGCGTTCATCGTCAAGAACCAGCAGCCGCTTTCTGTATGCCATAAGCCAACTACCCCGCGCTTATCGCGTATTGCAGCGCAGATTCCAGTTCGGAGAGACGGAACGGCTTGGAAATAACCGACAACAGATTCAATCCCCTCGCCGCAGCGATCTTCCCGGCACCGTTCAGCAGGGTATTGCCATAACCGCTGATAAGAATAATGCCCGATGCGCAACCCTGCTCCGCCAGCTCGCCTATGAGCTCGAATCCATCGGTGTCAGGCATGAATATATCAATGACGATGACATCGGGGCGCGCTGTTTCCAGCGTTTTTCTCAACTGCTGCACGCTGGTAACCACAGACACCTGAAAGCCGACAACCTCTGCGACTTCCGCAACAAATCCCGCCATCTCGATTTCGTCGTCCACAACCACAAGCGTTGGATCATCCATTGCTCCGCTCCTGTTGACCGCCATGCCCATGCCCGCTGCTGCAATGGCGAAGCCTTCTCGATGTCGATGCAAAATGGCACATCGGACTCTTCTTCACTGCAATGCCTCGAGACTCATTGCTCCAGAACCTGCCGCACCCGCTGTACCAGATCCTCCTTGCGGAATGGTTTGTTCAAAATTCCGGTGGAGAAGCGTTGCCTGATGTCATCCACAACCGTGTTGTCGGTAAAACCCGACGTCAACAGCACTTTAAGCCCAGGGTGCTTCTCCTGCGCTTTTACGGCCAGTTCATATCCATTCATGCCGCCGGGCATCAGCACATCGCTGAATAGCAGGTTTATCTCGGGATATCTCTCCAGCACGTCCATGGCGTCCGGCCCATTTGCGGCGGCTTTGACCATATAGCCGGCTTCCCTCAGAAACTCCACGGTAAGCTCCTTGAGCTCCTGTTCATCGTCCACTACCAATATATTTCCCTGGCCGTTGTGAGTGGGAACGGTAACAGCCGGACGGACCAAGCCCGACTCTTCGGTCCTTTTCGAACGTGGGAGATAGAGCCGAATTCGGGTGCCGTTTCCCAGCTCCGACTGGATCGTCGCATGACCGCCTGCGCGCTGCACGAATCCGTACACCATACTCAATCCCAGTCCTGTGCCCTCGCCCTTGGGACGGGTTGAATAAAACGGCTCGAAGGCATGTTCCTGCACTTCCCTGGACATGCCGCAACCGGTATCGGAAACCGTCAACTCCACATAATCCCCTGGATCTACATCGGCATGGAAGTGAGCGTAGTAGTCGTCCAGATAGATATTGGCGGTGGCAATTGTCAATCGGCCGCCATTCGGCATTGCGGCCTTGGCGTTCAGCGCCAGATTCAATAATGCATCCTCCAGTTCGCCGGGATCGATATCGGTGATCCACAACGACTCGTCCAGCGCGGTCTGCAACTCCACCTCGGGGTTGAGCGACCTCGCCAGCAGGTCTTGCATTTCGCGGACAACCCGATTGGTATCGACCGCATCGCGGGTCATTGCCTGACGGCTGGAGAACGATAACAATTGCTTGGTCAGTGCGGCACCGCGCAGCGTCGCCTTGGACGCGGTTTCAACGCGATTGAGAGCTCTTTCGTCATCCCGTACCAGCCGTCTCAGGAAATCAAGATTGCCGATGATTATCCCCAGCAGATTATTGAAATCGTGAGCGATACCACCGGTCAAATGGCCCAGCGCCTCCATTTTCTGCGACCGTCGCATCGCTTCCTGGGCCAGTTTCTGATGATTGATGTCTTCCTTGATTGCCATATATCCGGCAATCTTGTCACGTTCGTCCACGATAGGCGTGACTGTGGCCGACTCCCAGAAAAGCGTGCCGTTTTTCTTGCGGTTATGAAACTCGCCCTTCCACTCTTTTCCCGCAGTGATGGTCTGCCACATCGAGGCATACACATCGCTGGCGGTTTCACCGGACTTAAGGATGCGGGGACTCTTTCCGTATACCTCCTCGCGGCTGTATCCGGTCACCTGTTCAAACCGCTGATTGACGAACTGAATATTGCCCGCAAGATCGGTAATCACCACCGAAGCATTACTGTACTCCACCGCCTGCAGCAGAAGATTTAGCTGTTTGTCCAACTGTATACGCTCGGTTATGTTGGTCAGGATGCGCAGTGAATAACGAAAACTTCCGTCCCCATTCCGAACCACATACACTTTCGACCTGTAAACCTCTCCGTTTTTCAGCCGTATATCTTCATCTTCCGAACTGTCCGGCAGATTGGGAAACCCGCCGATGCATATCTCGCTGTTTGGAAATACCTCCCAATAAGGTCTGTTCAGTATTTCAGCGTAGTCCAGCCCCGCCCTGGTTGCATAGGCTTTGTTGACGCGCTGAATGCGTCCCTGCTCATCGTGTAGAAACACCAGTTCTCCAAGCGCGTCAAAAGCCTGTTCCCACTCCTGATGCGCTCTCTCGATCTCGATGTAACCCGACTGCAGCTCCTGCAAGGTGCGCTGAAGTTCCGCGGTCCGTTTCTGCACCATGGCATCCAACCGATCCCGCTCCTGCCTGACACTGTCTGTATAGTGTTTGGTGCAGAGATGAACAAATCCGCCAATGGCGGTGAAAAAACAGAGCCACAACAACGGCGCCAAAACCGTTGGCGACGATTTGAACGGCATGCTCGTGACGATCCAGAATGCCACGCCGGCGGCAGCAATGGTGGCACAGACAATGGCGGAATAGGGAATCGAATCGGATTGATTGTTATTCATGAAGATCGATGGCTCATCAGCATGGTTTCATAACCCCATAATGGCAAGCAGACTATCGTAGTCGAGGGGTTTGCCCAGACAGTGTTCCGCACCCGCCGAGAGCAGGTGTTCTACATTCTCCGGTGTGGCTTTTCCGGTAATCGCGATCACCCGTACAGACTCGGTTTCCGGATCGGTTTTAATGGCACGGCACAGTTTTATACCGTCGATGCCAGGCATGCCGAGATCCAGCAGCACGAAATCTGGCTTGAACCAGCGCACCTTCCGGCCCGCCTCGAAACCGTCGACCGCGGATTCGATATAGACCTCTTCGCCAGCACCTCCGATTATCTCGGTCAGCAGCTCCTGCCATTCCAGTTCATCGTCTACAATCAGCACCCGCATCCTTGGATTCACCTTCCCGCCGTCGGGAAACTCTCGCACGTTGTTTATCAAAAATGATATGCCACATCGCCGCTGGCCTGAGACGCCATGGCATATTGCCTTTGCGCTGTCAGCCTCGTACGGATCGTGGGCAACTATCGGTTATAGCGTTTTCTGACAAAGAAACTTTAACGATGGGCAAGTCCGCTGGTGCGGGCAGGCCCCGGCCGCCGCAGACAATCGATCCACGCAGACAGGTCTACGTCCGATCAATCATCTTCGCGGCTGGCAATCACGTTGACACCGGATGACTCATCGTAACTGACCGACAGCAGCATCGGCCTGCAGCAGACCGGACAGTCCTCGATATATATCTGTTGTTCGACACTGCTGTCGATAAAAATGGCGACCGTTTCGCCACAGTTGGGACACTCCAGATTGAACTCTTCGAGCATGTTCATAGCATTGGCTGATCCATGTTTCTGCAAACCTGATGCATTCGGTGCCGCCGCTGAGCCGCACTCCAGTCCAGCTTATTTGATTCTAGAACAACTTTTCCCAGCAGGCTCAATCTGAAAAGCAGGCTTACAGGAACACTCCACCGGCGAAAGCCGGTGGCTTCTGATTACCGCTGAAAGCCGGATCGATCCGACGTTTGGCCGATTAACCCCCTCTCCTTCAGTGGGAGTACCGGGGAGAGGGGACTCAGGAGCTGCGCCGCGCTATTGCCAGCCCACGGCGATAACCGGCTCCAACTCCGCTTTCAGCGCCTCCGGCAATTGAGTTTCACCCATGGCGGGAGGATTGAATCCGGCCATTGCGTTGACCAACCTGTCTACACCGTCCCGGGCGAGCATACTGCCGTCACTGGTAACAAATGTTTCGGGCCTGTTGTTACTGTTCGCATACCAGTCGACGATGGTCAGCCTGTCTGCGGTGCCGATTATGGAGATATCCAGGTCTGCGCTGCGCGCCTCAAACCAGAGCTGGTCTACCGAAATCCCGGTCTTGAAGATTACACGGTCTGCAAACTGATCCGGCAGATTCTCTGCTCTATTGCCTGGAACCGCATGGTCATGCCCGTAGCCACGACCGAACACCAGAGTATCGCTGCCCTCACCGGCGTAGAGAATGTCAGCGCCGGCTCCGCCATCCAGGGTGTCATCCCCTGCCGCACCGTAGAGCGTATCCCTGCCCTTTCCTCCCCTGATCCTGTCGTTGCCCAAGCCGCCGTACAGGCTGTCCCCGCCCGAACCCCCGCGGATGAAATCATCACCCGCGGAACCGTAGATACGGTCATTGCCGTCGCCTCCCGCCAGGCTGTCATCACCGGCGTTCCCGTGCAGAAGGTCATCTCCGGGACCGCCTGATATTTTGTCATTGCCCGCCCCTCCCGACAGGTCATCGTCTCCACCGCCCCCGTTTAGCGTGTCCCTGCCAGACCCACCCTTCAGGATGTCGTTTCCGATCCCGCCGCCAAGCCAATCGTCACCGGCACCGCCGCGCAACAGATCGTCGCCGCTGTCGCCATGGATTCGATCGTCTCCGATCGATCCGACTATCGTGTCGTTTCCAGCTTGTCCGTGAATTCGCTCGACCCCAATGAGCCGGGTGGCGTGCAGATCGATCCTATTGTCGGTGTGGTCCCCGCTCAGCGTATCGGTCCCCTCGCCGCCCGCGACAATCTCCACCCGGTTGTCGCCGAAAAAGTTCGTTACCCGAATCAGGTCGTCGCCTGCGCTCCCCTGAATGCGGTCCGTTCCATCGCCGCCGTTGTAACTGTTGATACCCTGTTGAATACCGACTACCGGGAACCAGTCGTCTCCGCCACGGCCCTCCAGGCTGTTGCTGCCCCCGGCACCGACGATGACGTCTGCCTCGTCACTGCCTGTCAGTATGTCGTCGGACTCGCCGCCGGTCAGTATCAGGCCGGCAACGTTGTTTACGCTCAGCGTAAACAGATCGTAAGCGGATGGTCCGAATTCCGTCGAGGCAACGACCCGAATGTTCCAGTCACCCGCCTCGGCACTATCCGGTATGCCGGATAACAGCAGCTTTTCGTCATCGAATCGGATCCAGTCGGGAAGCGCCGATCCATCCTGCAACTCGACGCTGTATGTTATCGCGCCATCCGCATGGCTGAAGGTCGCTTCCGGAATGGTTACGGAAAAAGGAACCGACCCAACGACTTCCCGATCTTCCAGCGGTGTCTGAAGCAGCGGCGGATCGCCCAACTGATCTCCCGCCGCCAACGCCAGAATATCCGCCTGATCCCACACCACCCCATTGTGGAATTCAACCCGATCGAGCTGATTCACCTGGTTGCCGAACCAGTGCCTGAAATCGAGTCGATCCGCGTTGTTGACGTGGGAGAAAACGAGATTTTCGTCCTCCACGAACAGTGAAATATCGGCCGGAGCGATCCCGATTCCAAACTTCAGGGTGTCATGGCCGTTGCGCAGCTCGGCCAGTTGATCCGCGCCACTGGCAGCCCGCGCGCTTTCAATGGTGTCCGCACCGTCCCCCAGGCTGAACAGGATGGTGTCGCTACCCGCGGTAGTCCAGATTTCATCGCCGCCCTCCCCGCCACTGAAGACGTTTCCGGGGTCTCCCCAGAAGGTGCCGCTGAATTTCAGACTGTATGGAAGACCGTCGGCTCCGGCGGCAAGCGGTAGCCCGCCGATCAATATGTTTCGTCCCGCCTGCCCCTCGAGACGATCGGCACCCGCGCCGCCGATCAGCACACTGGTTCCGGAGAGTTGCCGCGGATCCTCTGCATAGGGCTCGGCAACCAGCCAGTCATCACCCGCCGCCCCGTTCAGTATGCCCTTGCCGCTGAAAATATTGTTCTGAAAGTGTGGATCCTGGCCGGGCCCCGGCCCGGCATCCTCAATCAACGCAGTAAAAGCCCTGCTTTCGCCAGCCGCGGTCACAACTCTGTCCATTCCGAATCCCGCGCCTTTGTCGGAGTGGGGAAGTACCAGTGTTACCCTGGCCGAGTCGGCCCAGGAGAGTTGTAACGTCGTGTGCATCGATTCCACCGGTACATCGACCCGGCGTCCGTGTTTAGCAGGATCGATGAAATCGTCTGTCTCCACCGACTCTCCCCAGGTAAAAACCAGCTCCTCGAAGCCCACACCGGCCGGTAAAACCAGCGTGTCGTCGCCGGAAGCGCCCGCACGCTCCTCCCCCCACTCGACAATACGGTCGCCACCGGCCGCATCGAACAGATAGTAGGTGTCGTCCCCGCTGTCTCCGAGCAGCAGGTCCGAACCCTGCCCACCGATCAGCACATCGTCCCAGGCGCCTCCGTAAAGCAGGTCATCGCCATCATTGCCGAACAGCAGCGTGCCGGGCAGCCGAATACCGGTGACCGCTTCCCGGCCAGGCACAGGTACGCCGTCGCCGACCCGGGAAGCGTCGATCAGATCGTTGCCGCCACCCCCATCGACCAGATTGAAATGGGTCGCACCGGTGGAAATCGAGTCGTCCGTGTCGCCGGCGATGATTTCGGCGATGTTTACCTCCACCCGGTAATCGGTTTCCGTATAAAGCCGGAATACCGGGATATTGCCGGGGACGGTGCTTCCCGACGGGTATAGGTAATAACCCCGGATCTCCTGTACCAGTTCCCCGGTTAGCGGGTTCCTCCATCGGTCCAGTCCATAGTCCGCGACCAGCAGATCATCCGGTTGAATGGAAATGCCGCTGTAGCTGCCGGCGGCCGGGAGATAATTTGCACCGGACCTGCCCGCACCGACATAGGTGGCATTGGAACCGGCGAGGTGGAACTGCTCCTGAACCGATACCGCCTGGCGGAAGCCGGTCACAGTCGTCTCCATTTCGGCCAACTGGCGCTGATATTCGCCGGATACCCCCTCGACCGTGCGCAGCGACAACGTCACGTTATAGCGGTTTTTCCAGCGCTGGTCCGTGGCACCGCCGGCGTAGCTGCGTTCGAAGCCGCCGGCCGCGCTCTCTTCGTATCCCCGCAGCCGCAACAGACCGCCATAGGCATTTTCGGTCTGCTGGCGGAAATCGTGCCAGAGAGCCGCTGCCGAGTCCGCGATTGCCGCATTCGTGGCAGAGGGCTCATTGGCATGATTCAACACCATTTCGCCCTGCCGGTCGGCAATCCTCCAGCTCTGCTCCAGGTTGTAGTAATTTTCCAGCAGAACGCCGTCACGCCCATCTCTGATGCGGATGAAGAGATTATCTCCCTGACGTTCGTAATCCAGATCGGCGATCTCAAGCCCGGGCAGCAGCTCCAGCCTGCTTTCGCTGTCCGGCTGCTCTGAGATCCGGTCCCGACCGGTCCCCCAGCCGATGCGGTAAACATCCAGGCCGGCGCCCCCCAGCAGGTGGTCGTCGCCGGCACCGCCGACAAGCGTATCGTCGCCATCCTGGCCACGCAGGGTGTCGCTTTCGAAGCTGCCGACCAGGGTATCGTCAAACCTGCCGCCGGAGACTTCGCCCGCAGCCTGCATCCGATACTCGATCCCGCTGGTCAGGGTCGCATTGAGCAGTTCGTTCTTGTCGTGGATTTCTCCATTGCCCGTTACGTAGCGGTCGACAGCGGTTTCCAGGCCGCCTTCGATCAACACCCAGTCGTTCGCGCTGTACTGGATCGCCAGATAGTCGGTGCCATCGGTACCGGTGGCAACTGTAGTGCTGACTTCTGCGGAAACGGGCAGATTCACCTGGTCGTTCGCATCGCCGTCAACCGCATCGATGCCGTCGCCGTTGTGAAACAGGTAGCTGTCCGCGCCTTCGCCGCCGTTGAGATAATCGTTGCCCGAACCGCCCGCAAGCGTGTCACCGCCTTCCCCGCCATACAGTTCATCGTCACCGGAACCGCCATCCAGCCTGTCGCCTCCGCCCGATCCATAAAGTATGTCGTTACCGGTGCCGCCGAAAATCGTATCCTCGCCGTCTGACGCCGCGGCGTCCGTATTGTCGTCGCCGACAAGGTAATCGCTGCCCGCGCCTCCACTGAGAAAGTCGCCGCCGGCGCCGCCCCAGACCGCATCGTCGCCCCCCTCCCCATAGAGCTGATCGCTGCCGCCGTTGCCCAACAGCCGATCGTTGCCCGCGCCGCCGCGGAGCGTATCGTCGCCGTGACTCTGCAGATCGATTCCGCTGGTCTCGTCGTCGCCATAAAGCACATCCGCACCCTCCCCCCCGGCAAGATTGTCCGCTTCGCCGCCGCCCACCAGCAGGTCATCCCCGTCGTCGCCAAAGAGCGTGTCCCGGCCATGGTATTCAACGCGCAGCAGCAGCGTCTGCCCATCGGGCATCAGCACGCTTTTCGCGTCGCCATACAGCTGGTCGTTATCGTCGCCGCCGAACAGCATATCGTCTCCGCCGCCGCCCTCCATCAGATCGTCTCCCTGATCCCCGTTGATGGCATCATTGCCATGGAACTCGCCGGATAACAGCCTCTCGCCCTGTGCGGAGAGACCCGTCAGATCTCCGGAGATAAGATCGTTGCCGCTACCGCCGTTGATCACATCGTCTCCTGCCTGTCCCCAGATCCGGTCGTTGCCCGCGCCGCCAAGCAAGATGTCGTTTCCGGAACCGGCCGGATTCAGTTCGCCGCTGGATTGAAGGTCGTTGTCGTTGATCCAGGCGTCCACCCAGGCGTGGTTCGCCGGCTTTCTTTCCGAGTCGCCCTGAATGAGATCGTCGCCTGCCCCACCCCAGACAATATCGCCGCCGCTGCCGCCAGCCAGTACATCGGCACCGCCGCTGCCGTAGAGCTGATCGTCCCCTTCATCGCCGCTGAGCCAATCGTGGGTGGTGCCAGCCTGCTGTCCGCTGGAGTCGACTATCTGATCGACATCCCCCGCGACACCGCCGTGCAGCACATCGTCTCCCGGGCCGCCTTCCAGGATATCGTCGCCCGCGCCGCCCTCTATCAGATCGGCGCCGATGAATCCCCTCGCCCGGTCGTTCCCCCCAAGGCCTTCGATGTGATCCGAACCGTTTCCACCGTCCAGCGCACTCCCTGTATCGTCGCCCGACGTGCCGCTGATGGCAGTATCGGCGGCAATGGCATCGTCGATGCGATTTCCGGCCAGAGAGATGCCGAGAAAATTTTCTGCGTTGCTATCGAAGCGCCGGATCAGGATGGTGTTGTTGATCAGCAGTGAACCTGTACCATCTCCGCTGTCATTGAAACGATAGAGCCTGTTTTCCGCATCGGTATAGAGGCCGTCTCCGATGCTGTTTTTCTCTCCGCTGAGCGCTGCGCCATCGTAGAGTATTCTGCCTGAACCATCTTCATCGAAAATCGTGTCCAGGCCGTCGCCGGTGTTATAGAGGTAGCTGTCGGCGCCTTTTCCGCCTTCGAGGTAGTCGTCACCGGCATGACCCGTCAGGGTGTCATCGCCCGCACCGCCATAGAGAAAATCGGATTCGGTGCCGCCGGTCAATGTCTCACTGTCACTCGATCCGAATACCACCTGATGGCTGGGTGCTGCGGCGGGCGTAAACCCGTTCCAGCCGTCGATGGAGAATTTCAGCGATTGAGCGTCAACCCGAATGCTCCGGTCAATGAAATCCCAGTCTCCGGTAAGCTCCCAGGAGTTCCACTCATCGGTATAACGCTTCCCCGCTTTGTCGTAACGCAGGCGCCAGAGCAGCATCTCTGCTCGATCCTCCAGGTACTGTTCGGAGAAGTTTTCCGGATCCAGCTCATTGTTCCGGTTATGCCCGGCATAGAGCGCCGCGTCGCCTTCGATGACAAAGGGATTGAGATGCCTGAGCGCATAGCGCCAGGCGATGCTGGACTTTGCGTTTTCGATGATCTCTCCGCGGCTGAAGGTGGTGTCCAGCGTGATTCGCGCGCCCTCGAATCCGGGAAGGGGTGCATCGGTAATGGTAAAATCATCGCCGTAAAGCAGATCGGTCATCGCCTTGAACAGATCGAGCTTTCCGTCCCTGTCCTTGCCCCGGGTCAATTCGTAGATGCCCACTGCGCCTTCGGCGCCAAAGATACCCCCGATCAATGCGGCACCGAACACGATCGCACCGGTCAATGGTGCCGAGAGCGTAACGCCGGCTGCGGCAATGATCGCAACCGCGGCAGCGCCGAGTGTGCCGCCCACCGCCTCGCCCGCGGCCGAACCCGCGGCATCGGCGGCCCACTCAGCCATAATATCTTTGGCGCGATCCTGGTCTCCCGCTTCAGCCGCAACCGAGGATGAGTACGAGGCGAGCATGAATCCGGCCACGGTGCCCAGCATGCCGAGTCTGTTGGCGCCGCCCGCCAGCCCGCCACTCACCAGCTCCTCGCCCACCTCCACCGCGGACGCGGTAACGGTTTTCAGATTGGCGAGCCGTTCCGGCTCGAGTTCGGCAAAATAGCGCAGCAGCCGGGAGCGGGTATCCTGATCTTCGTAGAGTTCGAAATAGTTGTTGAAATTTTCTCCGGGTGCCAGCTCGAAATAGCGCTGCAGGTTGCCGCCGGCCAGGTCGGCCAGTTCCACCTGAACCCGGGCGTTGGTGAATATCACCTCCCTGACCGCCTCCACACCCTTGCGTTCCAGCAGGCTCAGGTATTGATCCCGGGGTATGCCGTCTATTTCGGTTATTGCAGTATTGTTGAACAGCTCGGGCAGCTCGGACTGTGCGAAAACGCTGTCGGCCAGACCGTCGGTGGATACCACGCGAACGGCACCGGTGGTGTTGGCGACGAAACGCCGCGAGGCGTCGTCCCAGAGGCTGTCCGAGGAGATACGGTTGCCGGAGAGGTCTTTTCCGTCGAGCAGATTATTGTAATCTTCGACGTCGTTCCCGAGAGCCGCACGCAGAGCTTCGTGAAAATCAGTGTTTTCAATGTCCAGCAGCGTCCCAATCTCGGTTTGGGAAATAGTGAGAACCTCGCCGGGTGGACCGACTGCAACGAGATTTTCTGCCACTGTCCTTGTAGGTTGTCCGCCGGGTAATAATCCGCTGTATAAAACGGTGACTGCATCCGGAGTCGCGTCAGGTACGGATACGGAGAGCTGGTCGATCCTGGCTTTCAGTTCGCCGGTGAAAGCCTGAAGTTCGGCCGGGGCCAGCGGCGCATCGGCCGCGCGCGCGAGCAAGAAATCGATAATGGAGTTGACTGTCGTGGTCATTGTTCATCCTTGAACTAAAGTTATTTTTCAAAATTTCACATCTACAGTGTTTATTCTGGCCCTACTGAAGAACAGACCTTTCGCATCCAGCGCCTCTGTGACGAGCGCCAACACTTCGGGTCGCCTCTCTTCGATAGCCGCGGGTATCTCGACTGCGGACAGGCGCCAGGTGAGCGCATACCCCTCTCCCCTGCTGCCGCCAATTTTGTACTGCCCGGAAAATCTGATCAGCTGCCCGTTCCAGCTCAATACGAAGTGCTCCTCGGGATCGGTGCCGGAGTAGCCCCCGCCGACGATATGCGTGATCACCAGAAACGCATGGCGCTCCCGGTCGATCGT
Source organism: Gammaproteobacteria bacterium (assembly GCA_020445405.1). Classification (GTDB taxonomy): domain Bacteria; phylum Pseudomonadota; class Gammaproteobacteria; order Chromatiales; family Chromatiaceae; genus HKST-UBA178. Next base: position 1,596 of record JAGRGQ010000043.1, on the reverse strand, counting down.
CCATTTTGAAAGGGTGGGCCTGGCACCATCGGGTCGAGTGGAGACGGGAAAGGTGAATTTCGCCTTCTCCTCTTCCGGAATGCGTTCGTTCGTAAAAGCCATAAGTCGGTTCTCCCGATTGCTGTGTTTCAACTCTACCCGGGTAATCCTGATGCGCGCTTAACGGGAACGGTTACCGTCACTCTGGTCGTGCACCCGGACCCGTCTCGTAATCTCTCTATCTCTCCCGGATGCTCTCCTGCCGATAGCGCAGCAGCGGCGCCAGAAAAAACTCGATCAGCCGCCGCTTGCCGGTCTTCACTTCGGCGGACACCGTCATACCCGGAGAGAGGTTGACCCATCCCCGGTCCACCCGGATCCTGTTCTCCTTCAACGTCACTTTCGCCCTGTATACCAATCCCTTGCGCTCGTCGGCGATGGCGTCGTTGGAGAGATCGGTCAACACCGCCTCTACGATGCCGTACCTGGTAAACGGAAAAGCGTCGATCTTCACTTCGACCCGCTGGCCTTCGCGCACGAAGCCGATATCGCGGTTCTCCACCAGCGCCTCGACTTCCAGCACCCCGTCATCGGGAATGATGGTCATCAGTTGCTGCGCCGGTGTCACTATACCCCCCAGCGTATGTACGCTGAGTTGCTGAACGACACCGGCGACAGGCGCGTACAGGGTATAGGCGGCCAGCCGGGTGGATGCCTTGATGCGCTCCTGCTGCAATGCAGTGACCCGTTTCCGATTCTCCTGTTGTTCCAGCAGCACCTGGCTGTGAAACCTGCGCCGGGCCTGCTCCCGCTGGGCGTCGATCCCGGTAAGGGCCGCGACGATCTCGTCCGCGCGTTTGCGATTGCTGGCCAGATCGTACGCCATCTCCAGGCGCTGCTGCTCCATCTCCAGAAACTCGGCTTCGCCGAGGAACCTCTTTGCCGACAGTTTCTGCAGCGTCTGCGCGCGTTTCGTTACCAGCGGCAGCGTCGCTTCCAGTTTTCGGACCTGCTGCTCGAGGTTCATTTGCTCCGCTTCGCGTTTGCGCCGTTCGGATTGCAGCGCTTTCAGGTTCGCCTGATGTTGCCGCCACTGGGCCAGCAGCAGTTCCCGCTGCAGCCGGGGAAGCGCCTCCACCGCTTCAGACGGCGTCTCTCCGCGCTGCAACCACTCATCCAGCATGCAGAGACGGGCGTACTCCTGTTCCAGGTTGGACAGCTCCTGCCGTATATTCCGCAGATCGGCGCGAACCGATACATCGTCCAGCTCCAGCAGATGCTGCCCCCGCGCGACATGCTGCCCCTCGTTGACGTGGATAGCCTTGATCGAACCCATCTCCAGCGGCTGGATCAGTTTGTTGCGACCGTCGGGGACGATGCGCCCCTTCGCAACGGCAACGATGTCCGCGCTGCCCAGCGTGGCCCAGGCCACGGCCGCGACAAAGCAGAGCATCAGCGTCCAGCCAATGGCCCGGCCGCCAGGCGATGGCGGGCGCTGCTCGATTTCCAATGCCGCCGGCAGAAAATCCAGCTCCTCTCCGGCTGCGGCTTTTCGTCTCTCTCGCGCAGTCACCATGCCCGCACCGACAGCTAAATATCCGCGTTCCAAGAACGCGG
>JAGRGQ010000042.1 GCA_020445405.1 Gammaproteobacteria bacterium | reverse complement strand
TCGCCTCCTGCGGGGTGAATGCGCCGGAGTTGACATCGCCGATCTGCTGCCACCAGATCTGCGCCAGCTTGGGATAATCGGGCACATTGATGCCGGTGGGGGTCCAGCGCACCCGGTCCGGGGAGCGGTAGAACTCGACCAGGCCGCCCAGCTTCGGCGCGCGCTCGGTAAACGAAGCGTGACGGATATCGCTGTCGCGTATCGGTGTCAATCCGACGTGGGTCTTCTTCAGCGAGACCGTTTTCGAAACCGCGAACTGGGCAAACAGCCAGGCCGCCTTGCGCCGGTCGACCGGCGTCGACTTGAACAGCGTCCACGAGCCCGCGTCCTGATAACCCAGCTTCATGCCATCCTCCCAGTAGGGTCCATGCGGCGACGGGGCCATGCGCCACAGCGGTTTGCCGTTGTCGTCGACGGTATTGTTGCCTTCGCTCTTCGGCGCAACCATCGAGGAGGTGAACGCGGTATACCAGAAGATCTGCTGCGCCACATTACCCTGCGACAGGGCCGGCAGCGACTGGTAGAAGTCGTAGCTGGCCGCACCGGGCGGTGCGTACTTGCGCAGCCACTCATCCCATTTGCGAATCGCGTAAACGGCCGCCGGGCTGTTGGCGCCGCCGCCGCGCGAGACCGAAGCGCCAACCGGGTTGCAGGAGCCCTCTTCCATACGGATACCCCATTCGTCCACCGGTCGTCCGTTGGGCAGCCCCTTGCTGCCCTCGCCGGCCATGGAGAGCCAGGCGTCGGTCATGCGCCAGCCCAGATCCGGCGCGCGTTTGCCGTAGTCCATGTGGCCATAGATCCGAACCCCGTCGATCTCCTTGACGTGTTCCGAGAAAAATTCGGCGATGTCTTCGTAGGCCGACCAGTTGACCGGTACGCCGAGATCGTAGCCGTACATCTCCTTGAACTTTTTCTTCAGGTCGTCGCGCTGGAACCAGTCATAGCGAAACCAGTAGAGGTTCGCGAACTGCTGGTCCGGAATCTGGTAAACCTTGCCATCGGGGCCGGTGGTGAAGGAGATGCCCATGAAGTCGTCGAGGTCGAGCATCGGGTTGGTGACATCCTTGCCCTCGCCCGCCATCCAGTCGGTCAGATTGACCGCGAGCTGCAGACGCGAATGGGTGCCGATCAGATCCGAGTCGTTTATATAGGCGTCGTAGAGGTTGCGGCCGGTCTGCATCTGCGTCTGCACCGCCTGCACCACTTCGCCCTCACCCAGCAGCTGATGATTGACCTTGATACCGGTTATCTCTTCAAATGCCTTGGTCAGGGTCTTGGATTCGTACTCGTGGGTGGGAATGGTCTCGGACAGTACGTTGATCTCCATGCCCTTGAACGGTGCCGCCGCCTGGATGAACCAGGCCATCTCCTTCATCTGTTCCTCTTTTGACAGGGTCGACGGCTGAAACTCGCTGTTTATCCATTTCTCCGCCTCGGCTTTGCCCGCGAAAATGCCGGGTGAGGCGCTGATCAGAGCGGCTGCTATCGCAACTGCGATTGTTGTTTTCATCAAAATTATCCTCCGACGCTTGGGTGCGGAACAGCACCCTGGAGTTTCGATACTAGCACATAATAGTTTCGTTTCAATGCTATTTTGATGTAAAAACGATCATAATTAAATGAAAAACGAACATGACCGCCGTTCCCATTGCGCCCGGCGCGACCAGCAAACCGCCCGCCGGGCGGGCAATCCTGCGTAACCCGGCGGGGTCATGCATGACAAGGCCTGACGGAATGGGCCCAATGTTGTATAAAACAGCGAGAATGCCGTTGCCAGACAGAATGAAGCGAGTGCGGATATGCCACAGAGACCTCTGATTCTCAGCATCGATCAGGGAACCACCAGTTCCCGTGCCATCCTTTTCGAAACCGACGGAGAGCCCGCCTTTACCGCGCAGCGGGAGTTTCGGCAGATTTTTCCCGATTCAGGCTGGGTGGAGCACGATCCCGAAGAGATCTGGTCCACCACGCTCGCGGTGTGCCGCGAGGCTATCGTCTGGAGCGCGGAAAAATCCCGCACCATCGCCGCCATCGGCATCACCAATCAGCGCGAAACCGTCGTGGTCTGGGACCGGGAGAGCGGCAGGCCGGTTTACAATGCGATCGTCTGGCAGGACCGCCGCACCGCGGATTACTGCGCAGAACTGAAACAGGCGGGAAAAGAGCCGCAGGTGCGGGCCAGCAGCGGACTGCTGATCGATCCCTATTTCTCCGCCACCAAGATCCGCTGGATACTCGAACATGTGGACGGCGCGCGCGAACTGGCGAACCGGGGACGTCTCGCGTTCGGCACCACCGACAGTTTTCTGATCTGGCGCCTGACCGGTGGCACGGTCCACGCCACCGACGCGACCAACGCGTCGCGTACGCTGCTGTTCGATATTCACCGGCAGTGCTGGGATCAGGAACTGCTGGCGCTGTTTCAGGTGCCCGTGTCGCTGCTGCCCGAAGTGAAGGACAGCGCCGCCGACTACGGCACCACCGATCCCGGCGTTACCGGCGTCGCGCTGCCGATCGCCGGCGTTGCCGGCGACCAACAGGCGGCCACTATCGGTCAGGCGTGCTTCAAACCCGGCATGATCAAATCGACCTACGGCACCGGCTGTTTCGCGGTACTCAACACCGGCGGCAGCGCGGTGCAGTCGAACCACCAGCTGCTGACCACAGTCGCCTACCGTATCCGCGGCGAGGTCTGCTACGCGCTGGAAGGCTCGATCTTTGTCGCGGGCGCAGCGGTTCAGTGGCTGCGCGACGGTATCGGTATCATCCGCTCGGCCGGAGAGACCGAAGCGCTTGCCGCGTCACTCGACGACAACAAGGGCGTATACCTCGTGCCCGCCTTCACCGGCCTGGGCGCACCCTACTGGGATCCGCACGCGCGCGGCGCGATATTCGGACTGACGCGCGACAGCGGCGTTGCCGAACTGGCGCGTGCGACGCTGGAGTCGGTGGCTTACCAGACCCGCGACCTGGTGCGGGCAATGGCGGCCGATGGCGTCAAGCTCAATGCGTTGCGGGTGGATGGCGGCATGGTCGCCAACGACTGGCTGCTGCAGTTTCTGTCGGATGTCATCGAGGTTCCGGTGGAGCGCCCCGCGGTGACCGAGACCACGGCACTCGGCGCGGCCTGTCTGGCCGGACTGCAACAGGGCATTTTCAGCTCGCTGGAAGATATCGCCGGCCACTGGCGCCGGCAGGCGCTGTTCAAACCGGACATGGAAGCCGGGCGCAGGCAGCGGCTGCTGCAGGGCTGGGACAACGCAATCGGGCGCGTCACCGGCAGATGAACATCCGCAGTAAACTGGTCCTGGTGTTTGGACTGGGGCTGGCGGTTAATCTGGGAATCGGGCTGTATGCGGTGCACGTGCTGAAACAGGCGACCGCCGACGCCGCCCGGGTGCATCTGGAGTCATCGGAGATCGTCACCACCAGCCTGAACGCCCAGGTTCACTTCAAGAAGCAGGTTCAGGAGTGGAAAGATATTCTGCTGCGGGCAGACGAGCCCGCGCTCTACGGAAAGCACCTCAGACAGTTCATCTCCGAGGAACAGTTGACGCGCGACGCGATCAACCGGCTGCTGCCGATGCTGGCGCAGAACTCCGAAGCCAGCGAGCACGCCCGCCGGTTCCTGGCCGCGCACGAGCGCCTCGGTTCCGAGTACCGGGAGGCACTCAAGCAGTTCGTACCCGGCACCCAGTCGACGATTGTACAGGTGGACCGGTCGGTGCTCGGCATCGACCGTCAGCCCACCAGCCTGCTCGACCTGGTGGTGGAATCGGTACAGCGCTACAAGGAAGAACGGTTGCGCGAGATCGATCTCGAGGTTGGCCTGATCGAGCGGGAAAACCTGATCCTGACCATACTCACCATGAGCAGCGCCGTGCTGCTGCTGCTTTGGCTCATTGATCACTCCGTGGGCCAGCCGATCGCCGCCGCCACCGAGATCGCACGGCGCATTTCCGAGGGAAAACTCGACAATCAGATCAGCGCCAGCGGACACGATGAAGCCTCCAGCCTGCTCTATGCATTGGACAATATGCAGCGCAGTCTGCGCGAGTACCAGCAGAGTCTGCGGCACAGCGAGGCACGCACCAGGCTGCTGCTGGATTCGTCGGGCGAGGGTATCTATGGAATCGATCTGGACGGCAACTGCTCGTTCTGCAATCCGGCCGCACTGCGCCTGCTGGGCTATTCGGACCGGGCGGAACTGATCGGACGGAGCGTCCACGACCTGATCCACCATACCAGAGCGGACGGCACGCCGCTGCCGGCTGAGGAGTGCCGCGCGCTGGCAACCTATCGCAACGGCAATGCGGCGCATGTGGACAGCGAACTATTCTGGCGTGCGGACGGCAGCAGCTTTCCCGTTGAATACCGGTCGCATCCGATACTCCACGACGGGGAGTTGATCGGCGCAGTGGTCACGTTCGCCGACATCACCGAACGGCGCAGGAATGAGGAAGCGCTGCGGGCGGCGCACTCGGCGTTGGCGCAGGAGCGCGCCAGACTGGCCGAACGCGTCGAAAAGCGCACCCGGGAACTTCACCTGGTCAACCTGGAGCTGGCCCGCACCGCGCGTGCGAAAGACGAATTCCTGGCCACGATGAGCCATGAACTGCGCACCCCGCTCACGTCGATTCTCGGCATATCGGAGATGCTGGTGGATCAGCTATACGGCCCGCTCCAGGAGCAGCAGATCAAGGTGATCGACACCATTCATGAAAGCGGCAATCATCTGCTGACTTTGATCAACGATATCCTCGACATCGTTAAGGTCGAGGCGGGCAAGATGGAGCTCGCCTGGGACCTGGTGCTGGTGGAGCAGTTGTGCGAGGCAAGCCTGCGCCTGATTGCGCAATCCGCCCGGCGCAAACGGCAGCACGTCAGCTCGTCGATCTCCCCGAATGCCGGTCTGCTTCGCTGCGACGCGCGACGCATGAAGCAATTGCTGGTGAACCTGTTGGGAAATGCGGTGAAATTCACTCCCGAAGGAGGATCCATCGAACTCAAGGTGGAGACGGACACCCGGCTCGGGCAGATCTGTTTCAGTGTTTCGGATACCGGTATCGGCATACCGCAGGAGCTGCAACAAAAACTGTTCAAGCCTTTTGTCCAGCTCGACAGCCAGTTGACGCGCCGTTACAGCGGCACCGGACTCGGACTCGCGCTGGTGTATCGCATGGCGGAACTGCACGGCGGCAGCGTGGGCGTGGAGAGCACCCCCGGCGTGGGTTCGGTATTCATGGTCCATCTGCCGTGGAAACCGAAACAGGAGCTGGACTCATCGCCCTCCGACACCAAGGGGGAGAAGCCAGCCGTTCCGGTGCTCGGTATGCCGAGACTGCTGCTGGCGGACGACAACACCGTGAATGCTGCCATGCTATCCGGCTATCTGGAGAGCGTCGGCTACCATGTCACCAATGTACCCGACGGTGTCGAATTGGTCGCCGCCGCACTGCACCAGCCGCCGGATGTCATTCTGATGGATGTGCAGCTGCCCACCATGGATGGTCTGGAAGCAACCCAGCGACTGCGCAGCCACAAATCGTTCAAGGATATTCCGATCATTGCGCTTACTGCGCTGGCCATGCCCGGTGACAGGGAGCGCTGCCTGGAGGCGGGCGTCAGCGATTACATCAGCAAGCCGGTGGGGTTGAAGGAGCTGCACCATGTCATTCAATCCTGGCTGCAGCGAAACTGAGCCTATGCTCACCGGGCAGCCGGTTGAACCCCGCCGATTCCAATGATTGCGCCGTCAGCTTGTGCTCGGCGGGCGGGGCTTTTCCCGCGCGCCTGCGCCGACGGTCCCGCCGCTCGCCAATCCACTGTCACCGATTACCGAACAGCGCCGGCCGCTCCCGGCGGCGACCCGGGGTCGCCTCTGCCCGGGCTGCGGCATTGGCGCGCTGCACCGCCCTGCCGTTGCGTGAATGCGCCTGCTGCTCCCCGTGTCGACCCTCTTTCTGAAAACGCGCCGGACTTTTGCCGGCGGGTCGCGCGGAAGGCTTTCCGACGCTCTCAACGGCCTGGGCACCGTGCGCTTTCGCCGGCCGGTCTCTGCCGCCGCGGCGTGCGCCGCCGGCTGTGCTGCGCCCGTTCTGAATCGGCTCCGCCGCAATGGTCGGGTCCGGTTCGAATCCGTCGACGGCGACTCTCGGGATCTCCCGTTTCAACACCCGTTCGATATCCCGCAGCAGCCTGTGCTCGTCGACGCATACCAGTGAAACGGCCTCGCCCGACCGGCCCGCACGACCGGTACGGCCGATGCGGTGCACGTAATCCTCCGGCACGTTCGGCAGTTCGTAGTTCACCACATGGGGAAGCTGATCGATATCCAGTCCGCGTGCGGCGATGTCCGTGGCCACCAGCACCCGAACCGCACCCTGCTTGAACCCCGCCAGCGCTCTGGTGCGTGCGGCCTGGCTCTTGTTGCCGTGGATGGCGGCGGCTCCGATGCCGTCTTTCTCCAGCTGCTGAGCCAATCGATTGGCGCCGTGCTTGGTGCGGGTGAACACCAGCACCTGTCGCCAGTTGCAGGCGGTCACGAGCCGGGAGAGCAGCTCCCGTTTGCGCTCACGGTCCACCATGTGCACGAGCTGAGTCACCCGCTCCGCCGCGGTGTTCCTGGCGGCCACCTCTATGAGTTCAGGTTTATTAAGAAGTTTTTCCGCTAAATTTCTAATATCATTAGTATAAGTTGCAGAGAACAGAAGATTCTGCCGCGCCGCGGGAAGCAACCCCAGAATTTTGCGGATATCGTGGATAAATCCCATATCGAGCATCCGGTCCGCCTCATCCAGCACCAGAATCTCGATCCTGGAGAGATCCAGCGTCCGCTGTCCGACATGATCCAGTAGACGGCCCGGCGTGGCCACCAGTATGTCGACACCCTGGCGCAGCTTATCGATCTGAGGGTTGATCCCGACGCCGCCGAATATCGCCGTGGAGTTGAGGGGGAGGTGCTTGCCATAAACCCGGACGCTCTGCTCCACCTGGGCCGCAAGCTCCCTGGTGGGGGTGAGCACCAATGCCCGCACCGGCCGCTCTCCCCTGCCTTGGGCGCGCTGATGGAGCCGCTGCAGCAGCGGCAGCACAAAGCCGGCCGTTTTGCCGGTTCCCGTCTGGGCGCCGGCAAGGATATCCCTGCCCTGCAGAATCATTGGAATCGCTTGCAGTTGAACCGGGGTGGGAGTCTGGTAGCCCTGCTCAGCGACAGCACGGACGAGTTCGGCCGACAGGCCGAGATGATCAAACGACATAATCTGGAATTCTCCGGGATTCACCTATCCTGGCCCTTCAGGCGCAGGAACGGTCCTAGGCGAATCACCACTATTGATTGAGTACGAGGCAGGCCGGAATGGGTTACCGCGAAATGCCGGCGCGGACCGAAGTGCGCCGGAATCGCGGCACTATATCAGATAGTTGAAAAAATAGCTCACTTCACTGCACCGGGATCGGGCACCGGTGCGCTGCGCTCTATGTCGTAACCGGGTCAATCCTCGGCAAAAAGATCGGGTAGCGGGGATCTCCCGCTTGGCCGGTAGGCGCCCGCCTTGATCAGCGGCCAGGCCTCGGTGTAGCTCATAACCGACTCATGCCGGGCCCGCCAGTGCGCGTCGATTCCATCCCAGCCGCTACCGCGGAACCGGTAGCCGCACTCCGGGCATATGCACTGTTCATCCCGTCCCAGCAGCCGGTTCACCGAGCGCTCGATCTGCAGCGCCGAGCGTCCCTCCTGCGTTGCCGCGCCGGTATTTCGCAGAATTTTACGCGCATTGGACAGAATGCGTTCCAGTTCGCGTTTCATCTCGTTGAGCATCGATTCACCCCGGCAATCAGTTGCGGCTAAACATAACCCACAAACCTATTGGATTACAAAAATCACCTTAGTCCCGAAGGCTCGTCTTTCAGTGGATGGAAAACAGCACACGCGGCTTGCCCTTTGACCGACGGCTGTTAATATCCACGAATGTCTGTCAGCCGGCGACGCTTAACCGATTTCAGCGATTGGGCTGCACTCCTCTGGGGTGCGGTCATCGGCTGCCTTTCGTTGCTGCCGCCGTCGGTGCCGACGCTGGCGGTCAGCGATAAACCGGCGCACTTCGCTGCTTACGGCGTATTCGGTTTTCTCGCCGTTGCCGCGCGCAAGTCGAAGCGCGGGGCCGTCCTGGTGTTGCTCTCGATTATTGCCTATGGCGGTGCAATCGAGCTCATTCAACCCTACGTCAACCGCTCCATGGAGCTTGCGGATTTTGGCGCCGACGTCTGCGGCGCGCTGGTCGGCGCGGCGTTTGCGCTGGCTTCCAACTGCGCCCATGCCGGGAAAGTGTGACCGGTGCCAACCCCGCCGCGCCAGATCAGATTTGTGGTGGCCCTGCCCTCCGAAGCGAAACCGATCAACCGCCATTTCGGTTTGATCAGGGACAACGCTGCAATGGAATACTCCCTCTATCGCAACCGGGGAGTGGCGCTTGTTATCACCGGGATAGGCTGCGAGGTTTCGGAACGGGCTACACGCTGGCTGCACCAGAAACTGCCGGAACCGGCTGTCTGGATCAATGTCGGCATCGCCGGGCACTCCCATCAACCGCTCGGAGCGGCACTGCTGGCATCTGAAATTGTGCATCAATCCAGCGGCCGGCGCTGGCGCACCGTACTGCCCGCCCGGCCGCCCTGCGGGAGCGCGCCGCTGATCACCTGTGCGGCGCCGGAAACCGAGTATCTGCACAGTGCGCTCTACGATATGGAAGCCGCAGGCTTCTACACTGCCGCCAGCGCGATTGCACCCCCGCATCGAATCCACTGCGTTAAGATCGTTTCCGACAATCCGCAGAATCCGGTGCACGGCATCAACCGGGAGATAATCACTCGACTGATGAATGACCAGCTGCATCTGCTGGAACGTTTGTCAAACAGCGTGACCTGAAGGGCGTTGTCCGCGGAGAGCAGCAGCCATGAACGCAAACCGATCGAAGAAAACCTATCTGATCTCCGGCGCCAGCCGCGGTATTGGACGCTGCATCAGCGAACGCCTGCTCGCGGAGGGCTGCGCAGTGGTGGGGATAGCGCGCCGCTTCGACGCTGCGCTCAGCGCGCATCCCGGTTTCGATCCGGTGCCGCTCGATCTCTCGCTGCTGGATGAACTGCCGGCGCAGCTGAAACTGCTGCGTGCAAGAATACCGGCACCCGCAGGCGTCATCTGCGCAGCCGGTTACGGCAGATTCGGTTCCGTCGAGCAGTTTTCGCAGCGGCAGATACGCGCTCTGATCGACCTCAATCTCACCAGCCAGATACTGCTCGCCCGGGCGTTTCTGCCTGGCCTTAAGGCACAGCGGAGAGGCAGCATTCTCTTCGTCGGATCGGAGGCCGCGCTGGCGGGTGGACGCAACGGGGCGGTCTATTGCGCCAGCAAGTTCGGACTGCGCGGTTTTGCCCAGTCGTTGCGCGAAGAGTGCGCCGCCAGCGGCGTGCGCGTCGGCATTGTCAATCCGGGAATGGTTGAGACAGGGTTCTTTGCGGATCTCGATTTTCGTCCTGGCGGAGAGCCGGATCAACATCTGACGCCGCAGGATGTCGCGGATGCGGTCTGGCTGATGCTGAACACCCGGCAGGGCGCCGTGATTGACGAGATTAACCTTTCTCCCCAGAAACGGGTGATTGTGTTTGCAAAGCCCGATTAACTGCCTGCCGGCCGGGGGTGGAGCGGACGGCCGCGGTTATCGGCTTTTTGCCGTTCCTCCGCCCTCTGCGCCACCCCGCAGCAGCGTTGACACGATAAACGCCGCCATCGCTTCCGGATCGTTGATATCCAGCAGCGGCAGGTCGGTGCGATAGGCAGAGGTGTCATCGCTGGCGATAGCGATAACATTTGGATCCTCGGGAAACTGCAGCGGTTTGCCCAGTATCGGCCGGTGCAGTTCTATTTTGGGAAAAGCATCGTGCTTGAATCCCTCCACGATGACCAGATCGAGTATCGACTGATCCATTCTGTTCAGCATCTGCTGCAGATCAGGCTCGCCGTTGTCCTCCGTGTCGACCATCAGGGCCCATCGTTTTCCCGACGCGACCAGCATCTCCGCAGCACCGGCCTTGCGCAGTTCATAGCTGTCTTTTCCCGGCTGGTCCACCTCGAACCGGTGATGGGTATGCTTAATCACCCCAACCCGCACACCCTGTGCCTTCAATAGCGGCAGCAGCTTTACCAACAGCGTGGTTTTTCCGGTTCCACTGCAGGCGCAGAAACCGATAACCGGGACCATTGATTTCAGGGTTGATTGCACGCTTTCCACAACTGATTCCCGACGAATGAATTATCCGGACACACCGGAGTCCGGTTTGAACCGGAAGATAAACCGGGCGTGGCTGACGGCCACTGCATTACAAAGCTTTTCCCGGCGATTGCCGGGATGGGCGCCGCCGCAGACGGAACCGGCGCGCCGCGCTATCCGCATTCTGCCCTGACCCCGGGGTGCGGGTCAGCGCCCACCCTCTCGGTTCAAACTGTTCAAAGCCCATAAAGCGTCTCTTTGATCAGCATATCGACCACCTCTTTCAACGCCTCCTCCGAGCTCGCGCCGGCGGCTTTGGCGGCGCGGTAGGTTGCAACCTGCCAATGGGCGCTGGTGCCGCGCGCCAGAATTTCGCGGGCATGATACAGCTCGTCGACGCAGTCGAAATACTCGGCGTCTTCCGCCACCAGCTCAAACATCTCCTCCAGCAGATCCGGAAACGCAACCAGGCATCCCCGGCCGAAATCCACCAGGCCTTTGTCGATGCCGTAACGCTGTGCGAGCCAGCGGTTTTCGTCGATCAGGAAGCGCGAATAGGTTCTCCAGCGCTGGTTCCTGATCTTGATGCGATAGAGCATTCGCAGCCAGCAGAGATATATCGCGGCGATGCAGACGGCGTCGTCCAGTCTCGTGCAGAGGTCGGAGATGCGCATCTCCAACGTGGGAAAACGATGGCTTGGTCTGATATCCCACCAGATTTTGGTACTGTCTTCGATCAGGCCGGCGTTGATCATTACGCCAACGTAACGCATATACTCCCCATAGCTTTCAAACTGTTCCGTGAGCCCGGTTCTCGGCATCTCGTTCCAGACCGCGATGCGGTAAGATTTGAGTCCGGTGTCTTCGCCCCGCCAGAATGGGGATGAGGTGCTCAGGGCCAGCAGATGGGGCAGTATATAATTCGCCTGGTTCATCAGATCGATGCGCAGATCTTCATCATCGATCCCGACGTGCACGTGCATGCCGCTGATCATCAGGCGGCGCACCACGCCCTGCAGATCGTGCTCCAGTATCTTGTAGCGGTCCTTGCGGGTCCGGCGCAGTGAATCCCAGTCGGCAAAGGGATGTGTCGAGGCCGCTATCAGCGCCATGCCGTGCCGTTGCGCCTGACCGGAGACGATTTTGCGCAGCCGGGCGAGATCCGCCCTGGCTTCCCGGATGGATCCGGCAACCCGTGTACCGACCTCTATCTGCGACTGGAAAAATTCGGGGGTGACCTGCCCCTCCAGCAGACGTTCGCAGTCGGGCAGCATGCTCTCAGGCACCTCCTGGATCAGGTTGCGGCTGTCGCGGTCGACCAGCAGGTACTCCTCTTCAATGCCGACGGTAAAGCTGGGTTCCTTATTCATTTTTGTGGTGTTCTATCCGGTAGAGTCCGCGGTTCGAGATAATCCCCGCAAGCGCTTGCGCCAGCAGATCCGCCCAGTGGTGCACCTCCTCCCGGGTCCTGATGAGATCCTTGCGCAGCTCGATCAGCACATGCGGGTAGCCCTGCCGCTCCGCATGCAGGGGTAACGTATACCCTTCCGGGTTGCTGTAGTGATAGGGCTCGTTATCACCGACGCATACCCCTGGAATTCGTTCCAGCCTGTCGATCAGCGGAACCGCGATGCGCGGGTCGCGGTTCCAGAGCACCCCGATATGCCACGGTCGCGGCAGGTTGCAACTCAGTGCAGGCGTGAAGCTGTGAATCGAGATAATCGCCGGTACCATACCGCGCTCGCGCAGGTGGCGGATACGCTTGTGGACAGCACGGTGATATGGCTTGAAGATGGCATTGATCCGGTAGCGTATCTCGACATCGGTGAGCGCCTGATTGCCGGGGATCTCGAATCCGTCGCTGACTCTGGGGATGGATTGCGGATGATCTGGGCGCCGGTTGGCATCGATTACCAGCCGCGAATAGCCGCACTTGACCATGGGTGCGTCGAATCTGGCCGACAGGTACCTCGCCACTTGCAGCGTGCCCCTGTCCCAGGCGATATGCCGGTGTCGAAGGTGCTCTTCCAGACCGAGACCGTGGAGATCCCGCGGGATGGCGTTGCTGCCGTGATCGCACAGAAAAATCACTTTTGCCCTGCCGGTGGTATTGAATACCTCCACCGGTGGAGGATCATCCGGACCGATACTCCAGCCCGTCATCTGTGACTCGACGGCTTGCATGATGACTCCCGACCACTCGTTCGAAACGGTACTGCCCGCATCGACCAAGGTTACGCCTGGCAGTGAAATAAGGTTGCCTTCCGGAGACTCGCAGCATCCGGGTAGGGATAGAACACTCTTTTTTTTTTACGCGCTGGCGCAACCGGCAGGCACGCCGGTTCAACTCCCGGATCCGCCAAACACCTTTTTCAGCAGATCTGTGCTGCGCGCCAGCGGATTGTCCCGGATCCGCTTCTCCTCCTCCGCCAGTTTCAGGAACAGTCCGTCGAGCGTCTTATCCGTGACGTACTTATCCAGATCGAGACTGCTGCCGCCTACCAGACCGCCGAGCATGCCCGCCTGCCCAACCATGTTCTTGTAAGCGGAGGTGACACCCGCTTTCTCGGTCGCCTGCTTTACGATGGGCGATATCGCCTGGGCCAGTTTCTCGCCGCTGTTTTTGCGGAAATACTGCGTGGCCGCGTCGTCCGGTCCCTGGAGAATCCCCTTGGCATCCTGCAGACTCATCTGCTTTATGCTGTCGCCAAAAATCGATGCGGCTTCCGGTACCGCGCGCTCGGCCGCGTGGTTCATTGTCGCGATGAACTCATCCGCCAGCTCGCCCTGGCCCATGACACGCAACCCGCTCTCCACTTTCTGCAGCATGCCCGGGAGTGGAATCTTCACCGACTTGTCATTCAGAAAACCGCCGTCTTTTCCCAGCAGTTTGATGGCGCGTTCCACGCCGACGCTGAGCGCTTCCTTGAGACCGCCCGTCATCTCCTGCTGGGATAACGAGGCGCCCGGTGATCCGGTCGTGGTGCCGGCACCCTTGTCGAGCGCATCGCCAATCGGCTTCAGGTAATCCTGCCATCCGGCGTGCACTCCCTGGAATGAAAAAATAAACCCGGCAACCACCGTTGCAGCGATTCCAATCCGGCTCAGCATTACTGTCTCCCTCTGTGCATTCAATCAATACTCAAGATCGTTGGAAAAATTATAGCGCAATGGAACCACAAAACAGTTGTAAACAAACGTGTTATTTGACCGGCTTTTACAACGGAACTCCCATTTGCGGGACCTTTTCGTTCACGCCGGGGCGACCCGGACCACGCTCTCAGGAGACGGATAACGCACAGATCGGCTGCGACTTGTGATTTCTCCTCCCGGTTGACGGAACCTGTCTTATCATCCCCGCATCCGCGGCCGCGGGGATGATATGACAGGTTTTCATATGATCGTGGCATCCAGGGCACGGCTGTGTGGTCTACACTCCCTATACCCGACAAATCACAATCGACAGGAGGCGGCGCAATGAGCGAAACCCAATTCCGGGCACTGGTGGTGGAAGAGGCAGAACCCAAAAAGTTCGTCAGCAGCATCAAGACCCGCTCTCTGGATGAACTGCCGCCCGGCGGGGTGCTGGTGCGGGTGCACTACTCGGCACTGAACTACAAGGACGCGCTTTCCTCCGTCGGCAACAGGGGGGTGACACGCAACTATCCGCATACACCCGGCGTCGATGCATCCGGTATCGTTGCGGCAAGCGACGATGCGCGGTTCGCGGCCGGAGACGAAGTGCTGGTTACCAGTTACGACCTGGGGATGAATACCGACGGCGGTCTGGGTGAGTACATTCGGGTTCCGGTTGACTGGGTGGTGAAGCTGCCGCCGGGTATGACGCTCAAACGGGCGATGATGTTCGGCACCGCCGGTCTTACTGCCGGTCTGATGATCGATGCGCTGGTAAAACACGGCCTCGAGCCGGCGCAGGGTCCGGTGCTGGTCACGGGCGCCACCGGCGGCGTGGGCAGTCTGGCGGTCGCTATTCTGGCGAAAGCGGGCTATCAGGTCGCCGCGGTAACCGGCAAGGCGGATGCGGCCGATTTTCTCGTTTCGCTGGGAGCCAGTCAGGTGGTCAGCCGTGAGAGTGTGATCGACACGCAGCGTCCGATGCTGAAAGAGCAATGGGCCGGCGTGGTGGACGTCGTTGGCGGGGATATGCTGGCCAGCGCACTCAAGGCGATGCGCTATGGCGGTGTCGCCACCTGCGCGGGCCTGGTGGGCTCACCGGAACTGCATACCAGTGTGTTTCCGTTTATCCTGCGCGGCATAACCCTGGTCGGCATCGATTCAGCGGAGTGCCCGATGGCGCGACGCGTCGCGGTATGGAACAAACTGGCGGACGAATGGAGGCCCGATTGCCTGGAGGACCTGACCACCGAGATCACGCTGGAAGAGGTCGCGGACCGGCTCGCCGCTCTGCTGCAGGGTAACGCGCACGGTCACTATGTGGTGAAGATGGCAGGCTAGGGTCTGTTCGCCGGGCGCGCCATGCGATGAGCGCTCTGGTGGCGGTAAAACTCCTCTGGCGATATCCGGCCATCGCCATTGCCGTCGATTGTCTCGAAATCGGGCATGTTGGCCAGTCCGCGCATCATCCTCCCTTCGCCCGCCCGTTTGGCCACGCGCTGACCGCGCGCCTCGATAAACTCCTCTTTTTCCAGCAGACCATCCCGGTTCAGGTCGAATTCGGCGAATCCCGGCATATTGCGGCCGCCCGGTCCCGGCCGTGCAGGAGCCATCATGCGCCGGCCCTGCTGCCTCATCTGTTGATAGTGAGTCAACTCGTCCTCGCTCAGGCTGCCGTTCCCATCGCGGTCCAGATCAGTGAAGGCAGGCGCATCGGGGCGGTTGCTCATCGGCATGCCCTGGCCGCTCCGGGTATTCATCCGTTCGCCATGAAACCGTTTGAACTCCTGTTCACTTATCACCCCGTCGTGATTGTAATCCAACGCGGCAAACGGCTCCGGTCCCTGCAGCGCCATTGAAGGCGATTGCGCGACGGCCGTCGCCGCCGATCCCGAAAGCAGCACGCCTGCGAATAGTCCGATTAGTGTTTTCATTGCGATACCCCCTGGGTCGGCGTCCGACCAGAAAAGCAGGCTTTTTCAGAATCCGGTACTCCCGGCAAGCCGGTATATCCACCAGAAACGAAAAGAGAAGGTTTCATACCGGGACGGAATCGAGCTCCCTCAACTCTCCAAAGGGTATCATTTCCGTTCGATCCCCGCTCAGCTTAATGTAGGGTTGATCTGCCTGGATACAAGCGGAAAATAATAAAATCGGATCAGCGTCTAATGCGATCGATTTCACCGACTGGTGAGGATTGTGCGTCCATTGACGGCCTGCACCGGACGGCTGTTTTCTCCCATGAGCCGGCGCAGACGGTCGATCAGATGTTTCGGGAGTTCCACCGGCTTCTGCATCACGAACCAGGTGACATTCTCGCTGCAGGGGGGATCGGTCAGCGATCCGGTATAACGGTAGTAGCCGCGGTCGGTGGGAAGAAAAAAAATCGGATTCACACCAACCTCGCGGTAAAAGCGGCCTATCCCCCGGCTGGTCGGAAGATATTCCCAGATTCGCTCGAGCATGGCATTGTGCCGGGCACCCGCAGTGACCGGAATTGCCAGAATCGCATAGTTGCCGGCGCTGTCCAGGTGCACCAGCTGAATCTCCATATCCGCGTGCCGACCCTCGAGCGTGTGTTCGCTCGGCGTACGGAATGCCAGCTCTTTCAGCTGGTAGCGGCTGCTTCCGATCCTCAGAAAGCTCCCCGGCGTGTATTCCACGCGGATGGTAAGGCCGTCGTTCCGGATCGTCAGTGAATTGGTGCGATAGTGAAAACTGAGGGGGGGTAACCTGCTGACGCGCAGCGGAATCAGATCGATGGGGGACTGGGAGCGGCCATCCCGGCATAAAGCAAAAGCCGGCGACAGGCTGCTCCAGTGGTCGGGTCCCCTTTCACCCCGGTAGCTCCAGTTTACTTCAGCGCTGTTCTCCGGAGGGCCGGCCTGCAATTCGATGGAGCGGCCGTACGCTGTTGGCTGAAGCAGCAGCGGCAGAATGAACCAGATCAGGCGTCTGTTGCGTGTCATGGCATATTCCCCTCCCGTTCGTGGCAGTACCGGTCGCGCGGATTTGATTGCGGGTACCGCGAAAAAGAGAAGCTTAATGGCAAATGGGAAACACGACAATCCCGGGGTTTTCGACATTAACCTGAGGTTTACCGGAGATCGTTCAGGGCAGGCTGCGATATTGTGATGGATCGGTTTTGCGCTTTTAAATCCGCCGGATCCATCTCCAGCGGCGGTGACTTGTCTCTATCAACTCGCTTTTCGGGCACCGTGCAGCATTACCATCAGTTCGGCCTCACTTCGACTCAAAGCCAGCTTCGCCGTCAGTTCGGCGGCTGTCGCTCCCTGATAGATCATCTGAATCGCCTCCCCGTAAGGGGTTGCATGCTGTCTCTGGTTTTCCAGCGACTCCTGGCGCTGGTCCAGTCTGCGGCTCTGCCCCTCCAACGCAGTCATCCGCCGATCGACTCCCACCGCGCCGGCACAAAGCGCACTCAAATCACAGTTGACCGACTCCAGGCGCGCCTTCAATTCAATGATGCCCAGCTGCGCGCGTCGCAGACGCAGCGCCAGCCCGACCAGGACAACGAGTAGCGACAGGCAGGTCAGTGACACCATGATCCAGGGTATTGACATAATTGTTCACTCTTCAGACATATTCATCGATACCGGATTGTTCCACTTCCCGGTCGTGCGGCGCTTTTCGCCGCTTCGATTCGCCCGCTTTGGATTGATCCTGCGGACTGCGCTTTGGCCGGCGCTGCTCCCGTCCGACCGGCCACACCGGTTTGACCGGCGCCGGTTGTTTGATCTCAGCCATCTCAAGCTCCGTTTAAAGCATTCATGCCGTCCCCGGCACCCTGCACGCGACCGCTGGCTGAACCACTTCGTTCAGGCTGTCATTGACCGGCTTCAGAGCATGCTGACTTCGCTCCACTCCTCTTCCGACAACATTCTGTTCAGGTCGACCACGATCAATAACTCGTTGCCACGCGTGGCTACGCCCTGGATATAGCGGGAGTTCTCATCGTTACCCACATTCGGCGCCGAATCGATTTCCGAAGCACGCAGGTCGACCACTTCCGCCACACTGTCGACCAGCATACCGATAACCTGTTTCTCCAATTCAATAATGACAACCCGGGTGGAATCGTCGATTTCGCCAGGCGGCAGACCAAACCTGCCGCGGGTGTCCATGACCGTCACCACGTTGCCGCGCAGATTGATAATGCCGAGTACATAGGGCGGCGCGCCGGGTACCGGTGCGATCTCACTGACGCGCAGCACCTCCTGCACCTGCATCACGTTGATCCCGTAGGTCTCGTCTTCCAGGCGAAAGGTCACCAGTTGGATCACCGGATCGTTGGCTGTACTCTCTGCAACTGTTGCTGTCATATCTCCACCTCTTTTGGATTTGGGAATCCATCCGTCAATTTTCAGGCGCCGCCGGGGGCATGAATTTCTTTATGCATCATTCGTGCCCAATACCGTCAATAACGCTTCGATATTCAGCAATACAGTGAGGTTTTCAACAATGACGCCGTGCGACCAGGGGCGGATTTCACGGTTCCTGCGCCAGCGCACATCGCCCCCCCGCAACAACCGTGGCCGCTGGATACTGTCGCAAGCCAATCCCCAGCGCGCACCGCCGACCAGCAGTAGATATCCCCCTGGCGGTGTTTCAACCACCTGGCGCTCCGGCATAATCAGAGTGGAGAGGTCGACCAGACTCACCTTATGCTGTTTGTGCAGCATCAGGCCGATCTGCCAGCGGGGCTGACCGGGTATCGATGTCGCTGCCCCGTTCCAGCGGACGATGGTATCGAGCTGGTGCAGCGGCAGCGCAAGATCGACCCCATGCGCGCGAATGAACAGCACCTGAAACGGATCGACTGCCCAGCCGGGTATTCCGGATGCGGCGGCATCGACGGGCCAACGCGGCGCCTTTACCGACCGTCCGGCACTGCACTCTCCGGCGCAGGTTCCGATATCGACCGGCTGCGTTACGGCTGTGGGTTGCTCGCTCCGGGACCCATGCGGGCAATCGGCAAACGCGGTTGCGGATGCCACAGTCCGGATATCCCCGGCCGCCCCCTCAAAGTACCCGCCGGCGGGTTCTCCCAGGAGATCGGCCAGGTATTCATGCAGAACGCTTTTTGGCTGCATGTGGGTAAATCACCGTATGGCGGGCATTCATCCGGCCGCCCGCATCCCCGGCGTCGCTCCCTGCAGCTTCTCCAGCAATGCCGAATAGGCGGCCACACCGCGGGAGTGCGGGTCGAACAGTGACGGCGGCATACCGGCGTAACTGGCATCGCGGAACCTGGTATCGATCGGGATGAAACCTTCCCAGACTGCACCGCCATATTGGCTGCGCAGCAGTTGCAGACTGTCGATTGAAGCACGGGTTCTCCGGTCGAACATCGTGGGTACAATCAGGTGGGGCAGAGTCCCGCGGCGCGAACGCAGCACCATCTGCAGCGTGTGCAGCATCCGTTCAAGACCCTTTAATGCCAGAAACTCGGTTTGTACGGGTATCAGCAACTGCTCACAGGCCGCAAGTGCATTGATCAGCAGTACACCGAGCATGGGCGGGCAATCTATGATGACGTGATCGTAACGGGTCGCCAGTGCCTGTATTGCGTTTTTCAGCACCAGTCCCATACCCTGCCGGCGGCCAGCCTGCCGGTCCAGCGCCGCAAGCGCCACCGATGCCGGCAACAGATCCAGACCCTCGGTACCGGTGGGCTGCACCTGATAGTCCGGATCAACCGGACGCTGGTTTATTGCAGCTTCGAAAAGCGCATAGGTGCCGCGCTCCAACGTGTCCGGATCATACCGGAAGTAGCCGCTCAGGGAGCCGTGCGGATCCATGTCCAGCATCAGGGTCCGGAATCCCCAGGATGCCAGCAGGCCCCCCAGAGTCACCGTGGTCGTTGTTTTACCCACACCCCCTTTTTGATTCGCCAGGGCCCAGACTTTCACCGGGGCTCTCCCGCTCCCTTGCCGATCCTGCCCAACTTGCGCTCGTACTCTCCCGCCATTATCACCAACGCCACCCGCCGGTTGGACTGGCGGCCCTCCTCGCTGTCATTCTCCTCAATCGGCTGGTGCTCGCCATAACCCGTTGCCGCCATGCGCGGCGGCTCGATGCCCAGCTTGGCCAGCACATGGACCACACTCGCTGCACGGGCGGCAGAGAGTTCCCAGTTGGATGGGAAAGAGATGGTCTTGATCGGTACGTTGTCGGTATGGCCTTCCACGTTGATCCTGTTGGGTACCGATCTGACAAGTGCCGCCACCTTTTTCAGCACCGTGAAGGCGCTTCTTGAGAGCGTGGCACTGCCGCTCTTGAACAGCATCTCGCTCTTCATTTCGACTTCGATGCCGCGATCGGTACGGGTCACCTTGACCAACGCCTGATCGATGAAAGGCTCGAGCGCCAGATTCAGATTGGCCTGAACCCGATCCAGCGCACTCTCTTCGCTCTCGTCCGGCGGCCGCTGGGTGGGCTCCTCTGTCACCTGCTCAGGTGTCGCGAAATCACCCGGCTGAGGAATGATCGAATGCACCTGTTCTCCAACCAGTATCGGATTCATGCTCTGGGCCGGGGTGACAAACGCGTTGGTCAGTGTGTCGGAGAGCACCCTATATTTACCTTCGTTAATCGAGGAAATGGAGTACATGACCACAAAAAAAGCAAACAGCAGCGTAATGAAATCCGCATAGGAGACAAGCCAGCGATCGTGGCTGTGCTGCTCCTCCTGTCTCTTCCTGCGCGCCATAAGTCAACTGCCCGCCCTGTTGCGGAAGGGTGTTGCGGTAAACCTGAAACTGTCGGCATGCCCCGTCAATCGAGATACCCCTGCAATTTGGACTCGATGTTCCGAGGGTTCTCTCCCTCGGCGATAGAGACTATCCCTTCGATAACCATCTCCTGATATTGCGATTTGCGCAGCGCCAGGGTTCTCATTTTGCTGCCAAACGGGAGCAGGAACAGATTGGCGATACCGACGCCATAGATGGTCGCGACGAATGCGGTTGCAATGCCGCTGCCCAGACGGCCGGGATCGGCCAGGTTCTGCATCACGTGTATCAATCCCATCACCGCGCCGATAATGCCGATAGTCGGCGCGTACCCGCCCATTGCTTCAAACACCTTTGCCGCAAGCAGATCCAGCTGTTCCCGGTTGTCCACCTCGACCTCCAGGATACTGCGGATCACTTCCGGCTCACTGCCGTCAACAAGCAGCTGCATCCCCTTGCGCATAAACAGATCCGGCTCGTTTTCCGCTATCGTCTCCAGACCCAACAGTCCCTCCTTGCGGGCCACATTGCTCCAGTTGACCAGTTTTTTAATGGCCGAACTGATCTGATGACCGGGGGGCCGGAAGACGCCGCCGGCCAACCGCAGCGCGTGCAGAAAAACAGAGAGTGGGGATTGCAGCATGATGGCGCCCAAAGTACCGCCAACGACGATCACCAGCGCCGGTCCGTTCAGCAGCGCATCTACCTGCCCGCCTTCCAGCGCGTTTCCGCCAATGATGGCACCGAACGCCACCAGGATTCCGACGATACTGAGCATGTCCATTTCAGCCGGGCTCACTCATCGCGGAGCGGTGCAGACTGCAAGCCGACAGCGTCATGCGGCGTTGAGGTTGTCGATAACAGGTAGAAGGATTCATCTCGTCGCCCTGGGCCGCATCAGTATGGCTGGATTAAACCGCTTTCATCAGCAGGGGGCCGATCTCATGCAGCGGCAGAACCCTGTCCGACAATCCCGCTTTTTCAACTGCCTGCGGCATACCGTAAACAATGCAGCTGGCTTCGTCCTGAGACCATATTGTGGACCCGCCCGCCTTCAACTGCTGCGCCGCCAGTTTTCCATCGGCACCCATCCCGGTCAGAACCACGGCGAGAATTCCACCAGGATATACCGCTCCCGCCGAACCCAGGGTCACATCCACACTGGGACGGTACATCTGCTCAGGCAGACCTTCGTATATCCTGATCTCCACTCTCGAGCCGTGTTGCTGCAGTTGCATCTGTTTCCCGCCGGGCGCGAGGTAAGCATGCCCGGGTTGCGGAGTATCGCCGTCCCGGGCCTCCTTTACAGCGATTTTGCACTGCGCATTCAGGCGCGCGGCGAAAGCAGGGGTAAAACTCTCCGGCATATGCACCACAAGCAGCAGCGGCAACGGAAACTCGGCAGGCAATACCGACAACAGCTGCTGAATCGCCACCGGGCCACCGGTGGAAGCACCGATCACTACCAGTTTGTACTGCCCCGTACGCCTGTGTTCCCGAATCGGCTGCCGCTGCTGCGGCACCGCCTTAAACGGAATCCGGTGCTTCCTGCTCAATGCGTGTACGCGCTGCGGCAGCAGTTGCGAAATCAGATCGGGTAAGCTTCTGCCATTCTGCTGTTTGGGGAGAAAATCGACAGCGCCCGCTTCCAGCGCGTTCAGGGTTGCTTTGGCGCCCTCCTGAGTGAACGCGGAAAGCATGATTATCGGCGTCGGGCACTCCGCCATGATTCGCTTTACGGCGTTGATGCCATCCAGTACCGGCATCTCCACGTCCATGGTGATCACATCCGGCTTCAGTTTTCGCACAGCCGCCAGGGCCGCCAGACCATCACCCGCCTGTCCAACCACTTCGATAGCGGGATCCCGCTGAAGTATGTCGATGATACGCCGTTGAAAGAAGACCGAATCGTCGACCACCAATACGCGAACACTGCCCGTCATGACACACTTCCGTTGTACATCGCGGCGTCAAATCCCACCGCTGCCAGGCGCTTTGGGTTGGAGGAGGATCGCTGCATAATCAATAGCGACTGGCATACTTTCTCATCAATCCCGGAATATCCAGAATCAGTGCGATCTTTCCGTCGCCGGTAATGGTGGCTCCCGCCATGCCCTCCAGTCCCTGAAGTAAACTGCCCAGCGGCTTGATCACAACCTCTTCCTGGCCGATAAGGTAGTCGACCACCAGGCACACCTGCTTGCCGCCAACGTTCACGACAACCACGTGGCCATGGTTTGCTGGATCTGAACCGGACTCACCTCGAATCAGCCAGTTGCGCAGATAGAACAACGGCAACGCCCGTTCCCTGACCATGATAGTCAATTGGCCGTCAACCACGTGAGTGCGCTGCAGATCGAGATTGAAAATTTCGACCACACTCGACAGCGGCAGCGCAAAGGACTGGACCCCCAGCACCACCATCAGCGTCGGCAGGATCGCCAGCGTAAGCGGCAGTTTGATCGTAATCACGCTGCCCCTGCCGAGTTCCGAATCGATATCCACGGATCCGTTCATCTGGCTGATGCGTGTCTTTACCACGTCCATCCCCACGCCGCGGCCGGAGACGTCGGAGATCTCGGATTTGGTGGAGAATCCCGGCTGGAATATCAGATTGTAGCAATCCTTTTCATCCAGGCGCGCCGCCGCCTCCGCGTCCATCATCCCCTTTTCAACCGCTTTGCGCCGCAGAACATCCGCATCCATCCCTCTGCCGTCGTCGCTGATGGAGAGCAGGATATGATCCCCCTCCTGGGCGGCCGACAGCATTACCGTGCCCTGGCGCGGCTTACCGGCCTGCTCACGTTCATCCGGCGTTTCGATGCCGTGATCCACCGCATTGCGTACCAGGTGCACCATTGGATCCGAAAGTGCCTCCACCAGATTCTTATCCAGATCGGTCTCTTCCCCCGCCATTTCCAGGTTGATCTCCTTGTTCATGCTGCGGGCAAGATCCCTGACCACGCGGGGGAAGCGTCCGAATACCTTCTTGATCGGTTGCATGCGGGTCTTCATCACCGAATTCTGCAAATCGGCGGTCACTACATCCAGGTTGGCGACTGCGTTGGCCACCTCTTCGTCGCCCAGCCTGGACTTCAGCGTTGCCAGCCGGTTTCGAACCAGCACCAGTTCACCCACCATATTCATGATGTCGTCGAGTCGGGCTGTGTCGACCCGCACCGTGGTTTCCGGCGGCGGAGAGACCTTTGCATTTGCCTTCGGCAGCGCCTGAGTCTGTGCCGCAGCGGATCTGCTCTCCTCCGGTTTTGTTTCAGGGCGCTGTGTTGATGTGGGTTCTACTCCTGCCGCGGCTGCCTGCTTCGATTGGGGTTTGGACTTGGCTGCGGCTGCCTGCTTCGGTTGGGGTCTGGTTTTGGCTGCGATCTTCCGCTTTGGCTGACTTCGCTTCGGCTGGCTGGCGCCGGTTGCCGCGGCTTTCGCGCCCGGTACGCCGTTATGCTTGCCGGGACCATGAAGCTGATCAAGCAGCGCTTCGAATTCGGCCTCGGTGATCTCGTCCGGAGATGAATCCGCCGCCGTTTTCCCATTCGTCCCGGCAACCGCGGTCTGACCGGGAACACCGCCGTGTTTGCCCTTGCCGTGGAGCTCATCCAGCAATGCATCGAACTCTGCTTCCGTTATATCTTCGGATTTCCCGGTGGCCGCCGGTGGTTCCACTGAAACCGCCGTTGCCGTCGTTTCCGGTTCCGCCGCTGCCCTGGCTTCCGGCGGCGCTTCGGCGGCCGGCACAGCAAACTGACTCAGGGTCTGGATCAATTGCGGATCCGCGTGTTCGGGTTCCTGTCCCTCCCGGACCAGTCCAAACATGCCGTTAACCACATCCAGCACCCTGAGCATTACGTCCATCAGCTCGGCATCCACCTGGCGTTGGCCCTGGCGCAGAATATTGAAAACGTCTTCTGAACGGTGGCACACTTCGACCAGGGAGTCGATCGAGAGGAAGCCGGCACCACCCTTGATGGTATGAAATCCGCGAAAAACCGCATTCAACAGATCATAGTCGCCGGGGGTCTGCTCCAGTTCCAGAAGCTGCTCATTCAGATGCTCCAGTATCTCACCGGCTTCCACCAGAAAATCCTGGAGAATCTCGTCGCCCATATCAATGGCCATAGCTTGCCGCCTTTAACCAAAAAGATTTAGTCTTTACCGTCGTCTTTCGCACTGAACGATTGCTAAAACCCCAGACTCGAGAGCAGGTCGTCCACATCGTCCTGATTGTTCACCTGGTCGCCCTGATCTATACCGGGAACCGCCGGACCCGCCAGCTCAGTGGCCCGCCGCACGGCGTCCTGTCGTTCAAGTCCGCCGGAAATGCGCACTAACCTTACGAGTTTGTCCTCCACGTCCTGGATCAGCGTGATCACCTTGCGAATGATCTGCCCGGTCAGATCCTGGAAGTCCTGCGCCATCAACACCTCCGACAGTTTTCCGTGAAGCACGCCTGAATGCGCTTCGGCTGTCTCAAGAAATCCCGAAAGTTTCCGGCTGAGGATACGGAACTCATCCACCGAAAGTTCGCGCTCCTGAAAGCGTTTCCAGTCGCTCGCCAGTATTTTCGCTTGATTCCCCAGCTCATCCGCCAATGGCAACCCTTTTTCCACCGCTCCCAGGCTGGTATTGGCGGCGTTTTCGGTCATGGTAATCACGTAGCTGAGACGCTCACTCGCATCCGGAATTTCGCGTTTGGCGATCTCCGCAATTCTGGAATCCAGCAGGAAATCGTTGATGGCACTGTGCAGCTCGCGGGTCAGACGGCCCACTTCCTGAAAAAGATTGTTTTCGCTGTAACCTGTCAGTTGATCGATGGTCAGTTCCGCATCCATGGAATTGCCGGCCTCCAGCTGACTCACGAGCCGTTTTGCCAGTTCCAGGCGCTTACTGCTTTCGACCATTCCGATCATCATTGCTTCCCTTCAATCAGGCTCCGACGCGTTCGAAGATCTTGCCTATCTTTTCTTCGAGGGTGGTGGCGGTAAACGGCTTGACCACGTATCCGTTGACCCCCGCTTGTGCGGCTTCGATAATCTGTTCCCGCTTGGACTCGGCCGTTACCATCAGCACCGGAAGCGTGGAGAGCCGGGGGTCCGCGCGCACTGCCTTGAGCAGATCGATTCCGGTCATGCCGGGCATATTCCAGTCGGTAATCAGGAAATCGAAATTTCCGGACTGAAGCATGGGCAGTCCGGTGTTACCGTCATCCGCTTCCTGGGTATTGGTGAATCCCAGATCCCTGAGCAGATTCTTGATAATTCTTCTCATCGTGGAAAAATCATCCACAACGAGAATCTTCATGTTCTTATCCAAGACAGCCTCCAGAAACGATGCCATTCCACATACGCAAATAACCTTTCAATTGTCGCCCTGATCGGACAGCCAGTCCGAGAGTCTCGACCGCAGCCGCAGTGTGGCCTGGCTGTGAATCTGACAAACCCGGGATTCGCTCACACCGAGTACCTGTCCGATCTCCCGCAGGTTGAGTTCCTCGTCGTAGTAGAGCGCGATGACCATGCGTTCCCGTTCCGGCAAACCTGAAATCGCTTCAGCCAGGGCACGCTTGAACGCGTCCCGCTGCATACCTTCAAACGGACCGCTTATCGCCCGTTCGCTGCGGTCCTGAGGCAACTCCCCCACTGCCTGGAGGTCTTCCAGACTGAATATTCGGCAGCCGGACGCATCCTTGAGTATTTTGTGGTACTCGGGCAGCGACATGCCGAGCAACTCCGCCACTTCGATATCCCGTGCATCCCGTCCCTGCTCATTCTCAATCTCCCGCATCGCGCTGGCAACCATGCGCGCCTTGCGGTGAACCGAACGCGGCGTCCAGTCACTGCGCCGGATCTCGTCGAGCATTGCACCGCGGATGCGTATTCCCGAGTAGGTCTCGAAACTGGCGCCCTGACTCGGGTCGTAGTTTCGACTCGCCTCCAGCAGCCCTATCATTCCCGCCTGTATCAGGTCATCGGCCTGCACATTTGGCGGCAGTCTGTTCATCAGGTGGTAGGCTATTCGCTTTACCAGTGGCGCATGCTTGGTTACCAGCGCGTCTGCATCCGTTTCCTGCTCCTGCACCGCCGTATAGGTCGCTAGTCCGTTCAACTCAAATCCCCCCACTCTGACTTGTGTATTGAATAAGCCGTTCGACGAAGAACTGGAGATGTCCGCTGACGCCTTCAGGTACAGGCCAGTTATCGGCCTTCTTCGCTAGATTCTTGAATGTCTGAGCAGAACGGCTGCGTGGAAATGCCTGAACAACCGATTTCTGCGTTCGTACCGCCTTACGCAAATTGTCGTCGTAAGGCACACTCCCCATAAAGCTGAGCATCGCGTCCAGATAGCGGTCCGTCACCCGGCAAATTTTGTTGTAGAGGGTCCGGCCTTCCTGCGCGGACTGGACCATATTTGCCAGTATATGGAAGCGGTCGATGCCGTACTCCCGGTTGAGCAGTTTGATCAGTGCGTACGCGTCGGTAAGCGATGCCGGTTCGTCGCAAACCACGACCACCACTTCCTGGGCGGCTCGGCTGAAACTGACAACAGCATCAGAGATGCCTGCGGCGGTGTCGACGATCATGACGTCCAGATCCGATCCGACATCGCTGAATGCGCGTATCAACCCAGCGTGTTCCGACTTGCTCAGCTCCGCCATCTGCTGAACACCGGATGCGGCGGGCGCCACCAGAATACCGGACGGGCCTTTGATCAGGATCTCCTCCAGGCCGCACTCTCCGCGCACCACGTGCGAGAGATCGCGTTCCGGGTGTAATCCCAGTACCACATCGATATTGGCCAGCCCCAGATCCGCATCCAGCAGCATCACACGTCTGCCGAGATCCGCCATCGCAACTGCCAGGTTGACGGATACATTGGTTTTACCGACTCCACCCTTGCCCCCGGTTACCGCCACAACTCTCACCGGATTCGGCTTGATCATCTGTCTCAACCCCGCAGCCTGGTCCAGATTTATATCAACCATGAGCATCTATACTCACTCCTCCGAGCGCCAGTGAAAGGTAAGCGTCGCTGTAATCGGTGCTTCCTTCCTGCCCCAGGGAAACCGCTCTGCTTACCAGCGTGTTGGCGCGCGCCAGGTGAATGTCTTCCGGTACTCTCTGGCCATCGGTGAAAAACGCCAGCGGAATGCGGCTATGGATGGCAGCCGATATGGCGCCACCCAACGATGCGACCTCATCCACCTTTGTCAGGATGCAGCCGCAGATCTCAGTCGCACCGAATGCGGTGGCCGCCTGCTCCAACGCGGATTGCTGGGTGGTCGCGGAGAGGGTCAGAAAACGCTTTACCATACGATGCCCGGAATCGATCAGTGAGAGTTGTTCGCTCAGGCGCACGTCGCGCTGGCTCATTCCTGCGGTGTCCACCAGCACCAGGCGCTTGTCGGAGAGCGCATTGAGCGCAACGTTCAACTCTTCCGGCGTAGAGGCAGAGCGAACGGTGACATCCAGAATTCGCGCATAGGTGGTCAGCTGCTCCTGAGCGCCGATGCGGTAGCTGTCGGTGGTGACCAGAGCGAGACTGCGATGACCGTGCCGCAGTACATAGCGTGCCGCGAGTTTGGCGATGGTAGTGGTCTTGCCAACGCCGGTGGGTCCCACCAGCGCGATCACACCCCCTTCGTCGATCATGCTGTCGCCCGCTATCGGCAGCTCTCCGGCCAACAGGTGCAACGCCCTGCGCCATGCCTGATCGGGGTTATCGAAGTCCTGCACCCTCTCCACCAGCTGTGCGCAGATATCGGGGCTGATATCCAGCGCCATCAGCCGGCGCAACAGCTCCCGCCGTATCGGTTGACGATTGCCCATTTCGTGCCAGGTCAGTTCCGACAGCTGGTTTTCCATCATGCGCCGCAGCGCTTTCATTTCACGTCGCATCTCGACCAGAATCGGGTCCTGACTCCACTCCACCTGGGCACGGGCGATTTGCGGCCTGGGAGAATTTTCGGCAACTTCCGCCGGCCGCTTCCGGCTTTCATTGTGCGCAGGCTGATCCCCGGCATCCGGTTTCCCACTCTGCTGGCCGGCGAACGCGGTCTCGTCGTAGTCCCTGGCAGCAACCAGCTCCACACCGCCGTCGACCGCCTTGTTCGACAGAATCACCGCATCCGGACCCAGACTCTCTCTCACCTGCCGCAGTGCCTGTCGAATATCGCTCGCAAAAAAACGTTTTATTTTCATACTCTGCCTATCCTGGATTACCGGTCAGCCATGGCTTGAGTGGTTCCCGGGCTGGTTGTTGCGGCGCCGTCCCGGCGTCTTCAGTTGGCAGGTTTACCGACAGTGGCGACTACCTTGATCTGGCGGTTGTCCGGGACCTCGTTGTAGGAGAGGACCCGCATGCCCGGCACGCTGTGCCTGACAAATTTCGCCATCCATGCCCTTATCGGGGCCGCCACCAGAAGAATGCTCTGCTGATTGGCCCGCTCCTGCTGGTTGAAGGTTTCCGTCAACGCTTTCTGTAACTGTTCTGCCAACCCGGGCTCAAACCCGACACTCCCCTCGTCCGAGGGTTGCAACGTCTTGTGCAATATCTGTTCCAATTTCGGCTCCAACACGATAACGGGAATTTCTTCAACAGGACCAATAAGTTGCTGAACTATGTTACGTGACATGGCGACTCTGGCATGGGTGGTTAAAACGCCGATGTCTTGACTCTGCGCGCCGCGCTCCGCCAATGTTTCGGCGATTGAGCGGATATCCCGGATGGAAACGCGCTCCTGCAGCAGGTTCTGCAGCACCTTCAGCACCTGGCCGAGTGACAACGTTTTCGGCACCAGATCCTCCACCAGCTTGGGTGCGGTGCGCGCCAGCTGATCAAGCAGCTGCTGAACCTCCTCATGCCCGAGCAGCTCGTGCGCGTTATTTTCGATGATCTCTTTCAGATGGGTGGCCATGACGGTGCTGGCATCAACCACGGTATAGCCGAGCGTCTGGGCGTGATCGCGCTGACCCGGATCGATCCAGACCGCATCGAGACCAAAGGCGGGATCCTTGGTTTCGACTCCTTGCAGTTTCCCGAACACCCGACCCGAGTTGATCGCCAGATCCCGGTCCGGATATATCTCCGACTCACCCATGATCGCGCCGTGAAGCGAGATACGATAGCCGGTTGGACTCAGATCCAGATTGTCCTGGATGTGCACCGGCTGGATCAGAAATCCCAGCTCCCTGGAGAGTTTCTTGCGCACGCCCTTTATGCGGTTCATCAACTCGCCGCCCTGATTTCTGTCCACCAGCGGGATCAGCCGATACCCCACCTCGAGTCCGATGATATCCACCGGCTGTACATCGTCCCAGGTCAGCTCGCGCAGCTCCGTCGGGGTCTCGGGGAGAGCCGCGGCAGGTTCGCTCTGTGCGGCTCTGCTGTTGGTGCGGGATATCCACCAGGCGCCGCCTCCTGACAACGCGGCCAGGCTGAGAAATGCAAAGTTCGGCATTCCCGG
Organism: Gammaproteobacteria bacterium; assembly: GCA_020445405.1. Taxonomy (GTDB): domain Bacteria; phylum Pseudomonadota; class Gammaproteobacteria; order Chromatiales; family Chromatiaceae; genus HKST-UBA178. The sequence goes on along the minus strand of JAGRGQ010000042.1, from coordinate 3,303 downwards.
GATAATGCCCATCAATCCAAGAACACCGGCCGCAACCGCCAGCGATTTCGGTGTATTCAGCAGCTGGGAGATGATTTGCCCGCCCATATCCTGGGTCGACGCGACCCGGGTGACGATGATCGCCGCGGACGTCGACAGCAGCAGCGAGGGTATCTGCGCCACCAGGCCGTCACCAATAGTCAGCAGCGCGTAGAAGCGCAACGCAGTGGAAAAGTCCAGATCGTGCTGCAGCATGCCGATAGAGAGGCCGCCGAGTATGTTGATCACCAGAATCAGTATGCCGGCCACCGCATCACCGCGAACGAACTTGCTGGCGCCATCCATGGAGCCGTAAAAATCGGCCTCCAAAGCGATCTCCTCGCGCCTCGCCCTGGCCTCCTCCTGACCGATTATCCCCGCGTTCAGATCGGCATCGATGGCCATCTGCTTACCCGGCATCGCATCCAATGTAAACCTGGCGCTGACTTCCGATACCCGACCGGCGCCTTTGGTGACCACCACGAAATTGATGATCACCAGAATCGCAAACACCACCAGGCCCACTGCGTAGTTGCCGCCGATAACGAAAGCGCCGAAAGCCTCGATCACCTTGCCCGCCGCATCGCCGCCCGCGTGTCCCTCCAGCAGCACTACCCGGGTGGAAGCGACATTGAGCGCAAGACGCAGCAGGGTGGCCACCAGCAGCAGGCTTGGGAAAACGCTGAATTCAAGTGGCTTGAGGGTATAGACGACGACCAGAAGGACCACCAGGGAGAGCGCGATATTGAAGGTAAAGAATACATCCAGCGCCAATGGCGGCAGCGGTACCACCACCATAGCCAACATCATCAGCAGGATAAGCGGCGCGCCCAGACCCTGGGCGCCGACACTCTTGACATTATTCAGTATTACTGTCGCATCCATGGCTGCCCCTCAATGGTTAACTGTCGGGTTCATATCTGTCTGCCGGGACTGGATCCCGATTCTCTGCGGGCACCTGCAACTCCTCGGGTACCACCAGATCCGTTGGGACACCGGGCTTGCTGCCCTGACCCGTGCGGTAGGCCCGCAGCTGAAATACGTAAGCCAGCAGCTTTGCCACGGCCAGGTAGAGGCCGGCGGGAATATAGTCGCCAAGTTCGGCGTGGGCATATATGGCACGTGCCAGCATCGGAGATTCAACGACAGGTACGTCGTGTTCGTTCGCCACGCAGCGGATATTGGAGGCCACCAGGTCGACACCCTTGGCGACGACCTTCGGCGCCGTCATGGTGTGCTGGTTGTAACTCAACGCCACCGCATAATGGGTCGGGTTGGTGACGATCACATCGGCCTTGGGCACCTCTTCCATCATCCGCCGCTGAGCCATTTCATGCTGCAGGTTGCGTATCCGGCTCTTCACTTCAGGCCGGCCCTCGGTCTCTTTCAGCTCGTCCCTGACCTCCTGCCGGGTCATTTTCAGCTGGCGCTTGTGGTCCCACAACTGAAACGGAACGTCCACCAGCGCGATCAGTATCAGGGTGCTGGAGATCAATACGAAGGAGCCGCCGATCAACGTACTCAACTCGCTCACCGCCGGACCCAGCGTCATCCGGCTGAGACCGATGAATCGATCCAGCAGCATCCACAGTATGAACGTGGTGGCACCACCGATCAGAAAAAACTTGGCCATTGCCTTGAGCAGTTCCACCAGACCCTTGGCGGAAAAGAGCCGCTTCAACCCGGCTACCGGATTGAGCTTGCTCAGTTTGGGAGCCAGCGCCTGCGCGCTGAATGCAACGCCTCCAAGTGCGATGGAACTGGCAACGGCCGCGGCAACCACCACCAGAAAAAACGGCGCCAGCATCAGCAACGCGCCGACAACTGCGTCCCCCAACCGGTGCAGCAGTGCTCCCGGATCGAACAGATCCACCCGCTCCAGCGTGAATCCGACTGACATCATTTCCGACAGATCCTGGCCGAGATGGCCGCTCATGAACACCAGCGCGATACCGCCGATCAGCGTGATACCCATCGTGTTCAGCTCCTTCGAACGGGCGATCTGTCCCTTCTTCTTGGAGTCCTGAAGCCGTTTCGATGTGGGTTGTTCTGTCTTCTCCTGGCCGTCCTGATTTTCAGCCATGATTCACCCCGTGATGAACAACAAGCCCTTGATCAGGGCAAAACCCGTATCGAGAAAACTCTCGAAGTTCTCAATGACGTTTGGCAGGCTGGCCCATATCAGCACGAACCCGATCAGCATGGTGATCGGAAATCCGACCGCAAATATATTGAGCTGAGGCGCAGCTCTGGTGACAATGCCCATACCGAGATTGACCAGCAGCAGCGCCGCCACTACCGGCAGCGCCATCAACAGACCGGCGCTGAACAGGCGGCTGCCCCAGCCAACCACATCGGAGAGGCTGCTGCGGCTTACGCCATCCACCGCCACCGGAAATGTGTGAAAACTCTGGAACAGCAGATCTATCAGGATCAGGTGACCGTTGAGCACCAGGAAAAGCAGCGTGGCCAGGATCAGATAGAACTGGGAGACGACCGGCACCTGAACCCCGTTCTGCGGATCCATCATCGACGCAAAACCCAGCCCCATGCTGTAAGCGACCACCTGCCCGCCGAATATCAGTCCAGCGAAAACCATATGCAGTATGAAACCCATGATCAGTCCCACCGCCAGCTGTTGCAGCAGCAACATGAGCGCCTGGTGGCTGAACACATCCACCACCGGCGGCGGCGGCAGCAACGGCGCGGTCACCCAGGTAAGCGCGAGTACCAGGCCGATCCGGTACATCACCGGCGTCTGACGGGAGTTGAAAACGGGCGCAGCGGTTACCATCGCGGCGATGCGGATAAGGGGCCAGATGAATCCGGCCAGCCAGATACTCAGTTGCGCTTCGGTGAACGACATGGCTAACCAATGAGTTCCGGGATACTTTCGATCAGGTTGATGCTGAAAGTCATGATGACCCGCAGCATCCAGGGACCCGCCAGCATGAAAACCAGGGCTACGATCAACAGTTTCGGTATGAAGCTCAGGGTCATCTCATTGATCTGCGTGGCCGCCTGAAACATCGCCACCAGCAGTCCCACGAGCAGGGCTGGGACAAGCACCACGGCCCCCAGTACCGTGGTCACCTCCAACGCCCGCTGACCGATATCCAGTACCGAATCGGGTGTCACGGTTTCGTTTTCCGCGGCATGGTGGCGGGCCCGGTCATACCAGAAAGCTGGATGCCAGCGTGCCGAAAACCAGCGACCATCCGTCAATCAGGACGAAGAGCATGATTTTGAAAGGCAGTGAAATGATCAGCGGGGAGAGCATCATCA
>JAGRGQ010000041.1 GCA_020445405.1 Gammaproteobacteria bacterium | reverse complement strand
ACCTAGCGCCCGTCGACCGGGAGCCCCAACCATATTAAGGAGTGCATTGGATGAACAGTTGTTCGGGAATTAAAGGATACCTGCTCGGCTTTCTGCTCCTTGCAGGCAGCATAGCCCCGGTTTCAGCGGCGCTGGTCGTCAACCCGGCAATGTCGATTACGCATGTCGTCACGGTACAGCCTATCGTCGTATCCGATGATGATGGCACCAACACAGCGGAGTTTTTCGGCACGCCCGCGCAACTGACCAGCATCGAGGGACTGATTGATTCGATATGGGCTCAGGCCGGAATCGCGATCAATTTTCTCTCGCCCAACGCATGGAACAGCACATTCGCAAACTGGGGCATCGATGGATCACCAAATAATGGCGGTAATGCAAGACCGACCTCCGACCTGAACACGATCATCAGCGATGGCATGGCTGCAGGCGTAACCCATGCGGACCCGAATGTCATCAATATGTTTTTTGTCAGTATCCCGGCTGGATTTTCCCTTCTCGGCGACGACTCCGCCGCCGGCCTGGCGCGTTTGAACGGGAACGGCATTTCCCAATATGTCGGAGCCAATCTGCCTGGCTTCGCCGAAGGGCAGGAGGCGATTGCAAGCGTCGTGGCGCACGAAATCGGCCACAATCTGGGACTGGATCATATTGTCTCCGTGGAAAACTTGATGCAGGCAGCCTACTCCCTCAATCCGGGCGAACGGCTGAGCAATCCCCAGATTGCCACCGCGCTGGCCAGCAATTTTTCGATCGCAACAGCAGCGGTTCCGCTGCCTGGGGCGGTCTGGCTTTTCGGCGCCGCCCTGCTCTCTCTGATGGGTCTCGGCCGCAAACGGCTCAACGCGGCTTGGATCTAGAGGGGAACTTTAATTCTCTTGTTCCCGTAACCAACGGATGAGGATCGGTTCCCGCCGGTACGCTTTCTCCAATACGTACTGGGAAGCCCCGACCATGCGATGATAGTGCGTAGCCGAATCCAGTCGTAACACTTCGTTGCCCGCTTCATCGAAATATACGAACGACGGTGCATAGCTCACCCCAAGTCTATCCGCCCACTGCGCCGCAGTCAGCTTCCGGCCCGTGGGGGTGAGCACAGGGGTTGCGCCGTCATCCATATCCAACTGCACGACCTCAAATCCGGAAAGCATTTTCCGGACACTCTCCTGCTGCAGTACTTCCGCATGGAAAATATCGCATGACGGACAATCGGACCGCTCGAAGATCACCAGCAGGGGCACCGCTCCTGGAAAAGTTCTCCGATCGAGTGCATATGGCGGCTTTGAGAATAGTTCATCTGACTGAAGCGACCGCGTGTTGGCAGTAGTGGCCGCGTTCTCTTTTATTGCAAGATATTGGCGCAGGGAGTGCTGTGCATACTGCCCCTCGATCACATAGTTCAGAACCGCGGTGAATTTGTCGGGCGGACGATATCCCTCCAGCTTTAATGCCTGTTTACCTTCCGGCGTGTAGAACACCAGCGTCGGCGTAAATCTTACCCTCTCGCGCTTGCAGAACTCCCTGATCGGGAGCGTTGCACCATCGAACGCGGTGATCTCGGCATTACTCAGCACCTCCAACCCAATGACATCGAAATTTTCTTCTATCAGGGATCGGATCGCGGGTTGTCTGAAATTAACCTCCAGCAGTACTTTACAGTATGAACAGAACCGGGAACCGAAGTATACCAGCAGCCCTTTTTTGTTGTTCTCCAATGCCTCCGCCAAATCCTCACGCAGATCAAGAAAACTATCCTTGAACCATTCAGGCAGTCGATAATCGTCGCCAGCCGCCCCCCCGTCGTAGAAGGAGTAAGGGTTTATCTCTTTGGAGGCGGAAGCGGGGGATACAGACGTCGCGAGGAGGATCGCCGCGAGAAAAGCAGTGCGCATGCGACAGAGAGCGCTGAAACGGAATAGACAAGCCTGGAGGAATCGCGCTGATTCCTGTGTATCCAGTGCGCCAACAGCGGTCGGATCAAAACATGGGATTTTCACGGTTTATCACTCCCGACAGGTAACCTCACCAGCAGAGTATAGGCGGTTATCGCCGCGCTTTCCCACCAGAGCAGACCGGGATTTCACCAACAGGAGAGCAGGCGGGCCAGAGAGCGTGTCCGGCACTGGTCGGCGCCGTCACCCCGTGAACCGGGACGCACCGCCGGGACGTTCGACATGCACCCCGCCAGGATCGGGCAAACAGGTCAAAGCCGAGCGTCCCTGCAATCGCGCGCGACACCTGTGCGTTCGTCGAGTATACCGAAAAACCGCTTTCAACCCCGGCTTGGAGTGCGGCGGCCCAAAAACGCACCCTCCGGTTGGAAACGGATGTCAGGACCAAGGGTGGTGAGCGGCTTGACAAACCTGTTTAAAGGGCTGGGCAAGCCCAGCCCTTTAAACACTATAGGCTGCCCTCTGCTTGCAGCTTGTGCACCATAGCCGCTGTGAGCGCGGCACCGCCTATCCCCCACTGGCCTTCCGGTACCTCCTCGATTTTCACCCAGGTGACCGAACGCATATTCTCACCTTCGATTTCCACCATGGTGTCTGTCAACCGGCTGATGATTTCAGCTTTCTGTTTCGCGCTAAATACGTTTTCGATCAGGTTTACTGTAATAAGTGGCATTTTAATCTCTCCGCTGTCTGTTGTTTTTCGTAACCAGGACCACTGTCCTGATGAGTTAAAGATTAGAGACACCCACCGGGTTCAGCTACTTTGCGGAAAGTAGTAACCAACTACGTTTTTTGTAGTAATCAACTACACTGTTCGAAGTTACACAGACTTCCGGAGAAGAGATGGAGTACGGACAGTTTTGCCCTATTGCAAAAGCGATGGACCTGCTTGGAGAGCGCTGGACCATGCTCATTTTGCGTGAGTTGCATATGGGAGGCACACGCTTCAATGAGCTGCAGCGGGGTGTTCCTCTGATTTCACCCACGATGCTCACCAAGCGATTGAAAGAGCTGGCGGATGCGGAGCTGATTATCCGGAAGAAAATCCCCGGGCAGCGAAGTGGTGAATATTTTCTGACTCAGGCCGGAAAAGAGACACTTCCGCTGTTGCAGTCAGTCGGTGAATGGGGCATGCGCTGGGCGCGCGGCGATTTGCGTGACAGCGATCTCGATGTGGGTTTGCTGATGCTCTACCTGCAGCGCAGCGTGAAAACGGAGATGCTTCCGGGCAACGAGTCGGTCATCAAGTTCACCTTTACCGATCTGACCAAATTCAGTTCCTGGTGGCTGCTGGTAAAGGGCGCCAACGTCGATACCTGTCTGGAGGATCCGGGCAAAGAGGTGGACATCTATCTCACCACGGACCTGCGCACCATGGTCAATTGCTGGATGGGGGACGAATCCTATCGCCAAGTGATTGCCGACAAGCGCATGACCCTGGTTGGTCCACCGGCGTTGACGCGGAACGTGCAGAGCTGGATAGCCGACAGCATATTCGCCGGCATCCCGCCGGCACGACAGATCTGACAGGAAACAATAGATGCAGCCGCAAACGATAGTGCAGCAGTTCAGGATATGGATCTTCGACCCCGCGTGTTCAGATAGGCCCCCTCCCCGGTATCGGTCCAACCTGTAATCAGCTCCCGAAAGGCTGTATAGCTTTTGTAGACACCGAGAGAGAGGGCATCAGCGGAACCTTTCTCGGCAACGACCTCGTCGCTGACCTCGCGCAGTTTTCTCAATACCGCATCATTGAAGCGTTCGATTTTCACCGTGCCTTCCGTCCGCAGCTGGCGCAGAGCAGTGGCATTATTGCTGTTGAACTCGGCAAGTGAAATCGAGTACTCCCCCGCCGCAGCGATTTCGATCAGCCGCCGATCGCCTTCACTGAAACTCTCCCATACCTGCCTGTTGATACCCAGTGTCAGCGCAGTACCGGGCTCCTGCCAAGCGGGATAATAGTAGAAGCCGGCCGCCTTGTTCAGCCCCATGATCAGGTCCATCCACGGCCCAATCCATTCACAGGCCTCGATCGCGCCGGATTCCAGCGACAGCACGATATCCGATCCCGGAACGACGACGGCAACAGCCCCCATTCTGCGCAGGACTTCGGCACCCGGGCTGGACATGCGGTAGCGCAGCCCTTTGAAATCGTCCGGCGAATTGATCTCGTTTTTGAACCAGCCACCCATCTGCGAACCGGTGCTGGAACAGAGCATCGGCTTGATGTTAAAAGGCGCGGTCAGGGTATCCCAGACGTCCTGCCCACCACCATATTTAACCCACGCGAAAAGTTCGTTCGCTGAGAATCCAAACGGAAGTCCGGAGAAGAAATGAAGTGCCTGCGACTTCTTCTCGAAATAACCGATGTGAGAGTGAAACATATCGGCGACACCGGACTGGACAGCATCGAAAGTTTCGAAGGGGCGGACCACAGCACCTGCCGGAGTCACTTCAATCCTTATGCGTCCCTGCGAGGCCTCTTCGATTGTTCTGGCCAGCCGCCGGGCACTGGTAAGCACCCCGGGACCCTCGGGCCAATCGGTCACCATCGTGAGTTTTCGAACTTGCTTCGCTATCGCAGGCGCTGAAAAAGCAATGCCCGCCACCGCACCCACTCCAGCTCCAGCCAGGAAATTTCTGCGCTTCATGGGCTATCCTCCTTATCATCCAATTCATCCGATTATAGAAGCTGCCGGGGGGATCACCGAGGTGGTGGTTACATCAGAATCCGAAAACACCGGAAATCGGCCAAGACGCAACTGGCACCCGGGGGTGCGCGCAAGGTTGCTGCTCGCTTTCCTGGGCATCACAACATTCGCCGTAATGGCCAGCGGAGTTGGAATCTTCTCTTTCCGCGAGGTTGGCCGGCATCTCGATATCATCGATTCACGTATCCCGCCGACACTCTCCGCATTCGAATTGTCACGCTCGGCGGAACGCATCATCTCGGCCGCTCCGACACTGCTTGCTGCCACCGATCCGATTCGACAGGAGCTGGCGAAGGCGGAGATCGCGACGGCTATGGCTGGACTGCAACGCGAGCTGGACGGGTTGAAAGATGAAGATGCCGAACACTTACCTGTTGGGAATATCGAAGAGCTGGTAAACTCACTGCTGGCAAACCTCGGCATCCTCAAGGAGTTGGTATCCCACCGGCTCGAAGCCAACGGACGCATCAACAGCCTGCGAGAAAACGCTTTTCAAGTGGGGAAGGAGATACGGCGGTTACTGGCACCCTGGCTGCTGGTGGTGGGCAGTCAGATCGATATGCTCGTGGATACCGCCGCGGCTGGTGGAGACGATACCGATGGAAAGATCCCGACTCTGGCGTCGTTAATCGCCACCCGGCAATTGCTCAGATCCGCGCAGATAGAAGTCTCCACTGTCATGAATATGCTCTCTGAAGCCGCTGCCGCCAGCGAACAGCGCCGCCTTCCGGTCCTGACTTTGCAGTTGGGGCTTGCGCTGCGCAAGCTGGAGGAGATGGTGAAGGAATTTGACCCGAAACTGCGCTCTCTGTTTCTGCTGCAGCTGAAAAAGCTGCAGGGGCATATTGAAGGTACGGATACTATCGCCGACGCGCGCAGCCGGGAACTTACGCTGATCGGGCAGGGCGATCGGCTGCTTGCCGAAACCCGCGCGCTGTCGGAAAAGCTCACAGTCGCGATCGACCAACTGGGAATCGTCGCAAAGCTGGAGATCGGAGACGCGATCTCCGACGTGCTCTCCGTTCAGCAGCGAAGCACACGGACACTTCTGCTCGCTGTCGCGCTCAGTCTATTGACCTCTATCCTCATCGTATGGCGGTATGTGGGCGGAAACATCGTCGGCCGCCTGACGCAACTCAGCAGCGCGACACTGGCGATAGCAGCAGGCCGCCTCGACACCGAAGTCGCCGTGGAAGGGTCCGACGAAATCTCTGCAATGGCGAGGGCCATCGAGATCCTGCGCCGCAATACACTGGAACGCGATGAGTTCGAAACCGCAAACAGATACAAATCACGTTTTCTGGCCTCCGCCAGCCACGACCTTCGACAGCCAATCAGTGCCCTGACGCTGTTCGTGGCACAACTGCACAACGAATCCGAACCGGAAGAACGCTCTCGTCTCATCACCCGGATAGATACCGCTGTCAGCGCCATGAACAAGCTTTTTCAAGCGCTCCTGGATATGTCCAAGATCGATGCCGGTGCTCTGGAACCAAATTTCGGCAAATTTCCAATCGCACCGCTGCTCTCACGCATGGAATCGACTTTCGCACAAATCGCAGGTAACAAAGGGGTGCGCCTGCGCGCCGTTCCAAGTAGTGTCTGGGTCAACAGCGACACCATCCTGCTGGAACGGATTCTGTTGAATCTGGTTTCCAACGCTGTACGAAATACGACGCATGGTGGTATTGTGATTGGCTGCCGACGCCGCGGAGAGAAATTAAGAGTCGATGTCTGCGACAGCGGCCCAGGTATTGCACCGGAACACCTGCAGAGCATTTTCCAGGAGCATGTGCAACTGGAGCCCACCATACCGGGCGCCCATGATGGGCTCGGTTTGGGTCTTGCAATCGTTGATCGCCTCTCCCGTCTGCTCGACCACAAAATCGAAATCGCATCATCCGTCGGCAAGGGGTCGCGGTTTTCCATTTTCGTACCGATTGCGGCTGCTGAAGCCGGATCAATGACTGCTGCCGCTTCTCCGCCCGGTATCACCGATCCTGTACAGGGAAAATACATTGCTGTGATTGATGACGATGCACTGGTACTGAGCGGTATCGGCGGGATACTGCAGAGCTGGGGCAGCGAGGTGATTACTGCGGAATCTGCTGAGCAGGCTGTCGCGGCTCTGTCGCTGCACGCGCAGAAGCCGCACCTGATCATTTCCGATTATCGACTGAAAAATGAACGGACTGGCATTGAAACGATCAACACGCTACGCAATGCCTTCGGTGACGCGATCCCCGCCTTCCTGATCAGCGGAGACACTTCACCTGAAGTGACGAATGATGCTCAGGAACATAACTTTCAGCTGCTGCACAAACCGGTGTCTCCGCTGCGCCTGCGGGCTTTGATCAACAGGCTGCTGAAGCCGGACAGCATGTCGGGATGAGCATATCGAAACCGCATGGATGAATATCAGGCGATGCCATCGATTCACCTTTGCTTGGCTCTGGCGAATTTCTAACCGGTGTCATTGTCGATCTTCAATCCCAAAGCATTGACCGCGATGACCGCCTCGGTTCTGTTGGTGACTTTCAGCGCCCTTAATATTGCGGTGACATGATTCTTTACCGTCGGTTCACTGATCTCCAGCATACGGCAGATCACCTTGTTGCTCTTTCCCTGCATCATCAGCGAAAGCACCTGCATCTGCCTTTCGGTAAGGCCAAGCTCCGCTGCGCACAGCCTGGGCGAGGGGCTCGGTGGGATTGCGGTTGATGCGCCATTATGCCGATCCAGGATCTCCGGCGGTACATATATGCCACCGGAAAATATCAACCTGAGAGCGTTCAAAATGAGATCCCTCTGGGCCGACTTGGGAATGAAACCAACGGCGCCGAGGTCGAGCGCGCGGGTGATGTCCTTTCTGTCATCACTGGCTGAAAGCACCACAACGGAAACAGCGGGCGCGCGCTCTGCGAATTCAGCGAGGATATCAAAGCCGCTTCGGCCAGGCAGGTAAAGATCGAGCAGAATCAGATCAAGACCCGGGTTCTCGCTCAGGCACCGCAGCGCCTGCCCGGAATCCTGTGCCTGGTAAATCTCCAGGTCGCCTCCGAGTTCTTTCAAAACGCCGCTGAGCGCCTCGCGGATAAGAGAATGATCATCAACGATCAGTACCTTCAACTCTTTCGTCTCGCCGGTTTTATTAGCGTCATCATACCAAAGTCATGGTTCGGGCACTCTTGCGCCCACTGGAAAAATCATTGCCAACCTGTTCATTGTTATCAGGATCAGCCTCTCCCAACGGATGGCATCGTGACCATAGTATCTCCAACGACCGGACGATACATCTTCCGGCTGGAGAGAGCCAGACTAACAATACGCAGCCCGGAATTCACACGGCGGCGGGCTTTGCCAAAGAGGCAATCGAATCGGCGGAGTTACAACCAAAACTTAATCTGGAGGCTACTATGAAACCACTGGTCTTACTGGCAATCATGACGGGCGCCGCCCTCACCACCAGCAATGTCATGGCAGACCCTGTCTCTGTCAAGGCGCTGCTTGGCGCGCCGAGGGATTCTGTCAGGATGAACTTCGATGACGGAAGCAAGCATTTCGTGCTGATGGTAAACCGTGAGGGCTCGGTAGAAGGCTCCGGTGTTCTGGCGGGAACTTCAGTCACCGAATACGGTTGGCATGATGTCAATCCACCGGCAGGAGCCGACCCTCAAGGCTACTTTCAATTCAAAACCGCCACCGGTGATATTGCAAACGTAAAATGGTCACTGAGAGCGGTCTTCCTAAAGGGCGAGGTAAAACCAAAACTCGTCAATGCGGGTATCTGGGAGCTGGTCAGTGGAACCGGACAGTTTGAGAAGATGACGGGTGTAGGCAGGCTCACGCTTGAAATAGCGTCGAAGACAGATCGCTTGTTTATCCTGGAAGGAGATATTGGATCCCGGCCGTAATGGGACATAGCTGAAAGATACTTCTGAAGGGCCAAATTTCCGGCCCTTTTTTTCCAAATGCAAAATTGCTGCAGCCCGGGCTTGAGCCGTCCTCACCTCCTGGTATTAACGCGCAGCGACTAATGGTCCGGCACCCGCACCGTGAACCTGTGCAACTGGGGAGCACGCAAACCTACGACCGGGATCTCAAGTGTTCTGACCCCTTGATTCTAGATGTGGAAGTGCTGGATCTGCTCCTCGAGCTTGCGGGCCATGCTGTTGAGAGCGTGAGCGGCGTCTGCCACCGAGGTGACGCTGGCCGTGTTGTCGTCGGTCATGCGCACGATGGTTTCGACGTTGTGCGCGATGCGCTCGCTGCCGGCGCGCTGCTCCTGCAGCGCGTTGCTGATCTCGCCGATCTGCGCCACGAGTTGCTCGGTCCCCAGCGCGATCTCGCTCATCGATGCCGCCGCCTGCTCCATGCGCGCAGCGCTGGCGTGCGAGCGCTGCGCACCGGCCTCGATGCCGTTCACGGCAAGCTTGGTGCCGTCCTGGATGGAGGTGATCATCTCGGCGATCTGATGCGTCGATTTCGCGGTGCGCTCGGCGAGCTTGCGCACTTCGTCCGCGACCACGGCGAAGCCGCGTCCCTGTTCGCCAGCGCGCGCCGCCTCGATGGCTGCATTGAGCGCCAGAAGGTTGGTCTGATCGGCGATTTCCTTGATAACCTTGACGACCTCGGAGATTTTGTCGCTGGCTTGCATCAGTGTGCTCACGCTGGTCGACGCGCGATTGACGACGTCGGCGACGGACGAGACTTCGCCTGCGGTTTCCTGAATGTTCTGAGCGCCCTTGCTCGATACCTCACCGGCCTTGTTGGCCAGTCCCGAAGAGGTGGCGGCGCTCTCTGCCATGTGCGCAATGCTGGTCGTGAGCTCCTCGATGGTCGCCGCCATCGACGCCGACGAGTCGGCTTGCTGGGTGGACCGTTCGGCCACCGATCGCGCTTCGGAGTCGAGCTTGCGCGACGAGCCGAGCACGGCGTCCACGCTCAATTTGAGGTCGGTCACCAGATTGCGTAACGCCGTCTGCATCTGCTTGGTGTGGGCGAGCAGGCTGCTCTCGTCGCCGGCGCGGGTCTCGATGCGGCCGGAAAGGTTGCCCTTGGCGATCTGGCGCATTACATCGACCACATCGCGCGGTTCGCCGCCCAGCAGCCGCAGCAGGCGCCCGACGATCGCACGCAGGATAAAGAACAGAATCACCTGCAGCACCGCCAGTCCCACCCACATCCAGGTGGTGACGGTGTGAATGGCACGAAGATCCGCGCCGACGTCGATGGTGACGCTGGCGGCACCCACGGTGGCGCCTTCGTCGACGGCGTGGCAGCCCAGGCAGTTGATGCCGCGGAAGTTCTTCTTGGCGACATAGGGGATGACCGAGCGCAGGGAGGGGGGCTCGGATTCGAGGTCGAGCCTCCACTCGGGCCCGCCGCCGGCCATGACGCGCCGGTCCATGTCGTCCCTGGCGTAGGCGTCGGGCAGGCCTTCATCGAACTCCTCGTCGATGGCCGCGCCGCGAATCACGCGCATGTCGAGCGTGCCCTCGGACTGGGCCATCTTATGCACGAATTCGCCACGCGCCGCACGGTCGAAGATGACCTCCTTGTCGTTGGCCCCCTTGATGATCATCAGCACGTTGAGGCCATTGACCAAGCCGTCGGCAATGGCGACCGCACGTTCCCGCGCTGCGGCGAGCAACTGGCTTTCGAACTTTACGGTTATCCACTGCTGGCCCGCAACCAGGAAGACGATCAGACTGCCTTGAATCAGGATCTGCAGCCGAGTTTGCAGACCCAGTTTTCCCCACCATGCGACAATTGCGCTCATTACCCCTCCTTGCGTTGGCGTTGGAACCGCAGATGAAACGCTACGTCGTCGAGTTGCCGGTCGACGTTCGCTGCACCGCACACTTCGACCAACTAACGGCAAAGGCGCCGGAATCTTAAAAGTTTTTTGCGACCGCCGACCGGCTGATGTACCGGCAAAACCGTTCGAGCCGCTGGCGTTCTTCCGCCCGTGCAGCGGCATGCAGGGAAAATCCGGCGACTCAGCCCACCGCGTCAACGAAGGATGGCTAACCGCTGTTGCGAGCACACAAAATAGCCAGACGCGCCCCAGAATCGAATGGGCAATCCTGTTGTGCACCCGTGAGTCGAGATGAGGCGCTTGCGCAGCACCGCGCCATGCGGTGCCAGACGATTTTTGGGGATTTACGTAAGTTATTGATTTATATGGTGGCCAGGGACAGAATCGAACTGCCGACACGGGGATTTTCAGTCCCCTGCTCTACCGACTGAGCTACCTGGCCTCAGGAGAGAGGCGTATTAAAGCGGGGAGACGGGTTGGAGTCAAGTTTAAAGGACAAATCATGCCATGGGTCTGAAGGGTTCCGGTACCTCGGCGCCCTGGCCGAAGAAAAACTCCTCCATCTGCTCTTCCAGGTACTTGCGCGCTTTCGGGTCCATGGGACTGAGGCGGTATTCGTTGATGAGCATGGTCTGGTGCTTCAGCCACATCTGCCAGGCCTCTTTGGAGACGTTTTCAAACACCCGCTTGCCCAGTTCGCCGGGATAGGTGGGTCGCTCCAGCCCTTCCGCCTCCCGCTTCAGCTTCACACAGTTAACCATTCGGCTCATTCGTTCTCTCCTATCGTCAGCGCGCGGAATTCGGCGATCAACCGGGCCACCGGTGCAGCCAGTCCCCGTCGATCCGGTTTTGCGGTGTTATACCAGACTCGCCCACACTCATCCATCACGCATTCCCCGCTGGCTTCAACCTGCAGCACCAGCGGGTGGATATCGAGATGAAAATGGGTGAAGCTGTGGCGGCGGCGCGGGAAATCGCGCACATTCACTACCTTCAGTCCCAGACGGGTGGCACAGTGACCGACCGGGTCGGCATCCGGATCGCACTCGGGCAGACTCCAGAGACCGCCCCAGATACCGTTTGGCGGGCGCCGCTCCAGCAACAGTGTCCCTCTATCCCGCTGCAGCAGCAGCAGGCGCACCGCTTTTGACGGCAGCTTTTGACGCATTCTGGACGCGGGGTAGCGCAGCGGGTCACCCTCGGCATAAGCCCGGCACTGGTCGCTCAGGGGACAGTCGGCGCAGGCTGGATTACGCCGGGTGCAGACGCCGGCGCCGAGATCCATCATGGCCTGATTGTAGATTCCCGCCTGCGTGCGGGGCGTCAACCGTTCCGCGATCGCCCACAGCCGCTGCTGAACCGCAGCCTCTCCCGGCCAGCCGGTCACGGCGAAGAAACGGGTGAGCACGCGCTTGACGTTGCCGTCGAGAATCGGGTGGGAGCGGCCGAGCGCAAGCGAGAGCACGGCACCCGCGGTGGAACGCCCGACGCCCGGAAGCGAAAGCAGCTGCTCGAACTCCTCAGGAAACCTGCCCCGGTGATCGTCCCTGATCTGCTGCGCCGCCCGGTGCAGATTTCTGGCACGGGCGTAATAGCCCAGACCGGACCAGAGGTGCAGCACATCGTCCAGTGCCGCGTCGGCCAGTCGCGAAACATCCGGGAACCTTGCCATAAACCTGTTGAAATAGGGTATCACGCTGGCGACCTGGGTCTGTTGCAGCATGATCTCCGATACCCAGACCCGATAGGTGCTGGGGTTCCGCTGCCAGGGCAGATCCTTGCGGCCGGCACGCCGGTGCCAGGCCAACAGCCGGTTTGAGAACTCTTCCTCACTCAGCACTCCGTCCTCCGGCTGTGCCCTCGCACCATGGAAACGGGATTATGCGATAATGCGGTGAAAAACCCGAGAGTGAACATGTTGCGACTCCTGCTGACCCGTTTGATTGTTCTCTGCCTGGCAGCGCCGCTGACCGGACTGGCGCGCGAATTTCCGCTGCCGCTGCCGGGCAACGACGTGGTGGGTGAGATTTCGAGTGTCACCAGCCGCTACGAGGATACCCTGTCCGATATCGCACGCGCCAACGACCTGGGATATCTGGAGATCAGTGAAGCCAATCCGGGGGTCGATCCGTGGCTGCCGGGCGAGGGACTGGAGATCGTCCTTCCAACCCGCTTTATGCTGCCCCCTGGTCCGCGCGAAGGCATCGTCATCAACCTGGCGGAACTGAGACTGTACTACTACCCAAGGGGAGAGAACCGGGTCATCACCTACCCGCTGGGTATCGGGCGCGAGGGCTGGGAGACGCCCGTCGCGGAGACCCGCGTCACCGGCAAACTGCCAAACCCCTCATGGACACCGCCGGAGTCGATCCGCTTCGAGCATCTGGAAAACGGCGACGTACTGCCGCAGGTGGTGCCGCCGGGGCCCGACAATCCGCTCGGTGCTTACGCGATCTACCTGGCCCTGCCGGGATATCTGCTGCACGGAACAAACAAACCCTTCGGCGTGGGCATGCGGGTCAGTCACGGCTGCATCCGGCTCTATCCTGAGGATATCGAGAAGCTCTTCCCGCGAATCGCCATCAATACCCGGGTACGCATTATCAATGAACCGTACAAGCTGGGCTGGGTGGAGGGGCGGTTATACATTGAGGCGCACCAACCGCTGAGCGAACAGCGGCAGCATGCGGCGGTGGATCTCGCCCGACTGCAGACAGCGGTCACTGCAGCCATTGGACCACGCCGGCCCACCATCGACTGGAACACGCTGATGGAAGCCGCGTTGACCCACAGCGGCATCCCGCTGCCCGTCTCCCCCTGAGGCGTTGCTGCCCGCTGCGGACGCAGCGGGCCAGGGCGGCAGACTTCATGCCGCCCTGGTTGAGATTTTATTTGGACATCGCCTTGCTCATAATACGGTTGCAGCGTTCAGAGCATTCGTCCGCCTGGTTTTGCGCCGCAGTGGCCGCATCCATCGCCGCGGCAGCCCTGGAACCGGCGGCCTTGGCTGCGGCAAGCGCGGCATCCGCGCGCTCCTGCGCCTGGTCGATCGCCGCCTGCATCTGCTTCAGCTGATCGGTTGTGGCACAACCGGAAACCAGTCCCGCCACCAAAGCCGCAGCCGCCAGCTTTGTAAAAGTTTTTCTAACCATTTTTTAATCACCTATCCATTCTGAATCCGCGCCGGGAGAGGTAGTCGCGGAAGCTTCTGCGATTCACCCCTATCCCGCTGCCGATCCTATTTTGCGGCAGTTGCCGCCGCACCCTGACCCCGTTGGCAAAACGGCCCGCCAACGCGCGTAATTCTAGCACTCTGCCAAAGCGTGTATAGGCCCATCGCGCTCAAACTGGTCAATTGAACAGACCCTTCAGCGTGTCCTGGAGGTTGCCGGGAAGCGCCCTGCCTTTCAGCTTCTCTTCCAGCTTCTCCTGGATTTTCTCCTTCAGCTTCCCCTTCTGACTCTCCAGCAGCGCCTTTTCCCAATTCACCGTGTAGTGCGGGGATGCGAGCGGACCGGTCAGGTGGACCGGGATCACCACACCCTTGAGTTCATCCAGTCCCTCGCCGCCCTGTCCCTTGTCGGTGTTGACCACGACCCCCTCGACGGTGTAGTCCAGATTCTCCGCAACCAGGTTTACCTGACCCGCACCGTTGACTCTCAGAAACGGTGATTTGGCGAGCAGATCGCGATTGTCGAGCACGCCGTTGGTAATCACACCGGAACCGCCCAGCTCGGAAAAATCGGTTTGCTGCGGCACGTTGCTGGCGGACAACGGCGTGCCGGACAGCCTTGCCCTTGCTTCGCGGATCGCCTGTGCGACGTTGACCCCCTTGAGCGCTCCATCCTCGAATTTGAAGTCGAGTTTGCCCCCGAGGGTTCGCTTCAACGCATTGACGCTGTTACCCTGCGCGTTGAGATCGGCGCTGAAACGACCCTGGCCGACAAGCTTCTCCTGGCCGGTGAGATCCTTGAGCAGAGGGCCTATCTGGATGCCGGTGGCGGCGGCATCCATGCGTGTGCTGGGAGTCCTGCCCCGCACATCGAGGCTGGCCTTCCCCTTGTATCCCCCCTGGTAGAAGCTGCTCACCTGCTGGCCGAGATCGAGCTGACCCTGCTTTGCCTTCAGCGTCAGCTTGAGCTGTTCCATCAGTAAACTGCTGATTGTCAGCCGCCCGACGTTCACCACCCCGTCGATATCCAGCGCACGCAGCGTCTCCACCGGGAACAGGGTCCCTTCGCCCGTTGCCGCGCCACCGCCGGCCTTGGATCTCGACGTCGATGCAGCCGCCGGCTTTTCGGCGCTCTTCTCATCCGCCGGCAGGTAGCGATCCACGTCGATCGCATCCAGATTCAGATTGAAGCCGATCGCGCTGCCCCGGATGGTGGCGCTGCCGTTCAAGCGGCTCTCATCCAGACGCGCAGAAAGATCGTCGATGCGCGTTGCGCCGTCCTCCGATTTCAGCGTCAGAGCGGCACCGACCCGGGTCAGCGTAGCGGCATCCGCCATTGGCGGAAGGGCGATAGCGTGATCCGCCATCCACTTGCGCAGATTGAATTCCGCCAATTCCAGGTTTCCACTGAATGCAGGCT
This sequence comes from Gammaproteobacteria bacterium, assembly GCA_020445405.1. Taxonomy (GTDB): domain Bacteria; phylum Pseudomonadota; class Gammaproteobacteria; order Chromatiales; family Chromatiaceae; genus HKST-UBA178. The sequence continues at coordinate 18,774 of JAGRGQ010000041.1, read as the reverse complement.
GCCGGGTCAGCTCCCGCCCTTTCAGGTTACCGCTCAGCATGAGCTCTCCGGCGTTCAGCCTGAGACCGGAAACGTCGACCCGCGAGCCGTCAAGGGCCGCGTTTACCGCGGCTTCGAGAACCGTCCTGACCGCACCGCCCGGCAGCGCATCCCCCTCGGCATCGAGCACTGCCTTCAGGCCGCTGACATCGATCACGCCGGCTGCTTCATCCAGCGCCACCACCCCTTTGAAATCCAGTTTTGCATTCACCGCAGGCTGCTTGTTCTTCAGCGTCATGCCAAATTGCAGATCAACCGGCTTTCCCGAAACCAGCGGTCCGCTGTTCAGCCGGAACTGCTCTATGGAAACCCGCTGGCCGGTCATACGATCGTCCCAGGTAATCCTGGCATCGCTGATATCAATACCACCGATGGTGAGCCCCGCAAGAGCGCCGTCGACAACCCCTTCCTCCCCTCTACTCCCGCCGGCATGCGTCTTCTCCTGCTGCCGCCCGCCGCTGCCTGCCAGGTCATCCCAGTTGCTGACGCCATCCTTCAGCCGCGTCAGGTTCAGTTCAAGCCCCTTGAGCCCGATCGTGTCGACCTCCAGTTTACGGCTCAACAACGGCAGCAGTTTGACCCGCACAGCAGCATGCTGCACCGCCGCGAAAGCTTTCTCTTCGAAGCCCTTTGCGTTGCCCAGCGTGACGGCACCGGTTTCAACGCCAAGCCAGGGAAATACGGAGAGTTGAATCTGGCCGTCGATCGTCAGATCGCGCCCGGTCTGCTGTTTGACCTGGGCGATGATTTCATCCTTGTAGTCATTTGGATCGACCACCTGCGGGAGAATCAATACCGCCGCCAACACCAGTATGACCAACAGGCCGAGGGTCCAACCGAGTATCTTGAATAACTTTCCCATCCTGCGCTCCCTTTACATGCATGCTGCAACTTCTACTGGTCTAGGATGGCCTATACGGGGAAGAATTTCCATTACGCGGGCGTGGCCGGCGGTGCTGAAACGGGCCTATTCACTCACGCAGTGTGGAGCAGTTCCAGCACTGATGAAACTGGCGCTCGTTTAGCTCGCCACAGTAGCTGCATTGCCAGTCCGTAACGGCCGATTCCTGAGCCAGAAAATGCTCAACCAGCGCCCTGGCGCGCTCGAAGTCGCGCTCTTCCAGCACCCAGAGCACTGGAAAAGGCAGTACCGGCAGCTCTCCCGCGGCGCCGATCAGGAACTCGCCATGCACCACAGCCCGGATGTGATAACTGGCAAGATAATCTTTCAGCAACTGTGCCTCGATACGGTCTTTTGACTGATACAGCGCTCTCATCCGCCTGTTTCACCCCTGAACTGCCGAAATGTCCATGCAGTCAGCGCCGAAAAATCCGGATGAACCGATCCCTCTTTCCAACCTAATGGATGCGCGGCGCCGGCGCTGGAAAAGCACCGCCGAATTCTCTATTCTGTCAGCATGCCGGTGGCATTCCCGGTGCCAGATCCGCTTCGCCTCGGTACCGAGCCTATTGATAAAAAAATAGAGCGAGAAAGTCCCATGAGCAATAACAATAATAGCCGAAGCCTGTGGATATGGAGCATTTTCGCAACCCTGGCCGCGATTGTCGGCATCGGCGCCTATTTTATGGAACGCAGCGAGTTTCTCGCCTATCAACGCGTCGCCGGGGCCCGGCAGAGCCAGTTGAGCGAAGAGATTTCCGGACTCAAGCACAGCATCCAGATTCTGCACGGGGAAAACAGCAGGCTGAGCGATACCGGCAAATCCCTGCGCGTGAAACTGGGCAGCGCAGAAACCGATATCAGAAAACTGGATCAGACCCTCAAGGGCACAATCGCCGCACGCGACATGCTGGACAGCAATCTGAAGGCATCGGAGTCTTCCCGCATACAGTTGCAGCAGGAGTTCGAGCGACTCAGCAAAACCAGCGAAAATATAAAAAACGAACTGACCAGCTCCATGAATGCGAGAAATCAGCTCAACCAGAGGCTTGCAGAAATTCAGACATCGCGGGAGCAGATCAGCAAAGAACTGGCCGCATGGATAGATACCAGAGACCGCCTGACCGAGGACCTGGATCAGCTGCAGCAGTCTAAACAGAAGATCAACGATGAGCTGACCCACTCACTTTCCGACAAACAGCAACTCAACACCAGCCTCGGTGAGTTGCAGACCTCGACCGACCGCATCAGCGAACAGCTCGAACAGTCGGCCCGTGCCAGAGAGGGATTGAAGAAGAGACTCGATCTGCTGCAGAGCTCGAAGGAGCAGATCAGCAGCAAACTGGAATCCTCCCTCGCCAATGAGCAGAAACTCACTGCCGATCTCGCCAAAAACAGGGCGCTGCGGGACAAAATCAGCGACGAACTGAAGCAGGCCCTCACCACCGGTGAACGCCTGAGCGCGGACCTGGAGAGGACGCGATCGGAAAAGGAGCGGATAAGCAGCGAGCTGGAGGCATCCATGGTCGAGCGCGACCGACTCCATGCCGATCTCGAGACGATCAAGGAGTCCAGGGCAAGGGAACAGCAGGAACTCGCAGCGCTTGCCGCAACCCAGAACGAACTGAATAGAGACCTGCTTGCCAGTCAGGCTATTCAGGAACAGCTGAAGAAAGAGGTCGAGCAAAAGACCAAGAGCCAGCTGAAACTGGAACGGCAGCAGCAGGCAGCGGCGCAGGAGCGCGCCAATCTGATCACCCGCCTGGAACAGTCCAATGCCCGGCAGAAGCTGCTGCAGTCCCGCATCGACACCGCCTCTGCTGCCATCGCCTTTAAAGAGCAGGAGATCAGCAGCACGCAGCAGACCATCGCGGCTTTGCGTGCCAACTATCAGCGCGTCTCATCCGACTACGAGGATCTGGCGAGACGCTTTTCAGAGCTGGAAATGCTGCGGAGCCGGGAGCGGGAACAGTTCACCGAGCTGCAGCGTGAGCTGCAAAAACGCCAGGTGCAGATACAGCACCTGCAGGACAGGAGCACTGTTATTCAGGTTCCGGCTGAGGTGCTGTTCAACATATCCTCCTTCAACATCAAACGGAGTGGCAAGGAGACTCTGAAGCTGGTGGCGGAGCTGCTCAACGCCTATCCCGACAGGCTCATCAGCGTGGAGGGTCACAGCGACGCTGTTCCGGTGGGCAGGGAGTCACCCTTCCCCTCCAACTGGGAACTCTCTTCCGCGCGTGCAGCGGCCGCTGTCCGCTTCCTGCAGCACAATGCGAACGTGGATCCCCGGCGGATGGTGGTAACGGGTTACGGCTCGCAGCGCCCCATTGCCAGCAACGATACAGCGGAGGGGCGCAGGGCCAATCGGCGGGTGGAGATCATGCTCGTTTCAGAGCGGGGTGAGCGGCGCGTCCTGAATCAGTGAGACCCACGCCGGGGCGTCACCTCACTCCAAAGGCATGCTTGCAAGGACTCGCCGTGAAAATCTTTCTGTTGCCGGTGCGAAAGCGGACGCCTCAGGGCAGGAATGGGTTCATTACGCCCATTGGCCTGGAGATCTGGTGGACATTCTCACGCATGCTGGCGACACTGCCGATCATGTGGCCGACCCGCTGGTCGATATTCGTCATCGCGCCCTGCAGCACGGACATTTCGTTTCGGATGACGTGGACATCTCCCGACATGCCGCTCATCGCGGTGGCGATGCGCGGCAGCGATAACGACATCGACTCGGTGTGCAGGTTGATCTGATCCATGTGGCTCATATGCTTGTCGAAGGACTCCACTTTGCCGGTTATTTCATCCATACTGCCCTTCACCACGCGCAGGTGATCGTGCATCGAATCCATACTGAGGACGATGCCGTTCAGGTCCTGATACAACACCCGGATATAATAGACATTGAATATCGCAACCACCACCAGCAGTATGGAGATGACAACGATAAGCAGATTGGTGATCCAGAAGTGGCGGTAACGTTCATCCAGGTGTAGCTGCGTCTCCCGTCCGAGCCGCCCCACCACGCCGACAACCATGCGTCTTACGTCTTCCGCCACAATCGATCTCCCGTCAACCGCCTAGGGTAGGAACGGCATCATCTTATTGATACTGCGGGCACTGCCGCCCATACGGTGCATTTCTCCCGCCATGTTCATCACCTCAATATCCATCCTGTCCATGGACACCGCAATGTTTCCCACGTTGCCCCGGATATGATTGAGGTAACCGCCGATATCGCCGACCGAAATCTGCATCATCTCCAGATCCGTGGCGATAGTGGCCATTCCCTGATCCATCACCGCGGTCTGGCTGTTGATGTTATCAAGCAGCGCAACCCGCTTTTCCATGGAGTCAATAAAGCCGTTTATTCGGTCCATATCCCCGGCGACGACGTAAAAATCCTGATTCATCTGGCTCACGACGGCTGAGATTCTGTTTATCTGAGAGGAGAGGGTCAGCAGCAGAATCAGAATGGAGATGGCGACAAAGCCGAGAATGATGATACCGGCCCGGATGCTGTAGTTGAGTCTGTCGGCCAGTTTGTTTTTGATATCGATCTGACTGAGAATGATCGCTTCAAACGAGGTTACGGCGCGTACAAACTGTTGTTGAAGAACCACATCTTCCGCATCAGTGACGGGGCCGCTGTTTTTGTCCGTCATACCAACAACACCTGCTTAATACAGACGATTCTTATCAAAGAATACGAAACACCCTGGCAATTTTCCACTAAAACCACGGGATCCAGGTCCCGGTTTTCAGTATAACCGAAGCGATCTTCAAAAACCCAACGGAAAACAAGCCAGAAACGGCCGCCATGGGGAGAGGGTTGACGCCGGGGAGTGACGGCAGCCGCCGGATGGGCTGAATAGACTCCGCACAGCCGGAACCTGCGGTGTCGGTGACGGCTGCCGTCTGATGTGGTTCGTTATAACTGTGTGCAGCCGAGGAATCGATACCGGTCTCCACTCAAATCTGTTTCAATAGCGCCGGTCAGCCATCACCGGGGGAGCGCAACCAGTATGGACAAGTCGGAATTCGGGATCTGGGCCATGCTGGCTTTCTGGGGTTCGGCTCTCGGAGGTATCGCACTCGCAATCACCTGGGCCAGGTCCAGAAAGCGCAATCCTGCAACCCGCGAACAGATTATGAAATCCCTGCAGCAGCGACTGGAGAAAGGGGAGATCAGCCGGCAGGAGTACGCCCGCAGAATAGCCGAAATCGACGCGAAAGAGAGCGGACCTCAATGCTGAACCCGCGCAGCACCGGTACAGCTGCCGCGGGTGGCCGGTATTGAATTCGAGCGCCGATCCCGCCCGGTATCAGGTGTGGCCGCTGATTTTGGCATGCAGTGGCTTGGTCTGCTCGAATTGCCGTTGCTGCTCCGGCGTCGCCTCTTTCTGATACCTGGTTTTCCACTCACTGTACGGCATCCCGTAAATGGCTTCCAACGCCGCTTCGCTGGAGAGATCCACACCTTGTTCATCGGCTGCCGCCTTGTACCATTTCGAGAGACAATTCCGGCAGAAGCCGGCCAGATTCATGATGTCGATATTCTGTACATCGGTGCGCTCCCGCAGATGACTGACCAGACCTCTGAATGCGGCTGCCTCTAGTTTTATGCGTGTCATTTCGTCCATTTGAATCTCCTGGTGAGCCCACTGACGATGGGGCGGAACGCTGTTGTCCAAGTTTCATCGCTTTGCCCCGGCACATCAAGTACCGTGCCCGTGGGCTGATCCATGCCGGCCGGATCAGCACAAGCAAGCGCCATCGCGGACAGCTTTATCCCCGTCCTGGACCGGTACAACCGGAAAGCTGCGAACATCGTCATCAGGTACGGGGCCGGCCGCGCTGCTGCCGGGCAACCGAGATTGCGTGCTGGCTGCCCTCTTTAATCAATGGGTTAAAAACGTATACTGAGCGCTATGAGCAATCGACTGCTGATCATCGAGGATGACGCCGCCCTCAACCAGATGCTGCAACTCCATTTCGAGGACAACGGCTTCACCGTGGCGGGTGTGCCAACCTGCAGGGAAGGACTGGCGCTGCTGCAGGGAAGCGCCTTCGATCTGATCCTGCTGGACCAGCAACTGCCGGACGGAACCGGACTGGAACTGCTGCACCGCATCCGTGATCAGGACCCCGGCCAGGCCGTCGTGATGATGACCGGCGAGCACAACCTGGAGCTCGCTATCGACGCGATCAAGCAGGGCGCTGCGGACTTCGTCCATAAACCGATCGTGAACGATGCACTGCAGATCGTGGTTGATCGGGTGCTGGAAAATCGCCGGCTCGCGCGCGAGGTGGAGGCGCTGCAGCCAGCCCCGGATGATCCGATGAAAAAACGGGAGTTGATCGGTCGCAGCGACGCCATGCTGCAGGTAAGCAAGGAGATCGCGCTTTGTGCCGGCAGCGGTGCGACGGTACTTATCAGCGGTGAGTCCGGGACCGGCAAGGAGGTGGTCGCACGCCTGATTCACGCTCATTCGGGACGCAAGGGGCCGTTCGTGGCCGTCAACTGCGCAGCCATCGTCGACACGCTGTTGGAAAGCGAATTGTTCGGCCATGAAAAAGGGGCGTTCACCGGCGCCACCAGCCGTAAACCGGGCAAATTCGAGCTGGCCCAGGACGGCACGCTGTTCCTCGACGAGATCGGAGAGCTGGCCCCACCGCTGCAGGCAAAACTGTTACGGGCATTACAGGAACAGGTGTTCGAACGTGTTGGAGGCACGCAGCAGATAAGCACCAACGCCCGCATCCTCAGCGCCACCAACCGGGATCTGCTGGCCGCGGCCGCCTCCGGCCGTTTCCGGGAAGATCTGGCGTACCGGCTAAAAGTGATCAACATCAGTTTACCGCCGCTGCGTGAGCGGCTTGAGGATATTCCGCTGCTGACCCAGGCGCTGATAGAGAAGATAGCCCAAAGGATACACAAGCCGCCCCTTCAGCCGACGGTTGAAGCAATTGCCGCTCTGCAGTCGCATGACTGGCCGGGAAACGTGCGTGAACTGGAGAATGTGTTGACTCAGGCACTGGTTCAGGCCAGAAACGGTGTGCTGACACCGGACCTGCTACCGATGAAGAGCTCCGTGGCCGTTGGCCAGTCAACCAGCGTCCAGCCGGTATCCGCGGTGACCATGGCGACCGTGTTCAGAACACTCGACCAGGTGGAGGCCGAGCATATACAGCAGGTGCTGAATCATACCGGCGGCCATAAAGGGAAAAGCTGCGACATCCTGGGCATCTCACGTCCCGCGCTTGACCGGAAAATCAAAAAATACACGCTGACCCTGCCGTAACCGGGTCCCCGGAGAGCGGGGGATTGTCAGATCGGTCCTTATGCAGTGCGATCCCGGAGAGGAGTGGCATGGCGGACAGTGTTGCTTCCGGACAGAGTCCGCAATGGCGGTTAATTGTGATAAGTCGCTTATTAGCCTAGAATTATATTCAGTGTGCAGTCGTTTTCATGCTGCAGCGACAGTAGCCCGATGTGGTGGGCAGCGGGACGATGGAAGGCATTCTCCCGTTGACAATCAACTCCACTGCCAAGCGCCGGTTTTGATGCACATCCGACATGACACAAGGATTATTTTTTCGCAACCAACGGCAACTCAGGTGATTGAGCGCTTCCAATAAGAGATCAGGTGCAGAAATAAAGTGAAGTTGAACGAACATAAAAAAACCTATTACGCCTTGCTGGGCGTGACGGCCCGGTCCAGCGCGGAAGAGATCAGAGCAGCGTTCCGCAAAAAAGCCCGGGAATTTCACCCGGACGTCTGCAATCGATTCGATGCCGAAGAGATGTTCAAACTGATCAACAAAGCGTACGCGACACTCAAGGACCGGGAGAAGCGGCAGAAATACAACGAACTGCTTATGGAGGAGATGTTTCAAAAGCAGGTGGTTGATCCCTCCAAAAAACATATAAAAAATTTTTATTATCCATTTAAGAAAATAGTCGACGACGACGAAACTTAGCGATCAGACGCATACTGCCGGCGCACATACACCACCGCCCATTGTCGCTACCGTGCCCATATCCAGACACCGTTCCGGGTGCCGGCGGAGCCCGTAATCAACTCTCCAATCCGGCTGACACCTCCACTGTACAGATCGTTACACCTAACGTTTCGTTACAACGATTCGTTAATACACGCGAGCCTGATAACCAAAATTTCTTGCTGTATTACAATTAGTTAATTGAATGGCACGACTCCTGCTGAAGTGTTCGTCAGGTATCTTTGTAAACCGCTAACATCAGGATCAGGCCATGCGCAACAGTGCACTTGCAGAAAACCACCGGACCTTGACCGGGTCCGCCCAAACCTCAAACAGGCATATCCTCTTCAACCAGCTGTATGCACGCCATGAAAACGACATGCGCCGCTATGCGGTCTGGCTCGCCGGCGACAGACACATTGCCGAGGATCTGGTGCAGGAGGCCTCGCTGAGAGCCTGGAAATCGCTGGACAGACTGGATAACGTCAAAGCGGCCAAGGGCTGGCTGTTTACCATCCTGCGGCGTGAGAACGCACGCCGTTTCGAACGCTGCCGACCCATAGAGTCCACCATTCCGATGGACGAGCTGGGTGCACGGGAAAAGGGGTACGACACTTCAACCGAAGCTTTCGCGTTACGCAGGGCGATCGACGGCCTGGCCGAAGAGTACCGAACCCCGCTGATAAGGCAGGTGATCGAGGGCTACTCGCAGAAGGAGATCGCGCAGCAGATCGGAATCAGCAGCGCCGGCGTCGGGACGCGTCTGTTCCGGGCCCGTCAGAAGCTGCGCCTGGCGCTTGTTTCATAAAGCATGGGCAGTCCATCCGCAGGTCCATTGAAGCCCCGCCCCGGGAAGCGCCCCCATCTCTTTTGATCGTCGGGGACGACCGGGCACTTCTGCCTATCCCGGCGTTCAACGCCGGGCTCCGCCGCGCGCAACTGTTGCGCTATGATAAAGGCACAATGTGGATGCTGGCTGGAGGTGGGTGGTGTACTCGACTTCGTCGGTGGGTAGTTTTCATACGGTGCTTCAGGACTTCAGGTTGGAGGGCATGATGATGCGTTACAGCCGATTCGTGCCCCGCCTGTACAACTTCTGCCTCTCTCTCGGCATGGAGCCGGGCAAAATCATGCCTTCGCGTGCGTTCTGCTCCGATGAGAGCCAGGGTTTTCCGATCATCCTTATCGCCAAGCAGTTCGGCACATTCCCATTCAACCACGGCGTCGGCGGCGGCGGCGTGGCAATAGACCGCCATGGTCCTCACGCCTCTCACGGCAAGGACCTGGTCATCATCCAGGCCAGCCACGTCGGATATGATCCCCAGACCCGGCTGTTCGGCTGCTATCGGCGCAACCAGACATCAGATTGCAGCCAGAGCTCCAACTGCGGAAAACTGACGGAGGTAATGAGCTGGTACCGGGACGAATACGATTTCGCCTGCAACAATATTTTTCTGGAACCGGCACAGCAGACAGGCCATCAGATATCGATCAACAATCTGCTGCTTCAGGCCGACAGGGCCGAAGGTCTGCTGTTGATACTGGACCGGCTTATCGATCACGATGCAGCCGGCAATCCGATACTTATTCGCTCGCTCAGTACCGCCCGGCGCTTTCAGGCCGCGCCGGACCTGGTTGCCCGAATCGGCAGTCGCTGGCCGACCGGGAGGCGCCAGCCGATCGGCACAATGCTGACACCGGACCTCTTCACTTTCCGCCGCAATCGAGTCCGGGAGCCGGAAAGTCAGAGCCACCTGGAGCAGAACCTGATCAATCCGATGCCCTGGATTCTGACCGATGCCGCGCCCGCGCTGGCCGCGGCACAGGTGAATACCCAGGTGGAATTCGACCGCACCCACCGGACGCTCAATAAAGAGCGGGGCTATCAGAATCGAAACCTGCTGTTCATCGCCGGTCTCAATATTGATATCTCCCCGCGGGAGGACCAGGTGTTCCCGCTCACCAAGTTCATCCCCTGGGCCGCCCATGTGCAGACAGCAGGCGGCGAAAGCCATGTTCTGGAGCAGCAGGAGCTTTACGACGCGCTGCTGGCATGCGACAGCGAAAACCCGCACAAGATCGATCTGGAGGAGGCCATCGCGGTGATGGAACGGTCCAAAGAGGTCGACATCTCATTCGCTTTCAGACGAACGCGCTGAGAGCACGCAACGGAGACGCGCGCCCTGCGCGCATCCCTCACCTGCGCCAGTAGACCGGTGTGAGCAGCACCAGCAGCGTGAAAATCTCCAATCTTCCCAGCAGCATGGCGAAACAGAGAATCCACTTGGCGGGATCGTTCAAATCGCCGTAATTCAACGCCACGTCGGCCAATCCCGGTCCAAGGTTGTTGATCGATGCGGCAACCGCGGAGAATGCGGTCATAAGGTTCAGGCCGGTCATTGCCAGCGCGATATACATGAACGTAAAACTGGCGACATAGAGGGCAAAGAAACCCCATACCGCCTCCACCACCCGAGGTTCGATGCTCTTACTGCCGATGCGGATGGGAATCTGCGCACTGGGATGAATCAGACGCTGGATCTCCCGCAGCCCCTGCTTGATCAGAAGCAGGAAGCGAATCGCCTTGATGCCACCACCGGTGGAACCGGCACAGCCACCCACAAAACTGGTAAAAAGCAGTGTAATGGCGACAAAACCGGGCCAGAGTGAGTAGTCGGCGGTAGTGAAGCCGGCGGTGGTGCCGATGGATACCGCCTGGAACAGACCCAACGTAAAGGCTTCCCGCAAATCGTGATAACTGCCGGTGAAATAGAGCGCCAGCATGACGAAAGCGGCCACGCCAAGCTGAATCAACAGGTAGAATCTGAACTCGCTGTCGGCAAAATAGATCAACGGGTTCCTGCCTCGCCAGGCGGTGAAATGGAGTGCGAAATTTGCGCCGGAAATCAACAAAAAGACAACCGCGATCATTTCAATCAGGGTATTGTTGAAATAGCCCATGCTGGCGTCGTGGGTGGAGTATCCGCCAATCGCGATGGTGGAAAAAGCGTGGCATACGGCGTCAAAAAGCGACATTCCCGCACCCCAGTAAGCCAGGCTGCAGGCTATGGTCAAACCGAGATAGATGTACCAGAGCGCTTTAGCGGTTTCCGTGATTCGGGGTGTAAGCTTCGAGTCCTTCATCGGTCCCGGGGTCTCTGCCCGGTAGAGCTGCATACCACCGATACCCAGCATTGGCAGCACCGCCACTGCCAGCACGATAATACCCATCCCGCCGAGCCATTGCAGCTGCTGGCGGTAATAGAGCACCGATTTGGGCAGTTGATCCAGACCCGTGATCACGGTTGCGCCGGTCGTGGTCAGACCGGAGACCGACTCGAATACCGAATCGGTCAGAGACATATGCGGATTGGTGGCCAGTATGAACGGCAGCGAACCGGTCAGTCCCAGCACGCTCCAGAACATCACCACAACCATGAATCCGTCGCGCAGGCGCAGCTCCCGCTTCTGCCCCTTTACCGGCACCCACAAAAGCACACCGGCCAGAAAGGTCAACAGTAACGCAATCGAAAACGGGGGCACCGCACCATCCTGGTACCAGAGCGCAATGATGATCGGCGGCAACATGGTGAAACTGAAGAGCATCAACAGAATGCCAAGTATGCGTTGTACCGAACTGAAGTTCATGCGCTATGGAATCAACCGGTGGAATCGACTTTCAAAGGAAGGTGATTCCCACCTGGAACAGGCGCTCCACCTCGGAAATGCGCTTCTTATCGGCCAGAAACATAATGACGTGGTCTTCCGACTGGATGACCGTGTCATGATGCGCAATGAGCACCTCCTCGCCGCGAACGATGGCACCGATACTGGTTCCTTTGGGCAGGTCGATCGCCTCCACCGCCTTTCCCACCACTTTGGATGAGCTGGCGTCACCGTGCGCCACGGCCTCGATCGCCTCTGCAGCACCATGGCGCAGAGAGTGTACCATTACGACATCCCCGCGGCGCACATGCCGCAACAGGCTGCCGATGGTCGCCTGCTGTGGTGAAATCGCGATATCCACGCTGCCGCTTTGCACCATGTCCACGTAGGCGTGTCGGTTTATCAGCGCCATCACCTTGCGTGCGCCCAGGCGCTTTGCCAGCATTGCCGACAGAATATTCGCCTCGTCGTCATTGGTGACCGCGCAGAAGACATCCATACTCTCGATGTTCTCTTCGAGTAGAAGATTTTCATCCGCCACATCCCCGTGCAGTACGATGCTGTGCGTCAGCTCCTCCGCAATTTTCTGCGCCCGCTGTTTGTCGCACTCGATCAGCTTGACCTGATATCTGTTTTCCAGCGCACCGGCGAGGCGCGTGCCGATATTCCCCCCGCCGGCAAACATCAGCCTTTTGAAAGGCTTTTCCAGCTTCCGCAACTCACTCATTACCGCGCGGATATTTTCCGTGGCTGCGATAAAAAACACCTCGTCATCGGCCTCGACGATGGTGTCGCCCTCCGGCTGAATAGCCTTGCCCCGGCGGTAGATAGCGGCCACCCGCGCTTCGATCCCGGGCATGTGCTCGTAAAGCTGGCTCAGCTCGTTGCCGACCAGCGGTCCGCCGTAATATGCCTTTACTGCCACCAGCCGCACCAGGCCGCCGGCGAAATCCAGCACCTGCAGCGCGCCCGGGTTTTCTATCAGCCGCATGATGTAGTCCGTTACCAGCTGCTCCGGACTTATCAGCACATCGATGGGAAAAGCGTCGGCGGCAAACAACTGCGGATAGCCGGTAAAACCCGGTGCACGCACCCGCGCAATCTTGGTGGGGGTATGAAACAGTGTGTACGCAACCTGGCAGGCGACCATGTTCGTTTCATCACTGTTGGTCACGGCGAGAATCATCTCCGCGTCTTCACCACCGGCCTGAAGCAGAACATCGGGATGCGCGGCGTGACCCTGTATGGTGCGTAGATCCAGACGGTCCCGCAGTTCCCGCAGCAGATCCTCATCCTGATCGACGACGGTGATGTCGTTGGCCTCCGATGCCAGGTTATTTGCAACCGAGGAACCAACCTGGCCGGCGCCGAGAATGATCACTTTCATGCTTGATTCAAGCCTGTCAAAGATTTATCGGATGCCCGGGATGGCTGCTCCAACCGAGCCGTGCAATCTGTTCCGCATGCCCGGTTCCGGGCAATAGCGAACGCCACAGATGAATGTACCCAGTGTGTTCACAGCGCCCTGCCCGATTTTTCCGCGGAAAAATCAGCCTGTCATTATCGCACAGACCGTATAATTTGCGCTAAGTTGGGAATAACGCGTTTTCATTTCCGATCTTTGTTCTCAATCCCGAGAGATCGCAGTTTTCGATACATATGGGTGCGCTCCATTCCCGCCGCGGCAGCTGCCTGACTCACGTTACCGCCATATTTTGCCAGCTGAAACTCCAGATAAGCCTTTTCGAACTGCTCTCTCGCCTGCCGCAGAGGCTGATCGAACGAGAGCGGAGCACCGCCTTTCGCATCGCTGCGCGTTTCCGTCTGTCCCAGCGCAACCTCAACCTCAGCCAGTGAGATCTCATCTCCCGTCCCCAGAATCAGGAGGCGCTGGACCAGATTTTTCAGCTCCATGATGTTTCCCGGCCAGCTGTGGTTACGCAGAAAGTTCTGCGCGGCCATGCTGAAGTGCCGATAGGGAAGCTTTTCATGGTCGACGTAATAATCGAGATAATAGTTGAGCAGCTCGGGCACATCCTCACGGTGCTCCGAAAGCGGCGGAATCTGCAGCGGAACCACATTGAGATGGTAAAAAAGATCCTCCCTGAAAGTCTCTGCCTGAACCTCCTCCTCGAGTTGCCGCTGGGTCGCGGCGATAATGCGCACCTCCACCTCGACCGGTTCGGTGCCCCCGACCCGCAGAAAGGATCCTGTATCCAGCGCGCCCTGAAGTAACGCCTGCGCCTCCAGATCCATATCGGCCACCTCGTCGAGGAACAGCGTGCCGCCACGCGCCTTCTCCAGCACACCGTAACGTATGCGCCCGTTCTCTTCGCTGCCGAAAAGCTCCCGCGCCGAATTGCCCTTGGCGATCGACGAGACGCCGACTTCGACGAACGGAAGATCGCGCCTTGCACTCTGCGCATGCAGATAACGGGCAAAAGTCTCGCGACCGCTTCCCGGCTCACCCGTGATCAAAACCCAGGTATCATGGCGCGCGATTCGCTTCACCTGCTCCTTGAGCCGCAGCATGACTGCACTTTTTCCAGCCGGCTCCAGCGGCGTCGGGCTGCGCCGACGCAGCCCGACATTCTCGATCTGCAGTTTATCCGCCTCGAGTGCCCGCTCCACGGTCAGCAGCAGCTTCGCCAGCGACAACGGTTTTTCCAGAAAGTCGTAAGCACCCAGACGAGTCGCCTCGACGGCTGTCTCGACTGTGCCGTGGCCTGACATCATGATTACCGGGCTGGGGATGCCTTCGCCTTCCGACCACTCCCGCAGCAGGCTGATACCATCGATGTCCGGCATCCAGATATCCAGCAGAATAAGATCCGGCCGGCGGTGCCGCAGTGCCTTGCGCGCGGCTGCGCCGTCTTCAGCGGCAACGACGGTATACTCCTCATCTTCCAGGATCTCCTTTACCAGAATCCTGATATCGGGTTCATCGTCCACTACCAGTATGTGGGGTGCGCTCATACCGCCTCCTTGCCGTCGGCACTTCGCTGTCGGGCATCGTTGTTCAGCCGCGGCTGAAGTAGCGGCAGCCGGAGCACCACGTCGGCCCCGGATCCGGGCCGGTTTTCCGCCCATACCAGTCCGTCGTGTTCTTCAGCGATTTTCTTAACTATCGCCAGTCCCAGTCCAGTCCCTTTTTTCTTGGTTGTCACATAGGGCTCGAACAGATGGCCGAGGGTGCCGTCATCGAACCCGGGACCATTGTCGGATACTCTCAGTTCCACGAATTCGCCCTCCCCCTCGGACACCACGCGGGTCGCCACCCCGATGCAGGGCACAGGATTTTCCGCCGCCGCCTCAACTGCATTCTTTACCAGATTGTGCACCACCTGCCTGAGGCGCACCGGGTCTGCCTTCACGCTGGCGCCGGCCGCCCCGAGATCGGGACGAAGCTCAGATTGCAGACCCGCACTGGAGTAGAGATCGAGCACCTCCGAAACTATGCTCTCCATCTCCAGTGGCTGGCTGTTGATTCCAGGGGGCCGCGCATAATCGGAGAAGGCATTGACCATCTCCTTCATCGCCTCCACCTGCTGCACGATCGTGTGGGTTGCACGGTCCAGTACCCGGGCATCGGCGCTTGACATCTTATCCAGGTATTTATGCCGCAGCCGCTCCGCCGAGAGCTGGATCGGCGTAAGTGGATTCTTGATCTCATGCGCCAGGCGCCGCGCCACCTCACCCCACGCAGCGTCGCGCTGGGCTTTGATCAGGGTGGTGATATCATCAAACACCAGCGCATACCCCACCGACTCGTCATCCGGTTGTGCCAGCGGCGTTCCGCGACACAGCAGGACCTGCCTGCCCTGCCCTCCAAACAGCTTCACCTCCTCGCGCCACTCGCGCGTCTCCTGAGATATCGGCTCTCTGATTGCTTCGACGAACTGCTTCAACTGTACGGACTCATGCGACAGATCATCCAGCGAATGTCCAAGAAAACGATCCAGGTCGACATTCAGGATATCACGGGCGGCCTTGTTGGCGGTCTGTATCCGCCCCTCAGCATCGAGCGCCACCACGCCCGACGAAAGCCGGCCCAGCACCGTCTCCAGGTAAGCGCGCTGCGCCTCCACCAACCGTTGACTGGCAGTGGCGTCGTCCCTGGCCTGCGCAATGCGCCGGGTCATGTCATTGAACGAGGCGACCAGAAATCCCAATTCGTCGCGGATTCTGGGCAGTGGCAGCTGCATATCGTAATCGCCCTTCGCCACCGCCCGGGTACCCTCCGCAATATCGGTGATCGGTGCAACCAGGCGCCGGGCAGAAAAGAACGCGGCCCAGATCGCCGACAACAGACTGAACAGCAGCACCAGTGCAAGCGCCAAAGTAAAAGTACTCTTCAGACTGTTGCGCAGAAATGCCATCTCCTTGTAGTAGTTGTAGGCGCCCTGTACTGTCTCGGTGAGATTGGCGATGCTGGTCGAGGTGGGGTAGAGCGCCTGCAGGTAGAAATCCCGTTCGGCGTCTTTCACCATCACCCGCACTTCCAGCTGGGCGCCTTCGCCGCGGGGATCCAGTCCTACGAAATCGTGTCCATCCCTGACCTGCTGCAGAATAGAGGCATCCGGTTGACTGGGAACGAGAATCGTGGGGTCTACATTACTCATGGCCACAACGGCACCTGCACCATCAAACAGGGACAACTCCGAAGCACCGAACTTGTCCCGCAGATCCCCGAGACTGAGGCTGAGTCCGGCAACGGAGCTGCCGGTAAGATCCGACAGCAGAATCTGGGTCGACTTGAGCCGCTCCTTTTTATGCAGGTCGAGCGATGCGCGGCTCAGTCCAAGCGCATCCTCCATCGCCTGGTCGATCTTAACATCGAACCAGCTCTCGATTCCCTGGAGCAGAAACTGTTGCGAGTAGTAGTAGACTACGGTAACCGGGGCCAGCGAAAGTACAACGAACATGATCACCATGCGCAGTGTCAATCCGGAGCCCGCCGCCCTGCGGCGGTAACTGAGCAGCAGCTGACCCATGTTGATACCGATTAGGATCAGCAGCGTGAACAACCCGAGCATGCTGGCGACCAGCAGCGGAATGAACAGACGGCTCAGCTCCTCCGTGTTCTGCACCGCACTGCTCATCAGGTGCAGCGATACCAGAACCAGAGCCAACAGCCCGAACACGGGCAGAGCCCCGCCGCGCCATCTTTTCATGGCTTGATCACCAGCTCGCTCCAGTCACTGTTCAGTTTCCAGGATGCCGTGACATAAGCCATGGGTCGCAACGGCAGCGGCAACGCTTCGATGTCCAGGCTGCTGCGCAGTGACAACCGATAGCTTTTGCCTTTTTCCAGTTTATCCGCTGATATCAGGGAGAAGTTCCGGATTTCACCCAGCGCCTCGAATGCAGAGCGCTGGGTATGAAAGTTCTGGTGGGTATCGGCCTGGAGATCCACCACCTGGTAAACCGCTGCCAGCGCAAGATAACGAATCCGATAACGCAGTCTCGCGTCTATCAGGTCGTCCTGCCAGATCCAGGCATCTTTATCCCGCAGCTGAACATGTACCTCCAGCGTCAGGGGTACACCATTCACCAGCGCTTCGATCGCCTTATCGGAAAACCGATAATCGATATCCGCTTCCATCCAGTACTCGCCGTCCGCCAGCCTGCTGGAGAGGTTCTTTATCTTGAACTCGGCACTCGAAGCCGGCGATGACAGCAGCAATATCAGTGGCAGCAGCAGCCAGCGAAATTTCGATAGTCCAGCCACGTTCAACACTTCTCCAGGCATGCGTAGTAGAAACCGTCCATCGTGTCCTCTCCGGGCAGCGTCTGTCGGCCGACTTCGCAGGCGTGCCCCCATCTGTTTTCGATCACCCGTTCGCGGGCATCGCTGCGGACATCAAGAAAAGACGCAACCTGCCGGTGATTCTCCTCGGGGAGCAGCGAACAGGTGGCGTACAGCAGTATGCCCCCCGGTTTCAGCAATGGCCAGATCGCATGCAGTATCCGCCGCTGCATCTCAACCAGAGGCGCGACATCGTCCGCTTTGCGCAGCAGCTTGATATCCGGATGCCTGCGAATGACGCCGGTAGCGGTGCAGGGCACATCCAGAAGAATACGGTCGTAGTGCCTCGCCGCCCAGGCGCCGCAAGGTCGGGATGCATCGCCCTGATAGATTTCCGCCGCAAATGAGAGGCGGTCCAGATTCTCCCGCACCCTGCTGTTTCGCTGCGGATCTATATCCACCGCAGTCAGTGCGATGGCGTTGGCCCACTCCAGCAGGTGACCGCTTTTCCCACCCGGCGCGGCGCAACAGTCCAGCACCGACTCGCCGGCAGCCGGTTTCAACACACCCGCGGCGAGCTGGGCGCCGCCATCCTGCACCGATACCAGCCCTGCTTCGAAGCCGGGCAGGCGCTCGATGCCGACAGCATTTTTCAGAACCAGACCCGAATCGACCCAGGGAATGGGCGCTGCCGGCATACCCGCCTGCCTCAGCATCTCGATATATGTTTGCCGACTGGTCCGGCTGAGGTTGACCCGCAGACTCATGGGAGGGCGCTCCAGCGACGCCTCGACCAGCTGCACCCAGTGATCGGGCCACGCCTGGCTGAAACGCTGCAACAACCAGTCCGGGCAGGCATAACGGGCCGCGGATTTCCCTTGAACCCGCTCCAGTAACGCCTGCCGCTCCCGCTGGAAGCGCCTTAATACGGCATTTATCAGACCGCTGGCCCAGGGTTTTTTTAACACCCGTGCCGCCTCAACCGTTTCCGCCAGCGCCGCGTGCGGCGCTACCCGCATATGCAATAGCTGGTACAGGCCGAGCAGTATCAACGCGCTTATATCCTCATCCTTCGGTTTCAGGGGCCGAACAAGCAGCAGTGCCGCAAGCGCCTCCAGTTGCGGCCACCAGCGCGCCACGCCAAAGCAAAACTCCTTGACCAGCGCGGTATCCGCTGCCGCAATCCCGTCCATGCCGCTGTCGAGCAGAGCGGAGAGAGAGCGCCCCCGATAAAGCTGCTGCAGCAGTATTGCCGCGGATGCCCTGGCATTTCGGCTAGAGAGACCCGGGCCGGCCAAGCTGCATTCCTTGTACGGTTCGGGCATTGAGAAAATCGGCCGCCGATACAACTCTTTTCCCCGGCATCTGCAGTTCGTGGATACGCAATAGCCCGTTACCGGTAACCACATCTATT
>JAGRGQ010000040.1 GCA_020445405.1 Gammaproteobacteria bacterium | reverse complement strand
TGCTGCGGGTGCTGCAGGAGCGGGAGGTGGAACGGGTTGGCGGGCGCAAGCTGATCCAGCTCGATGTCAGGGTACTTGCCACCACCAACAGAAATCTCAGGGAAGAGGTTGCGGCCGGCCGTTTTCGCGAGGATCTCTATTATCGACTGAATGTATTTCCACTGACGCTGCCGCCGCTGCGGGAGCGCATGCGGGATCTTCTGCCGCTGGCCCGCTTTCTGCTTCAGCGTCACGCGGCAGCGTACCGAAGCGGAACGCCGGCGCTGTCGGAAGCGGTGGAGGAACAACTGCTGCAGCACCGCTGGCCGGGTAACGTTCGTGAACTCGAGAATGTGATTCAGCGTGCGTTGATTCTCTCCAACGGCGGGAATCTGACACCCGGGCATCTGAATTTCGAAGCGGTGACCGGGAGCGCCGATCAGAAACTGGATTCACCGGGGCAGAACAGCCTCAACGATAACCTCAGATCACGCGAGGAACAGATCATTCTGGATGCGCTGCGCGACGGAAATGGCAGCCGGAAGAACGCGGCAGAGAAACTGGGGATCAGCCAGCGCACGCTGCGTTACAAAATCGCCCGGCTGCGCGACGCCGGGGTGTCGATACCCGGCTGAGAAAATTGGCATATAAACTGCAATTTACACAACGATTCAGCATATTACCGAAAAACCGATAACCGGCTGCAGGAAAAAATGAAATGAGCGTGAACAACATCGATCAGGTACTGGCGCAGATGCGCGTGATCAAGGCTCAGGCGATGGGCAATCCGGAATTGACGGATCCGGGCGCGGAGAGTGTCAGTTTCAGCAGCATGCTGAAACAGACCATCGACAGTGTCAACCGGACCCAGCTGCAGGCGAGTGAGATGAAACAGGCATTCGAGTTGGGAGACAAGGAGGTGAATCTGGCTGAGGTGATGGTTGCGGTGCAGAAATCCGATATCTCGTTCGAAGCGATGGTTCAGGTAAGAAACAAGTTGATAGACGCCTATAAAGAGGTCATGAACATGCCTATCTAGTCGCCGGCTGGAGACACGCTTTTACCCCATTCCGGTATGGGCCGGGGTGACCGGTGGAAGCAGAAAAGCGCGTGTTTATGGAGGGACACTGCCTGATAAAGATCTGGAGCGATTGGACGGAATTGGACTGAGGTGCCTGATTCGATGGAGAACGCAAAGTCGGAAAACCGGGTGGCAGTACAACTGCATCCGCAAAGCCTGGGCCGGAATCCCGTGGTCCGGCAGCTCGGCGTGATGATCGGTATCGCGGCCAGCGTAGCGCTGGGCGTCGCCGTGGTTCTCTGGTCGCAAACCCCGAGCTACAGCCTGCTGTACGGCAACCTGGCGCAAAAGGACGCAACCGAAATTGTCGAAGCACTGACCCAGGCGGGGATAGCGTTCAGAATTGACGATTCGACCGGCGCAGTGATGGTCGAATCCGGAAAATTACAGGAGGCGAGGATAAAACTTGCCGGCCAGGGTTTGCCGCATGGCGACAGCCTCGGCTTCGAGTTATTGCAGCAGGAGACGGGATTCGGAACCAGCAGAGCCATGGAAGCGGCCCGGTTTCACCGCGCACTCGAAGGGGAGCTGGCGCGCACAATCGCCACGCTGACCAATATAGAGAGTGCACGGGTACACTTGGCTACGCCGAAACAGTCGGTCTTTCTGCGTGACCACAAAAAACCCAGCGCTTCGGTGGTGGTCAAGCTGCGCAGCGGACGCAGCCTGGAAAAATCCCAGGTCGCCGCGATTGCCCATCTGGTCGCTTCCAGCGTCCCTGAACTGGAAATCGGGGAGGTCACCGTGGTCGACCACAAAGGGGAGATGCTTAGCGGCGCGAAAGAGAGCCGCGATATGCTGCTTACCGCCAGTCAGTTTGAATACAGCAAACAGCAGGAGGAGCACTATCGTCAGCGCGTGGAGAACATACTTGCTCCGATCCTCGGCCTGGACAATATACGCGCGCAGGTCACTGCGGAACTGGATTTTACCGTCACCGAACAGACATCGGAGAGATTCAACCCAGATCTGCCGGCGCTGAGAAGCGAACAGGTCGATGAGCAGGCCAGCCGTCTGGGTGCCGTACAGGGTGTACCGGGCGCTCTCAGCAACCAGCCGCCGGCAGCAGGCGTGGCACCGGAACAGGCAGGCGGTGCGGCCGGTGATGCGGCGGGAAGCGGGCAGCAGCTGAACTCGAGCAAACGCGCCACCCGCAACTTCGAACTGGACAAGACTATCAGCCACACCCGGCTTTCCAGCGGCAAAGTCCGGCGCCTGTCGGTTGCGGTGGTGGTAAACGACAAGGTCGGTGTAAATGCCGATGGCGAGAGCACCCGGGTCGAACGCACCCCGGAAGAGCTAAGCCGGATTACCCAACTGGTGAAGGATGCCATTGGATTCAATTCAGCCAGAGGCGACAGTGTACGCGTGATCAATGCCTCATTCATGGCACCGGAGGAGATGCAGCCGTTGCCGGAACCGGCGATCTGGGAGCAGCCCTGGGTCTGGGATCTGGCCCGACAGATTGGCGGCGTGCTGCTGGTCCTGATACTGATCTTCTTCGTACTCAGACCGACCATGCATCGTCTGACCGCTCCGCCGGTCGTAGCGAAGAGCGGTAAAGAGGGTGAAGCTGATGCTGCGGGTGGCGACGGGAAAGAGGGTACCGATGGCGGTCTGCCGGCGGGCGGCAGCGCGTTTCGACTGCCTGGACCGGAGGCATATCAGGAGACACTGGATGCGGCGCGCCAGATGGTATCCGACGACCCCAAGCGCGTCGCCCAGGTCGTGAAGAGTTGGATTGCCGAAGATGCCGGATAATGCCACTAAACTGAAAGGGGTGGACCGGGCGGCGATCCTGCTGCTGGCTCTGGGTGAGGCGGATGCCGCTGCGATCCTGACGCACATGGGACCGAAGGAGGTTCAGGAGCTGGGGCTGGCCATGGCGGGCATGACCAATGTACGCACCGAAAGCATGGAGACGGTCATGCGCTCCTTTGTCGATACGCTGCGCGATCAGACCTCACTGGGTGTGGATTCCGATGAGTATATCCGCAACGTTCTGAACAAGGCCCTTGGGGTGGATAAGGCCGGGGGCGTGATCGACCGCATATTGCTGGGTCGCAACAGCAAAGGGCTGGAACAGCTCAAATGGATGGACGCGCGTTCCATCGCCGAACTGATCAGGCTGGAGCATCCTCAGATTATCGCTATAGTTCTCTCCTTTCTGGATCCCGATCAGGCGGCGGAGGTGCTGGCGCTGTTTCCGGAGCGGATGCGTCCGGACATTATCATGCGTATCGCCACACTGGACGGCATCCAGCCGGCCGCGCTGCAGGAGCTGGATGAAATCCTGGAGAAGCAGTTTACCGGTGCCAGCAATGTGAAATCATCCTCGCTTGGCGGGGTGAAAACCGCGGCAAACATACTCAATCTGATTGAAGGCTCGATCGAGAGCAACATTATTGAACAGGTTACCTCGGCGGACCAGGATCTCGCCCAGGAGATTCAGGACAATATGTTCGTCTTCGAGAACCTCATCGAGGTGGATGACCGGGGTATCCAGACGCTGCTGCGCGAGGTGGCATCGGATCAACTGATGCTGGCCCTGCGCGGTGCCGAAGAGGGACTGAAGGAGAAGATATTCAAGAACATGTCCAAACGCGCTGCCGAGATGCTGCGCGACGATCTGGAAGCCGCTGCGCCGGCCCGCCTGAGCGACGTCGAAGCGGCGCAGAAGGAGATCCTGTCGGTCACCCGTAGATTGGCGGAGGCGGGAGAGATCATGCTCGGAGGCGGTGGTGAAGACTTCGTCTAAAGTGATCACCGCGGGCGGAGCCGGGGAGATAAAACAGTGGTCCCCACCCAACATGCGGGCGAGTGAAGTCGATGTGGACGAGATTGACGGGAGTGGCTCCCCGCTGACCGCTGATCAGCTTGAACAGATTCAAAAAGCGGCATACGAAGAGGGGTTTGAGCAGGGCAGAAAGGAGGGGTTCGAATATGGTCACAACGAGGCTCTCGCCAAGGGTCGGGTCGAACTGACCGCAACCGTAAACCGCTTCGACCAGCTGATGGCTCTGCTGGATCGGCCGTTACAGCAGTTGGACGATCAGGTTGAACACGAATTGATTGAGATGGTTATCTCCATGGTACGCCAGCTGGTGCGGCGTGAAGTGAGAACCGATCCGGAGCAGATCATCGGTGTTGTGCGCGAAGCATTGTCGATTCTTCCAGTCTCTTCCAGAGGCATCAGAGTGGTTCTGCACCCCGAGGATGCGACCCTGGTGCGCAGAATTTATGAATTGAGCGAGAACGAACTGGGCTGGAAGATTATTGAAGATCCTGTGGTCGCCAGAGGGGGTTGCCGCATCCTCACCGAAAGTTCGCAGGTCGATGCGACGCTGGAGTCACGGCTCGCATCGTTGATTGCCCCGTTGCTGGGCGACGAACGTGAGCAGGAGACAGCATGATCTCCCCGGATATCAACCGCAGTAAGATCTGGCGGTCGCGACTGGCCAGATGCAGGGAGCGGGTCGCGGAGAACCGTGGACTGGTGGTCGAAGGGAAACTGACCCGCATGGTCGGCCTGACGTTGGAAGCCGTGGGCTGTCGTGCAGCGATCGGCGGTCAGTGCGAAGTGATCAGCGGAAATGGTGAACGCATCGAAGCGGAGGTGGTCGGTTTTTCCGGCGAAAGCCTCTACCTGATGCCTACCGGGGATATCCGTGGGCTGGAGCAGGACGCGCGGGTGATTCCCACCGGCAGAGTCTGCGAAGCGATGGTGGGCGATTATCTGCTGGGCCGGGTCATCGACGGTGCCGGCCGGCCACTGGACGGCAAAGGACCGATTCACGTCATTGAACGGCGATCACTGACCGGGCAGAGTTACAATCCGCTGGCGCGTACGCCGATCAGGAAACCGCTCGATGTTGGCGTGCGTGCGATCAATTCGCTGTTGAGCGTCGGACGTGGTCAGCGGCTCGGACTTTTTGCAGGGTCCGGCGTGGGTAAAAGTGTGCTGCTGGGGATGATGACGCGCTATACCAACGCGGACGTCACCGTGGTTGGGCTGATCGGGGAGAGGGGGCGCGAGGTAAAGGAGTTCGTCGAAAACAGCCTGGGCGAGGAAGGGCTGTCCAGGGCGGTCGTGGTTGCGGTACCGGCGGATAATCCGCCGCTTCGGCGCATGCACGGGGCCATGCTTGCAACCAGCATCGCGGAGTATTTTCGGGACCAGGGGAAGCATGTGCTGCTGCTGATGGATTCACTGACCCGCTTTGCCCAGGCGCAGCGTGAAATTGCACTGGCGATTCATGAGCCGCCGGCGACAAAAGGATATCCCCCCTCTGTATTCGCCAAACTGCCGCAGTTGGTGGAACGGGCCGGAAACGGAGACAAGGACGGCGGCTCGGTCACCGCTTTTTATACGGTATTGACGGAAGGGGACGATCAGAACGATCCTATCGCCGATGCGGCACGGGCGATACTGGATGGGCATATTGTCCTCTCCCGGAAACTGGCGGAAAGCGGCCACTATCCCGCCATCGATATCGAAGCTTCGATCAGCCGGGCCATGAATGACGTGACAAGTGTTGAGCATCAACAGGCGGCACGCAGCTTTAAACAGCTATACTCGGTCTATCGGCAGAATCAGGATCTGATCAGCGTCGGGGCGTACGAACGGGGTACGGACGATAGAATCGATACGGCAATCGAAGCGATGCCGACGCTGGAGGGTTTTCTGAGGCAGGAGATGGGTACGCCGGTCAGCCTCGAACAGAGCTGCGATGATCTGATGTCGTTGTTTCCTGCAACGCAGGAAGTTACGGTGAGCGGTTAAAACGGAGACGGAATAAAGAGAACTGCCCATGGTGCAATCGAAAAGATTCAAACCGGTCCAGCGCGTGGCGGAATCCCGGGAGCGAAAAGCGGCCAGATCCTTCGGCCAGTCTCAGCGGCTGATGCATGACCAGGAAGCCCGGCTGGAAGAGCTCAGGCGATATCACGAGGAGTACCTGCAGCGGTTTCGGGAGAGTTCTCAGATGGGGATGTCGGCGGCCCAGCTGCAAGAATACCGCGCTTTTCTGGAGAAACTGGAAAAAGCCATCGAGGCGCAGAAAAAAATCGTACTGGCCAGCCGGCAGAATCGCACCAGCCAGATGGAGAACTGGCAGCAGAAGCATATGCGAAGTCAGGTGCTGGACAAGGTCGTCTCCCGTTACGCGCAGGAGGACCGGAAAATACAGGAGTCGCGGGAGCAGCATGAACTGGATGACCGCAACCAGCATGGCCGGGGACAAAAGGATTGACCGCTTATGCAGGCTCCTTGAACCCCGGCGGGCGCTTGCCCGATACCATATAGGCAAAGCTGATCACTTCTGCGATCGCCCGGTAGAGAGCTTCGGGTATTTCGTTGCCCACCGGAATCTGCGACAGAATCGCGGCAAGTTCCGGATCGCCCTGCAACGGAATGCCGTGCTGTTCGGCCAAACTCAATATTCTGTTCGCCAGCTCGCCGCGCCCTTTCGCGGTAACTTTCGGTGCGTTCTCACCATCGTAAAGCAGCGCAACGGCTACATCCAGTTTACGATCATCGCTCTCTTTCATGCCCTCTCATCCAGCAGCGGGAAGCGTGGGCGGGGTGCATTTTCGGTTGTTCCCCGGACTGCACTGAGTGTACCGACCTTGAGACCCGCGCGTGAAAATGCATTTGCCAGATGCGGCAGTGCCTCCTCCAGAAGACGCGCGGTTTCAGCGTACTCGGCGGTGAACCGGCTGGATATCTCCTCCCCGGTCAGTACCAGCCGGGCATGAATCGGCCCGATCGGTTCCAGTTCGAAATCCAGTCCCACCGACCAGAGAGTCTCCTGTATTCCCTTTTTACCCTGTTTTGTCTCTCTCTCTATCTGCACCCTGAAACTGTCGCAACTCTCATTGTGACGATAGGGGAGTTCGAATTGCCAGATCTGCTGATTGGCGTTATCGCCTGGCAGTGAGGAGAGCTGGTTAAACAGAATCCTGGCCAGACTTCCCTCGGCATGAGAAACCAGCTCGGTGAAAAACCCGACCGGATCGAAACCTCTCTCAATGGCCTGCGAGGAGACCGGCTGATGGGCAGACTGGGCAGCCGCCAGCAGCGGGCGCAATTGCAGCAGCAGCTCCAGGATGCTGCGCTTCATATCGTCAGGCGGTGCGCTGCCGGTGGCCAGTGCGGACTCAAGAAACAACCCGGAGCGCGCGAATGCGAGGCGTATGTTTTCGGCGATCGGATTTTCACCGGGCAGGATTTGTAAATTGAGGATTCGGCCGACTGTCTGGGAAAGCCTTGCCGCATCCTCTCCCGGCAGTAAGTTGGCGATGGCGGATTGCAACCTGCTGCCGGCGCTCTGGGTCGAAGGTAAAGATCGCAGTGTATCCGCCGTTGCGGCACCTGCCGGTTTTGCCTCTGTGGCTGCCCGGTCCATAGCCGTGGGCAGCGGCAGAGGCTGCGAAACCGGTGTTGGCTGCCGGGTTGGAGGCAGCCCGGGTTGACCGCCGGGCGGCGCCGGAGTCAGGGCAATGAGCTGCTTTATCAGGTGGGAAACCGGAGTCTGCTGCGGCAGCGCCACGCGCATCGCCTCAGTCTGCAGTTGATGGGAACTGATCTCCTGGATCAGTTTCAACTGCAGCGGGTTGGCAGCCTTTATTACCTGCAGCGTCAAATTGTCACCGGCAGAGATGCCGGCCTGCGTACGCGCCAGGATATCAAGCTTCCCGATGCGCAGCCGGACCTGACTGTTCTGCGTCGATGTCAGCGCTCTGGCCTGTAATATCTGTCCGACGCGCAAAGATTCCAGCAGCGTATTCCTGATCCGCTCAAGGCTTATCCGATAACCGGTGATGGAATTGGATATCTCCATTCGCTCGAAGGAGTCCCGTTCAAAACAATCATGGAATTATAGTTTATACCGGTAACGGCCGATGCAGGATAGCAGGGGGACTGCTCAGTTGACGTTGTAAGAACAGCTGGGAAGGGACGGAGGCACCCCGAATAGAGAGGTTGCAGTCGGATATTGACGAGGGCCGGGGACTGGGCAACCCATGGTTGCGCAGGACGCTCGCTGTTCCCCGCTGCGCGGACTCTGTGAGAATATTCGTGATAGGCCGATAGATGGCTGCGTCTGCATGGGAAGAGCGTGAGCGAGAACGAACCGAGTAAGCAGAGACTTTGGTATGTAAAGTCCCACGAAGAGGTGGAGGGGCCTTTTCCCAACGGTGCCATACGCCGTTCGCTGCTGTTGGGCCGTTTTGGTCCGGACGCGCAGGTCAGTTTGGACAAAACTGCCTGGCAGCCTGTGATCGAAGTGCCGGAACTGTTGCCGCCTGAGATGCGCCGGACGCTGCATGCAGGTGACCCCGCACTGCTGAGAGCCAGACTGCGGGAGGACGAACGCACCGGCCTGGACAGAAGAAAGGGCAGCGATGGCAGACTACCCGCGGATGATCGGCGTCAGGCCGAACCAGAACTCATAGAGCGGCACCGGGAGGCAAAAACCGCGCTTCGTCAGATCGTCGGGAAGCGGGATCTGCCGGTAACGGGCATAGGGGTGGTCACGCTGCTGGTGTTGGCCGCGCTCGGCTACGGACTGTATCTTGGCGGCCCGGAACTGCCGCCCGATCGGGACTGTTCGTCAAATCCCGCCCCGGGTGTCGACTGGCACAATTGCCGGGCCGAAAAACTGGTTGCAGAAGCCGCGGATCTGGAGGGGGCCAACCTTGGCAATGCCTGGTTCAGGTACAGTCGTTTTACCGGAGCCAGGCTCAACAGTGCCGATATCCGCTATGCCGATCTCAGCGGTTCGGACCTGAGCCACGCTGACCTTAGAAAAGCGGATATGAAAGGTACCACGCTGCGGAATACGGATCTCTCCTACACCGACCTGACCGGTGCCGACCTGAGCTACGCGGACCTGACCGGGGCGAATCTCGGAGGATCGCAGTTGACCGGAGCGATGCTGGACCATGCGATATGGCCAAACGGCAGGAAATGCGCCGAAGGATCCATCGGTACCTGCCTGGGTACACCCTGACGTTCTCTTCTGCTCATGGCTGGTTCCCGGCCGACCCACCTGTTCCAGCGGGCGCACGCTGACTGCGGGAATGGCCGCCGCCAGACCGACGGTCGCCCGGACAAACAACCTGATGTTGCAATGGCGACTTATCCCATCAGATGAAAAAAGCGGCCCGAGAGCCACAGATCGTGCAACCCGGCTCTCCCGGAGCCCTCGATATTCCCACCGATACGACGCGGGATGGATAGCCTCCACCCCGCCATCCCCCGCAGCACGCCTTCCAGGCACGCATTTCGGACAGCAGCACGGAGAGCGGGTGGCCATGAGACGGGGTACAAGCAGCCAGCGGTGATGCCTGCGTGAGGGTGCCTGTCTGGCGCTCACCAGGCTCTGTTTAGTGATCAGGCGTTAGTTGGAACCGGCAGTTGCGTGCAAGGATGAGGCGAAGGATTCGGTCTGATAGCGAAAGATTTTAATCTCCCGGGACCAGTAGCCACGAGCCAGACCCGCCTTCAACTTCAGATGCTCCAAAAAAGTGCGCGAGTCCGGCAGGGACTCCCAGACTGACGGCAGGAACGTACCCTGCTGCCGTCCGAGCATCAGAATCAACCCGTCAACGCCGGGACGAATCTTTTCGAGCAGATCAGACTGCGATGTGAAAATGATCTCGGTTGCCGGCGTCAGCACCGAAATATGCAGCTCAAGCCCCTCCACCTCACTGGCGTCAAGCGGGGTAAATCTGGGATCCCGAAAAGCCGCCGAATAGGCATTTTCGGCAACATCCGAAACCAGCGGTTGAATCGCTTTCAGGTGCCCGATACAACCTCTTAAGTTGCCGCCACGGTTCAATGTCACGAAGCTGGCGCGCACCTGCCGCAGTTTTTCCGGATAGGCAGCCGGATCGAGAGAGATCTGACAGCCATTCTCCAGTCCGTGGCGAATGGACCTTCCGGCCAGCTCCAGCAGCACCGACCGTTCGCCGTCATCGAAGGCTGCTGGTGTCTCAGGAGAGCGCATAGGCGCCATACCCCACAACACGGTCACGGGTTCCCGCTGTATCTCCCGAACTGCGAAGATCGAGTGTCTCCACCTGCAAGCGGTGGCGCCGCGCGGCCAGCAACAGACCGCCGACCGGTATTCTGCCGCATGCGTGGTGATAAGAGAGAGCTTCGGGATTCAGGGACTCTATCGCGCTGGTCGCCTCCCTGTCCATCTTCCGGGCGGCGTCGTAACTGAGATAGTGGCTGAGGTCCGAGCTGATCAAGATCAGGGTTTCGCTGCCACCCCAGAGTGATTCCAGCACTTCATCTACCTGGGACGGCGTGGCATTCCCCACCAGAAGCGGTACGATTTTGAAACCGGTGAGCGTCTCCTGCAGGAACGGAAGATGTACTTCGATGCTGTGTTCATTGCTGAAGGCATCGTCACGCTGTTGCAGTTGCGGAAGCCCGGCGATGGAGCGCACTGCCTCCCTGTCCACTTCAATATCACCCAACGGGGTACGAAAAACCGCTGCACTGGGATAGGCAATGCCGGCAAAAGCCACCCGATGTGCCGGCGCCAGGATGACTACCCGGCTGATCGTATCGGATTGTGACGCAAGCTGGGCATACGCGTTGCCGGCCACCGGCCCGGAGTAGATATAACCCGCATGCGGGGCAATCAACGCCTTGAGGGGGGATGCCGATTTTCTTCCGGCCTGCGCCAAATACTGCTTTATATCCGCGCGTAACTGATCAGGGTCCGCCGGATAAAACATACCTGCCACCGCAGCTGGCTGTACTCTGCTCATTTGAAATCCTCCTTCGAGCGTCCGCCTTTGTTTTAACAATATGAGCATGTCGGAAAAAATCAAGCTTCAACAGGAACTATAATGAAAGTTAGAGGGTGGCAGCGGAGCGCCATCCACGGTTCAAAAGGAGTTTTTGAATTGAACGCAAAGATATTGACCCATCCCACAAAGTATTGGCATGTGTTGGAAGACGGGCGGGTGGAATGCGATCTCTGTCCGCGAGCCTGCCGTCTGAAAGAGGGGCAGCAGGGCCTCTGTTTCGTGCGCGCATGCGAGGCCGGAAAAATCGTGCTGACCACCTATGGGCGTTCCAGCGGTTTCTGTGTCGATCCCATCGAAAAAAAACCCCTCAACCACTTTTACCCCGGAACCGCGGTATTTTCGTTCGGGACCGCAGGCTGCAACCTTGCCTGCCGTTTCTGTCAGAACTGGGATATGAGCAAATCCCGTGAAATGGATACGCTGGCGGATGCCGCATCTCCAGCGGATATCGCCCGCAGAGCGAACGAACTCGGATGCCGCAGCGTGGCATTCACCTACAATGATCCGGTCATATTCATGGAGTACGCGATCGACACTGCGGTGGCCTGCCATGAATTGGGGGTCAAAACCGTGGCGGTAACCGCGGGCTATATCTCCGTAGCGCCCAGAGCCGAGTTTTTCCGTCATATTGACGCGGCCAATGTCGACTTGAAGGCGTTCAGCGAGCGCTTCTACCACAAACTCACGGGCGGACATCTTCAGCCGGTACTCGATACGCTTGTTTATCTGAGAGAACAGAGCGGAGTGTGGCTGGAGCTGACTACATTACTGATCCCCGGAGAGAACGATTCCGAAACGGAACTGAATGAGATGACACGCTGGGTAGTCGCCAATCTCGGACCCGATGTGCCGATGCACTTCACCGCATTTCATCCGGACTGGAAAATGCGCGATACGCCGCCGACACCGCCCGAAACCCTGACGCTGGCAAGGAATATAGCTATCGCAAACGGTGTTCATTTCGCTTATACAGGAAATGTACATGATCGCCGTGGCGGGAGCACAAATTGCGCGCATTGCGGCGCCCTGCTGATCGAACGCGACTGGTATCAGCTGGGTCAGTGGAACCTGGATGCAGATGGAAACTGCATCCGTTGCGCGACGCCCTGTCCCGGGGTGTTTGAAGCGAAGCCTGGTACCTGGGGAGCCCGCCGGCTGCCGGTACGGATGAAAAACTGATTAATATCACAATTGCGGACAGGTTCTGATCAAGGGGCGGATTCTCTGGTAAGCAGGCTGATGTTTCGCCATAATGCGCCATTTTTTCCGGGGAGGCCCCATGTGGTTCAGAAATCTGCAGATCTACCTGCTGAGCACGCCCTTTGAACTGACCGCTGAAGCGTTGCACGAGAAGTTGCTCGGCAGGCCCAGCCGCAAATGCGGCACCCTGGAAGTGTCGACACATGGATGGGAGCCGCCGCTCGGACGCCACGGCAAGCTGCTGGTACACGCCGTCTCACACTGCACCATGATCTGCATGCGCCACGAGCAGAAGATACTCCCTGCGGCGGTCGTGAATCAGCAGTTGACGCAACGCATTGCGGATCTGGAGGAGGCGGGGGGGCGTAAGATCAGGCGCCGTGAAAGAGGGGAGATCAAGGATGAGATTCTGCTCGATATGCTGCCAAAGGCATTCACCAAAACCGTTCTGACCTACGCTTATATCGATCACCGCAACGCCTGGTTGCTGATCGACAGCGCCAGCCGGAAACGGGCTGAAGAGCTGATCACGCTGCTGCGCGAGACGTTGGGCAGCCTGCCGTTGCGACCGCTGGAGGTCAACAACGCTCCGGTACGCGCCATGACCGACTGGCTTCAGCACAAAAGGTTGCCGCCGGCGTTCGCTGTCGGTGACGAATGCGAGCTGCGGGGTCCGGCTGAGGCAGGAGGCGTGGTCCGCTGCCGGCATCAGGATCTGGAGGGCAGCGAGATTGCGGCTCACCTGAAAGCTGGAAAAGAGGTTGTCAGGATGTCGCTGGAGTGGCGTGAAAAAGTTGGTTTTGTATTGACAGCGGAGCTGGCGCTGAAGCGGTTGAAGTTTCCGGATCTGATTCAGGAAGCCGCAGCCGAAAATGGGGGCGAGGACCATGCCACCCGTTTCGATGTGGAATTTGCACTGATGTCACTGGAACTGGAACGTTTCATCAACAGCCTGATCAAACTTTTCGGAGGTGTGGTCAAAGCCTGACGAGTGCACGTATCAAAATGGAGGGTTTGCTGCATCCTCAATATCCCGGCGGAGGATGCGATGGCGGCTAGCTAGACTGCATAGTAATCCCGATACCATTCAACGAATTTCCGCACCCCCTCGCTGATCGGCGTGTCGGGTTTGTAACCAGTGTCCCGTATCAGATCCCGGACGTCGGCGAAAGTGTCCGGGACATCGCCGGGTTGCAGCGGCAGCAGATTTTTACGCGCTTTCAGGCCCAGACACTGTTCCAGCACTTCTATGTAATGGCTCAGCTCCACCGGCCGGTTGTTGCCGATATTATATAACCGATAGGGCGCGTTACTCGATGCGGAATCCGGATCGTCACCACTCCAGTCGGGATTGGGCCGTGCGGGCCGGTCCAGCACACGGACAACACCCTCAACGATATCGTCGATATAAGTGAAATCGCGCCGGTGATTGCCGTAATTGAATACGTCGATCGGCTCGCCGGCAAGTATCTGACGGGTAAACTTGAACAGTGCCATATCAGGACGGCCCCAAGGGCCGTAAACGGTAAAAAAGCGCAAACCGGTGGTCGCTATTCCGAACAGATGGCTGTAAGTATGCGCCATTAATTCATTGGCTTTTTTACTTGCCGCATACAGGCTCACCGGATGGTTGACATTGTCGTGAACCGAAAAAGGCATACGGGTATTGGCACCGTAAACCGAACTGCTGGAGGCGTAGACCAGATGCTCCACTTCGTTGTGCCGGCACCCTTCCAAAATATTGCCGAAACCAACCAGATTGGTATCGATGTAGGCCGCTGGATTCTCTATCGAGTAGCGGACTCCCGCCTGGGCCGCAAGATTGACAACACGCTCGGGCCGGTGTTCCCGGAACACGGCAGCAATGGCATCGCGATCCTCCAATGCAACCCGAAGATCACTGAAACCGGGATGGTTCTGTGTCCTGGCCAGCCGCGCCCGTTTCAACCCGACGTCATAGTAGTCGTTAAGATTATCAATGCCAATGACTTGATCGCCGCGCTCCAGCAAGCGCAGAGAGAGCGCGGAACCTATGAACCCGGCACTGCCGGTTATCAATATTTTCATTCACAATCCCCGGTCAAAGCCTGCCGTCGGATTCACTCGTCGGAAGTACGTGCTTGACATCGTAAAGTACCCCATCCGGCTTGCAGTATCTGCGCAGCTGTTCCGCGCCGATGGCGAGAAATTCCCGATGAGCCACCGCCAGCACGAGTGCGTCGTAGTGACGTTCCTGCAAATCGGTGACGGGCGTAATGCCGTACTCGCGTTCGGCTTCCACTGGATCGATCCAGGGATCGTAGACATCGACATCCGTATCGTAGCTGCGGAACTCGTTGACGATGTCCACCACACGGGTGTTGCGTATATCGGGACAATTCTCCTTGAAGGTCAGCCCCAGAATGAGAACTTTTCCGCCGGCAATCGGCAGCTGTTTTTTTATCATCAGCTTGACCACTTCACCGACGATATAGGCTCCCATGCCGTCGTTGATACGTCGCCCCGCAAGAATGATTTCGGGCTGGTAACCGATTGCCTGAGCCTTGTGCGTCAGGTAGTAAGGATCGACCCCGATGCAGTGTCCACCCACCAGCCCCGGTCTGAACGGGAGGAAATTCCATTTGCTGCCGGCCGCCTCCAGCACTTCGAGCGTGTCGATTCCAAGACGGTTGAATATAAGGGCCAGCTCATTGATCAAGGCTATGTTTACGTCGCGTTGTGTATTTTCAATCACCTTGGCCGCTTCCGCGACTCTGATGCTGCTCGCTTTGTGGGTGCCGGCTCGTATGATCCGGCGGTATAGTTGATCGACGATGCCGGCAACTTCCGGTGTGGAACCGGAGGTGATCTTTTTTATCGTCGTGAGGCGGTGTTCCTTATCCCCTGGATTAATTCGTTCGGGACTGTATCCGATAAAGAAATCCCGGTTGAACTTCAAACCCGAAACCTCTTCCATCAGCGGAACGCAAACCTCCTCGGTGGCACCCGGATAAACGGTGGATTCGAACACGGCTATGTCGCCCGTCTTCAACAGTTTTCCGAGCATACGGCTGGCGCCTATCAACGGAGAGAGGTCCGGTTGTTTATGCCGGTCAATGGGGGTCGGTACTGTGACGATATAGAAGTTGCATTCGGAGAGATCTTCCGGCGCGGAGGTATACTCCAGCAGCGTTGCGGTCGCCAGTTCGCTGGGATCGACTTCAAGCGAACTGTCCTTGCCGGATTTCAGCTCATCGACTCGCGCCCGATTGATATCCAGGCCAATAGTGGGGATCTGCTTGCCAAATTCCACCGCCAGTGGCAGACCAACGTACCCCAGTCCCAATACACCAATTTTCACTTTTTCGAAATCAAACATTAAGAGTCCTTTGTTACTGAGCTTTTTGTTGTGTGTACCTTCAGCGGGAACTTTCGGCAATATCGATGAATTCTTAAATTGAGCCGCTCCTGCCATCGGCATTGTGACATTCAGCATGCGCCTGGCACGATGACGTCGCACAGTTGGAAGTGCAGCGGCGGCTCCAGCCAAGCTGAATATTGCAGTACCGGCGGCGAGGCAGGTCGGTCATCGTGCGATTGTAACTCAGCTGTCCCGCTCCAGGCGACAGGAGAAAACAGTATCGGATCGTCTGCCTGTTGCCGGAGCACGGGGGTGTATAAGTTGCTGACCGATACGGTATACTCACGCGACTTCGCCGGTGACCCCTCCAGCAATCAGGAAAGCGGCCGATGAAGAGATGTTAATTGGGTGTGGATCGAAACCGTGCGTTTGAAAAGCGATGAGCAGTCACCGGGTATTCGGATCAAATCTTGTCCGCTCGAACGCATTTTTCTGCACCTTTTCGGAGAAGGTCGGGATAACGGAATCAGACAGGTTGCTCAATCCCGACCTAGTCGCAAAGGCAATGAGGCAAACACGATGTATTTCCGGACAGCGGCTGAATAGACCGGTCGATTTCCGGAACCGGTAAGCAATGATAAGACTATTCGGTCACTATGTATCCAGACTGTATCTTCTCCTCGGGGGGCTGGAACTCACGTTGCTCTATCTCTGTGTATTCGGAGGGTACGCTGTTCGCGCCAGTTTTGGAGAAGCACAGCCTGACATACTGGATGGTTATCTCCACTCATCGGCAGCGCTGTACGCTACGCTGACCTCCGCCTCAATGCTTGCCATGGGTCTCTATCAGCGCGGACTCCAGGAACCCGCGGCGCTGCTGGTCAGGCTCGGTATCAGCTTTTTCCTGGCGACGATGGCGATGAGTCTCGTGTTTTACTGGTTTCCAGGACTTTTCCTGGGTCGCGGCGTATTCGGTCTCGCCATGCTGTTATCGCTGGCCGCGCTGCTTACGCTGCGCACGATCTTTTTCTACTTCGCCGGTACCGAATCTCAGAAACACCGCGTTCTGGTGCTCGGATCCGGAATGAATGCGGCCCGTATCGACCATCTGGTGGAAAGTGAACCGGAACGGTTGGGTTTTAACGTGGTCAAGTACGTGCGGCTGGAAGACGGCAACAATATTATCGACGATGAGAAACAGATAGAGCTGAGCGGCTCCCTGCTCGATCTGGTCACCAAACTGGAAATAAATGAGATCGTCATAGCAGTGGATGATCGCCGAAAAGGATTGCCGGTGGACGATATCCTCGACTGCAAAATGTCGGGGATCGTTATTTTTGATTTGCTTACTTTTTTCGAAAAAGAGACATCCCGTATCAACATAGACCTGCTCCATCCGAGCTGGATCTATTACTCCCCCGGCTTCCACGTCGGTGTCGGCGGAAAAAACGGCAAGCGGGCATTGGACATCACCGTCAGTCTGTTGATGATTCTAATTTTCTCACCCGTTTTTCTGGCGGTGGCGTTGGCCAGCGTCATCGAATCCAGAGGGCGCGACCCGGTCTTCTACAATCAGGTGCGGGTCGGAGAGGATGGTAAATATATCAGGGTGCACAAGTTTCGCAGTATGCGCACCGACGCCGAATCCGACGGTATTGCCCGATGGGCAAGCGACAATGACTCCAGGATAACCGCCCTCGGGGCCCTGCTTCGCAAGACAAGACTGGATGAGTTGCCACAGCTTTACAACGTGCTCAAGGGGGATATGAGTCTGGTCGGCCCACGGCCGGAACGGCCGGAGTTTGTGTTGGATCTGGAGAAAACGATCCCGTACTACCGCGAGCGGCACCGGGTCAAGCCGGGACTGACCGGATGGGCACAACTCCGTTATCAGTATGGTTCAACCCTTGAGGATGCCAAGCAGAAGCTGCAGTATGACCTTTACTATGTGAAAAATATGAATATTTTTCTGGATCTGGTGATCCTCCTCGAAACTGTCGAAGTGGTCTTGATGGGCAAGGGTGCCCGCTGAGTTGGCAACTCATACTCTCCGTACGCGGACGGTTTCTGCCGCAGAGCCAGCCACGCATCTACCCGATACACGAGATAGCCGCCGTCCATGGCCGGTCCGCATAGGGAGTTGCGATGTCTGATTTTGGATTCCTCGGCTTTACCATCGCAGCTGTTCTCTATCTGATTTTGTCGCTGCTGCTTGCGACCAGCTGGCGTGGCCGTCTGCAGGGTGGTCTGATGCTGGCCGCCACTATCGTGGCCACGCTCTGGGCTACGATTTTTGCGGTGCAATCGGAGATGAAAGTTGTCCCGGTCAGCGTGATATGGTCCATAGAAGCACTGAAAAATATCGCCTGGTGCGCCTTTCTGATCGGATTGCTCTCGCAGATGTCACGCTATAAGGGTAACTCCGGCAAGGGTTACCGTATTACGGCGCTGCTGGTTTTTCTGGCCAGTATCATTCTGGTTGTGCCGGACAGATACGTGCCGGCTTTTGTATTCATGGACATGCGTTATCTGGGACAGGTGGTAAGCGCCATCGCCGGCATGATGATGGTGGAGCAGCTCTACCGCAACACACCGTCCGAACAGCGCTGGGGCATCAAATATCTCTGCTTTGGCCTCGGCGGCATGTTCATGTTCGATTTCTATATATTTTCAGACGCGCTGCTGTTTAAAAGAATAAACTCGGACCTGTGGTACGCAAGGGGCGGCATTTATGCCATAACGGTGCCGCTGTTGGCGATTTCGGCCGCACGCAATCCCACCTGGTCTTTTGAAATTTTTGTATCCAGAAGAGTGGTATTCCACACTACCACGCTCCTCAGTGCCGGCGTATATATGCTGCTGATGGCGTTTGCCGGCTACTACATCAAAGTATACGGCGGTGCCTGGGGATCTGTACTGCAGATCACTTTTTTCTTCGCGGCATTTCTGATCCTGGTGGCGATTCTGTTCTCCGGACAGGTACGGGCCCGCGCCAAGGTCTTTTTCAACAAACACTTTTTCAGTTACCGCTATGACTACCGGGAGGAGTGGCTGCGTCTGATCCGGTTGCTCTCAGGTCAGGACATCAATACCCCGCTGTTTGAACGGGTGATCTGGGCGCTGGGGGAGATCGTCGACAGCTCCGGGGGCCTGCTGTGGCTGTGCTCGGAGAGAAAAGGGTGTTTCCTCGCGGCAAACCGCAACCAGGCGGTTCCGCAGATTGAAGGAGATCACCGGCTGGGCTCACTGCTCAAGTTTCTGGATGAACGGCAGTGGGTGGTGATCGTGAGCGAGGTCGAACAGGATCCGGAGAACTACGAAGAACTCAGACTCCCGGGCTGGCTTACATCGATGGAAGGGGTATGGCTTATCGTGCCTCTGATTCATGATGAACACATCATCGGGTTCACTATCCTGACACGCCCCCGGGCTGATACCAAACTCAACTGGGAAAATCTGGACCTGCTGAAAACAGCTGGACGTCAGGCGGCAAGTTATCTCGCGTTGTACGAAACCAGTCAGGCGCTGGCCGATGCCCAGCAGTTCGAGGGGTTCAACCGCCTGTCCGCATTCGTGGTTCACGACTTGAAAAATCTTATCGCACAGTTATCGCTGGTTGTTAAAAATTCGGAAAAACATAAAATGAATCCGGAGTTTATCGACGATGCAATGATGACCATCGAAAATTCCGTGACAAAAATGAACCGGCTCATGGCCCATCTCAGAAGCGCGACACCGGGGAACAAGCGCACCAGGGTTGAACTGGTGGAGATCACTCGATCAGCGGTTGCTGCAAAATCGGCACAGTTACCCAAACCCTCGCTGAACACCGAAAAGGAACAGCTCTGGATCTACGCCGATATGGACAGGATGGAGGCTATTATCGGGCATGTGATTCAGAACGCCCAGGATGCCACTCCCCCGGATGGCAGCATCCGGGTTACGCTTTCATCGTCCAACGAACAGGCAGTGTTGAAAGTGACGGATTCAGGCTGCGGCATGGACACCCAGTTCATACGTGACCGTCTGTTTCGTCCATTCGACTCGACCAAAGGCTTGACCGGAATGGGCATTGGCGCCTACGAGGTCCGGGAATTTATCCATAGCATTGGTGGTCAGGTTTCAGTAGCCAGTACGCCGGGAGAGGGAACCGAGTTCAAGATTGTAATACCATTTGCCGATATCTGATTCAGAATTAGCCGAGATCAGTTTCACAGGGAGTACCACTATTTTGAGCGAACAGGTAAAGAAATTATTGATTGTGGAGGACGATCCGGGGCTCCAGAGTCAACTTCGCTGGAGTTTTGAAGATTTCGAAGTGGGACTGGCTGCGGACAGAGAGGCGGCGATTGCACAGCTCAGACGAATGGAGCCCGCGGTGGTTACGCTCGATCTTGGACTTCCTCCCGATCCGGGCGGCGTGTCCGAGGGGTTTGCCGCGCTTGAAGAGATACTCAGACTTTCCCCGGATACCAAGGTGATTGTGGTGACCGGGCACAACGACCGGACCAATGCGGTCCGTGCGATCGGATTGGGCGCCTACGATTTTTACGAGAAACCGATCGAACCCGAGTTATTGGCGCTGGTCGTGGACCGTGCTGCCAGACTGCACAGCCTGGAGCAGGAGAACCGTCAGCTGGCAACGGAAAAATCCATTTCGCCATTGGATGGGATTGTTGCAGTAAGCCCGGAAATGCTGAAGGTCTGCAGGACAATCGAAAAGCTGGCGCCAACTGATGTCTCCACGCTGATTCTGGGAGAGAGCGGCACCGGTAAAGAGGTGCTGGTCAAGGCGCTGCATGCGCTCAGCGCACGCGCTGACTCTCGTCTGGTTGCGATCAATTGTGCCGCGATTCCCGAAAATCTGCTGGAAAGCGAACTCTTCGGGTATGAGAAGGGCGCATTTACCGGGGCAACCAAAACCACTCAGGGAAAGATAGAGCATGCTGAAGGAGGCATACTGTTTCTTGATGAAATCGGCGATATGCCACTCCCACTGCAAGCCAAACTACTGCGCTTTCTGCAAGAGAGAGTGATTGAACGCATTGGCGGGCGTAAAGAGATTCCGGTGGATGTCCGTGTCGTGTGCGCGACGCATCGTGATCTGATGGAGATGTCGAGAGAACAGCTGTTCCGTGAAGACCTCTACTACCGCATCAATGAAGCCACCATCCGCATTCCCTCGCTGAAGGAGCGGCAGGGGGATACCGTGGTATTGGCACGCTGGTTTCTGCAGCGTTTTGCACAACAACTGAACCGGCCGGTCAAGGGATTTACTCAGAAGGCTTTGGAAGCGATAGAGCAATACAGCTGGCCCGGTAACGTTCGGGAACTTGAAAACCGGGTGAAGCGTGCAATCATCATGGCAGACGGCGCACTGTTGACGGAGCAGGATCTGGAGATGGATGTGCTTGAAACAAATAGCCAGCCGTTTAATCTGCGCGAAGTGCGCGAGGCTGCCGAATGCCGGGCGGTTATCAGAGCCCTTAATTTCTCTGATAATAATGTGTCTCACACCGCGGATATGCTGGGGATCACCCGGCCGACGCTGTATAATCTGATGCGAAAATATAACCTCAGCGTTTAAACCGTACAGCATTTGAGCGGCTCTGCTTTGAAACTGCTGGTTATTAGGGAATATCATGGGCGCGAT
Organism: Gammaproteobacteria bacterium; assembly: GCA_020445405.1. GTDB lineage: Bacteria > Pseudomonadota > Gammaproteobacteria > Chromatiales > Chromatiaceae > HKST-UBA178. The sequence goes on along the minus strand of JAGRGQ010000040.1, from coordinate 13,749 downwards.
AAGATCGGTAGTTGCATTACTGTTGCTTTTCTTCATGTCTACGCTGCACGCCGGAGACAGCAACGAATTTCTCGATGAAGCCAAAGCGTATCTGAAACAGGGCAAGATCGAAGCTGCGGTCATTCAGCTGAAGAATTCACTGCAACAGGACCCGTCAAACGTCGATGCCCGTCTTCTGCTTGGAAAGCTCTACCTGCGTGCAGGCGATGGCGCATCCGCGGAGAAGGAGATAGAACGCGCAGTCCGGCTCAACGCCAGCAAGGAGTTGTGGCAGCTGGAGTTGGGGCAGGCCTATCTGCTGCAGCAGAAATTCGATGAGATTCTCAAGAAGATTGAACCGGATCCAACCCTGTCCGGCAGCATACAGGCGGGCGTCTACAATCTGCGCGGTCAGGCTTACCTGGCGACAGGCTCGCTCGCTGATGCGCGCACTTCGTATCAGCAGGCGCTTTCCAGTCAAGCGGAAAATGAAACTGCGCAGCTGGGTATGGCCCGGGTAACCATCGCCTCAGGAGATCACGAGGAAGGCGGAAGGATGCTCGATGCCTTTCTGGAGAAATATCCGGATAATCTGGAGGGACGCATACTGCGCGGCGAGATCCTGAAGCAGCAAAATCAGTTGGACAAAGCGCTGGCGGATTATGATCATGTTCTGCATAAAAAACCAGAGGAGCTGCGGGGGCTGCTGGGGCGGACTGTCGTTTATCTGCAGCAGTCGAACTACGACGCGGCGGCAACAGACCTCGAGGTACTGAACAGGATTGCACCCGAGAGTCCGATGGTCATCTATCTCAATGGCGTCTCCGCCTTTCAGCAGAAAAAGACGAAAGAGGCGGAGGAATATATTCGGCAGGTGCTGAATCTGATTCCAAATCATCCGCAAAGTCAGTTGATCTACGGCGCCATTCTGTTCGGTAACGGTGAATACCTGCAGGCGGAGGAGTATCTCGCAAGGGCACTCGCTGCGCTCGCCGGTCATCTGCCCACAATCAAGCTGCTGGCAGCGACCAGAATCAAGCTGCACCAGTATCAAAAGGCGATCACAGTGTTGGAATCGGGGTTGGCGGTTCATCCGGAGGATGTGCAGCTCAAAGCCATGCTGGGCAATGCTTACCTGCGGACCGGTCGTTTCGAGGAGGGTTCGGAACTGCTCTCCAAAGCGGTTGAGCAGATGCCGGACATAGCTTCACTGCGCACTCAACTCGCCTTCGGACTGCTTGCCAGCGGCGAAACCAAAAGCGCAATTGATGAGCTGCAGTCGGCGGTCGATCTTGGGCAGGACCTGATACAGGCGGATGTAATGCTGGTGCTCTCCCATCTTAAAAACAAGGAGGTCGGGAAGGCGCTGGAGGCGAGCCAGGCGTTGGAGAAACGTTCGCCCGATAATCCACTTGCTTACAACCTTACCGGTCTGGCTTATCTGGCTTCAGGGGACGAAGTCAAAGCCCGTGAAAAATTTCTGCAGGCGCTGGAAATCGATCCATCTTTCGCCACCGCCCGGATTAATCTCGCCCGGATCGAACTGTCGCACAATCGCCTGGATAAGACGGAAGAGCAATTTCGGGCAGTATTGGAGAGAGACCCGGAAAATTTAACAGCGCTGTTGGGTATGGCGGGTCTCGAAGAGCACAGGAAAAATCGCGAGGGGATGTACCGATGGTTATTGCAGGCCCAGGAAAAGAATCCCGAATCGAGCAAGCCGGGCGTACTGCTTGTCCAGGCCTATCTGCATGATGGAGAAAATCTGAAAGCGCTGCGCGTGGCCAGGGAAACCATATCCGTATTCCCCGATGACGCGAACGTATTGCGGGTGCTCGGGATGAGCCAGGTTGCCACCGGGGAGATCAACAGCGCAGTTCAGAGTTTCAAGCAGATGACGGATATTCAGCCGACGCCACAGAATAGAACGCTGCTGGCCAACGCCTTGAAGCGGGTGAAAAATTACAACGAAGCGCGCATCAATCTCAAGTCGGCACTTGAGGCCGATGCCGATTATCTTCCGGCGTTGGGGGCATTGGGCGATATCGCACTGCTGGAGGAAAAATATGAAGAGTCTATGGAGATTGCAAAGACGCTTCAAAGTAAGTATCCAGAGCAGAGCCTTGGTTATAGATTGGAGGGGCTGACGCTGCTCAGGCAGAAGAAAACAGCGGAGGCGATCGCAAATTTCGAAAAGGCGTACGCAATTCAGCCGGCCAGAGATCTGGCACTGCAACTGGCACAACTGTACAAACTGGCGGGTGACAAGGAGAAAAGCCTGGATCAACTCAGCGACTGGTTACAGAAAAATCCGGAAGACGCTGATTTCAGATCCATCTACGCCAACCATCTGCAGGAGTGGGGAGATCAGGAAAAAGCCGTTTCCGAATATGAGAAGGTACTTGAGAAACTGCCGGACAACATAGTGGTCTTGAACAATCTGGCGTGGCTTTATCAGAAATACAACAACGACAGGGCCATCGCACTGAGTGAACGTGCATTCAGACTCTCTCCGGATAAGCCCGAAATCGCGGATACCTACGGCTGGATCCTGGTAAACTTCGGCCAGTACGACAAAGGCCTGAACTTGCTGAGGGAGGCATTTGCAAAAATGCCGGAAAATCCGGAAGTCGCGTACCATGTCGGCTACGCATTGAATAAGGCCGGTAAAAACGAAGAGGCCAAAAAGGTACTGGCGCGCATTATCAGGGATCACAAGAACTCTCCTTACGCGGCAGAGGCGAAGGAACTCGAAGCCACAATAAACTGAGCGGCGGGAAGATCTCTCTGAAGATGGTCAGGATGCGCAGGTGAGCTGAATCGTGACAGCGGGCGCATTTTCCGCCCTGCCGCAGGATAAACGAGCGAATCAGGAAGAGCGCTATGCCCTTGGCTTAAAAACGCTGCGCCGCCTCCTGCAGGGATGAACTCCAATCACCGCGCCGCTCAGGCAAGCCGCACGGGAGTGGGTATCTGCCATCCATCAGCTCTGTGTTCAGCCACGACTTTGGTGTAAATGCCTCCACGGACGTTGAAATCGGCGGTCACACGAAGAAAGCGGGGATTAACGGCGGCCACCAGGTCATCCAGAATCCGATTGGTTACCGCTTCGTGAAAAGCGCCTTCATTGCGGTATGACCAGATATACGTCTTTAACGATTTCAACTCAACGCACAGCCGGTCCGCCACATACTCCAGGGTAATCTCCGCAAAATCGGGCTGACCTGTTTTGGGACATAAGCAGGTAAACTCGGGTATGCGGATCCTGATTGTGTAGTCGCGCGACTGCTGTGGGTTTGCAAATGTCTCTAAACGCTTGGTTGGCTGACTGGACATGACAGATCCGTCTTATGGCGGTTTGCAGGTTGATCTATCGCGATTATACGGAAGTTGCGATCCGGCCAGAAGAAAAACCTGATACTGCACAGAAAAAATTCTATTAAAATCATTATAAAACAAAGATATATAATATACTTCTAATTTATATTCTATATATTTCAACCGCTTGTATCAACGCTTGTCACTCTGTATCTTAGCGGCCTATGCGCTTAGAGAAAATAAAGCTCGCCGGATTCAAGTCTTTCGTTGATCCGACCACTGTGCCGCTGCCCGGCAACCTGGTGGGAGTGGTGGGCCCCAATGGCTGTGGCAAGTCGAATGTGATCGATGCGGTGCGCTGGGTAATGGGGGAGAGTTCAGCGAAAATGCTGCGCGGCGATTCGATGGCTGACGTCATCTTCAACGGATCCACCTCGCGCAAACCGGTTGGCATCGCGAATATCGAGCTGATATTTGACAATACGGATGGCGGAGCGGGGGGTGAGTACGCAAAGTACAACCACATTTCGGTAAAAAGGGTGATCTCCCGGGACGGACAGTCCAATTACTTTATGAACGGTGTACGCTGCCGGCGCAGAGACATCACCGGCCTGTTCCTCGGAACCGGGCTGGGGCCGAGAAGTTATTCCATTATAGAGCAGGGCATGATCTCCCGGCTGATCGAAGCCAGGCCGGAGGATCTGCGCGCTTTCCTGGAGGAGGCGGCGGGTATTTCCAAATACAAGGAGCGCCGCCGGGAGACCCAGAACAGAATAGATCACACGCGTGACAATCTGAGCAGATTAAATGACTTAATCGATGAAATAACCAAACAACTGGAACATCTCAAGCGGCAGGCGGCCACCGCGGAAAGATATAAAGAGTATAAAGCGCGGGAGCGTCGCCTGCAGGCGGAGTTGCTGGCGTTGCGCTGGCACAAACTGCATCTCGAACTATCCCGGCACGATCAGTCGATCAGCGAGTTGGAAACGGGGCTGGAAGCCGCCATAGCCCGGCAGCGCCGCCTTGAGGCGGAGATTGACCAGGAGCGGGAAAGACACGTAGAGGCGAATGAACATTTCAACCAGGTGCAGGGGAGGTACTACACGGTCGGCGGTGAGGTAGCCCGGGTCGAACAGGCAATACAATTCGCCCGTGAAACCAGAGCCCGGTTGGAGCAGGAGCTGGAGCAGACCGAACAGGCCTGGCAGCAATCCAATGAACATCGGCAGCAGGATGAGTCGGGCCTGGCGCAGGTATCCGCAGCGCTGCAGGAGCAGGCGCCGCGGCTGGAGCAGCTGAGAACGATCGAGGAGCGTGCAGCGGAGCGCCTGCAGGAGGCTGAAACCGCCATGCACTCGTGGCAGGTTGAGTGGGAGACCTTTAATCGCAAAGCGGCTGAACCGGCGCAGACCGCGCAGGTCGAGCGAACGCGCATCAATCATCATGAGCAGCAGGAGGAGAGCCTGCAGCGTCGGATTGAAAAACTGGACGATGAGTTAAGCCGTCTCAGTAATCCTCAGCTTGGGGAGGAGATAGCCGAGCTTGAGAGCAGCCATCAGTCGCAGCAGGAGATCCTGGCCGAGCAGGAGGGGGAGCTTGAAAGCGTCGCGTTGCGGATAGAAGAGCTTCGGCAGGAAAATAATCTATCCGGCCTGGCGCTGGATGCGGAGCGGGAGAGACTGCAGATGGCCGGAGGACGTCTTGCGGCGCTCGAGGCACTGCAGGAGGCGGCACTCGGGAAATCGGGCGATAGCGTCTCCGCGTGGCTTGACGAACGCGGCGCCGCCGGAGCCGCGAGGCTGGCTCAGGTGATAGAAGTCGAGGCCGGCTGGGAAAAAGCGGCGGAGTCTGTGCTGGGTTTTCATCTTCAGTCGGTTGGCGTAAACGGATTTGATGAACTTGCGAGAGAACTCGATTCGCTCCAATCCGGCGCGCTGGTGTTGCACGATACCGCTGCGGTCGAGGGTCTGGAGTCGCCGCCGACAAATGCTCTGGTCCGTCGAATGAAGGCACCGTGGCCGTTGCAGACGATCCTGTTCGGGATATCCACCGCAGAGAATCTGGAAGAGGCGCTGGCACAGCGCAATGGCCTCGCCCCGGGGTATTCGATCGTCACCAGAGATGGGATTTGGCTTGGAAAAAATTGGCTGCGTCTGAGTCGGGATGAAGCGCAGGGTACCGGCGTACTGGAAAGGGAGCAGGAGATCCGGACGTTGAAGGACGATATCCGGCAGCTGGAAAATTCGGTAGAGGAGCGGTCCGCCGCGCTGGAGCTCGGCCGCCGCCAACTGCGGGAAACGGAACTGTCGCGGGATGATCGTCAGGCAACGCTCAATCAGGCCAGCCGCGCTCTCTCCGAGATCCGCTCACTGCTCAGCGGTAAACGGGAGAGAGACGAACATCTGCGCAATCGCAGCGAACATGTGATTACCGAGCAGAATGAGCTGAAGGAGCTGATCAGCCAGGGAAAAATGGCGCTGGAGGATTCCCGGAAGAAACTGCATGCCGCACTGGAGGAGATGGAGACGCTGGGCGATCGGCGTGAAACGCTGGTGCGGGAACGTGACAGGCTTGGTGCGCACCTGAAACAGATCCGCGAAGAGACATCGCTGCAGCGCGCAGCCACCCAGGAGCTGGCGCTGCGGGTTCAGTCCATGCGCACTTCGAGAGACTCCCTGCAGCAGAGCCTGGAACGTATGCAGGGGCAGATCTCACACCTTCGACAGCGGCGCGAGGAGTTGAAACTTGGGCTGGAGGAGAAAGTGGCGCCGCTGCTGGAGCAGAGTGAAATATTGGAGGTGCTGTTATCCCAGCGTCTGGAAGTTGAGGCTGAACTTTCCGAGGCACGCCGACGGCTGGAGCAGATCGACACGCGGCTGCGCGAACTGGAGCAGCTTCGCACCGGTGCGGAGCAGAATGTTCAGGAACAGAGAAACCGAAGGGATCAGGCGAAGATGGCGCGCCAGGAGATCAAGGTGAGGTGCGGAACGCTGGAAGAGCAGATTTGCGAAAGTGGCTTCCAGCAGGATCAGCTGTTTCGTGAACTTCCCGCGGACGCGAGCGTAGAACGGTGGCAGGAGGAGGCGTTGCGGATGGATGCCAGAATCCGCCGCCTGGGTGCGATCAATCTCGCCGCCATTGAAGAGTTTCAGGAGCAGTCCGAGCGCAAGACCTACCTGGATTCGCAGCACGCAGATATCAGCGAGTCGCTGCAGACGCTGGAAAACGCCATACGCAAGATCGATCGTGAAACCCGCACGCGCTTCAAAGAGACTTTCGACAAGGTAAACACGGGTTTGCAGGAGAAATTTCCCCGTCTGTTCGGCGGCGGACACGCTTATCTGCAGCTGACCGGCGAGGATCTGCTCGATACCGGTGTTACGGTTATGGCACGGCCCCCGGGCAAGCGGAATTCCAGTATCCAGCTGCTCTCCGGCGGAGAGAAAGCACTGACCGCGGTTGCGCTGGTATTCGCGATTTTTGAACTCAATCCAGCGCCATTCTGCATGCTGGATGAAGTGGATGCGCCGCTGGATGACGCCAATGTGGGGCGATTCTGCGATATGGTCAAATCGATGTCGGATCGGGTACAGTTCATATTCATAACGCACAACAAGATAACCATGGAGATCGCCACTCATCTGATGGGTGTTACCATGCATGAACCCGGTGTCTCGCGTCTGGTATCCGTGGATGTAGAGGAAGCTGCCCAGATGGCGGCAATGTGACATGTACTGTAACGGGTAGCGCAGGATGGACGCGGATATTCTTCGACTTGTTCTCTTTCTCGCCGGGGTGGGCCTGATACTGGGGATTTACTTCTGGGACCGGCACAAAAAAATCAACGTCAGAGTCAATGCCATTCACAAAGCGGAGCGGCGCCAGCGAGAGAATTCGACGGAGCCGGAGCGTCGCCAGGAGCCGGTTTGGGACAGCGATAGTGACGAGGTTTCCGGGACCGAGGAAACCGATGACCTGGACGAGACGCTGAAGGAGCTGGGCGCGATTGTCGAGCAGAAACGCGCAGAGAGGAAGGTGCTCCGTCCGGCAGAGCAGACCGCCTTCGAGTTCAGCCATGCGGGCGATACACTCGCAGCGGATAAGCTGCATAAGCCGGTTCCCAAGAAAATATTGCAGTTGAACATCATGGCCCGAAGCAAGGCGATCAGCGGCGACGCCCTGATGCGGGCGGCGCGCGACCTGCAGCTTGAATACGGTGAGATGGAGATATTTCATCGTTATGCAGAAAGCGGGAATCACGAACCGGTATTCAGCATGGCGAGCCTGGTGGAGCCGGGCACCTTCCCGCTGGATGCTATGACGGGATTCGCTACCCCGGGGGTGACCCTTTTTGCCCAGCTTCCGGGGCCACTCGACGGTGCGGAGACGTTCAAACAGATGCTCGCCGCCGCGCAAAGGCTAGCCGCGCTGCTGGATGCGGAGTTGCTGGACCAGACGCGCAGCGTACTGAGCCGGCAGACCATAGAGCATATCCGGGAAGAGATCAGCGAGCACAGCCGGTTGGTCCGGATCGCCAGGAGTTGATGTACTCATTCCCTGACATCGAGTGGAGCGCCGCGGCGGCACGCCTGTGGGATCGGGATGGCTTGTATCTGCATCGGGGCGAGCATTCGTAATGGGAACGCCACCCGAAGCAGCCGAACGCGTCGGCTCGCTGCGCGCGCAGATTGATCGCTACAACTACCACTATTATGTGCTCGACGATCCCCTGATACCGGACGGTGAGTTCGACCGGCTGTTGCGGGAGCTGCAAATTCTGGAACGTAAATATCCGGAACTGGTGACACCTGCTTCCCCCACCCAACGAGTCGGTGCCAGGCCGCTGGAGGCGTTCGAAGAGGTCGAGCACAAAGTCCCCATGCTCTCGCTCGACAATGCGCTGAATGACCGGGAACTGGAGGATTTTGACCGCCGGGTGCGCGAACGCCTGGAGGTTGCCGCCCCGATCATCTATGCGGCGGAGCCAAAACTTGACGGGCTGGCGATCAATCTCCGGTACGAGTCCGGCATGTTGGTTCAGGCCGCAACGCGCGGTGACGGGGAGCATGGCGAAGATGTGACACAGAACGTGCGCACCATCCCTTCGGTTCCGCTTCAGCTGTTGGATGGCGATTGGCCCGAAGTACTGGAGGTCAGAGGTGAAATCTTCATGCCTACCGCCGGATTTGAAAAGTTCAACCGATCCGCGCTCGAAAAGGGCGAAAAGACGTTTGCCAATCCGCGCAATGCCGCGGCCGGCAGTCTGCGTCAGCTCGATCCCCGGATTACCGCGCAGCGTCCGCTGGCGATGTTCTGTTACGGTTTTGGCGATCTGTCCGTCGCTGATCTCGCCGTCACCTACAGCGCTGCAATCGGCCTGCTGCCCCGCTGGGGGCTGCCCGTCTCCCCGGAATTGAGACGCGTTGAAGGTGTTACCGGCTGCCAACACTATTATCGGGAGTTGGAGAAACGCCGATTTCAGCTTGGTTACGAAATTGATGGCATTGTATTTAAAGTGGATGACCTCGGACAGCAGCGGAGTCTCGGATTTGTCACGCGCCACCCGCGTTGGGCGATTGCAAGAAAATTTCCGCCGCAGGAGGAGATGACCCGCCTGCTGGCCATAGAGGTGCAGGTGGGCAGAACCGGTGCCGTCACGCCGGTTGCGCGGCTGGAACCGGTAAATGTGGCAGGTGTTACCGTGACTAACGCCACCCTGCACAATGCGGACGAGGTTCGGCGAAAGGATATACGCGTCGGCGATACGGTTGTCATTCGCCGGGCCGGTGATGTCATCCCCCAGGTGGTGCGCGTGCTGCCGGAGCGGCGCCCGCCCGATCTGATCGAATTCAGGATGCCCTCACACTGTCCCGAGTGCGGTTCGGACCTGATACGGGACGGCGACGGTGTGGTGCTGCGCTGCAGCGGCGGTCTGTACTGCCCGGCGCAGCGCAAAGAGGCGATAAAGCATTTCGCATCCCGGCGTGCTCTGGATATCGAAGGGCTGGGTGACAGGTTGGTTGACCAGCTTGTTGAAAAAGGGGTGATTGAAACCCCGGCCGATCTGTTCACGAAGCTGAATCCGGCGATACTTTCCGGGCTTGAGCGTATGGGAGAGAAGTCGGCGCGGAATCTTTGCGCCGCGCTGGAAAAGAGCAAAGAGACCACTTTGGCGCGATTTCTCTACGCGCTGGGCATCCGCGAAGTGGGCGAAACCACAGCGCACGCACTGGCACAACATTTCGGCAATCTGGCAGGCTTGATGAAGGCCGACACAGAGTCGCTGCTGGCGGTGCCCGACGTCGGTCCGGTGGTGGCGGAACACATCCACGCCTTCTTTCATCAGATGCATAACCGCGAGGTGATAACCGCCCTGCAGTCGGCCGGTATCAGATGGAATGATACGCAGGCTGCACGGGCGGAGCAGCAGCCATTGGCCGGCAAGACCCTGGTGCTCACCGGTACCCTGAGCCGTCCGAGAGCCGAGATCAAAGAGCAACTGCAGGCGCTCGGCGCGAAAGTCAGCGGCAGCGTATCCGGTAAAACCGATTATCTTGTTGCGGGCGAGGATGCCGGTTCTAAGCTGGATAAAGCGGGGAAACTGGGGGTTGCGGTGCTCGATGAAAAGGGGCTTGAAAAACTTCTGCAATCAGTTGGTCATGCATGAGCAGCGAAATCGAAAGGCTCACGCCGGCGGTCGTATGGCGTCAGTTCCATCGGCTGACCCAGATACCCCGGCCCTCCAGGCACGAAACGGAAGTGCGTGATTTTCTCGCTGCCTTCGGCAAGGATCGGAACCTGGAAACCCTGGTGGACGAGGCCGGGAATGTCATTATCCGTAAACCGGCGACTGTGGGCAGGGAGAAACGTCCGGGGGTGATACTGCAGGGCCATATGGATATGGTGGCCCAGGCGAATGCAGGCAGCGGCCATGACTTTACCCGGGATCCACTCAGGACACGGGTGGAGGGTGACTGGGTGCTTGCGGAGGGAACCACACTGGGGGCCGACAATGGTATCGGCGTGGCGGCGATTCTCGCTGCAATGGAATCCGGGGATCTGGTACATGGTCCGCTGGAGGCACTTTTTACCAGCAACGAAGAGAGCGGAATGGACGGTGCATTCGGCCTCAAACCGGGCCTGTTGCGGGGAGAGATACTGATCAACACCGACGCGGAGCAGGAGGGCGAGCTCTGTATCGGCTGTGCCGGTGGCGCCAACGTCAACAGCACGCTCGCCTACCGGCAGGTATGCATTGAAAAAGATTGGGTCGCATGCCGCGTCAGCATTACCGGACTGCGTGGTGGCCATTCTGGCGTGGATATTCACCGCGGACGGGGCAACGCGGTTTCGCTGCTGTTCCGGCTGTTGAAAAGTGCGGTGCTTGACTTCAGCCTCAGAATTTACTCGGTGGATGCAGGAAACCTGCGTAACGCGATTCCACGGGAAGCCTTCGCGCTGGTGGCTGTCGCGGATCGCGATCTGACGCGGCTGCAAGCGTCTATCGACCGCTGGCAGTCGGTTTTTGCGGCTGAATTGAAGTACGCGGATCCGGCTGTCAGGATCGATCTGCAGACCATTGAAACCCCGTTGAACGGCTGGATGGACCCGTCCGACGCGTTACGCCTGATGCATGCGGTCTGCGCCTGTCCCAGCGGCGTTTTTCGCATGAGCGACACTATACCGGATTTGGTGGAGAGCTCGAATAATCTTGCCATCGTGGCGGCAGTTGAGGGAAAGATCGAGATCCGTAATCTGGTACGCAGTTCGGTTGACTCCGCGCGCGACGATATCTGCGGAAAACTCATGTCGCTATTTACCCTGGCCGGCGCCGAATCCGGTTGCGACGGCCACTATCCGGGATGGAAGCCGGATCTCTCCTCTTCGATTCTGAAGCTGGTGCGCGAGGTTTATCGGGAGAAGTTCGGAAGAGACGCCGCCACGGGCGCAATTCATGCCGGACTGGAGTGCGGTATTCTGCGAGCCGCTTATCCCGATGTCGAAATGATCTCGTTCGGCCCGACTATCCGCTATCCGCACTCTCCCGGTGAGCGGGTCGAGATTGCATCCGTCGACCGTTTCTGGGAACTGTTGGTGGGGGTACTGGCAAAGGTGTAGTAAACTGGGTGGCAGAATCCGAGGTGAGCGCAGATGGATGAAACAAACAAAGAACGCGAAATATTGCAGGTAATGCGAAAAGTATTGGGATCGGTCATCAGGGACATTACCCCGGCACCGGGAACCCGTCATCCGCTGTCGGACAAAACCATCGAGGATGTACGTATGTGCCTTGGCCTGATCGCTGCGCGGGAGCGCGAACTGGCGGCAAGCGCCGGGGCCGCCATGGAACGTCCCGTCTATGCCGACGACATGCAAGCGGCCAAAGTGATTCCCATGAGTAAGATCGGCAAAAACAAAAAAGCGGAAGATAACGGCGAATAAGCTTTCGCCCGCCCGGAAGCAACCCCAACATCACTGCACCTTGCCACCTCTGGAATAGCGCGGGCGCAACCCGGGAACCCTGCAGACTTCCCGGGGTCGGAACCAATGCAGATCAACGGTTGATTACGCTGGTAATGACCAGATGATACTCGAAATAGACGGTAAATCGCTGGTATACCCAGCGTGTGATCGGTGGATCTCCAACCGCAGGAAGAATGGAATCGGGTTCTCCAAACGCGCGCCGCACAGACTCCATGCTTTCACCGCGCCCCGGTCGGCGAACGCCGTTGTTGCCGCTGGCAGGTGCGTTCTCTGCGGATTCCATTAAAAGTGTGTCCGCGGTTGCCTCCGGCAGAGTCAGTGGCAGCAGTACGGTAAAAATCAACAGAAGTGTCGGATACTTCATGGCAACAGGTCCCCTGTACTGGATATTTAAGATAAAATATAACATTTTGTTGCGCGCTAATGTGATCTAATCCCCCTCCTATGTTCAAGCCTCTGGAACTCTACATCGGATTGCGCTACACGCGGGCGAAAAGGCGTAATCACTTTATATCATTTATTTCACTGACCTCGCTGCTCGGCATCATGTTGGGTGTGGTGGCGCTGATTGCGGTGCTGTCCGTGATGAATGGCTTTCAGAAGGAGGTGCGCGAGCGGATTCTGGGGATGACCTCCCACGCCACGATCAGTGCCTACCGGGAGAACCTGCAGGACTGGCCGGAAGTGATCGGGATGGCGCGCAAACATGCCAATGTCATTGGGGAAGCACCGTTTATCGAGGCACAGACCATGCTGACCCGTGGGGGTAAGGTCAGCGGAGCGCTGCTGCGCGGCATCCTGCCGGCTTACGAAAAAACGGTATCGACGGTCGGAGAGCATATGCTTTCATCCCGACTCGAAGACCTCGAGGCCGGCGGCTTCGGGATTATTCTGGGACGCGAGCTGGCATCGATTCTGGACGCGCGATTGGGTGATAAAGTGACTGTGGTCACGCCCCAGCTGCGCGTGACGCCGGCAGGTTCGATGCCGCGGCTGAAAAGTTTTACCGTGCAGGGTATCTTCGAGGTGGGGATGGGGGAGTACGACCGGGGCGTCGCCCTGGTGCACCTTGAAGATGCCGCGAAACTGATGAAGATGGAGGACGGTGTCACCGGGGTTCGCCTTAAACTCGACGACCTGTTTCTTGCTCCCAGGGTGTCGCGCGAACTCGCCAATGCATTGCCCGGCGTTTTCCGGGTGAGTGACTGGACGTACCAGCATCGTAATTTTTTCAGCGCGCTGCGCACTGAAAAGCGCATGATGTGGTTGATTCTGTTTCTGATTGTCGCTGTGGCGGCGTTCAACATCGTCTCCACGCTGGTGATGGTGGTGACCGATAAACAGAGCGATATCGCGATACTGCGCACCCTGGGTATTTCTCCCGCCAGTATCAGCTGGATTTTTATTGTTCAGGGCGCAGCCATCGGTGTCACCGGCACCATTGCCGGAGTGATCGGGGGCATTGCGCTGGCGCTGAATCTGGAATCGATCGTGCACTGGATCGAAAGCTTTTTCGGCGTCAGTTTTCTCGATCCGAACATCTACTATATCAGTGCGCTGCCTTCGGAATTGAACTGGACAGATGTTGGCACGATCGCACTGAGTGCATTTCTGATATCCCTTGCCGCCACCCTCTATCCCGCCTGGAGGGCCTCCAGAACCCAGCCGGCGGAGGCGCTGCGCTATGAGTGAGGCGAGTGTCCTGGAGTGCCGTAATCTCGTGCGCACCTTCAGTGAGGGTAAATTGCGGGTCGAGGTTTTGAAAGGCGTCAACATGACCCTGGAACCGGGTGAAAGGGTAGCGGTGATCGGCAGCTCCGGCTCCGGTAAAAGCACGCTGCTGCACTGCCTGGGCGGTCTGGATAAGGCCACCGCCGGTGATATTCGCATTGGAGGGGAGTCGCTGATACGGATGAACGAGCAACAACGCGGACGACTGCGCAACCGCACGATGGGGTTCGTTTA